>JBKJPY010000066.1:0-20483 GCA_046594195.1 Acidimicrobiales bacterium | reverse complement strand
CGTCGTCGGATCATCATCATGCAACGTCTTCGTGATCGCCGCAGTCAGCGTCGTCTTGCCATGGTCGATGTGACCCATCGTGCCGATGTTCAGGTGCGGCTTATTCCGCTCGAACTTCTCTTTCCCCATGACATGACTCCCTTGCCTGACGGATTGCTTGGACTGACACCTCACCGGCACCGTGGTGGCGCTGGCGGTTTGGTAGCGGCGCCCGGGTTCGAACCGGGGACAACTCGATTATGAGCCGAGTGCTCTGACCAACTGAGCTACGCCGCCAGGATGCTGGCTTGCGAGCCTCCTGTGGGAATCGAACCCACGACCTCTTCCTTACCATGGAAGCGCTCTGCCGACTGAGCTAAGGAGGCACGGGCCGCGCCACCGAGGCGGTTCGGACCGGTGGGTCAGCATAGTCAGGGGCCCCCGGCCCGACGAAAGCCAGATCGGCCGAACGAAACCGTCTGCGCACCAGGCGCCGAATCTGGGCCGTTCGGCCCAGAAACTGCTCAACAACGCTGTTCAGCCGCCGATGGTCCGCGGTGCAGTACACCCGACTGGTCATCGAGGAGGGCCCGACGACCTTCTCGCTCAGCTTCCACCCTCGGCTCACCGTCGTCGCCGGGGTCGCCGCGGGAGCACGCAAGGGTCTGGTCGCGGAGCTGATCGGCGGCCTGGGCAGCACCCGGACAGGCGTCAACCTCGAGCTGACCGATGACCGAGGACGACGGCTCGCGATCCTGCGCCCGGCGACCGGTGGACACCGGGTCATCGACCTGACGAGCGGCACCGACGTCAGCGAGGAGTTCCGGGGCGCCGACGGCCGTCTCGACGTGCTCGGCCGGTTCGGCCTCGACGCCCGGCGCGCCAACGACACCCTCCACCTCGACCGGACCGGCATGTCGCGCGACGCCGAGCGCGACGACATCGTGAAGCGCCTGAGCGAGATCGACCAGACCGAGCTGTGGTCCACCGCAGCTCGGGTCCGGATCACCGAGGACGAGCTGACGGCCCTCGGCGAGGACAAGGTGTCCAGCAGCGAAGACGCCGAGCTCGTGGCCCGCATCGAGCGCCACCACCACGGCCTCGAAGAGGCGCTCGACCAGCACCGCCGGCTCCGACGGGACGCGTCGATGGTGTGCGCGGCCTCGCTCATCGCCGCCCTCCCCGTCGCCCTGATCCGGCCCGGACTCGCGGTCCCCATCCTGGCGATCGGCGTGGTGACGATCCTGCTGGCCTTCATGTTCCGGGCCCGCGTCGAGGCCGTCCAGCGAATGGAGCAGAGCGCGCTGGCCGATGCCGGCGCCGACTCGTACCTCGGGTACGTCGTCGGCCGCGTGAACGACATGATGGAGGACACCGAGGCCCGCCGCCGCCGGCTGGCCGTCGCCGAAGACCACCGAGCTGCCGCCACCCGCTGGACGCGCCTCGCCGGCGACGTGAGCGTCGAGTGGGCCCTGTCCCACCACGAGGAGATCGAGACGGCCGCCCGCCTCCGGCGCGAACTCGCCACCCTGGGCCAGCTCTCCTCCACCGCACCGGCGCTCGACGACGACACCACGGCGTTGGCCCAGTCCCTGATCACGCACCTCGGTCGCCTCCGGACCATCGGCTCGGGCGGCGAGAGCATGCCGCTCATCCTCGACGACCCCTTCACCGAAGCGGCACCCTCCACCAAGCTGACCCTGATGGAGCTGCTCGCCCGCACCGCCGGCACCCCCCAGGTCATCTTGCTCACGGACCAGGAGGAGGTCGCCACCTGGGCCCGCCTCGAGGCCCTGACCGGCGAAGTCGCCCTCGTCGAGCCCTCCATCTCCACCCACCGGGTGGCGCGACCTCCCGCGGCCAACGACCTCGCGGTCTAACGATCGCCAGAAACCCCCTTCCCCTGCACCTTGCAGCGGGGTAGCGTCGCCAGCCCTGTCGGGACGGCTTCTGGGACGCATGCGCATGGCTGGTGACGCTTCGAGCACCTCCGTCGACCTCGACGGCGAGCGCGCTGCGCTCGAGCGCGCCCGTTCTGCGGTGCAGGCGAAGCTCACGTCGCTCGCCAGCATCTCGGGGGGCGGTGCCGATGCCCTCGCCGACGAGTACATCGACGCGGTGGTGCGCGGCGCGGTGGAGAAGCTGCAGCAGGAGCTCGTGGTCTTCGGCCGCATCGACGATGATCAACCCTGGCGCGTGGGCCTCTACGGGATCGACCAGGGAGGCAACCAGCTGGTCATCGACTGGCGGGCACCGTTCGCGGGCGGCTTCTACCAGGCGCGCCTCGACGAACCCATGGGCCTCGACCGTCGGGTCACCTACGTCGGGTCCATCACCGACCTGTTCATCGAGGACTTCACGAACGGCGAGATCAGCGGCTCGTCGCCCCTCCTCGGCGAGCTGTCGCGCAGCCGCGGGACGGAGATGCGCGCCGCGGTCGCCACGCTCCAGTCGGAGCAGGACGCGCTCGTCCGGCTCGATCCCACCGCCCGCCTCGTGCTCCGGGGTGGGCCGGGGACCGGTAAGACGGTGGTCGGCCTCCACCGCGCCGCCTGGCTCGTCTACAACGACCGGCGGCTGACCGCCGGGCGGATCCTCGTGGTGGGACCGAGCGACCGGTTCCTCCGGTTCGTCTCCGCCGTGCTCCCCACCTTGGGTGAGGCCCGGATCGTCCAGACCACCTTCGAGCGCCTCCTCGGCCGTTCGACCGCGGCCGGTAGCGATCCGCGGTGGCTCGATGTCCTCGGGCGGTTCGAAGCCGGGTTGCTGCACCCCGGCGAGATCCGCGTCGGGCTCACCCGGATCCGGGTCGATGAGGTGACGGAGCTGATGGCGCGCATCAGCACCCGGGCGATCCCGTGGCGCGACCGCCGCAAGGCGTTCGTCGCCCGCCTGGCCAACATCCACGGGCTCAAGGACGGCGACGTGAGCAAGGCCGCCGCCGAGGTGTGGCCGCCGCTGAGCACCGATGGGGCCATGCGCCGGTTGCGGTCCCGCCCAGTCCTGACCGACCTCGGCATGGACCCGGAGCTGATCGACGAGTGGCTCCGGGACCCCGTCGACGGCGCCCTCCTCGACGAGGTGCGGGCTCGCGTCGAGGGCGTGCCGGCCACGTACGGCCACGTGATCGTCGACGAGGCGCAGGACCTCTCGCTGCTCCAGCTCCGGGCGGTCCAACGCCGGTCGGCAGGGCTCACGCTGGTGGGCGACGACGCGCAGCGCTCCACCGCCAACGGCCTCGGCCTGCGGGCCGCCGCAGCGCTTCTCGAGGTCGAGCCGGCCGAGATGGCGACCGCCTACCGGATGTCCGCGGAGATCGCCGAGTGGCTCAACGACCACGCCGCCGCCCACGGGATCGATGCGGTCGAGCTGCTCGGGATCCGGCCGACCGGCGTCGAGGTGGCCGAGGTCCCGGGCGATCGCACCACGGCCGAGGCTCGACGCGAGGGACTGGCTCGAGCATGGGCCAACGTGGCCCTGATCACCGCCGAGGACACCTGGGGCCACAAGGGGGTGGAGTACGACGCCGTGGTCGTGGACACCACCGGGATGGACGCGCCGCAGATCTACCTCGCGGCGTCGCGGGCCGCGCACCAGCTCGTCATCATCCACCCTGACTGAACGGGCCCGGGCGCCCGCCGCTCAATCCCGGAAGTTGTTGAACTGCAACGGGATGCCGAGGTCGGCCTCCTTGAGGGCGGAGATGACGCCCTGGAGGTCGTCGCGCTTCTTGCCCGTGACCCGCAGCTGGTCGCCCTGGGTGGAGGACTGGATGCCCTTCAGGCCGAGGCCCTTGATGAACTTGTTCAGCTCGCGGGCCTTGTCCGACGAGATCCCGGCGACGATGGCGGCGTTCTGACGAACCGTGGCCCCGCTGGCCTCCTCGACCTTGCCGTAGTCGATCGACTTGAGCGAGACCTGGCGCTTGACCAGCTTCTCCTCGAGCATGACCTTCAGGGCGTTGAGCCGGTCCTCGGACGCCGTGGCCATCTTGATGGCGTCGTCGACGAGCTCGATGGAGGAGTTGGTGCCCTTGAAGTCGTAGCGGTTGGCGAGCTCTCGGCTCGCCTGGTCCACTGCGTTGCGGACCTCTTGCATGTCGACCTCGGACACCACATCGAAGCTGGGCATGGGCGCAGGATACTGCGGTCGGCCGAGGTGGTTCCGCTTGCCGACCACCTGGGTCCTGGCGCTACGATCATCCGTCCTGGGTCGGTGCCCGAGTGGCCAAAGGGAACGGGCTGTAAACCCGTCGGCTTATGCCTACGTTGGTTCAAATCCAACTCGGCCCACCATCGAACGAAGGCCCCGCCCGGTAGGGCGGGGCCTTCTTCGATGCGGGGCTCGCCACCAGGAGAGGTTCCCACCTCACCGCTTGTGGGGATCCCCTACCATGATCCGTAGCATCCGACGGCTGCGACGAGCGGAGGGATCGCTTCCTTGAAGCCTGACGAGGACGATCGACCCCCGATGGGACCACGGTCACTGATCGATGCAGTTCCCATCGCCATGGCACTGGGTGATCTCGACGGCCGCGTCACCCACATCAACCAGGCGGCGCTCGACCTCCTTGGGATCGAGCGCGACAAGATCATCGGACAGCCTGCGCTGGTGTTCGTCCACCCCGATGACCGGCAGGCGTCAGCGGCGACCCTGTCGGGGCTCGCCAGTGGCTCCATCCGGGAGTTCCGCAGAGATCGCCGCTTCCTCCGACCCGACGGCACGACGGTCTGGGGCGACATCTCGACGAACCTGGTGGTCGGAGACGACGGCGCTCCCTCGCAGTGGATGTCGACCATGATCGACATCACGGCGCGCAAAGACGCCGAGGCGGCCCAGCGCCGGCTCGCCAGCGCCGTGCAGACCTCGACCGACGCCATCGTGGCCACGGACCTCGAGGGCGCCATCACCAGCTGGAACCCTGGTGCCGAGCGCCTGTACGGCTACTCGGCTGCTGAGGTGCTGGGCAAGGACGTCCGCATGCTGGTGCCCCCGGACCTCCGCGGGGAGATCGATGCCGGCCTCGAAGCGATCGGCTTCGGCGGCACCATCGAGTCGTTCGAGACCAGACGGCTCCGACGCGACGGGACCACGGTGCCGGTGTCCATCCGGGCCGCCCCCGTCTGGGATTCGTCCGGCACCATCACCGGAGCGGCCTCGGTGGCCCGCGACCTCACCGATCGCGAGCGGGCCGAGGCGCGCTTTCGGGCGCTGCTCGATGCAGGGCCCGACGCCGTGTTGGCCGTCGACGAGTCGCTGCGGATCGTCTTGGCGAACGCAGCCGCGTTGGAGCTCTTCGCCGACGATCTCGACGGCCTCATGGGCATGGAACTGGGCGAGGTGCTCTTCGACGTGGGCGTTCCCGGATCGGTCGGCTGGGCACTCACGCCGGGCTCGGTCCCCATCGGCACCGCCGAGTCCATCACCCCCATCGTCATCGGCCACCGGCGTGACGGCACCCAGTTCTCTGCCGAGGTCACGCTCTCCACCCTCGAGAACGAAGGCGACCGCCGCCTGCTCGTCGGCGTCCGCGACGGATCCGAGCGCCGTCAGGCCGCCATCGTTGCGTCGTCGATCGACCCGATCTTGGCAACGACGCTCGAGGGCATCATCACCAGCTGGAACGCCGGAGCGGAGCGGACCTACGGCTACTCGGCCCAGGAGATGATCGGCCGCAGCCTCGAGACGCTGGTGCCTCCCGAGCTGTCCCCAGACCTGATGAGGGTCCTTGCTCGCATCGGTGATGGGGAGACGATCCCCCCGTTCGAGACCCGCCGGCTGCACAAGGACGGACACACCATCCACGTGTCCTTGTCGGTCTCGCCCGTGCGCGACCGGTCCGGGACCATCGTCGGGGCCAGCTCCGCAGCGCGCGACATCACCGTGACCAAGAAGGCGCAGGACGCCCTGCTGGCCAGCAACGCCCTCAACGCCGCCATCATCGAGGCATCGCTCGACTGCATCGTCACAATGGACGACCACGGGCGGATCGCGGAGTTCAGCCCCAGCGCCGAGCGGCTCTTCGGCTACTCCCGCCGAGAGGTGGTAGGCCAGCCCATGGCCGACCTCCTCATCCCCCCGGCACTCCGCCCGGCCCACCGGGACGGCTTGGCGCACTACCTGGCCACGGGCGAGGGTCCGATCCTCGGCCGTCGCGTGCACCAGACGGCGATGCGCCGAGACGGCACCGAGTTCCCCATCGAACTCGCCATCAGCCGGGTGGCGGTCGACGGTCCCGCCCACTTCAGTGCGTTCGTCCGCGACCTCACCGACCAGGAGCGGCTGAGCGCGGAGCGGCGCGATCTCGAGCATCGGCTCCACCAGTCCCAACGACTCGAAGGGTTGGGCCAGCTCGCGGGAGGCGTCGCACACGACTTCAACAACCTGCTCAGCGTCGTCATGAACTACACCGCGTTCGTCGCCGAGCGGATCCGTGGGGACGAAGAGCTCGAGGAGGACGTGGCCGAGATCCAGTCGGCCGCCGAACGCGCCGCTGCCCTCACCAAGCAGTTGCTCATCTTCGGGCGGCGCGAGGCGGTTCGACCCCAGGTCATCAGCCTCGACACGGTCATCGACGGCATGCAGGCCCTCCTGGCGCGAAGCATCGGCGAACACATCGAGATGAAGGTCCTCTCGGGAGGCGATCTAGGACCCATCCAGGCCGATCCCGGCCAGATCGAACAGGTCGTGCTGAACCTCGTGGTGAACGCACGCGACGCCATGCCCGATGGCGGACAGCTCACCGTGAGCACGAGCGAGGCGGAGCTCGATGCGGAGTTCTGCAGTTCCCGCCCCGGTGTGGAACCGGGCTCGTTCGTGGAACTGGCGGTGGCGGACTCGGGGCACGGGATGACCGAGGAGGTCGCCTCTCGCATCTTCGAGCCCTTCTTCACCACCAAGGCGCAGGGTCAGGGCACCGGCCTGGGATTGGCCACGGCCTACGGCATCGTGTCGGAGGCTGGCGGGTTCATCGAGGTCTCTTCCGAGCCCGAGTCCGGGACGGTGTTCCGCATTCGGTTCCCCACCGTCGACCGTCCGCTCGACGCGGCCGCCGAGGCGCCACCCCTGCGATCTCCCCGGGGCACGGGACAGGTCGTGTTGTTGGTGGAAGACGAGCCAGCGCTCATGAAGAGCACCGCTCGGATGCTGCGGGGCAACGGCTACACCGTCCTGGAGGCTCCGTTCGGGCCCGACGCGGTGGCCATCGCCCAGTCCACCGCCATCGATCTCCTACTCACCGACGTCGTCATGCCCGCGATGTCCGGACGCCAGGTCGCCGACGAGGTGCAGCGGCTCCAGCCCGACGTCGGGCTGTTGTTCATGTCCGGCTTCAGCCAGGGCACCGCCGGCTCACCGGTCAGCGCCACACCGGGGCTCGACCTCGTGCAGAAGCCCTTCACCGAGCACACGCTGCTCGAGCGGGTGCACTCGGCGCTGGTCCTCCACCCCTGAGCAACGGGGCGCGACAGCGCCCCGCTCGGGTGGGAGAGCGGGACGCTGCCTGATGGGTCACTCGGCGGCGGGATGCCGGCGGCCCAAGTCGGGGGGATCGGCGCGCGCTAGCGCTGCCACTCGCCCGAGCGAAGCCGGGCGATGCGATCCTCCATCGGAGGGTGGGTCGACGCGAAGCGGGCCGAGAACGACGACTTCTGGCCGGCGAGCGGGTTGGCGATGTAGGCGCCCGCCTGCACCGGGTTCACGTTGCTCGGGATGAGCTTGGTGCCCCGGTCGAGCTTCTCGAGCGCCCGGGCCAACGGCTCCCCGGTGCCCAGGAGCTTCGCACCACGACGATCCGCCTCGTATTCCCGGCTGCGGCTGAGGGCCGTCTGCAGGAACATCGCCGCGATCGGGGCGAGGATGGCGAGGGCGAGCGTCCCGAGGATGCCGTCGTTGCGGTTCCGGCCACCGCCACCGCCGAACATCGCCCCCCACATCGCCATGCGGGCGAGGAACGTGATGCCCATGGCGACCGCAGCGGCGACGGAGCTGATCAAGATGTCGCGGTTGCGCACGTGGCTGATCTCGTGGGCGAGGACGCCTTGGAGCTCCTCCCAGGTGAGGACGTCGAGGATCCCCTGGTTGACGCAGACTGCGGCGTGCTCGGGGTTGCGGCCGGTGGCAAAGGCGTTGGGCTGGCGGTCCGGTGCGACGTAGAGGCGCGGCATGGGCATCTCGGCGCGCTGGGCGAGGTCGGCGACGATGGCGTGGTAGCGGGGCATCTGCTCGGCGGTCACCTCGACGGCCCCGGCCGACTTGATGGCGAGCTTGTCGCTGAACCAGTAGGACCCACCGACGAAGACGAAGCCGATCGCCATGCCGATCGCAGCGCCGCCCGTCCCGCCGATGGCGCCGCCCACGATGATCATGAGTCCGCCGATCCCGGCGAGGATGGCTGCGGTTTTCAGGTTGTTCTTCATGGCTGATCCAGGGCTGACAGGGCCGGGGTGGCTCGGTGCCCGCACCCTACGCAGGGGCCCCGAAAGCCCAGCTAAGACAACCGTGCGACCCGCGCGATACCGCCCCGCCGACGTCTCCGCGGCGTGGTTCAGTCGTCTTTGGTGTTGGTGGCCGCACGGGATCGGATCTCTTCCACCACCGCCGGATCCGCCAACGTCGTGGTGTCACCCAGCTCGCGGCCATCGGCCACGTCGCGCAGCAGCCGGCGCATGATCTTGCCCGACCGGGTCTTGGGCAGGTCGTCGGTGAAGATCACCAGCTTGGGTCGGCTGATCGCACCGATCTTGGTGGCGACGTGCTGGCGGAGCTCCTCGCCGATCTCGGGGCTGGCGGTGACGCGGCCCTTGAGGGTCACGAATGCCACGATCGCCTGTCCGGTGGTGTCGTCCTTGGCGCCGACCACCGCCGCCTCGGCCACCATGTCGTTATCGACCAGCGCGGATTCGACCTCGGTCGTCGAGATGCGGTGCCCCGACACGTTCATCACGTCGTCGACGCGACCGAGCACCCACAGGTAGCCGTCGTCGTCGATCTTGGCGCCGTCGCCGGCGAAGTACCGGCCCTCGTAGGTGCTCCAGTAGGTGTCGCGGTAGCGCTCGGGATCGCCCCAGATGCCCCGCAGCATCGACGGCCACGGCTGGGTCAGGGTGAGGTAACCGCCGCCGCGCTCGACCACGTGGCCCGCGTCGTCGACCAGTTCCGCGGCGATCCCTGGGAGGGGGAAGGTGGCGGAACCCGGCTTGGTGGTCGTCGCGCCGGGCAGCGGCGAGATCATGATGGCCCCGGTTTCGGTCTGCCACCACGTGTCGACGATCGGGCAGCGCTCGCCGCCGATCACCTGGTGGTACCAGATCCAGGCCTCCGGGTTGATGGGCTCACCCACCGATCCGAGGACCCGCAGCGATGAGAGGTCGTGCTTCTCGGGCTCCTGGCGACCCCACTTCATGAACGTCCGGATCGCGGTCGGCGCGGTGTAGAGGATCGAGACGTGGTACTTCTCGACCAGGTCCCAGAACCGGTCCTTGCCCGGCGTGTCCGGCGTGCCCTCGTACATGACCGACGTGGCGCCGTTGGAGAGGGGCCCGTAGACGATGTAGCTGTGCCCGGTGACCCAGCCGACATCGGCCGTGCACCAGTAGACGTCGGTCTCCGGGTGGAGGTCGAAGACGTACTTGTGGGTGAAGGTCGTCTGCGTGAGGTAGCCGCCGGTCGTGTGCATGATGCCCTTGGGCTTGCCCGTGGTGCCCGACGTGTAGAGCAAGAAGAGCAGGTCCTCGCTGTCCATCGGCTCAGGCGGGCACGACGGGTCCGCCGCTTCCATGAGGTCGTGGTACCAGTGGTCCCGGCCGTCCATCCAGTCGATGGGCGCGTCGCCACCCGAGGACGCGACACGATCGACCACGACGACGTGCTCGATGCTGGGCGTCCGGGACACGGCGAGGTCTGCGGTCGGCTTGAGCAGGCCTGACTTGCCGCGACGCCACCCGCCGTCGGCCGTGATGAGGACCTTGCACTCGGCGTCGTTGATGCGGTCGGCGAGCGAGTCGGCCGAGAAGCCGCCGAACACGACCGAGTGGGCGGCGCCGACCCGGGTGCAGGCCAACATCGCCACCACGGCCTCGGGAATCATCGGCAGGTAGATGGCGACGCGGTCGCCCTTGGCGACGCCCAGCCCCTTGAGCGCGTTCGCGAACCGCTCGACTTCGGCCAGCAGATCGGCGTAGGAGATGGTCCGGGTGTCCCCCGGCTCGCCCTCCCAGTGGAACGCCGTGCGACCGCCGAGCCCGGCGCGGACGTGGCGATCCAGGCAGTTCTCGCTCACGTTGAGCTTCCCGCCCACGAACCACTTCGCGTACGGGAGCTGCCAATCGCAGATCGTGTCCCACTCCTGCTGCCAGTCGACCAGCTCCGCGGCCTGGCGGGCCCAGAAGCCCTGGTAGTCGCGGTCGGCCTCCTCGTGGAGGTGGTTCGACGCCACCAGCGCCTGCTCCTTGAACGCCTCCGCGGGCGGGAAGGTGCGCTCCTCGAGCAGGTAGTCCTCGATGGTGGCGCCCGTGGGATCTGTGGCGTCGCTCATGGTGGTGCTCCGTTCCCCTGAACCGGTGCGGCGGTCGGCCGCAGTGCATCGGCCACCCTAGCGACGGCCGTTCCGAGGCTCGCCGGAGTGCGTGGAATCGGGACAGCTGCTCGCGCGCGAAGCTGCCTGCATGACGAGCGTGAACCCCACCGACGCGACCGATGCCGAAGATCGCGAGGAGCTCACCTGGGACCTGTTCGGGTCCGCCACGCGGGCGCTGGCCGAAGCCGTCGCGGCCGACGGGTGGCGCCCCGACATCGTGGTGGCCGTCGCACGCGGCGGATTGACCGTCGCCGGAGCCGTGTCGTACGCCTTGGGCGTGAAGAACTGCGGGACGATCAACGTCGAGTTCTACACGGGGGTCGACGAGCGCCTCGACGTCCCCGTCGTACTCCCGCCGAGCCTCCAGCTGGTGGACGTCACCGGGCTCAAGGTCCTCGTGGTCGACGACGTCGCCGACACCGGCCACACCCTTCGCCTCGTGCGCGAGGTCCTCGCCCAGCACGTCGACGAGGCTCGCACCGCGGTGCTGTACCACAAGAGCCATTCGGTCATCGTCCCGGACTACAGCTGGAAGCAGACCGACGCGTGGATCAACTTCCCCTGGTCGGTCCTCCCCCCGGTGGCCGGCCTCCCCCCTCGCTGACTCAGCCGGGGTCGCTGGTGAGGGTGACGTCGGCGGTCTTGAACGAGGCGGCCGTCGCCTCGTCGAGGCCGACGGGCTCGGGGTCGATGCCCAGCTCGTAGCGCAGGAACGCCACGCTGAAGTGGTCGATGGCTGGGAACGCCTTGGTCGGGTCGAGCTTGTCGGGCTCGCAGCCGTCGCTGGCCAGGCGAAGCAACTGGTCGCCCAGATCCAGCCCGGCCTCCTTGGTCAGCTGGACCAAGCCACCCTGGTCCTTGCCGATGAGGCAGATGTCCGAGAAGGCGAGGTGGCCGGCGTCGGCGATCTCCACCAGGTACTTCGGCGGCTCCATGCCCTCGTAAACGGCCCGGCTGGCCGACGGCTCGATGATGCCGTCCAAGGTGCCGAGCATGACCATGCCCGGCACCTTGGGCACGGGGCGCTCGGCGACCTTGCCGTCCTCGTCGGGTCGACCGGTGCCCACGGAGTACGAGATGAACGCCCTGACCCGGTCCTCCGCAGAGGCCGTGAGGTAGGCCGCCGATGCGCCCGCCGAGTGGCCGGCGACGGCCACCTTGTCAAGGTCCAGCAGGTCGTGCAATGGGGACGCAACGGCCTGGGCGTCGGCGATGGTGGCGTCGAGGGAGGCGGACAGCACCTCGGGGTCCTCGCGCGGGGCAACGCCCTTGGCTGCGACGCCGAGGAGCCCGCTCAGGCTCCGTTCGACGTGGTCAGGGGCGATGACCACGAAGCCCCACGAGGCGAGGTGCGTGACGAGATCCGCGGACTGCTCGGGGAAGCCGGCGTAGCCGTGGCTGAACAGCACCACCGGGTAGGGCCCGTCCGTGGCGGGGTCGGCACCGATGTGGGCCTTGATCTCGTACTGGGGCCGGAGGTCGGCGGCGATCTTGGCCTGGAGTTCGGGCGACAGCAGGCTGGCGATGTCAAACGTCTCGGTGGGCGTGTCCGCCGCCGACGCGGCCGCCGGGTACCAGATGACGACCCGGCGGCCGTCGTCGAGGGCGATGGTGCGGCTGCCGACTTCATCGGGCCCGAGTTCCTCGTAGGCCTGGTCCGCAGCCGGCGCAGCGGCCGTCGTGCTGGTGGCCTTGGTGTCCTTGGTGTCCTTGCGCCCGTCGGAGCCACCGGAGCTGGAACTGCAGCCCACCAGGAGAGCGGCGACGAACAGGAGGGAGAGCCGGGTGCGGCGGGGGGTGATCACGGAGGCGACCGTATCGGCCCCACACGGGTCATGCCGGGGTGATCAGGGGACCCACCCGAGGACGGTGAAGCCGCCGAGCCCGGCGGGATCGGTGAGCGCCTCCGCCTCGCGGATGCGGCTCTGAGCGGCGATCGCCTCGAGCCCACCGGCAAGGCCCTGGTCCGCCCAGATCCCCCGGCCCTCGTCGACGAAGTCGTCGAGGCCGTGGGCGTGGAGGAAGTCGGTCTGGGTCCATACCGAGGTAGGCGCCGCCACGGCCGCGAGCTGATCGATGGCCACGTCGCAGGTGATGTCACACGAACCGGGCTCGTCGAGGGGATCTCCGGCGCGCCCGTGGGCGGCATAGGTCCGCAACCACGCCCCCATCGGGAGGGCGGCGAGTTCGCTGGTGGTTCGGGCGTAGTCGATGGCGACCACCCGGCCGCCATGCGGGGCCACGAGCGCGAGGGCCTCCCCGAGCCACGTTGCGGCTTCAGCCTGGACCGGAATGCGGGCACCGTCCCTGGCGTGCGGGGCGTGGCGATCGCACCATTGGCGCTTCACCTCGGTCAGCGGCCGGTGGGCGAAAACCAGTCCGTCGTCGCCGTCCTCTGCGGCCACCACGACCTCGGCCCAGGTGCCGCCCGTCCGCTCGGCCAGCGCCACCGGCAGGTTGTCGAGGAGCTCGTTGGCGAGCACGATCACCGGTCCGTCTCCCAATTCGCCGGTCACAGGAAGGTCCGCCCGGCTGGTGGTGCCGGCGGGGTGGGTCGCCCACTGGGACTCCCCCACCTCGACCAGAACCAGGTCCAGCGCATCGGCGCACGCCGGACGGGCAGCGAGGATGGTCCGGGCGAGCGTCCCCGGGCCAGCTCCCGCCTCGACCACGTGGAACGGCGACGGCCGGCCCAGCTCTTCCCACCAGCCATCGAGCGCCCGGGCGATGATCGCCCCGAACAGGGGGCCGACTTCGGGGCTGGTCAGGAAGTCCCGCCGACGGCCCGCTCCTCGCCCAGAGGCGTAGAAGCCGAGACCCGGCGCGTAGAGCGCCTGGGCCTGGTACTCGTCGAACCCGATCGGGCCGTTTCGGGCGATGTGGGCCGCAAGGAGCTGCTGGAGCTCACCCACGGGCCGAGGTCAGCTGCCGGGGGCGAAGGCGAGCGTGGCGCCCTCAGCCAGGTCGCTCACGAGGCCGGGGAAGATGCCCACCGCGAGGGTGAAGACCAGCGCAGCGCCGACGACCACGCCGAGCGTGACGGGGACCCGGATCGGGGTGACGTCGCCGTCGGGGACGTCATCCATGAACATGACCCGGACGAGCGACAGGTAGTACCCGAGCGCGATCACCGAGTTCACGGCCATGACCACGCCCATGGTATAGCCGAGGCCGGAATCTCCGGAGACGACGGCGGTGAAGGCCTGGAACTTGGCGAACCAGCCTGCGGCGATCGGGATGCCGGCGAGGGCGAAGAGGAATGCGGCCATGGAGATGGCGAGCTGCGGAGCGTAGGTCCAGAGGCCGCCCCAAGAGGCGATTTCTCCGGTGCCGGTGCGGCGGCTGACGGCGATGATCACGGCGAAGGCGCCGAGGTTCACGACCGTGTAGATGATGACGTAGGTGATCACCGCGATGAGGACGTCGTGCGACGAGCGGGCGCTGATGCCGAAGACGGACAGCGGGGCCAGGATGAACCCGGCCTGCGCCACCGACGAGTAGGCGAACAGGCGCACCACGTTGGTCTGGCGCAGGGCGATCACGTTGCCGACGGTCATCGTCAAGGTGGCGAGGATGAACATGAACGGCCGGATGATGTCCGACTGCCCGGCGAAGCCGACGTAGATGAGCGAGAGGATCGCCACGAAGCCGGCAGTCTTGGAGGCGACCGACAAGAAGGCGGTCACGGGGGTGGGCGCCCCCTCGTAGGTGTCCGGTGCCCAGTTCTGGAACGGCACCGCAGACACCTTGAAGGCGAACCCGATGAGCACGAAGATGATGCCCAACACGGCAATGGGCTCGTCCATGAAGTTGGCGTTCACCTGCGAGCCGATCTCGGTGAGGATCGTCGAGCCGGTGCCGCCGAAGATGAGGGACATGCCGTAGAGCATCACCGCCGAGGCGAACACGCCCATCAGGTAGTACTTCATGCCGGCCTCGTTGCCGGTGAGCGTGCGCTTGCGCCAGCCCGCCACCAGGTAGGCCGGAATCGACAGCATCTCCAGGGCGATGAAGATCCCGATGAGGTCGCGGGCCGAGGCCATGACGACCATGCCGAACACCGCCGACAGGATCATCAGGTAGTACTCGCCCTCGGCGTAGTCACCCTCGGCGATGTAGTTCGTGGACAGCAGGATGGTCAGGTAGCCGGCCACCAGGAACAAGCCGCTGAGCACCAGCGAGAAGTCGTCGACGACGAACGCCCCACCGAACAGCACCCGATCGGTGTTGTCGTACGCGAGGGTGAGGACCGGGACCAAAGCGGCGACCATGCCGATTCCGGCGATGGACGAAGCCGTCCACCGGCTCTGCTCCGTGGTGAACACGTCCACCAGCAGGCACAGCACGATGGTGCCGACCAGGACGAGCTCGGGCGCGAGCGCATGCCAGTCGAAGGCTGGTTGGTCGAAGCCCGGCGCGGCGGCGAGCAGGGAGGCGATCACGATCAGCCCCCGGGCGTGAAGGCGGAGAGGCTGTGGATGACGGCCTGGTTGGTGACCTTGAAGATGAGGCCGGGGAAGATGCCGAGCACGAGGATCAGCACGATCATCGGCACCCAGGCGAGGTAGTCGGTGAGGTGCATGTCGTGGATGTGCTCACCTTCGAACTCCTCGGTGGGCGTACCGAAGGCCACCCGCTGGAGCAGCCAGAGCAGGTAGCCGGCGGCGAACACCGTGCCGATGGCAGCAACGACCATGAACACGCGGAACAGCTCGACGTTGAGGCCCTGGGCCGGCTGGTAGGCCGAGAGGATGGCCGGGAACTCGCCCCAGAACCCGGCGAGACCGGGCAGGCCGAGCGAGGCCATGACGCTGAAGCCGAGCAGCCAACCCATGCGCGGCGCCTGGAGCAGGAGACCGCCGAGCCGCTTGATCTCGAGGGTGTGGAACCGGTCCTTCACCGAGCCGGCGATGAAGAAGAGCATGCCGGTGATGAGGCCGTGGGCGACCATGCCGAAGATGGCGGCGTTGGTGCCGAAGGGCGTCAACGTGGCAATGCCGAGCATGACGTAACCCATGTGGGCGACCGACGAGAAGGCGATCAGGCGCTTCATGTCGGTCTGGGCGAGGCAGCCCAGGGCGCCGTAGATGATGCCGATGACTGCGAGCAGGCCGATGACCGGCGCCCACGACTTGGCCCCGACCGGAAGGATCGGGATGGCGATGCGCACGAAGCCGTAGGTGCCGAGCTTCAGCAGCACGGCGGCCAAGATGACCGAACCCTGGGTGGGCGCCTGGGTGTGGGCATCGGGCAGCCAGGTGTGGAACGGGAACATGGGCACCTTGATGCCGAAGCCCATGAAGAAGCCGCCGAACACGAGCAGCGCCGTGGCTTTGGCCAGGCCCGAGCCGCCCCACTGGGACAGCTCCGGGATCGAGAAGGTGTGCATCATGCCCTGGCCCTTGACGAGCACCTCGGGCGACAGGAAGTACACCGCGAGGATCGACACGATCATCAATGCCGAACCGAACGCCGTGTAGAGGAAGAACTTGAGCGACGCGTACTTGCGCTGCTCGCCGCCCCACACGCCGATCATGAAGTACATCGGGAGCAGGACGAGCTCGAAGAACACGAAGAACAAGAGCAGGTCCTGCGCCACGAAGGTGCCGATCATGCCCGTCTCGAGCACGAGGATCAGCGCCAGGAATGCCCTCGGGTTGTGCGGCTCGGGGAAGTGGTCCCACGAGTAGATGATGACCAGCGGCACGACCAGCATCGTGAGGGCGATCAGCGGCAGCGAGATGCCGTCGATGGCGACCAGGTACCGAGCGTTGATGAGCTCGATCCACGACTTGTCCTGTGCGTACTGCAGCACGGCGGTGTGGTCGTAGTCGAAGTCCCACAGCAGGGCGACTCCGACGACGAACACGACCAAGCTGGTGACCAGGGCCACCACCTTGTGCAGGGTCTCCTCTGACTTGGGGATCGCCAGCATCACCAGCGCTCCCACCAGGGGCAGGAACACGGCGGCGGTGATACCCCAGCCGTTGAGCAGGTCCTTCACGGTTTCGACTCCCTCGTCCTCAACTTGCGACTACTACGAAGATGGCGGCCAAGATCGTGGCCCCCAGGAACAGGTATGCGGCGTACCACTGCACCTTGCCGTTTTGCGACTTGCGCAGGACCGAGCCCGAGCCCTCGGCAGCCATGCCGGAACCGTTGACCAGCGTGTCGACCACGCCTTGGTCGATGCGGTTGTAGACGAACCCGCCGGCCTGGCGGGCACCCTTGCCGACGGAGTTCACGATGCCGTCGAGGATGTGCTGGTTGAACCAGTTGGTGGCTCGAGCGAACGGGCCCTTGACGAAGCCGACGATCACGTCGGTGTAGAGCCAGTCCAGGTAGTACTTGTTCTCCAGCACCCGGTACCCGGTGCGGGCGATCTTGTTGCGCTCGGTGATGCCGTGGGGACCCTTGCCCTTGAAGTACCAGAGGTAGGCGGATCCGGCGCCGATGATGATGGCCGCGATGGAGGCGAAGGCGATCCATGGCACGAACTCCGGGTGGGTGAAGCCGTTCGCTTTGCCGGGGAAGTAGGCACCGGTGGGCTCGACGAAGTGCTCGAAGCGCAGCGTCAACGACTCGCCCAGCTCGATGCCGAAGATCTTCTTGGGGAGGTTCAGCCACCCGACGGTGATCGAGCCCACGGCGAGGATCATCAACGGGACCACGATGCGCGGGCCGTTCTCGTGGAGCTGGTGCTCCGCAGACTTGCCCCTGGCCTCGCCGAAGAAGACGTACCAGATGGCTCGGGTCATGTAGGCGCAGGTGCAAACCGCACCCATGAGGCCCATGATCAACATGAGCCGGTACCCGCCGTCGCCCCCGAGCTGGTGGGCGCCGGCCAAGATCTCGTCCTTGGACCAGAAGCCGGCGGTGATGAACGGCAGGCCCATGAGCGCAGCGGTGCCGACGAGGAACGTGCGGAAGGTCCACGGCATCGTCTTGCGCATACCGCCCATGTCCTTCTTCATGTCGAAGGAGTGGATGTGGTGGGCGAGCGATCCGGAGCCGAGGAACAAGCAGGCCTTGAAGATGGCGTGGGTGAAGAGGTGGAAGATGGCTGCGGTCCAGGCCCCGACGCCAAGGGCCATCACCATGTAGCCGAGCTGGCTGACCGTCGAGTAGGCCAGCACCTTCTTGATGTCGGATTGCACGAATGCAAGCAGGGCACCGAACAAGACGGTGACCGCCCCCACCACGGCCAAGACGTTGAGGGTGGCGCCACCGATGGACAGGCCGTTGAAGAACACGCCGTAGTTGCGGGCCACGAGGTAGATGCCGGCGACCACCATGGTGGCGGCGTGGATGAGCGCCGACACGGGCGTCGGCCCGGCCATGGCGTCGGGCAGCCAGGTATGGAGGATGAACTGACCGGACTTGCTCATCACGGCGGTGATGAGGCAGAGCGACCCGATCAGCAGGAGCCGGTGCTCGATCAGGCCGGCGTTGGCCTGGGTGTTGAGGTTCAACACGTCGAACGTCTGGCCGGCCGCGAAGTACAACACGATGACGCCGACGAGCAGGCCGATGTCGCCCACGCGGTTGGTGAGGAAGGCCTTGAGGGCCGCGTCGGAGTTGGGCTTCTCCTCCCACCAGTGCCCGATGAGCGCGAAGGAACAGAGGCCGACCAGCTCCCAGCCGACGATCATCTGCAACGTGTTGTCCGAGATGACGTAGAAGAGCATCGCGGCGGTGAACAGGCTCAGGAAGGCGAAGTAGTGGGTCTCGCGCCGATCGCCGCCCACGTAGTCGGTGGAGAAGATGTGCACGAGCAGCGAGATGAACGTGACGATCACCAGCATCAGGGCGCTGAGGCCGTCGATGAGGGTGCCGGCCTTGATGGTGAGGTCACCGGTCTCGAACCAGGTGACGCTGCGCTGCACCGGAGGCGTGACGTGCTCTTCCTCCTCGGCGGAGGCCTTGCCCTCGCCCGACGACTCGCTCTTGGTGGCGGCGCCTTCCGCGCCGGCCTCGGCGACGTGCTCGGTGCCGTGCGCCGACTCAGGCGGGTGGTTGACGCGGTTGATCCAGCCGATGCCCGTGGCCAGGGCGAGCACGAGGCAGATGGCGACGGACGCGATGCCGATCTCGGCACCCTTCTTCGGCAGCCGCTTGCCCACCGCCAAGATGGCGACGAACGAGAGCGCGGGGATGAGGGGGATGATCCAGACGTGGGTCAGCACGAGGCCGTCAACCCTTCATGAGGTCGACCTGATCAAGGTCGACCGTGCGGTAGTTGCGGAAGATGGCCAAGACGATGGCGAGCCCGACGCCCACCTCGGCGGCCGCCACCGCGATGATGAACAGGGCGAAGACCTGGCCGGAGAGGGCGCCGGTCATGGCGCTGAAGGCCACCAGGTTGATGTTCACGGCGTTGAGGATGAGCTCGATGGACATGAGGATCATCACGCCGTTCTTGCGGGCGATCACGCCGTAGACGCCGATGCAGAACAGCGCGGCAGCGAGCAGGAGGAACTGGTTCAAGAACACGGTCAGTCCCTCCGAGCGATCACGATGGCGCCGACGAGGGCGGCAAGCAGGAGCAGGGAGACGACCTCGAACGGGATGAGGTACTGGCCGAAGATGACATCGGACAGCGCACCCGTGTTCGTGGGCTGGAGCGTGGCGGGGATCTTGTCCCGACCGAACCCGTCCCAGAGGGTGTAGCCGAGCAGGACCAACAACACGAGCCCCGTCAGCCCGGCCAACGCCCAGTTGTCCCGGCTGAGCTTCTCGCTGCCTTCCATCGGTGCGCGGGTGAGCATGATGCCGAAGAGGAACAGCACGACGATGGCACCGATGTAGACGAGCACCTGCGTGATGGCCACGAACTCGGCGCCCAGGAGGATGAACAGGGCGGCGGCACCGGCGAGCACCACCACCAAGAAGGCGGCAGCGTGGACCACGTTGGCCGCGGTGACCACCCGGATGGCCGAGAAGATCATCAGGATCGCGATGATCCCGAAGGCGATGTTCTGGGCGATCAGGACGGGGTCGTCGGCGTTCTGCGCAGCGGCGAGGACGGTTGCGATCATCGCGGCACCTGCTTCACCTTGGCCGAGGAACCGGCCTCGTAGGCCTCGAAGTCCGGGACGGTCTCCATCCACTCGCCCAGGCGCTCCTTGTCGTGCAGGAGGTCGGCGATGCGGGGTTCGGAGTACTCGAACTCGGGGCTCCAGAACAGGGCCTCGAACGGGCAGACCTCGACGCAGATGCCGCAGTACATGCACAGCGCATAGTCGATGTCGAAGCGGTCGAGCGCGGAGACGGTGCGCTCCTTGCCTCCGGGACGGCGCGGCGGCGCCTTCTCCTTGTGACCCTCGATGTAGATGCACCAGTCCGGGCAACTGCGACCGCACAGCATGCAGGCGGTGCAGTTCTCTTCCTTGAGGGCGATGACGCCGCGAGCGCGCGGCGCCGGATCCTCACGCTCGTGCGGGTACTGCACGGTGACCGCACCCTCGAGCATGGTGCGGAAGGTGACGCCGAGCCCGCTGATCACGCCGGGCAGCTTCGGCTTCGAGAACTTGGCCATCAGGTCACCGCCACTTTGATGATCGCGGTCGCGATGATGTTCAACAAACCGATCGGGATCAGGTACTTCCACGCGATCGCCTGGAGTTGGTCTTCCCGCAACCGCGGGTACGTGAAGCGCACCCAGAACATGAAGAACGCGACGGCCATCAGCTTCACGAAGAGCACGATCGGCCCGATGAGATCGGCGAGACCGCCGGTCACCCCCGGGATGGCGTAGCCACCGAGGTACAGGGTGGCGGCCAGCGCGGCGAAGGCGAAGGCAGTGCCGAACTCGCCGATGAAGAAAAAGAGGAACCGGAAACCGGTGTACTCGACCATGTACCCGGCAACGAGCTCGGATTCGGCGACGGGCATGTCGAACGGGGTCTGGGTGAGCTCGGCCTGCGCG
>JBKJPY010000043.1:0-17016 GCA_046594195.1 Acidimicrobiales bacterium | reverse complement strand
CTCGGGATCGAACAACTCGGCCCAGAGCTGCTGATCCAGCTCGGTCGCGGCGGCGCTCCACCGCTGCGCAATGTCGCCTCCGTAGATCCGGACGTGGTCCGACTGGCCGTAGAGGCGCTCGTAGTCCACCGGATCGGCCCCGGGGACTTCGTAGGTCTCGGTTCGAGCGAGCTCGGCGGGCACCACGATGATGGCCTCGCCGTCGGTCCCCACGATCCGGGCCAGCTCCCGCACGGCATCGACGTCGGCCGGGATGTGTTCGAGGACGTGGAAGCACACCACCACGTCGAAGGCGCCATCGCAGAACGGAATCGAGCACAGGTCACCGAGGACCTGGGCTCGCGACGACTGGAGGTCGAAGCTGGTGTAGGTGTAGCCGAGGCGCTCAGCAGTCCGTCGCACGGTGTCGATCGGAGCCACCTCGAGCAGGCGGGTCCCTGGTGCAACCGGTCCCCGTTCCGTCAAGAGGAGCTCGAGGGCTCGGTAGCGCTCGCTCGACGCGCAGGCCGGACAGATGCGGTTGAGCCGCCGCGGCTTGCGGCTGGCGGCCAGCACCGGCCCGGTCCACCCGCACACGGTGCAGGTCACCCGCTCGGGATGACGGAGGAAGCGGCGGTGGAGCTTGACCTCGGCCTTGGCGAAGCGCCGCCGAGCAACATCGACCACTTGGGTTGCTCGTGGGGAACCAGCGGTCATGTCGGCCGTCCGCCGGTGCGTCGTTGTTGGACCACTTCGGCTCCCTGCCCCTCGGATCGCGTCGGGGTGACACTAGCGGAGCACCCTGACAGGGTGAAGAAGGCGGAAGCTGCGCCGAGGCCTGCGGATTCGACCTGAGACCCCGAGCCGATAGCCTCTCGCCGGGCAGCGCGACGGCCGTCGCCCCGGGGGGACGAACATGGCGCAACCGGCGTCGAGGGACAAGCCGAAGATCCGCTGGCCGGAGGGCAAGCGCGCCGCGTTCACGATCTTCGATGACACCGATCTGACGACGATGGCGAACGGTCCGGTCATCTACGACCTGTTCAACGAGCTCGGGCTCACGTTCACCAAGTCCGTCTGGCCGCTCGGGCCCACCGGCGCCCAACGGGTCGGCGGAACCACCTGCGCGGATCCCGAGTACCTGGCGTGGGTCCGATCTCTCCAGGCCGCCGGCCACGAGATCGGCTACCACAACACCACCGACCATCCCTCGACGCGCGAGCGCATCATCGAGGGGCTCGACACCTTCGAGGAGTACTTCGGGCACGCCCCGAGGGTGGGGGCAGATCACTCGGGCAACCGGGAGGCCCTGTACTGGGGACCGGCGCGGCTGTCGGGGGGCCGATCGTTCCTCTACGGCGCGGCCCAGAGGGCCCTGCGGCCCAACCGCCCCTCGTTCAGCGGCGACGATCCGTTGAGCGAGCACTTCTGGGGTGACATCTGCCGGGAGCGGATCGACTACTGGCGGAACTTCTGCTTCGACGAGATCGACGTGTTGCGCGTCTGCCCCAAGCTCCCGTACCACGACGAGCGTCGCCCGTTCGTGAAGCACTGGTTCGCATCGACCGACGGGTCTAACCGAGCCCGTCTTCTGCACCAGTTGGCCGATGAGAAGCTCGATCGCCTCGAGGCTGGCGGGGGAGCCTGCATCATGTACGCCCACCTCGGAGTGGGCTTGGTGGCCGACGGCCGCCTGGATCCCGCCTTCGAGGCCGCCGTGCGCTGCCTCGCCGACCGCTCGTCGTTGTGGATCGCACCCGTCAGCGCCGTGCTGGACCACCTGAAGGAGCAGCTCGGCGATCAGGTGCTCACGGACGGCGACCGGCGACGTCTGGAGAACCGCTGGGTGACCGATCGGTTGCGCCACAGCGGGTTCGTGCGACGTCGCTACGTGGAGGCGCCGCCGGAGGGCGGCGGGTAGAGACCGGCGCCCCGCTCAGGCCGACGAGGTCGCCCGGGCGGCAGCACCCGACCGGCGTTGCTGACGCTTGTAGAGGCTCCACGCCGTCTTGCGGGCCTGTTCGAGGCCGCGGAATCGGGACCTGCGGACCCAGGGCAGGCGGTGCGGTTCGCCCCCGTACTTGGCCTTGTACTTGCCGCCGCCACCAAAGTTGAACCGCACGGCTCCACGGTCGCGCCAGGTCCGGATGGCCGTCCACATGAGGGCCTCGTTCGGCAGCAGTGCCTGGTGCGTGCGGTAGCTGCCGCCCATCCAGTACTCGGCGGTACTCCCGCTCAGTCCGGGGAAGATCCCGGTGGCGGCGAGGTCGCCGTCGGGGGTGTACGAGCGCAGGAGCAGGAGCCGACCGGAGGGGCCGAGGTGCTCCATGACGGCGGACACCCGTTCCACCGGATAGGTGGGGACCAGGTCCCGCTTGGCAAAGGCTTCGGCCACCTGGGCGTAGTACTGCGCAGCGAACTCGGGATCGGTGGCGGGTACCTCTTCGACGACGATGCCGTTGCGCAGGGCGCGGCGCACGTCGCGGCGGCCGTTCTTGGCCATGGCGTCCATGAGGCCGTCGTCATCGAGGGCCACCCCACCGCGCTCGAGGGCGAGTTCGTAGCCGCCGAGGTGACCGATCTCGAACCCGTCGGGCACGTCTTCGTCTCGGGTCAGGCTTCGATCCGCGAACTCCAGGTGGATGCAGCGCAGGTCCGAGAACGCGTAGCTCGGGAGGGCGGCCAGCGCAGCGGTGCGATCGACGCCCGGTACCAGGTTGAAGCCCATCGCAGGGGTGGTCCAACCGCGCAGCGGGCAGCCGAGGAACGTCAGCCCGCGCCGCCGCATCGTGGCCCCGGTGAACCACCCAATCGGCTCGCCGTCTTGGTGCACGCGGGCGACCACAGGGTCGACCCGTTGGGTGGTCACGAGGAACTCCAGCCACTCACGGGTCTGGAAGACGGTCCGGTCTGGTGCCCGCTCGAGCGACGCCCAAGGAACGTCGTCGAGCGCGACCCGTTCGAACGAGATGGGCGCCGACGAGCCCGGGGTGCCAGAGGTGGTCACGGCCGCTGGGGGGTGTGGAGGTCAGGGTGGTGGAGGTCCAGGGAACCGAAGAAACCGGTCGGGTAGCGGTACACGTCAAACGGCATGGACAGGTGCATGCGGGCTGCTGCTGCGTCCTGGGGACGGAAGCTGCAGTCGTAGCGGTCCAGTCCGAGCTCCTGGAGCTGGCCGAGGTTGTGGCGGAAGACGCCCTCGGAGATCCCCCGCCCGCGGTACGCAGGATCGAGCACGAGCATGAGGCCGAGGGCGATGGAGGGACCGGCATCGCCGAGGTGGGGTCCGGGTTCACCCGGTGCCAACGCCGGCACCTGGAGCCGGGGATGGTCGGCGAGCGACTGGTGCACGGCGTTGTAGGCCTCGCCGGTGGGCTTCGCCTCCTCCTTCGCCCGACGCCGGCGCAGCACGCGTGCGGGCAGCTTCTTGATCCGGTGCCCCGCGAGCGCGGCCGCCGCTGCAGGGTGGCGCACGACCATGGACCGCCAGTACCCCGGAGCATCGCCGGCGATGGTCAGGTGCACGGCGATGACCTGGCCATCGGCTTCGCCGACGGTGACGGCGACGCGGGGATCGGGCAGGGCGGTGTCGGCCATGAGCGCCCGGAAGACCTGGGGGCGTCGGCTCCCGGAGATGTGCGCCCGGGTCCGTGCGAGCAGGGCGGTGACCCGATCGGCGTCGGCCGGGGTGGCATCGCGAACGGTGACTGCTGGGGCTTGCTCAGTCGTCACGTGGGGTCCTCGTGATGGTCGAAGGTGCTCGAGGCACGGAGAGGTCGGGCTCGCTGGCTCCTGGTTGCCGGCGCTTCCCCTAGGGGTCCTCACGATACCCCGCCGCTCGATCGCGGTTGGCGGCCGTCGCGTCAGGTCTCGGAATCGAGCCGAGCGCGTGGAGGACCGTTCTCCACCTGCAGAAACGCGAACGCGAAGACCACGGCCACCGCACTGACGCGGAAGTTCGCGTAGAACATTTGGGCGATCGCCCACGCCAAGAAGCCGATGGTGAGCGCGCGAGAGGGCCCTGCGCGGCGCACCGCCTGGATGGGCAGCAGGGCCATCACGAGGAGGGCGGCGAGTCCCGGGATGCCGTGCTCACCGAGCATCCGCGTGAACTCGGTGTGGGAGGAGCCTTCGTTTGCGCAGAGGTCCTGGCGCAGCTGGCAGACCTCCCACGTCAAGCGGTGGTAGCGGGTCAGCCCGGGTCCCACGCCGAAGAGCACGTTCTCCCGGAAGATCTCGATGTCGTCGTTCGCCAGGTCGGTTCGGGTCGAGCTCGTGTCGGTGAAGCGCTCCTCGAATGCACCATCGGTGAAGGAGTTCAGGCGCGGGACGATCACGAGCATCCCGATGACCACGATGACGGCGGAGATGGCGATGACGCGGCGCCGCTCCCTCGGGTTCGTCGCTTGAGCGATGGCGAACGCCATGACGGCCAGCACGGCAGCGCTCATGCCGCCGCGGCTGAAGGTGAGCAGGCTCATCACCACCGCAACGAGGCCGATCGCCAAGGCGACGAGGCGGGCCGCAGGGTCGCGCTCGCGCACGTACGTGACGACGGCGATGAAGACCGAGAGCCCCATGATGCTCGAGACCTGAACCGGCCCGAAGCCGCCGCTGGTGATGAAGTTCGACTCGGACCGGAAGTCCAGGGACTCTCCTGCTGCGAGGTAGTCGTCGATCACGCTCATGGCAATGGTGATCGGGGCGACGCCGCTGATCAGGAACACCCACATCAGGCGTTGGTGGAGCCAGGCTTGCAGCCGGATCTGGGACATCAGCACGATCAGCAGCGTCATCGCCGTCGGTCCGGCCAGCGCGAACACGATCAGCTCGCGAGCCTCCGATCCGGCCACGCTGATGGTCGCGATGGCCGACGGCACGAGCAGCAACAGGTAGAGCAGGGCCGTCCGACCCGGCTTGGTCATCCGGTTGTAGTTGGTGAAGACGGCCAGCACGGCGATGGTGATGAGCAGGTAGGGCCCGTACATGTACGGGACCGGTGCCCTCGACTGGCGCACGGCGATCTCCATCGCCGGGATGTACGCCACCAGGCACAGCGACAGCGCCGTGTTGCGGGTGGCTGCGGCGTAGACGACGAGGGCGCCGACCGTCGCAGCGGGAACGAGCCCGGCTAGGGGCACGGCGAGCATCACCTGGCCGAATGCTGCCTGGGCCGCCACGGCGAGCACCAAGACCATCCAGCGTGGGATGACGATGCGGCGCGACACGCCGACGGTGGACAGGGCGGCGGTCGAACGGGAGGGACTGGCCGCCACGGCCGTGCCGCCCACGGCGCTGGCGCTGGCGCCGGGCATGGGCGTCATCTCAGCGAGAAACCTTCAGGTCCTCGTCCGAAGGGTCAGTGAGATCGGCGTCCGGCGGCAGGTTGGCCTTCTCGATGACCGGCAGGTGGTCGTGGCGCTTGCCGAACAGGCGGGTCCGGTTCCGGAACGAGGACGGCTTGTACCCGTAGTACTCGTAGAACGAGCCGTACGTCGCCTCCCCGGCCACGCCGTTGATGACGCAGCCGAGCAGAGGCGAGCCGATCTGTCGCAGCATCTCGACCGCACGCCGTGCGCTGCGACGTGTGGTTCGGTTGGCGAACACGACGAAGATGGTCGCATCGGCGTGCTTGCTGAGCACCAGGGAGTCCGTCACCGGAAGGACCGGCGGGCAGTCGATGAAGATCACCTGGTACTGCTCGGCGAGGGCGCTCAAGATCCGCCCGGTGCGCTCGTGGTTGAGCAGCTCCGAGGGGTTGGGCGGCAGCGGGCCGGAGGCGAGCACATCAATGTTGGGGTTGAGCGGGGAGGTCTGGAGCGCCTCCGCCAGGGTCAGCTCGCCGATGACGATCGAGGTGAGCCCGATGCCGCCTTGGACCTTCATGGTTCGATGGATCTGTGGCTTGCGGAGATCTGCGCCGACCACCGCCACCCGCATGCCCGCCTGCGCAAAGGCGACCGCCAGGTTCGACACGGTCGTGGTCTTGCCTTCGCCGGCGCTGGCACTGGTGACCAGGATCGTCCGGATCGGCTTGTCCACCGACGCGTACTGGATCGAGGTCCGCAGCCCGCGGTAGGCCTCGGCTGCAGCTGACATGGGCGCCTCGATGGTGGTCATCGTTGCGTTCCCGCCGGATCGCGCCCCACCGTCGTCGGGCACCATGGCCAGCGTCGGAAGGTCCTTCACCGAACGCTCGAGGTCCGCCTTCGTTCGCAGGGAGTCGTCGAGCTGGTCACGCAGGAAGGAGAGGGCGACGCCGAGGAACAGCCCGACGATCAACGCCTGGACGGCGTTGCGCACCGGCGTGGGGGCGATCGGGGTCGACGGCACCTTCGCCGGGTTCAAGATCTGGACGCCCCCGGTGGTCGTCAGGCGCTCGGACAGCTGCAGCACCTGGAGGCGCTGCTGGTAGTCGTTCAGCGAAGTCTGGGCCTCGTTGCGCGCCGCATCGGTGGTCTCCTTGAGGCGCTGGCGGGTGGCGACCAGGCTGTCGTAGTTCGGATCGGTCCCGGGCGTGGCGGCGATCTGCGCGTCGAGCTTGGCCAGCGGCTCGTTCACCTTGTCGACCGCCGCCTGGTAGTCATCGATCTGCTGCTGAACGATCTTCTTCGCCCCCGTCAGGTCGGCGAGCAGGGTCTCCAGGCGGGTGTCCTTGTAGGTAGAGGCGTAGACGTTGGCGCGTTCCGCGGCGGCCCGACCCGTGTTGGCGGTGGCCGAGAGGATGATGATGTCGTCCTCGCCGCCGGCCGCGGCCCTGGCGTTGATCGGCTTCCCGTAGGCCTTGGTCACGGCCTGGCTCACCGGGCGGCTGCGGATGATGCGCAGCTCGTTCTGGAGCGCACGGGCCGGATCGGCGGCCACCGCCGTCGGGCTGAAGATGTTCTCGGCGGAGGTGGACTGGAGGAGCATCTCCACCTGGGCCGAGTAGACGGGCTCGGCGCGCATGTCCCGGTAGAGGGACAGGCCGAGCAGCAGGACCGGGGTGAGGACGACCCAGAGCCAACGGCGACGCAGGATTTCCAGGTACTGCGCGATGCTGACTTCGGTCGTGTCGTGAGTGGGGTACATGGTTGCTTTCGTGCGGCCGCAGTGCTCGGAGCGTTCCAGTATTGCCGATGGACACCGGCCCGTCCGGACGCGGATCCCGACCAGACGGGCGCCAAGGCTTCGCGCCGGGCTAGCCCTCGACGGTCCGCGCTGAGTTCTCGAGCGATGCGAGTACCGTCGCGATGCCCCGGTAACGTCGCCGGCGAGGCACGCGCAGACCACGCGGTGCGACACGTGATCATGGACCTGGGTTGCGGCCGTGGAGCCGGGCCCGATCGGAGGGGTTGATGTTGGGTCATCACGTCGAGCCGGGGGGCCCTCCGCGAGCCCAAGCGAGCAGCAGCGAACGGAGTGCGGTGCATGCCTGACCCTCGATCGACGCTCGACGGCGGCGCGGTGCAGTCCGGTGGCGCGAATCCTTCGCCCTCGACTGACCCGAATCTGACCACGCCGACACCCCGCGGCGGTCCCAGCCGGCGGACCCGGCTCTCGAAGTGGACCAAGGCGAACGAACACGACGCCGAGGGGGGCGAGAGCGCGTCGGTCTTCTCCTCAGTGGCCAGCCTGTTCAAGGGCGAGTACCTGTCGGTCGGCTTCTTCTCCGTTTCGTCCTTCGTCGGCGGGCTCTTCGAGGCCGCACTGCTCGTCCTCATCGCCAACTTGGCGCTCGTCGTGGGCGGCGACAGCGGGAACGCCCAGACCACGGCGTTCGGCCTTCGGTCGAGCGACACCAGCACCCTCTTCGTGCTGGCCCTGGTTGCGACCGCTGCTCGGCTGGTCATCCAGTTCACGGGGGCTCGGTCCATCTCGCGCACCATCGCCAAGCTGACCCAGCGCATCCGCAGCGAGACGTTCGACGACTTCGTGCACGCCTCGTGGGAGCTGCAGTCGTCGGAGTCCGAGGCGCGGGTGCAGGACCTGCTCCTGCGCCACGTCGCCAAGGCCCAAGCGGCTCTCGTCACGGCCAACGTCTTCTTGTCGAGCTTCTTCATGGCGCTCGCTCTCGTCGCGTCGGCGTTCCTGGTGGACATGGTGTCTGCGGCGCTCATCATCGTGGTGGGCGTGGTCCTGTTCTTTGCGCTGCGACCGCTCACCCGGCTGTCCAAGCGGTTGTCCAAGCGGCAGGTGAAGTCGGGCCTCATCTACAACGAGCAGTCGCGCGAGGCCATCGACCTCAGCTTGGAGATCCGGGCGTTCGGCGTCAGCACGCCCATCGCCGACCGCCTCGATGCGGCTACCCAGCAGGAGATCGCACCGCTCTACCGCTCGCAGCTCATCGGTCGGATGCTCAGCGTCATGTACTCCTCGGCGGTGGTGCTCATCTTGCTGTTGGCGTTGCTGGGACTCGACACGTTCCTCGATCGGCCGCTCGCAAGCATCGGGGCCATCGTGGTGGTGCTGATCCGCGCCCTGAACCAGACCCAGGCCATCCAGAACGCGTACAACAACCTCGCCGAGTTCGCTCCCTACATCGAGCGGCTCTCTGCTGAGCGGGAGCGCTTCCGCACATCGGTGCCGCCGTCTGGTGCCGTGGTCCTCGACCGCATCGGCCTCGTCGAGTTCCAAGGGGTTTCGTACTCCTACACCGGTGACCAGCAGGCCCTCGTCGATCTGAGCTTCCGCGTCGATCCCGGTGAAGCGGTGGGCATCATCGGCCCGTCGGGCAGCGGGAAGTCGACCCTCATCCAGCTGCTGTTGCGCCTGCGCCACGCGCAGACGGGCGCCTACACGATCGACGGCGTGGACGCCCGAGAGATCCAGGACGACTCGTGGTTCTCGCTCATCTCGTTCGTGCCCCAGGAGTGCCGGGTCTACGACGACACCGTGGCGGCCAACATTTCGTTCTTCCGCCCGGATGTCAGCCAGGACGACGTGGAGACTGCCGCTCGACGCGCCCACATCCACGACGAGATCATGGCGATGCCCGACGGCTACGACACGGTGCTCGGCAGCCGCGGTGGAGCCCTTTCCGGCGGCCAGCGCCAACGCATCGCCATCGCACGAGCGCTGGTCCGCAAGCCGTCGATGCTCGTGCTCGACGAGCCGACGAGCGCACTGGACATGCGGTCGGAATCGCTGGTCCACGAGACGCTGGCGGATCTCAAGGAGTCGATGACGCTCTTTGTCATCGCCCACCGGCTATCCACGCTCAACACGTGCGATCGGATCATGGTGATGCGCGGTGGCCGGTTGCAGGCGTTCGGGCTTCGCTCCGAACTGGAGCAGGACAACGACTTCTACCGCGAGGCGCTCTCGCTGTCGCGCATCAGGAACTGAACGCCGGAGGAGCGCCTGGCCCTCAGGCCCCGGCGTGCTGGAGGAGGTCGGGTTCGGATCGGAGACCGAGGACCCACTCGTAGATCTGCTCCACCGAGCGGGTGACGAGGCGTTGGTCGAATTCCTCCTCGGCGACCCGCCGCCCTTCGCGGCCCATGGCAGCACGGCCCTCCGGGTCCATGCGCACGAGCGTGGTGAGGGCATCGGCGAGCGCCAGGTGGTCCCGCGGGGTCGGGACGAAGCCCACCCCCAGGTCCCGCACCGCATGGGTGATCTCCCCCGTATCGGTTGCAACGAAGGGCAGGCTGCTCGCCATGTACTCGAGCACCACCAGCGGCCCGGTCTCGTTCTTCGACGACAGCAGGGCCGCATCGGCACCGGCGAGCACGCCGGGGGCATCGTCGCTCTCGCCGAAGACCTCGAGGCAATCGCCGATCCCCAGCTGTTCGACCATGCCCATGCAGCTGGCGAAGTAGTCGGCGTCGGCCGTGGTGGATCCGACGGCCACGACCGTGAGCCGCGATCGCACGTCATCGGGGAGCTCGGCGATGGCCCGAAAGAGCGTCGGGTGGTCCTTCTGCGGTCGGAAGTTGGCGATCTTGGCGATGATGAAGCGGTCCGGCGCCAGCCCGAAGCGAGCACGGAGGTCGATGCGCGTCGCGCGGGTGAAGCGGTCGAGGTCGACGCCGCTACGGGTCAAGAACGTGCGTGCGGGATCCATCCCTGCCGTTTCGCAGGCCCAGGAGCAGAGCCGGGCGTCGACCCCCAGGTAGGCGTCGACGTGGCGCTGCATCGGGATGCGGAGGTCGATGCTGGCGTGCTGCTGGAGCGCACCGGCGGCGAAGTGATCGTGGAACACGTGCTTGGCCCTGATGAGGTGCAGGGCGCGCGCCAGCGCCACGAACTTCATCGTCCCCCGGCCGTGGGTGTGGATGATGTCGGTCTCGGTCTCGTTCACGAGCCGGGCGAACTTCGCCAGGCGGGCAAGGTCCCAGGTGCTGGTGCGACCCAGCACGTCGAGTTCGATGCCGGAACGGAGGTCTGCGGCCAGCGGACCACCGCTCCGCGTCGAACAGAACCGGATGCGGTGGGTCTGCGGGTCGAGGGAGTTGGCCAGGTCCACGGCGACCCGCTCGGCACCGCCTGCGGCCAGCGAATCGTTCGCCATGAGCACGTTGATCGGGCGGACGGTCATCGCAGCGAGGGCTCCTGTTCGGGTCCGCGGGCCGGCGTCGGATCCGCTCGAAGGAGCTCCGGCGCCAAGGCCCTCGCCCGCAGTCGGGTGGATCGTAGGAGATCCGCAGCGAACGCGGCGGATGAGAGCGGGTCACCCCGGTAGGCGCCCCCTGCGGCGGCACGCAGGACCGACAGCGGTCCGTGGCCGCTCCGGCCCACCTGCGACCGGGCGAGCTGGTGGTCCGCCACCTGGCGCAGGGTGGCGGCCTCCTTGAAGTCGCCCACGAGATCGGCGCGGCCGGCTGCGGCGGCGAGCTGCGAGGCTCGGACCTCGTGCTCCTCTGCGGCGCTCGGGTTGCGAGTGACGCCGAACACCGCCTGCCCGAGGGCGGTGGCCAGCTGACGAGGCAGGAGCACGCCCGTCTCCTGGGCGGGGTGCACGCGGAACCCCACGAGCGGTTCGGACAGCGATCGGACGGTGCCCACGGCCGCCGCCACGAGCGACAGCCACCGATCGTGGCGCATGATGCCCCGCGGGTCGTTGAGCAGGTCGGGGAACGGGAGGGCAGCATCCACCACACGTCGGCGGATGGCCATGGTGCAGCCGGTGGTCAGTGCTCGGCGGGCGAGCATCTCCTCCGGGACGACCGGGTGCAGGCGCAGCGTGCGGCCGACGAGGCGGGTGTCCCACAGGCGTCGCTGGAGGTTGCGGCCGGCTTCGTCGATGAGGTCGGCGTCGGAGAAGACCATCGAGATCGTCGGGTCCTTCTCGAACTCGGCGAGGATCAGGTCCAGCTTGTTCGGATACCAGACGTCGTCCTGGTCGGCCAGGGCGACAACCCGGCCCGAGCTGCGGGCGAGGGCGGAGCCGAAGTTCGCCGTGCTCCCGAAGCGCTCGGCGTTCTGCTGGAGGTGGACCGGAAAGGGGGCCGTCTCGGCGAACGCTTCGATGAGCCCCACCGATCCGTCGGAGGATGCGTCGTCGTTGACGATGAGCTCATCGGGCAGACGGTCCTGCGCAGAAAGGGACTGCAGCATCTCGGGCAGCCAGCGCTCGCCGTCGCACGTGCAGAGGACCACCGTCACCGAATCGGGTCTGGCTGCAGCGCGCCGCGCCGCCGTGTGGTCCTGTGGGTCGTCGATGGAGTCAGCGTAGCGACGACGGGCTTCTGGCCCCGCCTTGCGACCGCCACGGTGGCCGAGCCGTAGGATCCCCCAAGCCCGAGGGGGAAGATGTACGAACGGAGCGACGCGTGAGCCAGATCGACCTGCTGTGGTGGGGCAGCAAGCCGCCCACGTGGGAGCTCGGGAACGTTTCGACGCTTTCGGTGGACCTCCCGACCGCATCGGTGCAGCTGGCCGAGCAGGCTGCGGCCACCACGGCGTCGTGGCTGCTGCTCTGGTCACCCGTTCTGGCCCTGCCGGACGAGTCGTTGCTGCGGGAACTGGCTGTCGGACGCGCGGACGCCTGGCACGCAGGGCTGGCCGCAGGGTTGTCGGGTGAGCCCGAAGAGCACGACTACATCCACCCGGTGTGGCCCCTTGCGTGCGATGCGGGCCCCGACGTGACGGCCGTGTCGTGGCGACTGGGCCTCGACGCCCTGCTGGTTCGCCCGCAGGTGATCCGTTCGCTGGGCAGCATCGATGGCGCGTTCCGCGGGTCCACCGGTGCCGGGCTCGAACTGGGTCGCCGCCTCATCGACCGGGGCGCCGTGGTCTTCGCCACGCCCCGCCTCGTCCCCGGGGGCCGCGTCCCCGCCGAGCCCCTGCTGGAGCACGACCGGTTCCTGTTCCTGCTGCGGACCTTCCAGCCCAAGTGGGTGACCTATGCGGCGATCCGTCGTTCGCTGCGCCGCCATCGCCCGCTGCGCACCCACCGGGCCCTGCGAGCGGCCACCGCCACGGCGGCGGCGCACCCGCGGATGACCGGCGCCGACGAGGTGCTCGTGCGGCCCGAGGCCGACCTCCCCGACGCGCCGAACATCAGCGTGATCATGCCGACCCTCGGACGCTACGAGCTGGTGGCTCGGGTGCTCGAGGAGCTGGCCGAGCAGACGGTGGCTCCCTCCCAGGTCGTCGTGGTCGATCAGAACGACCGCAATGATCGCGACCCGGCCCTCTACGAGCGGTTCCAGGAGGTCCTGCCGCTCGAGGTGGTGTTCCAGGACGAGCGAGGACAGTGGATCTCGCGCAACGAAGCCGTTCGGCGCACCACGGGCGACTGGATCGCCTTCGTGGACGACGACTCGTCGATCCCGAAGGACTTCCTGGAGCAGCACCTCGAGGGCCTCGTGCGCTACGAGGCCGACCTGTCCACGGGTGCCTCGCTGGCGGTCGTCGGCGCGCCGGTGCCCGAGAACTACGCCTTCTTCCGCGTGGCCGATCAGTGGGACTCGGGCAACGGCATGTGCCGGCGGTCGCTGCTCGAGGAGTTCGGACTGTTCGACGAGCAGTTCGACCGGCAGCGGCGCGGCGACGCCGAGTTCGGCCTCCGGGTCCAGCTCGGGGGCGGCCTCGTCGTCCACGTGCCGGGGGCGATCCGGACGCACCTGAAAGCAGACAAGGGCGGCTTGCGCACCTACGGCTCGTGGGACGGCTTCCGCTCGCAGGCGCGCACGGGCCCGCTTCCGCTGCCGTCGATGCGGTACTACACCGCCCGCTACCACACGCCTCGCCAATCACGCGAGGACCTCCTCATCGGCCTCACCCAGGCCATCGTCCCCTACGAGCTCAAGCGGCGGGCCACCCCGGCGCAGTGGGCGGGATTCGTCGCGACCGAGCTCGTCCACATCCCCTCGACGCTGCGCCGGATCCGCCTCTCGCGCCGGCTGGCCGAGGCCATGGTCGCCGAAGGTCCCCGGATCTCGGAGCTGTCACCCCGATGAGCCCCCCTGCCTCGACCGCCAGCGGGACGCGCCCCGTCGATCACCTCCGGCTCGCCATGATCGGCGACACCCAGCACTACCGCGATGCCGAGGGACGGCTCTGCGCGCTGGAGCCGGTCGTCCTGCAGCTCGACCGCTGGGCTGAGCTCTTCGACGAGGTGGTGATCTGCGCGCCGCTCGATCCCTCGCCGCCGCCGGTCGGCTTCGGCCCGTACCAGGCGCAGAACATCCGGATCGTGCCGTTGGCCCGCGGTGGGGGAAACCGGCTCCGGGACAAGGTCGCCATGCTGCGGTTGCTGCCGAGTTGGGCCTGGACCACGCGCCGCGTGGCGCGCACCACCGATGCGGTCCACATCCGCTGCCCCTGCAACATCGGGTTGGTCGCACTGCTCTCGACCTGGCGAGCGACACCGCGCCGCTACGCCCTGTACGCAGGGGTCTGGCGAGGCTACGACGGGGAGCCGTACTTCTTCGGTCTCCAGCGACGGCTGCTCGGCAGCCGGTGGTTCCGGGGGCCGGTCTCCGTCTACGCCAGCCGGCAACCGGGCCACGACAACCTCGAACCGTTCTTCAGCCCGTCGTTCTCCATGGAGGTCTGGGAAGCGGCCGCAGCCGGTGCCGAGGCGAAGATCCAGCGGTTGGGCAGCCCGGACCGCAGCGGACCATGGCGCCTCGTGACGGTGGGTCGCCTCACGGTGAACAAGAACCAGCGCACCGTGATCGAGGCGGTCGGCCAGGTCACCGCCGCCGGCATCGACGTCACGCTCGACGTGTACGGCGACGGACCGTGCCGGCAGGACTTGGAGGCGCTGGCGGTCACGCTGGGCATCGCCGATCGGGTCACCTTCCACGGGGCGGTCTCCCACCCCCAGGTCATGGAGGCGTTCGAAGGCGCAGACCTGCACCTGTTGGCGACCCGACAAGAGGGCTTCGGGAAGGTGCTGCTCGAGGGCATGGTGCACGCGACGCTGCCGATCTTCTCGGAGAGCCCGGTCGCTGGCGAGATCTCCGGTGACGGCACCCGGGGGCTGGTGTTCGACATCGACGATGCTGCCGGCATGGCGGCCCACATCCGATCCCTCATCGGCGACGGTCCCCGGTGGCAGGCGATGGCCGAGGCGGCCCGGGCCTACGCCGGGGAGTCGACCCTCGACCGCTTCGCCGTCCGGGTGCGAGAGATGCTGGAGTGCCAGTGGGACGTGGTGCTGCCCGAGCCCACCGGCGAGCATCGGTGACCAAGCGGGCCGGGGCGGCCAGCTTCTTGTTCGTCACGCAGTACTTCCCGCCCGAGCGCGGCGCCGCTCAGGTGCGACTGGGGTCCGTGACCCGGGAACTCCAACGGCGCGGTCACGACGTCGAGGTCCTCACCGCCATCCCCAACTACCCGACCGGGCGCTTCTTCGACGGCTGGTCACGGCGACCGTGGCAGCGTCGCAACGAGGACGGCATCCGCGTCGTGCGGCTCTGGATCTGGCCGGCCATGGGAAGCGGGCTCGGCCGCGTGGCCAACTACCTGTCGTTCGGGCTGGCGTCGATCGTGGGACTGCTCGGCGCCCGTTCCGCCACCTGGACCGTGGTCGAGTACCCCACCCTCTTCGGAGCGGTCCCTGCGGTGGCTTGGTGCCGCCTGCGCCGCCGGAAGGTGGTCGTCAACGTCGCGGACCTCTGGGTCGATGCCTCGGTGGCCGTCGGGGCCCTCCCCGACGGCCGGCTGGTGGAGGTGCTCCGGCGGATCGAGCGGTGGATGCTCCAGCAGGCCGACGCCGTCAACGCGGTGACCGAGGGGGTGCGCGAGGCACTCGTCGAGAAGGGCGTCGATCCGCAGCGGCTTTGCTGGTTGCCCAACGGTGCAGACGTGGACCTGTTCGCCCCCGGTCCACCCGAACCAGCGGACACCGCGGCCCTTCGGCTGGGCGAGGACGAGTACCTCTTCATCTACGCCGGCACGCACGGCTACGTCCACGGCCTCGATGTCGTGCTCGATGCGGCTGAGGCGCTCGATGGCGAGCCCGTGCGGTTCCTCCTCGTCGGAGGCGGTTCGGAGAAGGATCGCCTCGTGGCCGATGCCGCACGACGCGGGTTGCGCTCGGTCGCGTTCTGGGATCCCGTAGCCCCTGAGCGGGTGGCTGATCTCCTCCGGCTCGCCTCTGGCGGCATCGCGTGCACCCGCGCAGGAGAGCTCTACCAGTCGATACGCTCGGCGAAGATGCTGCCGATGATGGCCTCGGGCCGACCGGTCCTGTACTCGGGTGACGACGAGGGTGCTCGCCTGGTCGCAGCGCACGGAGCGGGGATCGCGACGCCGGCAGGCGATGCCGGAGCACTGGCCGACGCCGTGCGCCGGATCGTGGCTGACCCCGAGGTCGGCGCAGCCATGGGGGCTCGCGGTCGTGCGTACGTCGTGGAGCACAGCAGCTGGCAGGCGGTCGTCGGACGGTGGTTGGACGACCTCGCGGCGGTCGACGATACCGGTGCTCCTCCGGGGTCGGGACGCTGAGCCGCCCAGGCGAATCGGGGGTCAGCCGCCCGGCGTCGGGGCATCGGGGCGCGATGGGTACGGTGGAGCGGTGATGGATCGGGCGGTCGACGCGAAACGCACCCGAATCGGTGACCTCCAGACCGAGGACCTCGCCGCAGTCGCCGAGCTGCACCTTCGGGCTTTCCCGGACAGCGAACTGGGACGCCTGGGCGCCGAGGCGGTCCGGCGGAGCTACCTCTGGCAGTTCGACGGTCCCCACGACCTGACGGCGCTTGGCGCATGGAAGGACGGCCGCCTCGTCGGGTTTCTCTTCGGCGGGGTCTTCCGGGGTTCCACCATGGGGTTCGTGAAGCGGGAGCGGTGGTTCCTGCTTGGCCGGCTCCTACGCCATCCCAGCATGGTCGTCCGACGCGCGAGCCTGGGTCGGATCAAGTTGGCGGCGCGCCTGCTCGTCCGCCGGAGTCCCGCGCCGCCGGCCTCGGAGCTCCCGAGCTCGGTGCCGGCCCGGGGGTTCGGCGTCTTGGCCATCGCCGTCGAGCCGGGTGAGCAGGGGAGCGGTGTGGGCCGGCTGCTGATGGCCAGCGCCGAGGAGACGGCCTGCGAGCGCGGCTTCACGAGCATGCACCTCACGGTCCACCCCGACAACGAGCGCGCCGTTCGGTTCTACGAGCTCGACGGCTGGACGCGCACGTCGGTGGGCAACGGACCGTGGATCGGGCAGATGACCAAGCCGCTCGGATGAGAACTCGTTCGCAGGCTGACGCACGGCGCTCCCCCGGGGGTAGGCCATGATGGTCTCCGTGATGCACGCAAGGGGCCGAGCCGGGGGGTCGGTCGAGCGGGCCGAGGCCACATCCTCGGCCGAGGTCGGCCGGTGAACCTGTCGTCGATGTACGGCCGCGCCCCGGTTCCGCTGCAGAACCTGATGGCCACCGGCTACGGGTTCCGCGAGCTGTCGCGCCGCTATCGCGGGTCGTTCCGCGCAACCGTGGCCGAGCTCGACCAGCGGCAGTGGGCGGACCCCGAGGTGCTCCGGCGCGACCAGGTGTCGCGGCTGCGCCACCAGCTCGCCTGGTGCGCTGCTGAGGTACCGCACTACCGCGACCAGTTCCGGGAACTGGGGTTCCGGCCCGGCGAGATCGAGAGCGTCGCAGACCTGGCGGCCCTGCC
>JBKJPY010000010.1:0-2543 GCA_046594195.1 Acidimicrobiales bacterium | reverse complement strand
ATCGCCTTGACGATGCCGTACTCGCGCAGCTTCGAGATGGTCACGGTGAACAGCGTGAGTGCGACGACGGCGAGGGCGATGAGGAACCCGATGATGGTCATGATGCGCATCACGTCCGCCGCCATGTCCCGCACGATGCGCGATTCCTGCGTGGAGAACTCGGAGCGCGTCTGCGCAGTGGTGGCGGGAGCTGACGCCGCTATCTCCTGGGCCAGCGCCGTGCTGTCGATGCCCGGGCGTGCACCGACCAGGACGTAGTTGACCCCCGGGCCGCGCAGCTCGGTGAACTGGTCAGCGGTGACATAGACGGTGGTGTTGACGAGGCTCGTGCCCCCCACCGACAGGCCCGACACCCGCAGAGGCGCGCCCAGGACTTCGACGGTGTCGCCGACCTTGACGCCCATGTCGTCTGCCGCTTCCTGATCGACGAGGGCTTGGCCAAACCGGGGTGGCACTCCGCTGGCAATCTTGCGGGGTCCGGCTCTCCCGGTTGCCGTCTCGTAGCCCAGGACGTAGGTGATCTGGCGGGCGTCGCCTTTGGCTACGAGTCCCGTCGTGTAGCGCAGCGGTTCTGCCCAGGCGACGCCGTCGACCTTTCGGATCCGCGCAACGGTGTCCTCCGGTAGCGAGCTGACGGACATGTGCATGGTGCGGACGCCGGTCTGGGAGACGAACACGTCCGCGGGTGAGTGGTCGATGTAGCTGGTGACTTCACGCATGGCCCCAGCGAAGATCCCGTTGAGGACCAGGACCAACAGCAGCGAGGCTCCGACGCCGAACACGGACAGGGCGGCGCGGCGGCGGTCCTGGAACAGGTTGCGCCGGGCCAGCGGGATGCGGCGGGCCATGTCAGCCTCCCCGATAGGCAGAGGCGGGGTCGAGACGGGCAAGTCTCCGAGCAGGCACCACGGCAGCGGCCGTACCCATGACGACCGCTGCCGCCACGGCTCGGCCGGCGACTGCGGGGGTGGCCACAATGGCGAACTGAGGGCGTAACGACTCGATGATCTGCCTGCTGATGAAGAAGAACACCGCCCCTGTGACGAGACCGACGACTGCGACGATGAGGGACTGCTCGAGAGCGAGGCCGTAGAGCCGCATGCGGCTCGCACCCAGCGCCTTGACGATGCCATAGTCCCGGCGATGGTCGATGACCGCCGAGTAGGTCGTGAGGGCGATGACCAGGACGCCCACACCGAACCCGACTGCGACCATCACCTGCATGGGGAGTGCCAGGGCGTGCGTCATGACCGACAGGTCATTCTCCTTCAGTTCGCCGCTGTCCAGCACGGTGTGCCCCGCCGCAGTCAACCGGGCACGGACGGCTTCGGGTTGCTTGGTGTGGATGAGGACGAAGCTCGTCGTGTCTGGCGCGCCAAGGATCTGATCCGTCGCCGCGTGCGACATGAACACGAACGAGGCCATGAACATGTCGGCCCCGGCCGCAACGCCAGTGACGGTGAACTGGCGACCGAGGATGTCGAGGCGCTCGCCGACGTCGACGCCATGGCGTGCAGCGAGCGCTTGGCCGACAGCGATCTCGTCGTCTCCTCTCGGTGCGCGTCCCGCTGCCATGTCCCACGGGCCACCCTGGCGTCCCGGGATCCACCCGATCAGATAGGTCGGAACCTTCGTGTCGTGGATCTGGGTGATCGAGAAGAGGCCACGGATCGGGGCCGCCCAGATGACACCGGGATCAGCGCGGACCTCGCCCACCGTCGATGCTGGCAAGACGCTGTTCGTGCTGATGAAGTTCCGTGTTCCAGGCGCAGCCACGTACAGATCGGCGCCGCTGTTGTCCTCGTAGACCGTGATCCTCGTGACGATGCCTGCCCACAGCCCGCCCATCAGCAGGATCAACATGATCGCGAGGCCGACGCCGACCCCTGATGCAATGAGGCGGCGAGGCTCGCTCATCAGGTTTCGCCGGGCAAGCGGCACCCTCCGAGCCATCAGAACTGGCCTGCGCCCTCGGGGGTGAACATGGTCACGAACCTGTCTGGCTGTGCTGCTTCGGCAACACAGCTGCCGGTCGCTCAGACCTCATGCTTCGACGTGCGGTCGCTCGACGACTCCTCATTCTCAGGCGATTCATCCTTGCCGCGACCACCCATGCCGCCCATCGACATCATCATGAACACCATCATCAACGGGCAGACGACCAGCAAAAGGAGGCCAGGGGGAGCCCCCGCCGCGACTGCGACCACGGCTGCCACTGCGACAACTCCCATGATGATCATGTGGGTCCTGGAGTTCTTCATGTCCATCGTTCGATCCCTCTGTAGACGCCCCGTATCCTCCGCTACTACGTGTTGTCGTAACAGGGCCTAAGGTCCCTGGATGTGCCCACTGAATCGTGGCGCCAGCATTGTTCTTACGCCGATATCGCATTGGGCGTTGGGCTCGGACTGGCTGGCGCTGAGGTCGGCTGAGCGGTTGGCAGATGGAGCCTCTTGAGCAGGATCGCGTTGAAGGCGACGATGATGCTCGAACCCGACATGGCCAATGCTGCGATCTCGGGCCGGAGCCCGAGGCCGATGATC
>JBKJPY010000025.1:0-2821 GCA_046594195.1 Acidimicrobiales bacterium | reverse complement strand
GCACCCATACTTGACACTATTCCGACTGAATCGAGGACAACCATGGGTAAGGCTAGCCGCAGGAAGCACGAGCAGAGGGCCGATGCTAGCTCTGCTGTTAACGCCGACCCAAAACAGGGCCAATAGTGCCGTTTGAAAACAGGACCACTATTGATGTTTCTACTATGCCGTATCGGTGGCTGGCCGGTGGCTTTTCATCCGGTAACTGGCGCCTTTGAGGCTGAGGACCTCGGCGTGGTGCACGATGCGGTCGATCATCGCGGAGGCGACGGTCTGGTCGCCGAAGACCTCGCCCCATCGGCCGAAGGACAAGTTGCTCGTCAGGATCAGGGCCGCGTGTTCGTAGCGGCTCGCGACGAGTTGGAAGAAGAGGTTCGCGGCGTCCTGATCAAACGGAATGTAGCCGACCTCGTCAACGACCAGGACGCTGAAGCGGCGCAGCTTCGTGAGCTCGGTGGCGAGCTTGCCTCGCGAGTGCGCTTCCTGCAGCCGGGCGACCCAGCCGGTGGCGGTGTCGAAGAGGACACGGTGGCCATGCTTGGCCGCCTGAACGCCCAGCGCGACGGCGAGGTGGGTCTTGCCCGTGCCGGGCGGACCGAGGAGCACGACGTTCTTCGCTTCGGTGACGAACGTGCTCGTGCCCAGGTGCGCGAGCATGTTCCGGTCCGCGGAGGGCTGGTGGTCGAAGTTGAAGTCCTCGAGGGTCTTGTGGCCGGGGAACCGGGCCGCTTTGATCCGCAGGGCTGCGCCGGAGGCTTCGCGTTCGGAGACCTCGCGGGAGAGGACCGCTGCGAGGTATTCCTCGTGGGACCACCCCGCAGTGCGGGCCTGGTCGCCCAGGCGCCGGAACGCGTCCCCGATGCGAGGCGCGCGCAGTGCCCGGGCGTAGGACTCGATCTCGGCTGCCGCGCCGCTGCTGCCGCTGCCGCTCATGCGACCACGTCCAGGTCAGTCAGGTCCGGGCCGATATCCACGCCGAAGAGGGCGTCGTAGGACGCCAGGCTGGCCGTCTCGACGAACGCGACCGTCGCTTGCGGTCGGTAGCGCCGGTGGGTCTGGAACTGCCTGCGCAGCACGCCAGCCTGCTCGACGTGGTTCGGGTCCGTGACCGTCAACGCACGGGCCCATTCCCGCTCGTGCGTCGTGACGTTCACCCCATTGTGGGTGACATTGACGGTATCGAGGCTGGCGGTCACGTCGACGAGCCGGCCGATCATCGCCGGCGCGACGGAGTAGTCGTTGGAGAGCACCCGGACGTAGTAGTCCCTGGGCAGGCGCACGGTATTGCGGAAGAGGACGTCGGGAGCCACCGGCGAGAGCGGGCGCATCGCGGCGCGGTCCTGCTCGATCAGATCGATCGGGCGGGCCCGCCTTGACCGGGAATGGCGCGCATTGGCCAGCGGTAGCCACTGGTCCATCTGCTCGTTGAAGTCCTGCGGTGAGGCGAAGTGGCGCCCCGGCATGAACGAGGACCGGAAGAACCGGTTCCGGCGCTCGACCATGCCCTTGGACTCCGGGTCTCGGGCCTTGAGCAGCTTGATCTCGGTACCCAGCGTGCCCGCGAACGCGGCCGTGCGTTCGGTGAGCTTGCCCTTCCCGATCCCGGTCTCGTTGTCCCAGAGCAGCCGCGGCGGCACCGCGCCGGCGACTTGGAGCAGGGACCACATCCCGCCGAGCAGATCGGACGTGGTTCGTGAGGGCAACATGAGTGCTTGGAAGAAGCCGGAGAACGTCGACGTCATCACCAGCACCGGCGGCATGCCCGCCTGGCCGTGGCCCAGCGGCAGGGGCTCGTGCGGGAACCACAGATCGCACTGCACCTGCTTACCCGGCTCGTGCACCAGGCGATCTGCCGGGTCCGGCGGCACGTACTCGGGCCGGATCGCGGCGACCTTGTCCCGGAACACCGACGCCGACCCCGACCAGCCCACCCGCTCCGCCAACGTCGTCGCGGCCATCCGCGGCGTCGCGGCCAACAACACCCGAACCTGCGCCGCATACGCGTCAAAACTCGAGCCGGTCGCGGCCCGCTGGTACTTCGGCTGCCGGTCCGTTTCCAACGCCCGATCAACAGTTCCGCGCGACACCCCGACGAGCCGGCCGATCTCCCGCTTCGAGTGTTGCCCCGTTGAAAACAGCTGGCGTATCTGCGCCCAATCGTCCATATTGATCACCCTCCATAGTGCTGGGTGGCCCTGTTTTCAATCGGCGATACTGGCCCTGTTTTCAGTCGGCGTTAACAACAGTGCGAACGTTGAGAACCCATTCGTTATTCGAAGTCAGCCATTAGGTGCGCAAACAACTCGACTACGCCGAGTCGTGTCACGTCCGGAACGTACTCGTCGAGAGTCACAACCCGTTCTAATTGTCGTCCGGAATTAAGTTGTGCTTGACCGTTCGCCCAGATGACCAAACGTGCGGAGCGAGTGGGGGATCCTAAATCGACTACCAGTGAAGCTGGATCTCGATCAGGTGCAGAAGGTTCAGTAGATACCTCTATGCCAGCCTGAGTGAGTAAGATTTTGTTCTTTTGCAGCCATTGGTTGACCTGATCGATCACGGTTGAAGTCATAGTTTGCTCGCAATCCAAGAAATGTTGTGGGCTCAGACGTTGCTGGCAGCTAAAGACGAGTTCTCGCATCAGATGCAATTGGTCTTACTTTGGTGCTGATAACCGCCGATATGTAAAGTGCGACCCGCAGGAGAGGAAGCCCAAAATCATCACTTTCAACTGTGACTAGAGCACCGCTTCGAAAACATCGATGACGAGCGGAGCCGAGCGTGCGCAATACCTGAAAGGCCCATCATGCGCCATCGAGAG
>JBKJPY010000011.1:0-21593 GCA_046594195.1 Acidimicrobiales bacterium | reverse complement strand
CGGGTGTCACGGAACACGGCTCCGGCTCGGTCCCACGACAGGGTGCAGCGACGGGCGGCGCCGGGGGCCGTGGCCTTGAAGGCGGACCAGCCGGTCGTGCGGTCGTCGCCGAGGTGCTGGACGAAGATGTCGCGGTCCCGGCCGGCGAGGTCCTGGAACAGCACGGGGCCGTTCTTGGCGACCTGACGGGCGAGGAACGCCGCGTTCACGTCGAAGGTGTCGTCGCCCAGCCGACCGCCCTCCTGGCCGAACAGCCGGACCACGAAGAGACCGAAGAGCAGGGCCGCCACGACGGCCAGGACGCCGGACAGGACCAGGGCTCGACCGCGGCTCACGGCTCTAGTATCCCGGCCGTGGACCGTCCCTACCGCGTCGTCGTCGCCAAGCCCGGCCTCGACGGCCACGACCGAGGGGCGAGGATCATCGCCCGCGCCCTCCGCGACGCCGGGTTCGAGGTGATCTACACCGGGCTGTTCCAGACGCCGGAGCAGGTCGTCGCCGCCGTCCTGCAGGAGGACGCGGACGCCGTCGGCCTGTCCATCCTCTCCGGCGCGCACATGACGCTGTTCCCCCGGGTCGTCCAGCTGCTCACCGCGGCCGACGCGGAGGACGTGCTGGTGTTCGGCGGGGGGATCATCCCGGACGCCGACATCGCCATCCTGAAGGAGGCGGGCGTCGCCGGGGTCTTCACCCCAGGGGCCCCGCTGGCCGCCATCACGGGCTGGCTCGAGCAGGCGCTCGACGAGCGCGAGGTGCGGCTCGGCGCCTGATCTCGCTACGGTCCGCTGGGTTCGAGCGCCGTCGGGCGCAGAGAAGGAGAGCATCCCCGTGGACCTCATGGAGTACCAGGGCAAGCAGGTCTTCGCCCAGCACGGCATCCCGGTGAGCGCCGGCGACGTCGCACTGACCGTCGAGGACGCCGTCGCCGTCGCCGCTCGCGTCGGCTACCCCGTCGTCGTGAAGGCCCAGGTCCACGTCGGCGGGCGCGGCAAGGCCGGCGGCGTGAAGCTCGCGGCCAACGAGGAGGAGTGCCGGCTGCACGCCGGGAACATCCTCGGGCTGGACATCAAGGGCCACGTCGTGAAGGTGATCTGGATCGAGCACGCCTCCGACATCGCCGAGGAGTACTACGCCAGCTTCACGCTGGACCGGGCGGCGAAGAAGCACCTCGGGATGCTCAGCGCCGAGGGCGGCGTCGAGATCGAGACGGTCGCCGAGACCAACCCCGATGCGATCGCCAAGATCTGGGTCGACCCCGCCGCGGGCCTGACCGAGGAGGCGGCGAAGGCGTGGGTCGCCGCGGCCAACCTCGACCCGGCGGCCACCGACGGCGCCGTCACCATCCTCCAGCAGCTGTACCGCTGCTTCGTCGACGGCGACTGCGACCTCGCCGAGATCAACCCGCTCATCCTCACGCCCGAGGGCGAGGTCAAGGCGCTCGACGCCAAGGTCTCGCTCGACGACAACGCCGGCTACCGGCACCCCGAGTGGGAGGCGTTCGCCGGCACCGAGAACTTCGACGCCCGCGAGCGCCTGGCCCACGACAAGGGCCTCCAGTACGTCGGTCTCGACGGCACCGTCGGCATCATCGCCAACGGCGCCGGCCTGGCGATGAGCACGGTCGACGTCGTCAGCCAGGTCGGTGGCACGCCCGCCAACTTCCTCGACATCGGCGGCGGCGCGAACGCCGAGGTGATGGCCTCGGCCATGGAGGTCATCGAGTCGGACGAGAAGGTGAAGGCGATCTTCATCAACATCTTCGGTGGCATCACCCGCGGCGAGGAGGTGGCCAAGGGCATCGTCACCGCCCTCGAGCGCTTCACCCCGCGCTCGCCGATCGTCATCCGCCTCGACGGCACGAACGCCGAGGAGGGCCGCTCGATCCTGGAGCCGCACCTCTCGGAGCGCCTGATCAGCAAGCCGACCATGCTCGAGGCCGCCCGGGCGGCCGTCGAGCTCGCGAAGTAGGAGAGGGAAGACCGATGGCGATCTTCGTCGACCAGAGCACCAAGGTCGTGGTCCAGGGCCTCACCGGCGGCCAGGGCCGCTACCACGGTCTCCGCAACCGTGACTACGGCACCCAGATCGTGGCGGGCGTGAGCCCCAAGAAGGCCGGCTCCGACGTCGACGGCGTGCCCGTCCTCGCCTCGGTGAAGGAGGCCGTCGACGCCCACGGCGCCAACGCGTCGTTCGTCGTGGTTCCGCCGCCCGCGGCGGCCGCGGCGATCCTCGAGGCGGCCGAGGCCGGGGTGGCGTTCATCGTCTGCATCACCGAGGGCATCCCGGCCCAGGACGAGGCCCGGGTCTTCAACATCTTGCAGCGCGACTTCCCCGGCACCCGGCTGCTCGGCCCGAACTGCCCAGGGATCATCAGCCCCGGCAAGTGCAACATCGGCATCACCGCCGGCGAGATCGCCAAGGCCGGCGGTCCGGTCGGCATCGTGAGCCGCTCCGGCACGCTCACGTACCAGGCGCTCTACGAGCTCAAGCTCCAGGACATCGGCGTCACCACGTGCGTCGGCATCGGCGGCGACCCCGTCCCCGGCACGTCCTTCATCGACTGCCTCGAGGCGTTCGAGGCCGACCCCGAGACCAAGGCCGTCATGTTGATCGGCGAGATCGGTGGCTCGGCCGAAGAAGAGGCCGCCGAGTTCATCAAGAACAAGATGACCAAGCCGGTCTCCGCCTACATCGCGGGCGTCACCGCCCCTCCCGGCAAGAAGATGGGCCATGCCGGCGCCATCGTCTCGGGTGGAAAGGGCACGGCGGCCGCCAAGATGGAGGCCCTGACCGATGCTGGCGTGAAGGTGGGCAACAACCCCACCGAGGCCGGCGAGCTCATGGTCGAGATCGTCCGGTCGCTGGGGCTGTAGCGGTCCCGCACCCGGCGCTGCGGCGCACGCGGATCTGGTCGATGCCCGCCCCCTGGGGCGGGCATCGCCGCGTCCGGATCAGAACGGGGTGGGCGGTGCGCCGCCGCCGGTGCCGACGGGGGGCGCCTCGTCGGTCTCGTCCCTGCCGAGGGCGGCGCCGGCGACCATGGCCGCGGCGAGCAGGAGCCCAAGGAAGGCGCCGAAGCCGAGGAAGGTCGTGTCGAGGGCGAGCTTGACGATCAGCAGGGCGAGGACGAGGCCATTGGCCGCCAAGTTCACCTCACCGATCGGGCGCGGCAGCCACGTCAGCTCGATGGCGGCGAAGCGGCGGAGGAACGACACCACCAGGATGACGAGGGTGAGCAGGGCGGCGAGCGTGCCCCACCAGCCTCCCGGTGCCTCGACGGCGGTCAGGCTGAACGAGAACACCTGGTGCCAGGGCAGGACGAGCAGGTCGATGAGCAGGAGGATCCCTGCGCTCGCGGTCACCTTGTCGCCGAGGGTCACCCTGCTCGTGTCCATGCCAGCTCCTCGACGTGGACGGTCCGCGGCGGTGCCAAGGTACCGCCGACCGGGGAGGAGCCGGCACGCGCCGGATCGGGTGACTCGGGGCGGCTGGTAGCGTCCCGGCACGTGCGAGTGGGCGTGTTGGTGTCGGGAACCGGGTCGATCCTCCACGCCATGATCGACGCCGGCGTTCCGGTGGCCCTAGTGGCCGCCGATCGCCCGTGCCGGGGCTTGGAGATCGCCGCCGAGGCGGGCATCGCCACCGAGCTCGTCGAGCGCGATCGCTTCGATGCCTCCTTCGACCGCGACGCCTACTCGGCCCGCCTCGCCGAGGCCCTGTCGGCGCACGACCTCGACCTCGTGGCGATGGCCGGCTTCGGCACGGTGCTCACCCAGCCGATGCACGACGTGTTCGGCGGGCGTCTGCTCAACACCCATCCGGCGCTGCTGCCGGCGTTCAAGGGCTGGCACGCCGTGCGCGACGCCCTGGCCTACGGCGTGAAGGTCACCGGGTGCACGGTGCACGTGGCGGGCCTCGATGTCGACACCGGGCCGATTCTCGCCCAGGAGGCGGTGCCGGTCCTGCCGGACGACACCGAGGAGTCGCTCCAGGAGCGCATCAAGGCCGTCGAGCGTCGGCTGTATCCCGCCACGCTCCTCACGATCATCGAACAGGGACGGGTGTCGGCATGAGGTCTTCCTCGTCGATTGCCGTCCCGTCTGCCGAAGGGAACCGCCTGCCATGAGGGCGCTGCTGTCCGTGTACGACAAGACCGGGATCTTGGCGCTCGCCCAAGGGCTCCACGACCTCGGGTGGGACCTGGTGTCGAGCGGCGGGACCGCCCGGTCCATCCGCGAGGCCGGGATCCCCGTGGCCGAGACCGCCGAGGTGACCGGGTTCCCGGCGATCCTCGGGCATCGGGTGGTCACGCTGCACCCGAAGATCCACGGCGGGATCCTCGCCGACCGCACCAACGCCCACCACGTGAGCGAGATGGCCGACTACGGCATCGAGCCGTTCGACCTCGTCGTCGGCAACCTGTACCCGTTCGGGTCCGACCCGGGCGCGTTCGAGCACGGCGGGGGCCACGCCGAGGACGTCATCGACATCGGCGGGCCGGCCATGGTCCGCGCCGCGGCCAAGAACCACGCCCAGGTCGGCGTGGTCACCGATCCGTCGGAGTACGAGGGGATCCTGTCGGAGCTGCGGGCATCGGCCGACGGGACGCTCTCGGCCGAGACCCGGCGGCGGCTTGCGCGAGCAGCGTTCGCCCACACCGCGGCCTACGACGCGGCCGTGGTGGCCTGGTTCGACGAGGCCGACGACCCGGTGCTGCCGCCGACTCTCCATGTCGCCGCCACCCGGGAGGAGCGGACGCTGCGCTACGGCGAGAACCCGCACCAGCGCGCCGCGCTCTACCGCACCGATGGCGCCGACCCTTGGTGGGCCACCGCCACCCAGTACGGCGGCATCGCCCTCAGCTACCTGAACCTCTACGACGCCGACGCCGCCTGGCTGCTCGCCCACGACATCGGGGCAGCGTCCGGCGACCGGCCGGCCGTCGCCATCATCAAGCACGCGAACCCGTGCGGGGCCGCCGTCGCCGACACCCTCGCCGAGGCGTACCAGCGGGCGTTCGACTGCGACGCCCGGTCGGCCTTCGGCGGGATCGTCGCCCTCAACCGCGTCGTGGACGACGAGACCGTGGTCGAGATGGTCGCCGCCGCCCAAGCGGATCTCGTGATCGCTCCCGGCTACGCCCCGGGCGTCGTCGAGGCGCTGCAGGGCAAGCGGAAGAACACCCGGCTGCTCGAAGCGGTGGCGCCGATCCCGCCCATGCGCCACCTGCGCCCCATCAGCGGCGGCTGGCTCGTGCAGGAGCCGCACCGGCTCGTGGCCCAGCCGTCGGACTGGCAGGTGGTGACCGACCGGGTGCCGACCGCCGCCGAGCTGGCCGACGCCGCGCTGGCGTTCCGCATCTGCGCCGCCGTCACGTCCAACTCCATCGTCCTGGTGAAGGACGGGGTCGCCTGGGGCGTCGGCGCTGGCCAGCAGAACCGGGTGGAGGCCGGTCAGATCGCCGCCGAGAAGGCCGCCGGCCGGGCGGAAGGGGGAGCATGCGCGAGCGATGCGTTCTACCCGTTCCCGGACGGGATCGACGCCGCCGCCGCGGCCGGGGTGGCCGTGATCGTCCAGCCCGGCGGATCGATGAACGATGCCAAGAACATCGCCCGCGCCAACGAGCTCGGGGTGGCCATGGTGTTCACCGGCGAGCGCCAGTTCAAGCACTGATCGTCGAGGAGCACCGCTGATGACCGCACGACTCATGCCCGGAGGACCCGTCGCCGACGCCGTCTTCGCCGATCTCGCCCCGCGCATCGACGCGCTCGCGGCGGCGGACCACACGCCGGGCCTTGGGACCATCCTCGTGGGCGGCGATTCGGCCAGCGCCGGCTACATCCGGATGAAGATGGAGAAGGCGGAGTCCCTGGGATTCACGTCGCCGCACATCCACCTGGGCGACGACGCGTCACAGGCCGACGTGCTCGCTGCGGTGCAGGAGATGAACGCCGCGAACGACGTCGACGCCGTGCTCATCCAGCATCCGACCCCGCCGCAGATCGACTTCGACGCTGCGCTGCTCGCCCTCGATCCGGCCAAGGACGTCGACGGCCTCCACCCCGTCAACATGGGCCGCCTGGCGCTGGGCATGCCGGGACCCGTTCCGTGCACGCCGGCCGGCATCGAAGCGCTGCTCGCGCACTACAAGATCCCCGTGTCGGGCCAGGAGGTGTGCATCCTGGGCCGTGGGACCACGCTGGGGCGGCCGCTCGCGCTGCTCCTGTCCCAGAAGCGCTCGACGGCCAATGCCGCGGTCACCGTGGTGCACACCGGCGTGAAGAACTGGGCCGACTACACCCGCCGGGCCGGGATCGTCATCGCCGCCGCGGGCGCGCCGGGCATCCTCCAGCCCGAGCACATCTCGCCGGGCGCCGTCGTCGTGGGTGGTGGCGTTCGTTACGAGGGCCGCCGCCTGCTGCCCGACGTCGACGAGCGCTGCGAGGAGGTCGCCGGAGCGATCACCCCCCGAATCGGCGGGGTCGGACCGACCACCATCGCTCTCCTGTTCCGCAACGCCGTCGAAGCCGCCGAGCAGCGAGCCGGCCTGGCCTGACCGGGTTGTGCTTCGCGAGGCGGTCCCCGGCGCGACGGAGTGGACCGACGCTCGCCTCCGATGTCGATCCTTGCGGGATCGGCCTGGACCTCCTGGAGTCCTGAGCCGAACTGCGGTCAGGTGACCCAATCGACGTCCTCCGCTGACGTGTAAAGCGTGCGCGTGACGAGCTTGGACCCCGAGTCGGTGGTCATGAGGTCCCGGCGTTCGGGGCAGGCTGCACCTGTTGACGGGACCGCAGACCGTCGTCGCTACGACAACAAGCTTTGGTCGACGTCGTTGAGAAGGCGGGCGGTCGGCACGCCGTCAAGGCCCGGGGAGAGATCATCGGATTGCCAGACGACCCCTTCGAGGAACTCCCTGAAACCCTGTGCGGTCTCCGGGTCGTCGAACTCGAGGTCCACGAGGATGTACCGGGAGTCGTCCACTGGTTGGCGAACTCGCTGGGCTCGCACACCGGCGTTCGCTCGTGCCGCCGCAAAGTTGTTGAAGGCGCCGAGCCAGGTATTGAGGTCGGTGATGGCGTGTTCGATGCGCAATGTCGTCATATTCGTCCTCCGAGGCCACGATTCGACGAAGGCTAGGGCGGCTCCTTGGCACCGCGCCCTGTTGAGGGCCACGGCCACGACGACCTTGGGTCAGCTCTCGAAGCCTCTGCGGTACCGCGCCCGCTGATCGTTGCGTACGTCATCTCCGGACCGGACAGCGACTCCTTCAAGTACGAGAAATCCTCCTTTACCGTGCCGTCCGTCCGGCGGTAGGGGACAACCCGCAGGGTCGCCTCGGGTCACCGCTCGCACCAAGTGGCGACTAGATGGGTAGCGCGACGACCAGCGAGCGTTCGGGTACGTCCGCGGGGTCCGACTTCATGAACGACGTCCCGTCGGAGGAGAACAGCCAGGTTGCTCCGGTCCGGTTCGAGAGCAGCACGTCGTCGTAGCCGTTCCCGTCGTAGTCGCCCACGTTCGTCGTGTAGGACGCGGTGATCTGGGGGGCCGGGCTGGTCAGGATGTTCCCGCCCGCCGTGATGTCCTGCAGGTACTCGGGGTACTGCTGGCCGCCACTGGTCCCGCTGTAGAAGAACAGGGTCTTCGTGTAGCCCTCGCGGAAGTGGCCGACGATCGCCCGCTGGTACTTGCAGCAGTTGCCGACGCGAGGTCGTAGCTCCTTGCGGGTGGACTGGCCGGCGAGGTTGAACGTGTAGAGGCGCTCGAGGTCGCCCTCGTAGATGGAAACCATGCGACGTCGGGTCACCCCATCGTCAGGCCCGATGTTGCCCCCGTAGACCGCCTCCCAGCCCGGCGTGTCGGCTACGACTGGTCGCCGGACGGTGTGGGTGCCGTCTGCGTGCATGATCCAAAGCTGCTCGTCGTCGTACTGCCAAAGTATGTCCATGATGCCGTCGGCATTGGCGTCTACCGGAACTGCGAGGCCGATCGCGCCACCGCTCGGCGGCCCATCGAACTGGCGGCTCGCGTGCGACCCGTCGGCACGGAACTGCCAGAGGTAGCTGGTGCTTGAGTTCCAGCCGTCAGCCCGCCAGAGGATGTCGGTATATCCGTTGCCATCGAAGTCGCCGGTGATCGGCTCGTACCAACCGTCGACGCGCTCGTTCCGGTAGGACACATTGAGCGTGCCATCGGACTGGCGGACGCGCAGGATGCCATCGGGGCCACGGCCGCGTCGGTACACGAAGACGCCGCCACCTCTGCTGTCGAACCGGCCCGGCAGCAAGACGCTCGGTCGCGCCATCGGCCACCCTTTGGCCTGCCCGTTCCAACGCACCACGGCGCGTCCGCCGTCGATCGGGACATAGATGTAGGCGGCGGGCACCGCCATCGGCGCCGCCTTCGCGGGTGACGAATGGACGACGACCCCGCCCAACAGGGCGACCGCTACCAGCGAAAGTCGAACCAACCTCAGAGTGCCTGTCCTCGTTCCGCGCATGTCGATTCCTCGAGAGATGACTGGCGATCTCGCAACCGACGGTACACGAACCACCAGAGCGCAGAGCCGGCAGCGAGGATCGGATTGCTCGTTGATCGGGGCTGGTTCTTCGGTCAGCGTGTCAGTGGGTGCCCGGCCGGGTCTGACTCCAACTTCACCGGCTGACGTCTTCGGACTGTCTTGATAACGATCCGTCGACCCGATCCGGGCATCTACTCGGCCCCCATCGGTTTGGACGAAGTGACCTACTAGGAGCCTGTCTCAGAGGCCCATCGCTGTCCTGTCCGTCGCCCCGATCGGTGCGGTGCCACCCCTCACCGAAACCGAAAGGGATGACGATGAACATGCCAGCACGGATCACCGCGGGTGTCGACACCCACCTCGATGTCCACGTCGCAGCGGCGCTCGACGAACGGGGCGCCCTGCTGGGCGTCGAGCAGTTCGCGACCACACCGCAGGGCTACGCCGAGCTGCTCGGCTGGTTGCAACGGTTCGGCACCTTGGAGCTCGCCGGCATCGAGGGCACCGGCTCCTACGGGGCCGGGCTGACCCGGTTCCTCCACGCCCAACGACATCGCAGTGGTGGAGGTCGACCGACCGAACCGTCAGCGGCGCCGCCGCCGGGGCAAGTCCGACCCCCAAGACGCCATCACCGCAGCACGCTCCGCGCAGTCAGGGGACTCGTGCGGCGCGGCGAAGACCCGCAACGGCCCCGTCGAAGCCATGCGGGTGTTGCGGGTGACCAGGGGTTCAGCGCGCAAGGCCCGCACCCAGGCCCTCAACCAGATGCGCGCCCTGATCGCCACCGCGCCCGACGAGATCCGCAGCGAGCTGCGCCACCTCAACGTCCACCGGCTCCTCGAGAAAGCCTCGGCCTACCGGCCCGCTGGTCGACGCGACCCCGTCGCCGCCACGAAGTTCGCGCTGCGCACCCTCGCCCGCCGAGCGATCGCGCTCGAAGCCGAGATCACCGACATCGACGCCATGTTGAAGACCCTCGCCGCGGAGACCGCGCCCGGACTCGTCGCCATCAACGGGGTCGGCACCGACGTCGCCACCGCCCTGCTCGTCGCCGCTGGCGACAACCCCCAGCGGCTCCGCAACGAAGCCACCTTCGCCCACCTCTGCGGTGTCTCACCCCTCGACGCCAGCAGCGGCAAGAACGAACGCCACCGCCTCAACCGCGGCGGCGACCGCCAAGCCAACTCGGCGCTCTGGCACATCGTCATCACCCGCATGGTCTGCGACCAACGCACCCGCGACTACATCGCCCGCCGCACCACCGAAGGCCACACCAAGAAGGAAGCCATCCGCTGCCTCAAGCGCTACATCGCCCGCGAGATCTACCGCGAGCTCCCACACTCACTCGCCCCTTGACATCCCTAGGAGCATCGGTAGGGGGCGGGCGTGTTTGGCTCGGAGGGTTCGATCAGGACAGGCGTCGTGTGAGCGAGATCGTGACGTCGTCGCCCTCGCCTTTCGGTGAGAACTCCGCCGGCCGACAGGTTACCGAGCGCCTCCCGTGCCGGTCCGCCATGACCTCATGCCGGTGATCAGGGACGCAGAAGTTCGACGTGGAGATCCACCGTGCTGGCGAGCCGTGCGATGTCGTCGGCATCCGACGTGATGATGTCGTCGCCGTCGTTGGCCAGAAGTACGACTGCGGCGTCGATGACATCCGACGTGCCAGCGGCGCCGAGCAGGGCCCCTGCGGCTCTTCCGAGACGATCGTCGACAGCACGGACATCGATGCCCTTGAGAGCTCGCGACAGTCGTGCCTGTCGGGGGTTGCCTCGCCACACCTGTGCGACCACGCCAGCGTGGGTGACGGGAACCTCGCCGATCATCTGAGCTGCCTTCAAGCGGATCCACATCGCTCGCTCGTCCCTGTCGAGGGCGATGAGCGCCCCGCTGTCGAGCACCACCGTCATGCTGATGCCGCCTTCGACGTGCGCTGGGAGCGCCCGCTCTCGACGGGTCGTCGGCCTCGCACGATCACCGCCCCCGTTCGATCGGTCCGGGCTTGTGCCGCCAGCTCCTCCGAACTGATCTCCCCGAACTCCACCTCGTACGACGCAACCGCCTCTCGAAGGTCGGCCAGCTTTCGGTCCTTGGCGACCTTGTCGATCAACGCCGCACTCACCCAACCGCTCAACGACTCTGCCGCACCGTCGGAGACGGCACGATTCGCGGCCTCGACGAGCTCAGGGTCCACCGTCACCGTCATCCGTTGCTTCCTTGGAGTCATACGCTGATGGTACCACCAGTATGAGGTTCAGCACATCGCCAGAAAGGTGCCGTTTGGGGGCAGGGGGCTTGTACCTGGCTTGGCCGGGCGAACGGACGCTCGGCCGGGCACAGCGGTTCGCCTAGCCTTTCGGGACGATGACCAGGATCTCTGACCTCCTTGCCAAGGGCCCGACCTGGTCCTTCGAGTTCTTCCCGCCGAAGACGCCCGAAGGCATGGCCTCGTTCGACCGGGCGGTGACCGAGCTGTCCGCTCTGGAGCCGGCCTACGTGTCCATCACCTACGGCGCCGGCGGCTCCGCTCGCGACACCACCTACGACCTCGTCGTGCGCGTCAACGAAGAGCAGGCGTTCCCGGCCATGCCCCACCTCACCTGCGTCGGTCACACCCGGACCGAGCTGGTCGATCTGCTCGAGTCGTACCAGTCGCAGGGCGTCGACAACGTGCTCGCGCTGGCGGGCGACCCGCCCAAGGATGGCTCGGACCCCGGCGGCGACTTCGTGTACGCCACCGAGCTGGTCGCCCTCGCTCGCGAGGTGGGCGACTTCTCGGTGGGCGTCGCCGCCTTCCCCGAGGTCCACCCTCGTTCGTCCGACCGGGCGACCGATCGGCGCTTCCTGGCCGCCAAGCTCGCGGCGGCCGACTTCGGCATGACCCAGTTCTTCTGGGAGGCGGACCACTACCGCACCATGATCGAGGAGCTCGGGGCGCTCGGCTGCACCACCCCGATCCTCCCCGGCGTCATGCCGTTCGTGAGCGTGGCCGGCGCCCGGCGCATGTCGGCCATGAACAACACCGAGATCCCGACCTGGCTCCAGGAGCGGATGGACGAGGTCGACGACGATGCCGAAGCCACGCGGCGCCTCGGCGTCGAGGTGGCCACCGGCCTGATCGAGCGGCTGCTCGAGATCGGCGTGCCCGGCATCCACCTCTACGCCATGAACCGGGCCCAGTCGATCGAGGAGATCTACGACAACCTCGGCCTCCGGCGTTGAGCGCTCGGAGTCGGGCATCGCTGCGCTGACGATGGTCTACGACGCCGATGGCGACGTCGATCGGCTCGCTGCCCTGCGTGCTGCGTTCCGAGGCCAGCGATCCGCCAACGTGGGAGCTGGCGGTCGGTCCGGCGGTGCTGCGGGCATGTGGGGGCGACGTCGCCGCCCTGGCTCGGTTGTTGGAGACGCCGCCAGCGGCGTAGGCCCGGCGGGCCTCAGGCCAGGAGGGCGATGGCGGCGTTGAGGGTCGGGCTGGGCCGCATGGCCGCGGACGCCCGGTCGGGGTCGGGGGAGTAATACCCGCCGATGTCGACCGGCTGACCCTGCACGCCGTTGAGCTCGGCCACGATGGCCTCCTCGCCGTCGACCAGCGCCGCAGCCACGGCGGCGAAGCGCTCGGCCACCTCGGGGTCGGCCGTCTGCGCCGCCAGCGCCTCGGCCCAGTAGCGAGCGAGGTAGTAGTGGCTGCCGCGGTTGTCGAGCTCGCCGGCCTTGCGCGACGGCGAGCGGCCCTCGTCGAGGAACCGGCCGGTGGCGGCGTCGAGGGCATCGGCCAACAGTTGCGCTCGCGGGTTGGAGGCGAACCCGGCCAGGTGCTCCAGCGACACCGCCAGGGCCAGGAACTCGCCGAGGGAGTCCCAGCGCAGGTGGTTCTCCTTGGTGAACTGCTGGACGTGCTTCGGTGCTGATCCGCCGGCGCCGGTCTCGAACAGGCCGCCGCCGTTCATGAGCGGGACGATCGAAAGCATCTTGGCGCTGGTGCCGAGCTCCAGGATCGGGAAGAGGTCGGTGTTGTAGTCGCGCAGCACGTTGCCGGTGACGGAGATGGTGTCGAGCCCCTGGCGGATGCGGTCGATCGAGTACCGGCACGCCTCGGCGGGCGGGAGGATCTCGATGGTCAGGCCTTCCGTGTTGTGGTCGTCGAGGTAGGTCCGGACTTTGGCGATGACCTGGGCGTCGTGCGCCCGATCGGCGTCGAGCCAGAAGACCGCCGGCGTGTTGCTGGCGCGAGCGCGTGTGACGGCGAGCTTCACCCAGTCCTGGACCGGCGCGTCCTTCACCTGGCACCCCCGCCAGATGTCCCCGACCCCGACCTCGTGCTCCATGACGGATTCGCCGGCGGCGTTGACGACCCGGACCACGCCGTGCGACGCGATCTCGAAGGTCTTGTCGTGGCTGCCGTACTCCTCGGCCTTCTGGGCCATCAGCCCGACGTTCGGCACCGAGCCCATGGTGGCCGGATCGAAGGCGCCGTTGCGCTTGCAGTCCTCGATGACCACCTCGTAGATCCCGGCGTAGCTGCTGTCGGGGATCACGCACTTGGTGTCTTGCTGCTTGCCGTCCGCGTTCCACATCTGGCCGGACGCACGGATCATCGCGGGCATCGAGGCGTCGACGATGACGTCGGAGGGCACGTGCAGGTTGGTGATGCCGTTGTCCGAGTCGACCATGGCGACGGCGGGACCGGCGGCGAAGGCCCGAGCGATGGAGCCGAGCACGGCCTCCCGCTGGTCCGACGGAAGGGAATCGATGGCGGTGAGCATGGCGGCCAGGCCGTCGTTGGGGTTGGCGCCGATCTCGTCGAGCAGGGAGCCATGCGCCTCGAAGAGCTCAGCGAAGAAGGTCCGCACGACGTGGCCGAAGATGATCGGGTCCGAGACCTTCATCATGGTGGCCTTCAGGTGCACCGAAAACAGGACTCCCCGGGCCTTGGCGTCGGCGATCTGCTCGGCAAGGAAGTCCTCCAGGGCGACCTTGCTCATCGAGGTGCCGTCGATGATCTCGCCGGCCAGCACGGGCAGCGACGGCTTGAGCACGGTGATGTCGCCGTTGGCCGCGACGTGCTCGATGCGCAGGGTGTCAGCGGCCTCGAGCGTGACCGACTGCTCGTTGTGGAAGAAGTCACCGGTGGTCATGGTCGAGACGTGGGTGGCCGACTCCGGTGACCAGGCGCCCATCGAATGCGGGTGCTTGCGGGCGTACTCCTTGACCGACTTCGGTGCTCGGCGGTCCGAGTTGCCCTCGCGCAGGACCGGGTTCACGGCACTGCCCTTGATCCTGTCGTAGCGGGCGCGGGCGTCGTGCTCGTCCGGCGTGCTCGGCTCATCGGGGAAGTCCGGCAAGGCGTAGCCCTTGGCCTGGAGCTCGGCGACGGCTTCTTTGAGCTGCGGGAGCGAGGCGCTGACGTTGGGGAGCTTGATGATGTTGGCCTCGGGCCGGGTGGCGAGGTCGCCCAGCTCGCTCAGCGCATCGGGGACCTGCTGATCGGCGGGGAGGAGGTCCGCAAACGCCGCCAGGATGCGTCCGGCGAGGGAGATGTCGCGGGTTTCCACGGCCACGTCAGCGGCGGCGGTGAACGCCTCGATGATGGGAAGCAGCGAGTAGGTGGCCAGGGCCGGGGCCTCGTCGGTGTAGGTGTAGATGATCTTCGAGGTGTCGGTCATGGCGCGGCTTCCGGCGTGGTGGAGGGGGCAGTGTCCCCGAGACCCTACCGATGGGGGCTGACGGTGCCGAACGGCCCGGGGGATGCTCGCCAAGGGTCGGCCCGTTACCATCTGACGGTCCGTCAGATCTCGTCGGAGGATTGCCATGCTCGACCACCTGATCACCGGCGGGACCGTCGTCGACGGGACCGGCGCCGCCCCCCGCCTCGCCGATGTCGCCGTGCGCGACGGCCGCATCGTCGCCATCGCTGCGCCGGGCGAGATCACCGAGGAAGCGGCGAACGCGATCGATGCCACCGGCCAGCTCGTGATCCCCGGCGTCATCGATCCGCACACCCACTACGACGCCCAGCTCTTCTGGGACGGGGGCGCCTCGCCGTCGAACGTCCACGGCGTGACCACGGTGATCGGCGGCAACTGCGGCTTCACCCTGGCGCCTCTGCGCGCCGAGGACGCGGCCTACACCCGGGAGTTCATGGCGAGCGTCGAGGGCATGTCGGTGGCGGCACTCGAGGAGGGCGTCCCATGGAACTGGGAGACCTTCGCCGAGTACTTGGACCGCCTCGAGGGCAAGGTCGGCGTGAACGCCGGCTTCCTCGTCGGCCACAACGCGCTGCGGCGGTACGTCATGGGTGCGGATTCGGTCGGCAAGGAGGCAACCGCGGACCAGGTGGCGGCCATGCAGGAGCTGCTCGCGGATTCGATCGAGGCGGGGGGCCTCGGGTTCTCCACCACCCTCAGCCGCACCCACTCCGACGGCAACGGCCAGCCGGTCGCGTCCCGCTGGGCGACCACCGAAGAGATCCTCGCCCTCTGCGAGGTCGTGGAGCAGCACCCGGGAACCACGCTCGAGGCCATGACCGACGGGTGCCTCGACCAGTTCTCCGACGACGAGATCGAGCTGTTCTCGGACATGTCGGCCACCGCCAAGCGGCCGCTCAACTGGAACGTGATGACGATCGATTCGCGCGAGCCCACCCGCATCCCCCGGCAGCTGTCGGCCAGCGATCGGGCGGCGGAGAAGGGCGGGCGCATCGTGGCGCTCACGCTTCCCGTGCAGGTGCCCATGAACATGAGCTTCTTGAACCACTGCGGGCTGTTCCTGATCCCCGGGTGGAAGGACCTCGTCATGGGCCTGCCCGTGGCGGAGCGGATCGCTCGGCTCCAGGACCCCGACGTCCAGTCCAAGATGCTGGAGCTGTCCCAGGCTCCCGAAGCCGGTGTCTTCAAGCGCCTCGCCGACTTCGAGAACTACATCATCGGCGACACCTACGCCGCGGCCAACGAGGGCCTGAAGGGCCGGCGCGTCGGAGACCTGGCGGCCGAGCGGGGTCAGGACGCATTCGCCACCCTCATCGACATCGTCGTGGCTGACGAGCTGCGCACGGTCCTGTGGCCGATCCCGCCCGATGGTGACGATGCCTCCTGGGAACTGCGCCGTCAGACGTGGGCCGACGACCGGGCGATGCTCGGCGGCTCCGACGCTGGTGCCCACCTCGATCGCATGTGCGGAGCCCCGTTCCCCACCCGGTTCTTGGGAGACATGCTGCGGGGACGGAAGCTGGTGCCCCTCGAGCGGGCGGTTCAGCTGATGACCCAGGTCCCCGCCGAGCTGTTCGGCATCGAGGAGCGCGGCGTGCTGGCCGAGGGCTACCACGCCGACATCGCTGTGGTGGATCCGGAGACGGTCGGCTCCGAGCTCGCTGAGCTGGTCCACGACCTGCCCGGCAACTCGCCCCGCCTCACCGCGGACTCCATCGGGGTGACCCGGGTGCTGGTCAACGGCACGGTGGTCGTCATCGACGGCAAGCCGACCGGGGAGCTGCCCGGTACCATCCTGCGCAGCGGCCGAGATACCCGCACCGTCGCCACCTCCTAAGCGGCGCGACCCGTGTGCGGTCAGGCCTCAGCTTCGGCGGCGGCCTTCAGGCGTTCGAGGGTGACCTGCATGCCGTCGACCAGCTGCGGGTGCCGGACGCCCTGGAGCGGGAGCGAGGCCAGCTTCACGAGAAGGTTCGGATTGGCGTCCTCCCGGGTCTCGGTCACCGTGCAGCCGGAGCCGTCGGCCGTGGGCTCGAACCGGTAGGTCCAGCGGGCGCCGGAGAGGCCCGTGTCGAAGCTGAACGCCCGGCCTCGGTCGGCCTGGCGAACGGTGCTGGTGGTGGCCCACTTCGCTGGGACGCCGAGCACCTTGGTGCGGTTCCAGCCCTTGAACCGGGCGCCCGGCACGGCGGCCGTCGCTCCGTCGACCCACGCCGTGCGGTAGCACTCGGGCGACCAGCGGCCCATGTTCGTGATGTCGGCGACGAGGTCGTAGACGGCCTCGGCCGGGGCGTCGATGTCGATGGTGGCCGTGTCGATGGTGGCGGGGTCCATGCGTCCGATCCTTGCCGCTGGGCGCATCGCGCACCGCGTCCGGCCATCCCGGCGTGGGGGCCTCGGCGAGTCGATAGCGTCGGACCCGGCCGTCGCCCGGTGCAGACGGCGCCCTTCTCGACCCAGGAGTGATGATGCAGCAGTACGACCGGCTCTACATCGACGGCAGCTGGGTGGCACCCCACGGGACGGGGACCATCGACGTCATCAACGCCTCCACCGAGGCCGTGATGGGGAGCATCCCCGAGGGCGACGCCGACGACGTCGACCGCGCCGTCGCGGCTGCGGCCGCCGCCTTCCCGGCGTGGGCGGCCACCGCCCCGTCCGATCGGGCGAAGTTCGTCCAGGCGCTGGCCGACGGCATCGGTGCCCGCAGCGACGAGATCGCCGAGACGATCTGCGGTGAGGTCGGCATGCCGATCCGCATGGCCAAGCACATCCAGGCCGGGCTGCCCCAGACGATCGCGGCCAGCTACCCGGCCATCGTGGAGGACTTCGCCTGGGAGGAGACCGTCGGGAGCTCCCTGGTCGTGAAGGAGCCCCTCGGCGTCGTCGGGGCCATCACTCCGTGGAACTACCCGCTCCACCAGATCGTGCTGAAGGTGGCGCCAGCCCTCGCCGCCGGCAACACGGTGGTCCTCAAGCCCAGCGAGGTCGCCCCGCTCAACGCCTTCATCCTCGCCGAGATCATCGACGAGGCCGGTCTGCCCGACGGCGTGTTCAACCTCGTCTCGGGGACGGGACCGGTGGTGGGCGAGGCGATCGCCGCACACCCCCAGGTCGACATGGTGTCGTTCACCGGTTCCACCAACGCGGGCCGTCGGGTGGCGGCCGTGGGCGCCCAGACCGTGAAGCGCATCGCGCTCGAGCTGGGCGGCAAGTCCGCCAACATCTTGCTGCCGAGCCTCGAGGGCGACGAGCTGGCGAAGGCGACGAAGGCGGCAGTGGGCTCCGCCTACCTCAACTCCGGCCAGACCTGCACCGCGTTCACCAGGTTGCTGGTGCCGGCGGACAAGCACGACGACATCGTCGACTCGCTGCGCGACGAGGTCGAGACCACCTGGACGCTCGGTGACCCGGCAACGGGTGGCGGACGGCTCGGCCCCTTGATCTCCGCAGCCCAGCGAGACCGGGTGCGCGGCTACATCGAGAAGGGCATCGACGAGGGCGCCACCCTCGTCACCGGCGGCGCTGAGCAGCCCGACGACCTTCCGACGGGGTACTACGTCAAGCCCACCGTGTTCGCCGGCGTCCGTAACGACATGACCATCGCCCAGGAGGAGATCTTCGGGCCGGTCCTGTCGGTGATCCCCTACGAGACCGTCGACGAGGCGGTCGAGATCGCCAACGACTCGCCCTACGGCCTCTCCGGAGGCGTCTGGGGCGCCGACCTCGACGAGGCCAAGGCCGTGGCCCGGCGCATCCGCACGGGCGGCGTCGAGGTCAACGGTGGCAGGTACAACCCGTTGGCCCCCTTCGGTGGCTACAAGCAGTCCGGGATCGGCCGTGAGGCCGGGGTCTATGGGCTCGAGGAGTTCCTCCAGACCAAGTCGCTCCAGCTCTAGGCCGGGCGGGCTCGGGTCAGGCGGTCAGGACTCGGGCTGGTCGAGCCAGGCGTCGATGGGACGCCACGAGGAGCGGGTCCGGGTTGCGTGCCACGCCCAGGCCTCGGTCACGCTGTCGATCGGCACGCGGATGCGCACGTACGGATCGACCGACGGGTCCGGCCTCGGACCGATGCCCTCCATCTCGTCGAGGTCGGGGAGCAGGACCGCCAGCGTGCCGGCGGAGAACCAGACGACCCACCCCGGGATCCGCCGCCGGGTCGGGGTCCGGCCGAACACCGCGGCGGGCCAGCCCTGACCCGTGTCGTAGAGCATGCCGGGGACCGTCGCCGGCCGCTGGTCGATGGCGTGGGGCGCCAGCATGCGCCACCGCAGGTGGCCGGGCATGAGCGTGCCGTAGACGAACAGGGCGTCCTGCCCGGTCACCGGAGGCCGTCCTTGCGCATCCCGCCACTCTTGCGCATGCGCCCGCCACCTCACTTGACCCGGCGGTCAAGGTCAGTACGCTCGGCGGCGATGAGCGCTCCTCCCCCCGGTCGCGTGGCGTGGATGGGGCGTCGCCTCCCGCCACGGGCGCGAGCCGTCGCAGCCCGGCTCCCCGGGGCGCTCGCCCCGCCCGTCGACGCCGGCACCCCCACGCCACGAGTCGGCATCATCGGCTCGGGTTTCGGCGGCATCGGGATGGCTTGTCGCCTCCGCCAGGCCGGTATCGAGACGTTCACGATCTACGAGAAGGCCGATTCGGTCGGCGGCACGTGGCGCGACAACACCTACCCCGGGGCGGCCTGCGACGTCCCGTCGCACCTCTACTCGCTCTCGTTCGCCCCGAAGACCGACTGGACCCGGAAGTTTCCCGAGCAGCCCGAGATCCTCGGGTACCTCGACGAGGTCACGGATCGATTCGGCTTGCGCCCGCACCTCCGCCTCGGCACCGAGGTCGTCGCCGCCACCTGGGATGAGGACGCGGCCTGCTGGCACCTCGAGCTCGCCGATGGTGAGACCGAGGAGGTGGACGTCCTCGTGGCCGCCACTGGACAGCTGAACCGGCCCCACATCCCCGACGTGACCGGTCTCGGCGAGTTCGAGGGTCCGATGTTCCACTCGGCGCGCTGGGACCACGACCAGGACCTGGCCGGCCTCGACGTGGCCGTGATCGGCATCGGCGCCAGCGCGATCCAGTTCGTGCCCGAGATCGCGGAGACCACCGGGCGCCTCACCTTGTTCCAGCGCAGCAGCAACTTCGTGGCGCCCAAGCCCGACGGCGAGTTCTCCGACGCGGCCCGCGAACGGTTCCGCCGTCACCCCCTCCTGCAGCGTCTGTACCGCCTGTCGATCTGGGCCCGCTTCGACCTCCGGTGGCTGATGTTCCGCAAGGGGTCGAGGCTCGCTGCGGTGGGGCAGAAGCGCTTCAACACCGAGCTCCGCAAGGTCGTGAGCGACGACCTGCCCGCCGAGGCGCTGATCCCCGACTATCCCCTCGGGTGCAAGCGGATCCTCATCTCGAACGACTGGTACCCGACGCTGCTGCGGCCCGACGTCGCCGTGGTGACCGACCCGGTCGAGCGGGTCACCCGCCACGGGGTCATCGCCGGCGGTGTCGAGCACCCTGCGGATGCGATCATCTTCGGCACCGGCTTCGAGTCGACCGGTTTCCTCGCACCCATCCGCGTCACCGGGCGCGACGGGCGCGACCTCCACGCCGAGTGGCGCGACGGTGCCGAAGCGCACCTCGGGATCACCGTCGCCGGCTTCCCGAACCTGTTCGTGCTGTACGGCCCCAACACGAACCTCGGCCACAACTCCATCGTCTTCATGCTCGAGCGGCAGATCGCCTACGCCCTGACCTGGATCCGGCGGCTGATCGACGACGACCAGGCCACCGTCGAGGTCCGCGAACCGGCCCAGGCGGCGTCGAACGAACGCCTCCGGCGCCACCTCGAACGCACGGTGTGGGCCGCGTCGTGCCACTCCTGGTACAAGACGGCCTCCGGCAAGATCACCAACAACTGGTCGGGCCCCACCGTGGCCTACTGGTGGCGCACCCGCCGCCCCGACCGAGCCGACTTCCTCACGACGCCGCAGCCCAGCCGCCCCCCGGTCCATTCGGGTGCGGAGGGGTCCCCCGAATAGGGTCGGAGCAAGCGGCTCGGCGCCACCTCGGCACCGGACCCCATCACGAATCGTGTCCATCGAGGAGACCTCCCACATGACCACCGAGCCCGTACGCGTCGCAGTCACCGGCGGAGCCGGCCAGATCGGCTACAGCCTCCTGTTCCGCATCGCCAGCGGCGCGCTGCTCGGCCCGGACACCCCGGTCATCCTCCAGCTCCTGGAGATCACTCCGGCGCTCGGCGCGCTCGACGGCGTGGCCATGGAACTCGAGGACTGCGCCTTCCCGCTGCTCGCCGGCGTGGTCAAGACCGACGACGCCGACGTGGCGTTCGGCGACGCCGACATCGCCCTGCTCGTGGGCTCGCGCCCCCGCACCGCCGGCATGGAGCGCGGCGACTTGCTCGCCGCGAACGGGGCCATCTTCACCACGCAGGGCAAGGCCCTCTCCGACAGCGCGAAGAAGGACGTCAAGGTCCTCGTCGTGGGCAACCCGGCCAACACCAACTCCCTCATCGCCATGAACAACGCCCCGAACATCGACCCCCGGCAGTTCACGGCCATGACCCGGCTCGACCACAACCGCGCCATGGCGCAGCTCGCCACCAAGACCGGCAGCACCGTCAACGACATCACGAAGATGACGATCTGGGGCAACCACTCCGCCACCCAGTACCCCGACCTGTTCCACGCCGAGGTCAACGGCCAGAACGCCGCCGCCCTCGTCAACGATCAGGCCTGGCTCGAGGGCGACTTCATCCCGACCGTGCAGAAGCGCGGCGCCGCGATCATCGAAGCCCGCGGCTCCTCATCCGCTGCCTCGGCCGCCAACGCCGCGATCGACCACGTCAACACCTGGGTCACCGGCACCCCCGAAGGCGACTGGGTCTCCATGGCCGTGCCCTCCGACGGCAGCTATGGCGTGCCCGAGGGCCTCATGAGCTCGTTCCCGTGCACCACCAAGGACGGCGAGTGGAGCATCGTGCAGGGCCTCGAGATCGACGAGTTCTCCCAGGGCCGCATCGACGCCTCCGTCGGCGAACTCGCCGAAGAGCGCGACGCGGTGAAAGACCTCGGCCTGATCTAGGGGTTCGCTCCGCTTCACCCCTTCTCCTCACTCGCTTCGCTCCGTTCGTCGAGCTTTCGATCGACGGGCTGACGCCCGACTGCCTCCGCTCGTCGGCACGACTTCGTCGCACCTCGTCGGCACGACTTCGTCGCACCTCCTCGATCGTGGGGGGGCTCCGCAAGCTCTGCCTGTGATGCTTGGGCGTAGGCCCGGCATTCGTGGTGGGCTGTCGCCGACAGCAGCGGTCGTGGCTCCAGCTCTGCATGGCTTCGTGCCTTACATGG
>JBKJPY010000091.1:0-60278 GCA_046594195.1 Acidimicrobiales bacterium | reverse complement strand
CTCGGGATCATGCCGTACATCACGGCGTCGATCATCATGCAGATCCTCGCGGTCGTGATCCCCAAGCTCGAGCAGTGGCAGGAGCAGGGGGCGGTGGGCCAGCGCAAGATCACCCAGTGGACCCGGTACCTCGGTGTGGCCATCGCACTGCTCCAGGCGACGGGCATCACCTACCTGTTCCACACCGGTGGTGGCGGGTTCGGCGCCAACGTCAGCACCGGCGGGCTCGACGTGTTCGGCAACAACTACTCCGCCGCGCGCTTCGCCCTGGTCGTCCTCACGCTGACCACCGGCTTCGCCCTCCTCATGTGGTTCGGCGAAGTCATCACCCAGCGCGGCGTCGGCAACGGCATGTCGCTGCTCATCTTCTCGTCCGTCGTCAGCCAGCTGCCCCGCAACTTCCTGACGGTCCAGCAGGAGAAGAACACCTTCACCATGATCGCGGTGGCGCTGATGTTCGTCGCCTTGATGGTCGGCATCGTGTTCGTGGAGCAGGGAGTCCGGCGGATCCCCGTCCAGTTCGCCAAGCGACAGGTCGGCCGCAAGATGTTCGGTGGCCAGAGCACGTACATCCCGCTCAAGGTCAACGGCGCCGGCGTGATCTCGATCATCTTCGCCAGCTCGGTCCTCTACCTGCCCGTGATCCTCTCGCAGATCCTCCCGGTGGGCGACGCCACGGCGCAGGACCCGAACTGGGCCTACAACGTGCAGCAGTTCGTGGATCAGCACCTGACCAAGTCGACCTCGCCGTTCTACCTGAGCATCTACGGCCTGCTGATCATCCTGTTCGCCTACTTCTACACGGCGATCCAGTTCGACCCGCACAAGCAGGCCGACCAGATCCGCAAGCAGGGCGGCTTCATCCCGGGCATCCGCCCCGGCTACCAGACCGAGCGCTACCTGGCGAAGATCCTCTCCCGGATCACCCTTCCCGGCGCCCTGTTCGTGGCCTCCATCGCCCTCATCCCCGCCTTCGTACTGGGCAAGACCCTCGGTGACACCGCCGGTGGTCAGCGTCTCGGCTTCTTCGGCATCTCGATCCTCATCGCCGTGGGCGTGGCGATAGAGACCGTCAAGCAGGTCGACGGCCAGCTCATGATGCGCAACTACGAGGGCTTCTTGAACACCAAGACCAAGTCCAAGAGCACGACGAAGTAGCGCCATGACCGAGGGCGTTCGTCTCGTCATGCTCGGCCGTCAGGGCGCGGGTAAGGGAACCCAGGCCATCCGCCTGGCCCAGCACTTCGTCGTGCCGCACATCTCCACCGGGGACATGCTGCGCGCTGCCGTCGCCGCCGGCACCGAGTTCGGCGTGCGGGCGAAGTCCGTCATGGACGACGGTGGCCTGGTCGGCGACGACATCATGATCGGCGTCGTCGACGAGCGTCTGAACGAGAGCGATACGACCAAGCGGGGGTACATCCTCGACGGGTTCCCTCGCACCGTGCCGCAGGGCGAGTCGCTGGAGTCCATCACCAAGGCCCGCCCGCTGGACCTCGTCGTCGATCTCGAGGTGCCCGAAGACATCGTGCTCGAGCGCATCACCAAGCGCCGCGTGTGTAAGACCTGCGGTCACATCTACTCGGTCGATGCACCGCCGAAGAACGGATGGATCTGCGACGTCGACGGGGGCGAGGTCGTGCAGCGCGCCGACGACACCGAGGAGGCCGTGCGCAAGCGCCTCGACCTCTACGCGGCCGAAACCAAGCCCCTGGTGCCGTTCTACGCGGCTCGCAACCTCCTCGTCGAGGTGGATGGGCTCGGCACCACCGACGAGGTGTTCGCCCGGCTGCTCGAGGCCGTCGAGTCTCGACGCGGCGCGTAGCCCCGGATGCTCTTCTCCCGCACCCCTGCCGTCCGCTCCGCCGACCAGATCGCGGTCATGCGCCGAGCTGGACGCGTGGTCGCCGAGATGCACGACGAGATCCGTGCCGCCATCGTTCCCGGCGTCACGACCGGCGAGCTCGACCGCATCGGCCGTGAGGTCATCGCCCGGCACGGCGCCACCTCCAACTTCTTGGGCTACGGCCACCCGCCGTTCCCGGCGGTGATCTGCGCCTCGCGCAACGACATGGTCGTCCACGGCGTCCCTTCCGACGACGTGGTCCTCGTCGAGGGCGACATCGTCTCCATCGACTGCGGGGCGATCATCGATGGCTGGCACGGTGACGCGGCGTTCACCGCACCGGTGGGCGATGTGCCCGACGAGGTCCGCCGCCTGATCGACGTGACGGAGGCTTCGCTCGCCGCGGGCATCGCCGCGATGGTCGACGGCAACCGGATCGGCGACATCGGCGCGGCCATCGAGCGCGTCGCCGTTGCCGCGGGCTTCGCCGTGGTCGAGGGCTACACCGGCCACGCCATCGGACAGGCCATGCACGAGGCGCCGAACATCCCGAACCAGGGCACGGCGGGCACCGGCGCCAAGCTGCGGGTCGGAAACGTCCTCGCCATCGAGCCGATGCTCGTGCTGGGTGATCCCGACACCGTGGTCCTCGACGACGACTGGAGCGTCGTGACGGCAGATGGGCGTTGGGCCGCACACGTCGAGCACACCATCGCCATCACGCCCGACGGTCCCGAGATCCTGACCCGCCCGTGACCAGGCCCATGCTGCGCCATCTCATGGCCTCTCGGAGTGTCACGCCCGCCCCGTCCCGGTGTGGTAGTGCGTCAACTTGGTTGGCGCAGCCAGGCGCGTTACGCTCGTCCTTCGGCCCAAGCGGCTCGCGCCCGTCTGGGCGTCCGAGCCCCGGCTGTTCTTGCAATACGTACCAGGAGATTTCCGCTGCCCAAGCCCAAGGAAGATGCAATCGTCCTCGAAGGGGTCGTCCTCGAGGCGCAGAAGAACGCGATGTTCCGCGTGGAGCTGCAGAACGGACACGAGGTGCTCGCGCACATCTCCGGGAAGATGCGCATGCACTACATCCGAATCCTCCCTGGTGACAAGGTCCAGGTCGAGCTCACCCCCTATGACCTGGCCCGAGGCCGGATCACCTACCGCTACAAGTAGCCGGCACGGCGGAATCCGCCCGCCGGCCATCGATCACGAGGCACCGATGAAGGTCCAACCCAGCGTCAAACCAATTTGCGAGCACTGCAAGGTGATCCGTCGTCACGGACGCGTGCAGGTCATCTGCTCATCCAATCCCCGCCACAAGCAGAGGCAAGGCTGAATCCATGGCACGTATTGCCGGCGTAGACATCCCACGCGAGAAGCGCCTCGTCATCTCCCTCACCTACGTGTTCGGCATCGGCCGGACCACCGCAGCGAAGATCTGCGAAGGCACGGGGATCGACGAGAGCACGAGGACCCGCGACCTCACCGATGAAGAGATCAACAAGATCCGTGCGTACATCGACCAGAACCTGAAGGTCGAAGGCGATCTCAAGCGCGAGGTCCAGCAGGACATCAAGCGCAAGATGGAGATCGGCTCGTACCAGGGTCTGCGCCACCGCAAGGGCCTCCCGGTCCGCGGCCAGCGCACCCACACCAATGCTCGCACCCGTAAGGGCCCGAAGAAGACCGTCGCCGGCAAGAAGAAGGTTCGGAAGTAATGGCGAAGCCAAAGCCGGGCGGCCGCCGCCCCCGCAAGCGCGAGCGGAAGAACGTCACCTATGGCGTCGCGCACATCAAGAGCTCGTTCAACAACACGATCGTGTCCATCACCGATCAAGAGGGCAACGTGATCTCGTGGGCCTCGGCGGGCAACGTCGGGTTCAAGGGCTCTCGCAAGTCCACGCCGTTCGCGGCCCAGATGGCTGCCGAGCAGGCCGCTCGTCGCGCCATGGAGCACGGCGTCCGCAAGGTCGACGTGATGGTCAAGGGCCCGGGCTCCGGTCGCGAGACCGCCATCCGGTCCATCCAGAACACCGGGATCGAGGTCACCGGCATCAAGGACGTGACCCCCGTCCCCCACAACGGCTGCCGTCCGCCCAAGCGGCGCCGGGTCTGAGGTAGAGAACAATGGCTCGTTACACCGGTCCCAAGGTCAAGATCTCGCGTCGTCTCGGCGTCAACATCTTCGAGAACGACAAGGGTTCCAAGGCCCTCAACAAGCGCCCCTACCCTCCGGGTGAGCACGGCCGCAGCCGTCGCCGCCAGCCGTCGGAGTACCTGCTCCAGCTGCAGGAGAAGCAGAAGGCCAAGTACATCTACGGGGTCCTGGAGCGCCAGTTCTCCAACCTGTACAAGGAAGCCAGCCGCCAGAAGGGCGTCACTGGCGAGAACCTGCTCCGCATGCTCGAGCAGCGCCTCGACAACATGGTGTTCCGCTCCGGCTGGGCTTCCACCCGTCCGCAGGCCCGCCAGTTCGTCAGCCACGGCATGATCAACGTCAACGGCAAGCGCGTCGACATCCCGAGCTACCGGGTCCGCAAGGGCGACGTGATCTCGCTCCGCGAGAAGTCGCGCCAGATGATCGTGATCCGCCACAACATGGACACGATCGACCGCCTGAAGCCGAACTGGTTCGAGGTGGGAGCCGAAGGCTTCGAGGTCACCGTCAACGAACTGCCCGAACGTGCGCAGATCGACGTGCCCGTTCGGGAGCAGCTCATCGTCGAGCTGTACTCCAAGTAATCCGCACCGCAGAACCCCGAGGAAGGCAATACATGCTGGTCATTCAGCGCCCCACGGTCGAGGCAGTCGGCGAAGAGGAGAACAACCGTCAACGGTTCTCCATCAGCCCGCTCGAGCCCGGCTTCGGCCACACGCTCGGCAACTCGCTGCGCCGGACCCTGCTCTCGTCGATCCCCGGCGCCGCCATCACGGCGGTCCGCTTCGACGACGCACTCCATGAGTTCGACACCATCACGGGCATCACCGAAGACGTCACCGACATCATCCTCAACCTCAAGGACCTGGTGCTCACCTCCGTGTCCGACGAGCCCGTGACGCTGCGCATCGACGTGCGCGGCGCTGCCGAGGTCACCGGTGCCGACATCCAGACGACGGCCGATGTTGAGGTGCTCAACGCCTCGCAGCACATCGCCACGCTCAACGGCAAGGCCCGGCTTGCGCTGGACCTCACCATCGAGCGTGGACGCGGCTACCTGTCGGCCGACCGCGACAAGGGCAACAACACCATTGGTGTGATCCCCGTCGACTCCATCTTCTCGCCCGTGCGTCGCGTGACCTTCCTGGTCGAGCCCACCCGCGTCGAGATGGACACCAACTACGACCGCCTCGTCCTCGACGTGGAGACCGATGGTTCCATCGCTCCTCGCGACGCCGTCGCGTCGGCCGGCGACACGCTGGCCAAGCTCGTGCAGCTCGTCGCCGAGATGAGCGACGAGCCGCCGACCCTCGAGCTCGGTGAGACCAGCGCCACCATGGCGTCCTCGCCCGAGCTGGAGATGCCCATCGAAGACCTCGATCTCTCCGAGCGTCCCCGCAACTGCCTCAAGCGCGCCCAGGTCAACACCGTCGGCGAGCTCCTGCGCAAGAGCGAGGATGACCTCCTGGCCATCACCAACTTCGGCCAGAAGTCACTCGACGAGGTCAAGGAGAAGCTGAACGAGCGGGGCCTGGCGCTCCGCGGGATGGAATAGCAATGCCTGCAACCCCACGTCGGGGACGTCGCTTCGGCGGCTCCTCGCAGCACCAGAAGCTGATGATGGCCAACCTGGTCTCGTCGCTCATCGCCGCCGAGGGCATCACCACCACCGAGGCCAAGGCCAAGGCCCTGCGCCCGGTGGCGGAGAAGATGATCACCAAGGCCAAGAAGGGCGGGCTCCACAACCACCGTCAGGTGGTGTCGTTCCTGAACGACAAGGAGATCGCGGCCAAGCTGTTCGACGACGTCGGACCCCGCTACGCCGAGCGCAACGGTGGCTACACGCGCATCCTCAAGCTCGGCCCGCGCCAAGGCGACAACGCTCCCATGGCACGCATCGAGCTCGTCTAGCGACACCTGCTCGGCCCGCTGGCCGCACGAACGCAGCGAAGGCCCCGCTCCCGTGGCGGGGCCTTCGCCGTTGTCCGGAGCCCCGCGGCACCCGTCGCTCGGCGGCGCTGGGCGCTTGCTCAGGGGAGGAAGCGGCGGGCGAACTCGTTGCTGTCGAGGAGGTCCAACAGGAGGACGGCGTTGGTGACCCCGTTGCCCTGGAGGGTCGACCACCGGGTGGTCTCGGGGGCCGAAGCCGTCCGGCCGAGCAGGAGGATGTGGCCGATGGCCGCGTCGGTGTTCGAGGCCTGCTTCCGCTTGTACTCGTTGGACTCGGAGAAACCCACCATCACGCCGCCGCGGCTGCTGGAGCCGGCGTCGAGCTTGCCGGTCCAGTAGGCCACACCGCCGGGATCGGCGGTGCGGCCCATGACGTCGGTGTAGATGAGGGTCACGAACGCCTTGTTCGACAGCGTGCCGTACTTCCGCTTGAACTCGGTCGAGCCGGCGAAGCTGTCTGCCATCCGCACGAGCTTCCAGGTCCCCGACCGCCGGCGCCCGATCCAGAACAGGAGGCCGTCGCGGTCCGGGGCCCGGCCGAGGAACGCCCGGTAGAGGCGGGCGGTGGCGTCCACGTTCACCAGGTTGTCGGAGCTCGAGCGAAGGGCGGCAGCGAGATCACCCTTCGTCGCAGTACCCGCCGTCAAGCTGGTCACCCAGGCCGACAGCTCCGACGAGGTCGGCGCCTTGGCGGTGAGGTCGATGTAGAGGCGCTGCACGAGCGCCGCCCACGAGGCGAACGGATACCAGATCGCAGGGTGGCCCGCGTAGAATGTCGAACCCCCCACCACGCGCTGCCGGGTGCCGGTGCCCATCTGCGAGACGTCGTCGCGCCCCCAGCACGAGACGCCGCCGCTCGAGAGCGCAGCGCAGGTCGTGCCCCCTCCGGCAGCCGCGGCGCGCACGCTCGACGAAAACGCGACCGGCACGGGTTCGAGCCGGTCCGCGAGATCCCCAGTGGCGAGCTGCCCGTGCTCGTTGGTCCCCCAGCATCGGAGGGTGCCGCCGGCCGTGATCCCGCAGCTGTGGTCGCGGCCCAGCGCCACGGCGACGGCGGGTCCGGTCGCTCCCTCGACGGGGAGCGGAAAGGTCGACCCTTCTTCCGTTCCCCGACCGAGTCGGCCGTTGGGGCCGAGTCCCCAGCACCGCTCTTGCCCGGCCACGACGGCGCAGGTGTGGTCGAGGCCCGACGACACATCGCTCACTCCGCTGTCGAGCCCGGTCACCGGCACCGGGACGAGGGACGAGGTCATGCTCGCGTTGCCGAGCTGCCCGTACTGGTTCCGGCCCCAGCACCACAGCGCGCCCGCTCCGGTCGTGGCACACGTGTGGGTCGGGCCAGCGTCGACGGTCGCCACGCCGCTCGTCAGGCCGCTCACTGGGACCGGAACGGCAGAGCTGGTGGTGGTCCCGTCGCCCCGCTGGCCCTCCTGATTGCGCCCCCAGCACACGACGGCCCCCGCGGCCGTCACCGCACAGGCGTGCTCGCCCCCGGCGGTGATCGACGTCACGCCAGACCCGAGGCCCACCACCGCCACCGGACTGAACTGGCCGACCCCGTTGGTCGCCCCATCACCGGTCTGTCCGTACACCCTGCTGCCCCAGCACCAGACCGCCCCCCCTGTCGTGAGGGCGCAGGCGTGCCCGCTCCCGGCCGCGATGGCCTGCACCGGCGGGAGGCCCGGAACGAGGACGGCGACGGCGGACTCCAGGTACGTGGTCCCGTCGACCGCGCCCGTGCCGAGCGCGCCCGTCCGGTTGTCCCCCCAGCACCGCACCTCGGTCCCCGCGAGGGCGCAGGCGAACTGGCCGCTGGAGACGACCTGGTCGACGGTGCCGGAGATGCCGACGACCGCACGCGGCACGGTCGACCGGTCGGTCCGCCCGGCACCGAGCTGGCCGAACTCGTTGACACCGAAGCACGTGAGGGCGCCGCCTGCTTCGAGCGCGCACGTGTGATTGAGGCCGGCGGTGATGGCCTGGACGTCGTTGAGGCCGGGCACGGCGGTAACCGGGCTCCAGCGGCGCAGGAAGTCCAGTCCGCCCTATCCGAGGTTGTTGTCTCCCCAGCACACCGCCTGCCCGTTCGCGAGCGCGCACTGGTGGCGCTGGCCAGCGGCGAGGGCCGTCACCCCGGTGAGATCCGGCACCAGACCCGGGACTACGGCGTACCCGGAGGAGTCGCGGCCGAGCTGGCGCGACTCGTTCGATCCCCAGCACGTCACACCCGTCGAGGCCAGCAGCGCGCAGCTGTGTGAACTCCCCGCGCTCACGGCGGTGACGTTGGCCGTCACGCCGGAGACCGGCTTCGGGTACACGACGCTGCCCATACCGCCGGTCGGGTCGCTCTCACCCGTGAAGTTCTCGCCCCAACAGGTCGCCGCACCCGCAGGAGTCACCGCACAGGTGTGGGTCCGGCCGGCGGAGATGCCCCGCGTTCCCGCCGACAGCCCAGCGACCTCGATGGGCTCGAGGGCATCGGTGGTGGTCCCGTTGCCGAGCTGGCCCTTCGAGTTGCGGCCCCAGCACCGCGCCGCCCCCACGGTCGTGAGAGCGCAGGTGTGGCCGCTGCCCGCGGTCACGGACGTCACCCCAGAGCTCATCGTCTTCACCGGCACGGACACGAGCGCGTCCACCGTGCGGCCATCGCCGAGCTGGCCTGTGGTGTTCTTGCCCCAGCATCGGAGGGCGCCGGTCGTGAGGATCGCGCACGTGTGGTCGGCGCCGGCGGCCAAGGAGACGACGCCGGACGTCAGGCCCAAGACGTCGACGGGCACCGCCGACGGCACGGTCGTGCCGTTGCCGAGCTGCCCCGACTGGTTGGCACCCCAGCACCGCACCCCGCCGGTGGCGGTCAGGGCGCACGAGTGGTCGTCACCTGCGGCCACCGGGCTCGGCGTGACGATGGCGGCCGATGCCGGGGGCGCTGCGGCCACGACCCCGAGCGCGATGCACGAGGCGACCACGGCGCCGGCGACCGCACCAGACACGCAACGCTGCAGTGGACGCGCCATCTCCCATCCCCCCGGTGGCGGCCAGACCCCCGTCCGGCTCCGCAGCGGGAGACACTACCGGCGGGTCGGGTCTCGTACTCGCGAACCGGACCGGGCTCCCCTCAGCGGATGGGCGGGCACGTCAGGGTCTGGAGCTTCTCGGGGTTGAGGATGCTCCAGATGCGTTGGACCTGGCCGTTGGCGACGGAGATGGCGATGGCCATGGTCGGCCGTCCTTGCTGGGAGATGACGATGCCCGGTTCGCCGTTGATCGCCATCGCCTCCACCTCTGCTCCCTCGGGGATCCGGGCCGCGAGGTTCGACACGAACCGGGGGATGCGCGCCGCGACGACCGGACGGCGGGCGGCGTGGTGGTCGGCGCCACCGTCGCTGACCGCCAAGGCGTCGTCGGCCAGCAGCGAGACCAGCGCGTCGAGGTCGCCCACCTGGGCTGCGGTCAAGAACGCGGTGGCCACCTGCCACGCGTCGTCGTCGGTCGGAGCGAAGCGGGGACGGCCCTCGCGGACTCGGGTCCGGGCGCGAGACGCGATCTGCCGGCAGGCCTCCGGTGACTTGCCGACCACCGACGCGATCTCGTCGTAGGGGGTTGCGAACACCTCGGCCAGCAAGAACACGACCCGCTCGGTGGGCCCCAGGCGCTCGAGCACCGCGAGGAAGCCGATGGTGACGGATTCGGCCAGCTCGGCCTGCTCGGCCGGGCCAGGCTCGGCCACCGCCACCTCCGGTAGCCAGGGGCCGATGTAGGTCTCGCGGGCATGTTGGGCCGACTTCAGGTGATCGAGCGCGAGCCGGCTGGTCACCGTGGTGAGCCAGGCCGCAGGACGCTCCACGCTCGCTTGGTCTGTCCGCTCCCACCGCAGCCAGGCGTCTTGGACGATGTCCTCGGCGGTCATGCGCGAGCCGGTGATCCGATAGGCGAGCCCCTCAAGGCGCGGGCGCTCCTGTTCGAACTCGGCCTCGCCCGGAACGGGATGGTCGGTGATCATGCATCGACCATGGTGACCGATCGTGCCGCCGCCAGCTGCCCGGCCTGGAGGGCGCTCGAAGCGACGGCGTCGAGCAGCAACCCGGAGGAACCGACCCAGTCGCCGACGAGGAGGACCCCGGCATGCTCGGGCACCTCCACCGTCGGACGACCGGCGAGGCCGCCCGTCGCTGCGCCGGGCAGGCTGCCGGTCACCACCATCCGGGCGAGGAAGCGCTCCTCGACCACGGCGTCGGGCGCGATGCCCATTCGCCGGGCCAACTGATCCAGTGCAGCCCGCTGCTCGGTGGCGGGCACGTGCTCGTCCGGGTGCTGGTAGCGCATCAGGTGCACCACGGAGTGATCGGGGGGTGCCAGGTCGGCGGGGGGAGCGTGGGTGGAGCCGTACACCGGTTCGTCGATGCCGAGGGCGAAGCGGTGGGTCGGCAGCCTGCGGATCCCCAGCTCGAGGCAGGCGGCGGTCACAGGGGGAGCCAGCTCGCCCCAGGATGCGGGGCGCTGGGGCAGGAGGGCGGCGGCCGCATCGGGACCGCCCGCAGCGATGACCACCGTCGAGGTGGTCCAGGTGACACCGTCCGCCACCACCGTTGCCGAACCACCACCGGGGATGACGGCTTGCACGCCAGACCGGATGATCTCGACGCCGCGCCGCTGGGCGATGGCCACCATCTGGTCCACCAGCGACTGCCAGCCGCCGTCGAGGTAGTGGACACCGGGACTGATCCCGGCCCGGGCGTTGGCCAGGGCGGGCCCGGCAGCGAAGGTCTCGGGGGCGTGGGCGTAGGTCGACACCCGCACGAGGGCTTCGACGAACCGGCGCACCCGGTCGTCCACGGCCCGCTCGTCGAGCCACTCGCTGACGGATCGGCCTTCCGTGGTGCGCTCGTCGGCGCGCCACACGGCGGCGAGGGTGCGGCTGAGTTCGACCTTCTGGCGGGCGGTGAACAACGTGGTGCGAGCGGCGGCCACCGGCTGGCCGGGGAAGGGGTGCACCTGGCCCTCGATGACGGCCAGCGCGCAGTGGAGGTTCGGGGGACCGCCGAGCCCGGTGTCGATGCCGAGGTCACGCAGCGCCCGATCGGCCGGACCCCGTCGGTACAGGGCACGGGGGCCGCGGTTGAACCGGAACCCGCTGCGCTCGTCGGTGCGGGCCCGACCACCGGGAGGATGGGGATCGAGGACGACGACCCGGCTGCCCGGCCGGCTGCCGGCCGCCGTGATGGCCGCAAGGAGCCCTCCGATGCCGGCGCCCACGACGACGGTGGCAGCCCGGCTGATCGTGGCATCGGGGGGAATGGTCGGTTTGGCGGTGGACTGGTTCACGGTGAGCTCCTCGGGACGGTCTGGTTCCTTGACGAGCGAGACGCCTCGAATGTGACATCGCTGGCGGAATATCACCCGAAGCTGGTCGGAGATCACCCGAAAGGTTGCGATGGCAGGACGATCCCATGACGGTCCGGTGGACTCGGGGACGCCGGGGCGAGCGAGCGGCCAGACTCGACGGTCATGGTCTTCCGGCGGTCCCTCGTTCTCGTCCTCGTCCTCGTTTTCTTCGTGGCCGGCGTCGCCGCGTGCGGTGACGCCGACCGGCCCACCCAGTTGGCCGCCGGTGGGGCCCCGGTCGCCTCGACCACGACCACGACCACGACCGCGCCGGTGGGGTCGGGGGCGGCCAGCGCCGCGTCCCCGGTCGATGGGCTGGAGGCGGGCCAGCTCAAGGCCATCCTCGAAGCGCCGCTCGCCGGCTCGACCCGTTCGGCCAGCGGGCCCACGGTCGACCAGGTCACGCTGCCCGACGGCATGCACGTGTGGCGGGTTCGCGTGCCCGGCACGTTCGCTGCACGGTCGGCGCGGATCGCCGTGACCGTCGGTGGGCGGCGGGTGGGCGAAGCCGTGCTGGCGCCGGACCTCCAGGCGATCACGGCCGTCACCACCGATGGCAGCGGACTGACGGCAGGTCGCTCCGTGAGCTACCAGTGGGAAGGTGGGCCGTCTGTGCCTGCCGGGACCCTGGCGGTGGTCCGATGAGCCGGTGCGTGCGCTCCGCCATCGTCCTCGCCGTCACCACCCTCGCCCTGGCCGGCCTCCTCACGCCACCGGCGAACGCCACCCCGGCCGCCCCGGCGGCGCCGACCGGCGCGCCCCTGCCCGATCCTGGGACCCCGGGACCGCTGGCCATCGACGAGCTCAGCTACGACCTCGGCAACCAGGCCTTCCGCCCAAAGGGCTTCCCGGCTGCGGTCGAGCTCAAGGCCAAGGTCTACGCGCCCCAGACCATCGCCGACCGAGCGCCACTGGTCATCCTCCAGCACGGCCGCCACGCCACGTGCGCCACCGCAACGACCCAGCTCCTGGTCTGGCCCTGCCCGGCCTCCGTCCCAGAGATCCCCAGCTACCAGGGCTACGACGGCCTGGGTCGCAACCTGGCAAGCCACGGCATGGTCGTGGTGTCGATCGGCGCCAACGGCATCAACGCCAACGATGGCTTCCTCGAGGATGGTGGCGCGGCAGCGCGGGCTCAGCTCATCCTCGAGCACCTCCGTCGCTGGCGGTCCTGGGACGCCAGCGCCACGGACTCGCCCTTCGGCACGCGCTTCGTCGGTCACATCGACCTGGACCGGATCGGCCTGATGGGCCACTCCCGCGGGGGCGAGGGCATCGCCGCCGCGGTGCAGCTGAACCAGCGCAGCTCCAACCCGTTCGGCATCAAGGCGGCCCTGGCCCTCGCTCCGGTGGACTTCGGTCGCCGGGTGATTGGCGGCGTCGAGTTCGGCGTGGTCCTGCCGGCGTGCGACGGCGACGTCTCGGACCTCCAAGGCGCGTCCTACTACGACGATGCCCGGTACTCGACCCCCGGTGACACCTCGTCGAAGATGACCGCGCTCCTCTACGGCGCGAACCACAACTTCTTCAACACCGTCTGGACCACCGGCCCGGGGTCGTTCGACGATGCCGGGTCCAGCTTCGGCCTCAGCGAGGACCCGCGCGCCGCAGCCCCGGGGCCGTGCCAGCCCGGTGGCCCTGGGCGCCTCACCGCCGCCGAGCAGGATCAGGCCGGCACGGCGCTCATGGCCGGGTTCCTCCGCCGGACGCTGACGCCCGAGCCTTCGCTGCAGCGGTTCGTGACGGGCACGGCTCCCTACCCGGCGTCCACCGGCCCCGCTCGTTGGTCGATCGCGTACCACGCCGGGGACCGCCTCGACGTGGAGAGCTGGGCCAGCCTCGACACGTACCGTCGCACCGATCGCGGTCAGCTCACCGACATCTCCGGCGTGCAGAGCGGCCTGGTCTGCAACCCGAAGGACGACCGGGGCTTCAGCGAGCCCGACGGGGTGCGGGTGGTCACCGGCCGCTGCCCCAACGCCGACTTCACGGCCATCGTCAACGACACGGGCGTCCTCGACGCGGGCTGGGTCCGTCAGGGGCCGACGGTGCGGATCCCGCTCGGGGCGGCGGGCCTCGACGTCACCGGCTACGACGGCCTGCGCCTGCGTGCGGCGGTCCCCCAGGACTCCCGCAACACCACCCGCGCCAAGCAGGACTTCACCATCGTGCTCGAGGACGCCGATGGTGCACGAGCGGCGGTGGCGGCATCAGCGGGCACCAACGGGCTCCAGCGCCTGAACCCGGGAAACGTGCAGCACGCCGTGCTCAACGGACTGCGGCTGCCGCTGTCGTCGTTCACCGCGATCGATCTGACCCGGTTGCGTGCCATCGAGCTCCGCTTCGACCGTACGGGTGGTGGGCGACTGGCCCTGGCGGACCTGGCGTTCACCCAAGAGGGGACCGGCTCAGCGGCGGCATCCACGACAGGTGTGGGTCCCATCACCCCGGCGCAATCCTTCTGCCGACGCAGCGCCGCCAACCGCTGGGCCTGTGCCGTCGGCGAGCTGGCCTGGGGCCGAGACCCCACGCCCTCGGAGGCCACGTCGCTCGCTGCGGGATACCCCACGGTTGCCGGCCGCCAGACGGCCATCGCCCGCGCACTCGGCGGACCGACGGCCGCTGACCTCCACCACGCCCAGTTCCTCCAGGCGTTCCTGCAGGCCGAGGTCGACGCAGAGTGGATGCGCTCGGCCCTCAGCGCGTCCGGGCGCCGGTACTGGGACGTCGCCGTGGTCGACCTGGCTGCGGCGTTCGCCGGCAACAGCCCTTCGGTCGCAACGCCGGCCGACGTCGTGCAGGCGGCGTACGAGTCGATCCTCGGACGGGCCGCCGACCCGGCCGGGTTGGCCTACTGGACCCCCAAGGTCCAAGCGGGCGGTGCTCGAGCGCTGGCAGCAAACCTGGTCCGGAGCACCGCCGCCCGGGGACGGATCGTCGACGAGCGGTACCAGCAGATCCTCGGCCGGACGCCGGACTCCTCGGGTCGCGCCTACTGGGTGGCCAAGTTGAACAACCCGGGTGGGGAGCAGGCGCTCGTCGCATCGCTGATGGCGACCGAGAGCTTTCGGGCTGCAGCCACCCACTGAGCACACCGCCGGTCCGGGAACCGATGGCACGCCGTCGCGCTACCGTCCGCTGCCGATGACGTTGTTCGATGCGGTGCCCGCTGCCGAGACCGGATCTGCCGGCCCCACCGAGCGGATCCGGATGGTGGTGGCCTACGACGGCGCCCCCTTTCACGGGTTCGCCCGCAACGAGGGGGTCCGCACGGTCGGCGGCGACCTCACCCAGGCCGTCACCACGGTGATCGGCCACCCGGTCGAGCTCACCTGCGCCGGGCGGACGGACAAGGGCGTGCATGCTCGAGCCCAGGTGGTGACGTTCGATGCGCCGGTGGGTGCGGTCGACCCGGCCCGGCTGACCAAGTCGCTCAACAAGCTGTGCGGGCCTGCCATCGCCACCTGGGGCGTCTCGGTGGTCCCCGGCGACTTCGACGCCCGCTTCTCGGCCACGGCGCGGCGGTACCGGTACCTGATCCACAACGGTCCGACGCCAGACCCCTTCACCGCAGGCTCGGCCTGGCACGTCGACATCCCGCTCCAGCTGCACGCGATGGTGCTCGCCTGCGATGCGGTCATCGGCGAGCACGACTTCGCCGCGTTCTGCCGGCGCCCGAAGCGCCGCGACGGGCAGGAGGCGAGCCTCGTGCGCCGCGTCACCGATGCGGCGTGGCACGACGACGGAGGCGGCCGACTTCGCTTCGAGATCGAGGCGTCGTCGTTCTGCCACCAGATGGTTCGCTCCGTGGTGGGGACGCTGGTCGACGTGGGTCGGGGACGGAAGCGGCCGGGGGAGATCCTGGGCATCATCCGCTCGGGCGACCGCGACCTCGCCGGCGATCTGGCCCCACCGCACGGCCTCACCCTCTGGACGGTCCGGTACCCCGGCTGGTCCTCCGATGACGGGCGCGACGCGTGGCCGGACACGTGACCTCGCGTTTCGCGTTGACGCTCCACAAACGTGGACCCCATACTCCACCGGTCTGAGCAGCCAGCGCAGACCTCGTCACGGCCCCCGGGTGCATTCATGTCGATCGCCTTCCATTGGTTCCTGCCCACGAACGGCGACGGCCGCCGGCTCGTCGAGCCCGAGCACCCCTTGCCCGGCACGGCCGGAGGACAGCGTCCCGCGACGTTCAACTACCTGACGCAGATCTGCCTCGCCGCCGAGTCGTTCGGGTTCGAGGCCGCGCTGACCCCGGCAGGACCCTGGTGCGACGATGCGTGGGTCACCACCGCCGCGCTGGCGCAGCGGACCGACCGCCTCAAGTTCCTCGTCGCCTTCCGTCCCGGCGTCACCTCGCCCACGCTCGCCGCGCAGATGGCCGCCAGCTACCAGTTCCACACGGGCGGCCGCCTCCTGCTCAACGTGGTCACCGGCGGTGACTCCTCCGAGCAGCACGCCTACGGCGACTGGCTCGACAAAGACGGCCGCTACGTCCGCTGCGGTGAGTTCCTCGACATCGTCCGCGGGCTCTGGGCCGGCGAGGTCGTCGACTACGAGGGCGCGCACATCCACGTCGAGGGGGGAGCCCTGGGCCGCCAGCCCGACCCCGTGCCCGACGTCTACTTCGCCGGCTCGTCGCCGGCCGCCCTCGACGTCGCCGCTCGCCACGCCGACGTGTACCTCACCTGGGGCGAGCCGCCGGCCCAGGTCGCCGACAAGCTCGACCGGGTGCGGAAGCTCGCGGCCGATCAGGGGCGGACGCCGCGGTTCGGGATCCGGTTGCACGTCGTCAGTCGCGACTCCTCTGCGGAGGCGTGGGCCGCCGCCGACGCACTGCTCGACGGGATCTCCGAAGAGGAGATCGCCAAGGTCCACGCTCGCATGAAGACCACCGAGTCCGAGGGCCAGAAGCGCATGCTCGAGCTCCACGGTGGGAGCCGCGACGACCTCGAGGTGTCCCCGAACCTGTGGGCTGGCGTCGGCCTTGCCCGCGGCGGCGCCGGCACCGCCCTGGTGGGCAGCCACGCCGAGGTGGCCGACCGCATCGAGGAGTACGCCGCCTTGGGGATCGACGAGTTCATCCTCTCTGGCTACCCCCACCTCGAGGAGGTCTACTGGTTCGGCGAAGGCGTGCTCCCCGTGCTGGAGCAGCGAGGCTCCTGGACCCGTCCGGTCGGTCTCGCCGAAGGCATGAGGACCGGTTCGCTCGCCTCGGGGGGCGTGGCCTTCGGCGTGGTCCCCGAGCGCAGGTAGCCCGCGCTCCCCGGTCCACCAACGGGCAGCTGCGCTCTGCTATTTGCCCTGCCTGACCAGCGGGCCGTAACGTATCCCTTCGGCCCGAAGCCGCCCCTGGGGCGATTCGCGCTCACGACCAGCAGATCCAAGGATTCACCGTGCCTACGTACACGCCCAAAGCATCAGAGATCGAGCGCACCTGGCACATCGTCGATGCCGAGGGCCTGGTCCTTGGCCGCCTCGCCACCGAGGTTGCCTCCATCCTGCGTGGCAAGCACAAGCCCACGTACGCCCCGCACATCGACACGGGCGACCACGTGGTCATCATCAACTGCGAGAAGATCGTCCTCACGGCCGGCAAGGCCGAGAAGAAGAAGGTGTTCCGCCACTCCGGGTACCCGGGTGGCATCAAGGAGCAGACCTTCGCCGACCTCATGGAGAAGAAGCCGGAAGACGCGGTGCGCAACACCGTGCGCGGCATGCTTCCGAAGAACCGCCTCGGCCGGGCCCAGCTCAAGAAGCTCAAGGTCTACGCCGGTCCCAACCATCCGCATGCCGCTCAGCAGCCTCAGGTGCTCGAGCTGGCCGACGCCCGCCGCAGCGCGTAGGAGTTCATCTCGTGTCCAAGCCCCTCGTGCAGTCCACCGGTCGCCGCAAGGAAGCCGTGGCTCGTGTCCGCCTCCGCCCGTCGGAAGGCGACGTCGACGCCACCATCGTCATCAACGGCCGGGACTGGGTCGACTTCTTCCCGAACCCGACCCACCGCATGATCCTCCAGGAGCCGCTCAAGCTGACGCAGCTCGATGAGGCCTACAACGTCGACGTCACCATCCACGGTGGCGGCGTCACCGGCCAGGCCGGCGCCGTGCGCCTCGGCATCGCCCGGGCGCTCATCGAGCTCGACCCCGAGCTGCGTGCCGTCCTCAAGCGAGCCGGCTTCCTGACGCGAGACGATCGCAAGAAGGAATCCAAGAAGTACGGCCTCAAGAAGGCCCGCAAGGCTCCTCAGTACTCCAAGCGCTAAGGCGCTTCTTCGAAGCGCCCAGCGCTTCGAGCACTCGACCAAGGCCGCGGCCCCTTCGGGGCGGCGGCCTTCGTCGTTCTCGGGTTCCTGTCTCGGTGTGACCTGCCCGTCTCGTTGCTGGCGGTTGGATCCTCGGCTGCGCCTCGGCAGACCCGCCCTTTTCTTTCCGCTCTGGGTGACTCCGGCCCTGGGGGCCTCCGTCACCGGGCCGCTCGGGCCCGCTCGCCTTCGGCGAAAGCTGGCGCTGGCTCTCACGCGTTGCTGGCGCTGGCTCTCCCGCGTTGCTGGCGCTGGCTCTCACGCGTTGCGTTGGCGAATCGGGTCGCGCGTGCGCCGTGGAGGTGCTTGAGTGACCCGAATCGGCGGCGATCGGGGCGGCTTGTTGTCTGGGAGCGATGGCCACGGGGATGCGCGATCGCGGTGAGTGGTCGGCGAGGGCGACGCGGGGCGGCGGTACGGTGGCGGGATGAGCTTGAAGTTCGGGACCGATGGGGTGCGGGGGATCGCCAACCGGGAGTTGACGCCGGAGTTGGCGCTCAACCTCGGGCGGGCCGCCGCACGGGTCCTCGGCGGGACCCGGTGGCTGATCGGCCGAGACACCCGGCGGTCCGGGCCGCTGCTCGTGGCCGCGCTCTCCGCCGGACTGGCCACCGAAGGCGTCGAGGTCGTCGATCTGGGCGTGGTGCCGACCCCCGGCGTGGCCTTCCTGTCCGCCGCCGACCACGTGCCCGCCGCGATGATCTCCGCCTCGCACAACCCGTTCGGCGACAACGGCATCAAGCTGTTCACGGCCGGCGGGTCCAAGCTGTCCGATGAGATCGAGGCCCGCCTCGAGCTGGAGCTCACGGCGCTGAGCGGGCAGGGCGACCCGCGCCCCCGGCCCACGGGCGCCGAGGTCGGCACCCTCTCGCTCGACCACGAGGCCATCGACCGGTACCAGCGGTTCCTGGTCGAGGATGTCGTCCCGGCCGGATCGCTGCGCGGGCTGAAGGTCGTGCTCGACGGTGCCCACGGGGCGGCGTCCGAGCTGGCGGCCGGCGTGTTCGAGGCGCTCGGAGCGGCCGTCGTGGCCATCCACGTCGACCCCGACGGGATCAACATCAACGATGCAGCCGGTTCGACGCACCCCGAAGCCCTGCAGGCCGCAGTCGTCGCCCACGGTGCCGACGTCGGCCTGGCGTTCGACGGGGACGCCGACCGGGTCCTGGCGGTCGATGCTGAGGGGGAACTGGTCGACGGGGATCAGATCATCGCCATCTGCGCCATCGACCGGCGCGAGCGCGGCAGGCTCACCCACGACACGGTGGTCGTCACGGTGATGAGCAACCTGGGGTTCCACCACGGCATGGCCGCGCACGGGATCGAGGTCGTCACCACCGACGTCGGAGACCGGTACGTGCTGGAGGCGCTCGACGAGGGCAAGCACAGCCTCGGCGGTGAGCAGTCCGGCCACGTCATCTTCCGGGATCTGGCCTCCACCGGCGACGGCATGCTCACCGGCATCGCCCTGCTGTCGGTCATCGCCCGCCTCGGCCGTCCGCTCGCCGACCTCGCCACGTCCGCCATGACCCGCTTGCCCCAGGTCCTGGTCAACGTGCGCACGGCCCGCCGCGACCCGGGGCTCATCACCAAGCTGGGGACCGACGTCGCCGCCGCCGAGGAGCGGCTCGGCGACCGGGGCCGGGTGCTGCTGCGCGCCAGCGGCACCGAGCCGGTGATTCGGGTGATGGTCGAGGCGCCCACGCACGAGGAAGCCGCCGAGATCGCCGGCCACCTCGCCGCCATGGTCACCACCCTCGGCGCCTGACCCACCTCAGAGGGGGCTGCGGGGTGGTCGGGCGGTGGCCGGTACCATGGTTCGGTCCCGGTCTGCCCGGGGCACTCTGCCCGTGTCCTCGGAGGAACCCAGATGTGCGGCATCATCGCCGTCGTCCGTCGCCGAAGCGCCCGTCCGGCGCCTGCTTCGGCTGAGCTGATCTCGCTCCTCGAGGGTGCGGCCGGCGCGCTGCTTGCCGCCCCGGTGGAGGCGCTCGATGGAGCGGTCGCCGGCGTGGCGGATCGGGTCGAGGCGGTCGATCGGCTCCTGCGGGGCACCCCGGGCATCGCCGCGCTGCTGGCCGACTCGGCGTTGACGCCGGCGATCGACACCGCCTGCACCGAGATCGGACAGGCCCTCGCCGAGCGCGAAGGGGCGCTGGACGCCGATCCGGCCGCTGGTCGCGCGCTGGAAGCGGTCAACGCGGCGTTCATCCGCCTCAAGGACGCCGTGTGGGCCGTCCAGCGGGACCGGCTCCGCACGGCGAGGGCCGTTGCGGATCTGGCCGGGCCGACCCCCTCGCAGTCGGCCATCGACGCCTTCGCATCGGTCCAGGCCGCCCTCAGTGCCATCGACCGCCTCGAGGTCCGCGGCCGCGACTCCGCCGGGCTCATGTTGCTGGTCCACGGCCACGGGCTGGACCTCGCGGACCAAGCGGTGGCCGCGCTGCTGGCCGACCGCGCCCAGGATCCGCTCTTCACCGCCGGCGCCGTGCGGGTCACGCCCGAGGGACACCTGAGCTTCGTCTACAAGGCCGCCGCCGAGATCGGCGAGCTAGGCGACAACACCGCTGTGCTGCGCTCGGCCATCCGCAGCGATGACCTCCTCCACCTGGCGACCGCAGGGGACCATGCCGAGGTCACCGTGCTGGGCCACACCCGCTGGGCCTCCATCGGGATCATCTCGCAGCCCAACGCGCATCCCATGAACTCCGACGAGATCGATCGGGATGGCGGCCCCTACGTGACCGCCGCCCTGAACGGCGACGTCGACAACTTCGCCGACCTCAAGGTGAGCGACCAGCTGCGCATCGCCTCGGAGATCACCAGCGATGCCAAGGTCATCCCGACGCTGGTTTCCCGTCGCCTCGCCGCCGGGGACGAGGCCGTCGATGCCTTCCGGCAGTCCGTTCGGCGCTTCGACGGTTCGGTAGCCATCGCCGCCAACGTGGCGGGTGCTCCGGGCCGCCTCCAGCTCGCGCTGCGGGGCAGTGGGCAGGCGCTGTACGTGGGCCTCGACGAGGACCTCTACGTGGTCGCGTCCGAGCCCTATGGCGTGGTCGAGGACGCCACGCGGTACCTGCGCCTCGACGGCGAAACCCCGGCCGACCTCACCAACCCGGCGGCCTCGCGGGGTCAGGTCATGGAGCTGGACGCGGCGGCTGCCGGCACGGTCGACGGCATCCGCCGCTTCTCCTACGACGGCACCGAGCTTCCTCTCGACGACGACGAGCTGGTGACCCCCGAGGTCACCACGCGCGACATCGATCGCGGCTCGTACCAGCACTTCCTCCTCAAGGAGATCGAGGAGGCACCGGGGTCGTTCCGCAAGACGCTGCGGGGCAAGATCGCCCCCCAAGACGGCATGCTGCGGGCGACGCTCGGACCCGAGACGATCCCCGAGTCCGTCCGCGCCGACCTCCGCTCCGGGGCCATCACCCGGGTCCAGGTCATCGGCCAGGGCACGGCCGCGGTCGCCGGCCAATCGCTCGCCCGGGCCCTTGCTGCCGAGGTCGCCGGCACGCCCGTGCGCTCGGAGGCGGTACTGGCCACGGAGCTGTCGGGCTTCTCGCTTCGGGCGGACATGAGCGACACGCTCGTGATCGCCATCAGCCAGTCGGGCACCACTACCGACACCAACCGCACCGTGGACCTCGTCCGTGGTCGCGGGGCCCGGGTCATCGCCATCGTCAACCGGCGCGCCAGCGACCTCACGGACAAGAGCGACGGCGTGCTCTACACGTCCGACGGGCGCGACGTGGAGATGAGCGTGGCGTCGACCAAGGCGTTCTACGCCCAGATCGCCGCGGGATTCGTGCTGGCCTGCGCCATCGCCGACGAGGTCCCGGGGTGCGAGGACGGTGCGCCACACCGCAGCGAACTGCTGTCCGGGCTGCGCGATCTGCCGGTCGCCATGGAGGCCACCCTCGCCCTTCGAGCCACGATCGCCGAGGCCGCCCAGGAGCTGGCACCCTCTCGCAGGTATTGGGCGATCGTCGGTTCCGGTGCCAACAAGGTGGCGGCCGAGGAGATCCGGATCAAGCTCTCCGAGCTCTGCTACAAGGCGATTGCCTCCGATGCCATCGAGGACAAGAAGCACATCGACCTCTCGTCGGAGCCGCTGATCCTCGTGTGCGCTGCCGGACTCGGCGGGTCGAACGCCGACGACGTCGCCAAGGAGGTGGCCATCTACCGGGCCCACAAGGCCACGCCGATCGTCATCGCGACCGAGGACGAGGATCGCTTCAACGCCGCGCTGCGGGTCATCGCCGTGCCTGCCGTGCGCCCGGAACTGGCCTTCGTGCTCACCACCGTCGCCGGCCACCTGTTCGGCTACGAGGCCGCGCTCGCCATCGATGCCCAGGCCCGCGGCCTGCGCGAGGCGCGAGGTGCCATCGAGGACGCCATCTCCAGCCCGGCCATCAACGACGTGGACCGCCTGCTCGCCGATCTCCGGCCCACGTTCGAGCCCATCTCGGCCCGCTTCCACGACGGCCTTCGCAGCGGTGCGTACAACGGCAGCCTTGAGGCCGGCACCGCCGTGCGGTTGGCGTCGATGTTCCGCTACGCCACGGGCATCGCACCGCTCGACGCCTACCAGGTCGAGCATGGCCGGGTCGGTACGCCGAGCGTCGTGATCGAGGACCTCACCGCTGCGCTCACGGCTGCCATCGAGGAGCTCACGCGGCCCGTTGACGCCATCAAGCACCAGGCCAAGACGGTCACGGTCGGCATTTCCCGCTCGGACGAGGGGCTGCTCGACATCGCGCTCGTGCAGGCCGCCCTCGCTGCCGGGGCCGCCCGCGACCGGCTCAGCTACAAGGCCCTGCGCACGTTGGCGGGCCTGGACGCCTCGGTCGACGACGTGGTCGGGTACACCCGCTACCGCATCGAGGGCGACGTCGAAGAAGGCGAGGCCACCATCGTGGTCGTCGACCGTGGTGGTATCGCTCGCGAACTTCCGCAGCGCACGGAGCGCAACCCGCTGCTGCGGGGCACCAAGCATCGGGTGGCCACCGAGCGCGAGGTCACGGTGGCGGTCGGCCGGAGCGATGGCCGCACGCTCGTGCTGATCCCCGAGGTCAAGGGCACCCAGTGCACCGGGATCACCCTGCTGCACTGCCGCTTCGCCGACGAACTGCCCGCCGGCCGCATGCGGTCGGTGCTCGAGGCGTACCGCGGCCGGTACGCAGCGCTGAAGGATGCGGTCACCGAGACCGAGCCCACCTTCCGCGACGACCTGCTCGGTGCCCTGCCGCCCATCGAGCTGCTCACCACGCCCGTCAACGTGCTGGCCGATCGCTGGCGCTCGGGCGAGGGCGGTGCGGTCTCGTGATCATCGTCGCCCTGGTCTTTGCCGCTGCGCTCGTCATGATCGTCCTCGCGTTCGTCAACAACCGCCGCGGGTGAATCCGTGATCGGGATCGGCGTCGACCTCGTCGAGGTCGACCGCATGCGCACGGTGCTCGCCCGCACGCCGACGATGGTCGAGAAGCTGTTCACCGCCGGTGAGCAGGTGTACGCCGAGGCCGCCAACGATCCCTCCGAGCGCTACGCCGCCCGCTTCGCTGCGAAGGAGGCGGTGATGAAGGCGCTCGGCGTCGGTCTGGGCGCCATCGACTGGCACGACATCGAGGTGGTGCGGACCGATGCCGGCGCCCCTGAGCTCTCGGTCACGGGTCGCGCCCACGAGCTGGCCGTCGATGCCGGCATCACCCGCTGGCTCCTAACGATGACGCACACGACCACGATGGCGGAGGCCATCGCCGTCGCCCTCTGAACTGCCTCCGCCACCTCGGTTCGGGGGCCGGGGTCAGGCTCGGCCGAGGATGCGGTCGACGTGGATCTCGATGGCGACGCGATCATCGCGCTCGCTGGGCTGGCGGTAGCGGCCCGCATAGCCCTCAACGGCGGCGGCGACGCGAGCGGGATCGCTCGTGACGGTCGCAGGGCCCTCGAGGGAGAGCCAGCGGCCTCCGTCGACCTGGCAGACCACGGCGCGACCGCCGGGGGCGGCGGCGACGTTGCGCGCCTTCTTGCTGTCGGCCCAGGTGATGACCCGCGCCAGCTGGTCCGTGGGGGAGTAGCTGAACCCCACCGCGACGACGTGGGGCGACCCGTCGGGCCGAGCGGTGGTCAGCGAGGCGAGGTGGTACTCGGTGAGGAAGGCGAGGGCCTCGTCGGGGAGCGCGGTGGGGTCGAGCGACATGGGACCATCCTGCCCGACCACCCGAGCGGATCGGTGGGTGCGCGGGCGAGACGAGCCGCGCTAACTGTGGCAAGCAGCCGTAGGATGCCATCGATGACGTGTTCGGCATGCGGGGCCACGGCTTTGGGCGATGCCCGCTTCTGCGCGTCGTGCGGCCGCCCCCTGCGCACCGTCGATGACGAGCGCCGCGTGGTCACCGTGGTGTTCGCCGACCTGGTCGGGTTCACGTCGCTGTCTGAGCGGCTGGACCCGGAACGGGTGAAAAACCTGGTGGACCGGTGCTTCGACCGCCTGGCGGAGGACATCACCAGCTTCGGCGGTCAGGTCGACAAGATCGTGGGCGATGCGCTCGTGGCCCTCTTCGGCGCCACGACCGCCCACGAGGACGACCCCGAGCGGGCCGTGCGGGCCGCCCTTCGGATGCAAGCCACCCTCTGCGAGGAGGCCGAATCGATCGGCCAGGACCTGCAGATGCGGGTCGGCATCAACACGGGCGAGGTGCTGGTGGGTGCCATGCGCGCCGCCGGGTCGGTCACGGCCATGGGCGACGTCGTCAACACCGCCAGCCGCCTCCAGACCAATGCGGCGCCGGGTGAGGTCCTGGTGGGGCCGGCCACCTATGCCGCCACGCACCACACCATCGCCTATGAAGCGCGCGGCCTGCTCGACGCCAAGGGTCGCGACGAACTGATCGACACCTGGGTCGCCGTCGCACCCACGCTCCCGCCCGGCTACCGGGCTCGTCGCGTCGACGTTCCGCTGATCGGGCGAGGGGCCGAGCTCGGGTTGCTGACCACCGTCATCGACAGCTCGATCCGCAACGACCGGGCGATGCTCGCCCTGCTGGTGGCCGATGTCGGCATGGGCAAGAGCCGCCTCGCCGATGAGGTGGCGGACGCCGCCGCCGCCGAGCTGGGAGCCATCGTCCGGGAGGGCCGCTGCGTGCCCTACGGCGAAGCCAACGTCTGGTGGCCCGTGGCCGACGCGCTCCGCCCAGCGCTCGCCGTGCCCGAGGGGGCGTCACCCGCCGATGCCCGCCAGGCCGTGCGCACGGCGGTCGCCGAGGTCATGGAGCGACGCACCTCGGACCCGGAGGTCCAGCGCACGGCCGAGGGTCTGTTGACGCTGCTCGGCTACGAGCCGCCCGCCGATGCCGAGCCCGTGACCATCCGCCAGGAGGCGGGCCGGGCGCTCGGGGCGTACGCCTCTGCCTCCGCCCGCCACCGTCCGCTCGTGCTCAAGATCTCGGATCTGCACTGGGCCGACAGCGCCGTGCTCTCGTTGATCGATGACATATTCAGTGCGATCCACCACTGTCCGGTGGTGGTGCTGGCCACGGCCCGGCCGGCGCTGCTCGACCAGTGGACGCCCCGCCACGGTCGGCACAACTCGCTGACCCTGCACCTGGACCCGCTCGGTCGGGAGGCCACGGGCGAACTGCTGGAGCACCTGGTCGGCGCCCCGGTGCCGGACGCGGTGGCGTCGGCCCTGTTCGAGCGCAGTGGCGGAAACCCGTTCTTCCTCGAAGAGCTGGTGAGCCTGCTCGACGGCGAGGCCGTGGCCGAGCCCGGGCGCGTCGCCGCCCTGCCCGACACGCTGCGCGGCCTCGTGGCCGCTCGCCTCGACGACCTCTCCCCGTCGCAGCGCTCGGTCCTGCAGGATGCGGCGGTCATCGGCCAGCGCGGCCCGATGATCGGGCTCCGGGAGATGGGGCGCCAGCTCCGCCCCGACGTCGACATCGACGGCGCCGTCGCCGAGCTCGTCGCCGACGAGATCATGGAGCTCGACGGCGAACTGTGGTCGTTCCGGTCCGACCTGGTGCGGGAGGTGGCGTACCAGACCATCACGAAGGCGGAGCGGGCCCGGTGCCACCTGGGCATCGCGTCGTTCATCGAGCGAAACGCCGCCGATGTCGATCCTCGACCCCCTTGGGTCGTCGACCAGTTGGCGCACCACTACGGCGCGGCGGTCGCATTGGCGTCCGAGCTCGGTCCCAATGCCCGCACCGATGCGTTCCCCGCCGATCTGGCGGACCGGGCTCGCCGCTGGGTGACCGAGGCCGCCGACCGCGCCCGCCGCGACCAAGCCCTGCCCGCCTCCATCCGCCTGTACACGCAGGCCCTCGACCTGCTGGGCGACGTCGACCACGACGGCGTTCCTGCGGCTGATGTCGCCGAGGCCGTGCGCATCCACATCGCCCGCTCATCGGCGGCCGCCGAGGGGTGGGAGCTGGCGCCCGGGCGTGCCGATGCGGAGCGGGCGTTCGCCCTCGCCGATCGAGCGGGCGACGACGGGGCCGCGGCCCGGGCCCTGGTCGCCCGTGGCGAGATCGAGCAGAAGGAGGGCGACGTCGACGCCGCCGTCGCCACCATGTCTGACGCGGCCGACCGGTTCCGCGAGCTCGGCGACCTTGCCGGGTTGGGCGAGGCGCTGCGACGGCGAGGGATGGTTGAGATCTTCGGCAACCGGATCCTCGAGGCGGAGACGTCGGCCGAGGCCGCGCTCGCCGCCTTCGAGGAGATCGGCGACCGCTCCGGCCTGGCCTGGGCTTCGCAGAACCTGGCCTGGACCGCCTTCATCAGCGGCCGTCCGGACGAGGCGGATCGGCGGCTCCAAGTCGCCATCGAGCTGTTCAGCGAGCTGGTGGATACTCAGGGCCTGGCGTGGAGCTTGGGCTTGCTGGCGTGGGTGCGGTTCCAACAGGGACGCGTTGCAGAGGCTCAGGCGCTGGGCGAGCAGGTGCTCGATGAGGCCAAGGCCCGCAGCGATCCCTGGGCCACGGCAATGATGCTGATGCTGATGGCCTCAGTCCGACTCTGGGCTGGCCGTACCGATGAGGCTGTCACCATGGCCGAGCAAGCCCTGCGGACCTTCACCGGCTTGGGCGACGGCTACGGAGGCACCCAAGCCGCGGCGGTGCTCGGCCGGGCCTTGGTCATGTCGGGTCGCGTCGAGGAGGGCTTCACGCTGCTGCTGAAGGTGGGCAGCCCCGGGGATCCGGCGGACGCCGAAGGCCACGGCTTGGCAGCCCGCTACGCAACCCTCGCCGCGGCGCTCCAAGTCGGCGAGCTCCGTCGAGGGGCCCTGGTGCTGGAGGACCTCGAGGTCCTCGCCGGCGCCGGCCTCGGTGGCGATGACGTGGCCGCGGTGCTCGCGGCCGCCGCACTGATGGGAGGCGATGTGGCCGCAGCCGAGCGCCACGTTGCCAACGCCCGCACCCATGACATCGACCCGAACGTGATGGCGATCCACGCCCTGACCGCCGCGGCATCGGGCTCGGGGCAGGCGGGTGAGCTCGCCGATCGCGTCGATCAGGCCCCTGGCGCGACCTACCTCGACCGGGCCACGGCCAACCTCGCAGCGGCGCTCGAAGCGGGCGCAGGCGACGCCGGTGCCGCAGAGGCACAACGCCGCTTGTCCATCGCTCGTGCGTCGGTCCACCCCACCGAGGATCTCGTGGCGAAGGCCGTGGTCGAGCTGGGCGCGGCGGCCGTGACCCGTCGCCTGGCGCTTCCGGAGGCCGAGGAAGTCGCCGCCCATGCTGAGTACCTCGTGGCCAAGCTCGGAATCGACCCCACCGGCTGGAACCACATCTTCGCCCTCGCCACCCGAGCCGTCCCCACCGCATCGGCGGCACCTCGATCGTGACCGAGACGCGACGAAGGGCGGCCCGTTCGGACCGCCCTTCGTTGGCGTGCAGCGCTCGGGCCGACCGGCAGGAGACCGGGTCGGCGGCGCGACTACTTGTTGGGCTGGGGGGTGACCCGGAGGTAGGGCTTCTTGGCCTCGAAGCCCTTCGGGAAGCGCTCCTTGGCTTCCTCGTCGGACACCGCGGGAACGATGATGACGTCGTCGCCGTCCTTCCAGTCGACCGGCGTGGCGACCTTGTACTCAGCCGTGAGCTGCAGCGAGTCGATCACGCGGAGGATCTCGTCGAAGTTGCGGCCGGTGGAGGCCGGGTAGGTCAGTGACAGCTTCAGCTTGTTGTCCGGGCCGATGATGAACACCGATCGCACGGTCATGGTGTCTGAGGCGTTGGGCTGGATCATGTCGTAGAGGTCGGCGACCTTCTTCTCGGAGTCCGAGATGAGCGGGAAGTTGAGCTCGCTGCCGGTGACGTCCAAGATGTCCTGCGCCCAGCCCTCGTGGCTCTCGGAGGTGTCGACGGAGATGCCGATGACCTTGACGTTGCGCTTGTCCCACTCGGGCTTGAGGGCGGCCACGCGGCCGAGCTCCGTGGTGCACACCGGGGTGAAGTCCTTCGGGTGCGAGAACAGGACCGCCCAGCTGTCGCCCTTCCACTCGTGGAAGTCGATCGTGCCTTCGGTGGTGTCGGCGGTGAAGCCAGGGGCGTCGTCGCCCAGGCGCAGCGTTGCCATGGTGGTGCATTCCTTCGTGGTGGTTCGAGTCGGTAGAGCGGTCAACCTAGTGGGTGGCCGCACAATTCCCGACCAACCTCATCAGGTATTCGGCGCACGGTCGATGGCGGGTCGTGAGCCCTGCCGTCAGGTGCTCCAGATGTCGTCGTCGGGATCGACGACGGGCACGGTCCCGGTGATCTCGTTGTAGTGGGGGTCGTCGGCATCGATGTACCCGCTGTGCTCCTGGACGAACGTGGCTGCCGCACCCCGCTCGGGATCGTGCACGTCGGGCTCCACGAAGATCAGGCGGGCGGACGGGACCCCGCCACGAATGCTGCGCTCCACCCGGTCGATGGCGTCGGCGACCTCTGGGACGGTGAGCTCGTGGAGGAACTCGACCTTGGTCCCGACCAGCAGCTCCTCGGGACCCAGGTGCTCGGTACGCAGGTGGATGACCCGGATCACGTCGGGATCGATCTCGATGGCGGCCCGGATGGCCTCGACGTCCTTGCGTGATGCACCCTCGCCGATGAGCAGGCTCTTCATCTCGATGACGAGGATCACTGCGATGATCCCCAGGAGGACGCCGATTGCGACCGAGCCGTACCCGTCCCACCGTCCGTCATCGGTGAGCACCGAGGCGGTGACGCCGGCGATGGCGAACACGAGGCCGATGAGCGCACCGAGGTCCTCGAGCAGCACGACGGGCAGCTCCGGCGCCTTTGCCCGGCGGATGAACCGCCAGTAGGAGGCTTCTCCCTTGAGCTTGGACGCCTCCTTGGCAGCCGTGCGGAACGAGAACGCCTCGGCCAGCACGGCGAAGCCCAAGATGCCGAAGGCCCACTGCGGGCTCTCGATGGGCTCGGGGTGCTCGATCTTGTGCAGCCCTTCGTAGATGGCGAACAGGCAGCCGAGCGAGAACAACACGAGGGCGACGACGAAGCTCCAGAAGTAGCGCTCGCGGCCGTAGCCGAACGGGTGCTCCTCCGTGGCGGCCTTCTTGGCCCGTCGGCCGCCGAGGAGCAGCAGCCCCTGGTTGCCGGAGTCAGCCACCGAGTGGACGCCCTCAGACAGCATCGACGAGGAGCCGGTGACGGCGAACCCGACGAACTTCGCCGTGGCCACCGCCAGGTTGGCGAGCAGGGCGGCGATGACCGCGCGGGTCCCGTGGCCGTGAGCGGTGCTCTGGGCATCGTCCGCTTCGTCGTCGGCCTCATCGCGCTTCTCGTGGCGGAGCTGCTTGGCCATGGGTGCGGGGGGACTCCGGGATGGGGGGGTGACTCCACCATCGTACGGCGTGGCCGGATGCGATCGATGGCCGGCTCCTGATCGCCGTGCTGGTAGACCAGCGGTCGTGTGGATCTTCGTGACGGGAGCGTTGGCCATCGGGCTGGGCATCGCCTGCCTGTCGAGCTGGCGGAAGAAGTGGGTCATCGATGACACCCCAACGTCGACCTGCCGCGGCGTCTTCGTGGGCCGCAACGAGGTCGTCGGCGAAGCCGTCCCCCTCTACGAACCGATCGTCACGCCCTTCTCCCAGACCGCAGCGGTGTGGTTCAGCTGGGACCTGGAACGCTGGGAGAAGTCCGGCGATGACCACTCCTGGGTGACCAAGGAGGAGCGCCAGACCGCGGCGCCGTTCTGGCTCCAGGACGACACCGGCCGGGTGCTGGTGCGGCCGCGCGGCGCGGACCTCGAGCCGGTGCAGACCCTCTGCGAGGAGCTCGACGGCGACTACGCCCCGCCCTACAGCCGCTGGCAGCTCCGCCAATGGGTGCTGGTCGGCGAGGACGAGGTGGAACGTGCGCAGAGCATGGCCGACGCCTCCTTCTCCGCTCCGCCCACGGTCGACGGGGGCTGGCTCGACAGCACGCCGGACACGGCCAACTCGATCTCCACCCTGTCGGGGAAGTGGCGCATCACCGAGAAGGTGATCGCGGCCGGCGCCTCGATCTACCTGCTCGGCACGGCCGCCCCCCGCACCGACGGTCCTGGGCTCGAGTTCACCCGGGGCCCCGGCGACCTGCTCGTCTCCACCAAGTCCGAGGCGCAGGTCGCCTCCTCGAGCGGCTGGTCGGCGCGGTTGTGCGGCCTCGGGTGCCTGCTGCTCTCGGCGGTGTTCGTCGGCACCGCCTCCGATGCGGTCTTCGACGAGGTCAAGTGGTTCCTCATCTTCTCGACGCTGGGCGTCGAGGTCGGCATCCTCTTCCTCCTCGCCCTGCAGCGGAACTACAACCGCCAGGTCGAGGTGAAGGAGCAGGCCGCCAAGGCATGGTCGCTCATCGACGTCAGTCTCCAACGCCGCAGCGAGCTGATCCCCAACCTGGTGGCGGTCGTGAAGGGCTATGCGGCCCACGAGAGCGAGACGCAGCAGGCCGAGGCCGAGCTGCGGGCCGTGCCGGCGATCCCGGCCACCGAGGAGCTTCCGTCCGACGCCACCCTCGAGGGCGCCCAGGACACCGACCGAGGGCTCAAGGCGGCTGCCAAGACCGCGTTCGCCCTGGCGGAGGGCTATCCGGACCTCAAGGCCAGCCAGGTGTACCTCGACCTCCAGCTGCGCATCGCCGACGCCGAGGAGTCCGTCGCCTCGGCGCGACAGTTCTACAACGATGCCATCGAGGTCCTGCGCACTCGCCGGTCGCAGTTCCCCGGGAGCCTGTTCGCCCGGTTCGTCGACGTTCCTTCCTGGAAGCTGTTCGAGGCGGAGGAGGCAGCGCGCCTCACCCCATCGGCCGCGGTCGCGCCGAGCGCGGCACCCACCCTGGACCCTGCAGCAGCCACGCCGCCGCCCGCCCCGCCTGCGCCGCCCGCCTCGCCACCTCCGACGTCAGCCCCGCCTGCGCCCCCGGGTTCGACCTTCTGAGTCGGGCGTCGCCGTCGGTAGCCTTGGCGGATGGACATTCGCACAGCCCGCTACGTGTCGCTCACCAGTTCGAAGCGCAACGGCGAGACGGTCGACGTGCCGGTGTGGATCGCGCCGCTGGCCGATGGCCGGGCCGGGTTCACCACCGATGCCGGTTCGTTCAAGGTCAAGCGGATCCGCCGCAACCCGGCGGTGACGTTGCGGCCCTGCGACATGCGGGGCCGGGTCGCGGCGGGCGCCGAGACGGTGTCCGCCACGGCGGCGGTGGTCGACAAGGGCCCGGATCACGACCTCGTGCTCGGAGCCGTGGCCGCGAAGTACGGCATCCAGTTCACGTTGGTCCACCTCGGCGGCAAGCTCAAGCGGATGATCGGCCGGGCGGCTCCGCCCGTCGCCGCCATCGTCTTGACGCTCGACTGAGGCCGTCCGCGAACCTCGAGCTCGTCCGGGTAGCCGGCGACGACGCGCGGCTCGCTGAGCTGCGACGGCTGTTTCAGGCTCCTGACCAGCGGAGACGTGACGGAAGCCGGGGCCGCCCCGTGGCCGGCGCCAGGCGCCGGACGAACGAACTACAACGAAATGTCACATCCTTCCGAAAATGCAGTAGCGTTCTCCCTTACGTGATCGACATCGCTCACGTGCGCCGATCCCACGATGGGTTCGGTCAACACTTAAGGAAAAGCATGACCACAGGTACCGTAAAGTTCTTCAACGCTGAGAAGGGCTTCGGATTCATCTCTCGGGAGCAGGGCGACGACGTGTTCGTCCACTTCTCCAACATCGCCGGCGACGGCTACAAGTCCCTCGACGAGGGCCAGAAGGTCGAGTTCGACGTGGCCCCCGGCCGCAAGGGCGAAGAGGCCCAGAACGTCCGCGTGATCTGATCACGTCTTCGGACTGAGTCGAGCCGCCGGCCTTCGGGTCGGCGGCTCTTCTCGTTTTCGGAGAGGGCTTCCGGGTCAGGAGGGGGGCACGAGGCGGACGATGTTGCCGTCCTGGGAGAGCACGTAGGGCTCGCCTTGGGCATCCTCGGTGAACGAGACGGGATGGTCGACGTCGATCCCGAGATCGAGTTCTTGCTCGAGGGAGCCGTCGTCACCCAGGCGGATGGCGCGCAGCGCGCCGGCGCAGTAGTCGGCGAAGAGGTACACGCCCTGGAGGCCGGGTATCGCCTTGCCCTGGTAGACGAACCCGCCCGTGATGGAGCAGTTGCCGTCCTCGTGCGAGTACTCGAACACGGGATCGATGGCATCGGTCGGTCGCCGGCCGTCGCCATCGAGGTAGGGCGCGGTGCCTTCGTACCCGCTCCAGCCGAGGTTGGCGCCGTCGATCACGTCCGCCGCCAACCGGTCGACCTCCTCGGTCTTGTTCTGCCCGACGTCACCGATCCAGAGGCTGCCATCCGCGTCGAACGCGAAGCGCCACGGGTTGCGGACCCCGCTGATGACGATCTCCGCCTCGTTCGACGTCGGGTCGATGCGCAGCACCTTGCCGAGGAAGGTGCCTGGGTCCTGCGCCCGGTTCTCGGGATCGTCGGCTGACCCGCCATCGCCGAGTCCGAGCCAGAGCTGGTCATCGGGGCCGAAGACGATGTGGCCACCGTTGTGGTTCGGGAACGGCTGCTCCTGGGAGAACACGACCTTGCGGGTCGACGTGACGACGTCGGAACCCGACATCTCGTACGACACGACCCGGGTGTCCCCCTGGAGGTCGGTGTAGCTCAGGTAGATCAGGCCGCCGTCGGGGGAGAAGGCCATCCCGAGCAGGCCCCGCTCGGCTTCGATGGTCGTCTGGTCGGACAGGTCGAGCACGTAGTCGTCGGCGGGCGTGAGGGACCGACCGTCGTCGCCCACGGCCAGGCGGCGCACCCGGCCGGCGCGCTCAGCGAGCCACAGGTGGCCGTCGTCGCCGGGCCGCTGGATCAGCTGGATCGGCTCGTGGACCGAGGCCGCCACCACGGCATTGGCCAGGGGCCCGCCCGCCTCCGCGACGGGGTCACCGGGCGTGGTGCTCCCGCCGCCGGCCTGGGTGATCGACGGGGAGCTCTGCGAGCCGCCCCGGCCCAGGCCATCGCTGCCGCAGCCGGCGACAGCGCCGCCAAGCAGCATGGCGGCCGCCAAGAGTCCGAACCGGGTCCTCATGTGGTCACCTGGCGGATCAAGCCCTCTTGCACTACGGACATGGCCAGGTCGCCACCGATGCTCGCCATCTGGACCCGCTGGTTCACGAGCGTGCCGCGGGGAGGAGGATGGTGTCGAGCAGAGTCATATCCGAGAGGTGGGCCCAGACCGAGACCCATCGGGCGCCGCCAGCGTCGGTGGGCGGGCAGCCCAAGGCCTCGATGGCAGCCTGGCGGAGCGCAGGAGGTGGGGCGGGCGCATCGGATGTCACGGCAGAAAGACTACGGGGCCGTGATCGGGCAGCAGCATGCCGACGTGACCCGTTCCTATCCGCTGTGCGAGCGGCCGGTGGGGGCCGGAAGGTTGGGGTCCGGGCGGGCGAGGACCGCGGCGACCACACCCTCGGCCGCACCGACCTGCAGCGCACAGGTTGACGTCACGTGCAGGCCGGTCAGGCCGAACCCGAACCGGAGCGCCGAGCCTCCCCGTCGTTGCTTGCGATGGGCCTCGACGGAGACCAGCGCGCCGTAGACCGCGATGGCGGCGAGGAAGGTACGGCGGCGGCGACGGCCTGCGACGGCCAGCCCGGCCAGGCCGGCCCAGGGTGCGGCCACCGCTGCGACCACGCTGGGGATCTGCACGTACATGGTCGGGTACCGGATCAGCTTGTAGCCGGTCCGCCGACGCTCCCTTGCCTTGTGCCGGAGCCACTCGACCATCGTGTCCGGGTATCGATCGTGGGAGATGGCGAGCGCTCGGCGGGAGCGGAACGTCGCCCCGCTCGCCGCAGCTCGGTAGCAGAGGTCGAAGTCATCGAGATCCCACGGAAGGGTCGCCTCTGGAAGACCCACGAGATCGACCAGGGAGCGGCTTGCGATGAGGTTGCAGAACGGCGCCTCGTACCAGCGGACGGGACGATCGCCGACGTCGGTGTGTCCCCGGTAGCCCTCGGCGAAGATGCTGCTCGCCACCTCGGCGGCCAGGCGGGCGCCAGGGGCGTGGCGCGTGGGTTCCTCGGGGCCGGTCCAGATCTCGGTCGAATCGTGCGGGAGCGAGGCTGCCACGTCCAGCCATTCCAACCCCGGCACGGCGTCGTCATCGAGGAAGGCGAGGACCGGCCCCCGCGCGCGGTGGGCGAGCAGCTGTCGCATGCGGTTGAGCTGGCTGGTGTCGCAGGCGATCAGCGTCGTCGGGACGGCGAAGCTGTCGGCTTGGAGGCCTTCGACCCGCCCGGCCACCAGCAGCTCGCAGGAGACACGGCTGGCAGCACCTGCCAGCGCGTCGGCGATCGCCGTGATCCGTTCCGGCCTTGTGCACGGCACCAAGACGGAGACAGCGGGTGCCGTCGACCGGTCGGTCATCGAGAGTGCGGCCGCCCGAGGACGATGTTGGCGGCATCGAGCGCCATCCGGGGGTAGAGGCGCGGCGAGACGGATACCGCGGTCATGGACGCGCACGACCAGGTGCAGTTGCAGGAGTCCGGCCCAAGGTAGGCGTCCCGGAATGCCTGGTACTGCGGACCCGAGAGCACGGCGCCCATGTCGTAGGCGTAATCGCGGACGTTACCGACCGACTCCCAGATCGTCTCGCAGGGGAAGACCTTCCCGCTCTCCGTGAGCACGACCAGGTGCTTGCCTGCTTCACAGATCGATCCCATCGGCGTCTCGCCCGTGAGGGCCGACTCGAGCACCCGATGGGACGACACCTTCGCCGCTCGCATAGGCAGGGCGTAGAGATCGAGACGCCCGGGCGAGTCGCTGACCACTCGCTCGGCTTCGGTCCGGAACCGGTCGAAGTCGGCGAGCAGTTCCGGTGACGATCCCTCGGCAGGGATCCGCTCGTGCGGGTACGTGAGGTGGATCCGATCGAAGACGATCCGATCTCGCAGGGCGTCGACGATCTCCGGAATATCATCGCGGTTGCGTTCGAGCCAGACCACGTTCACCTTGAGCGAGAGGTTGCCCACACGCGACCGGACGGCTTCGAGCCGCTGGAAGGTGGCGATGGCGGATTCGTACAGGCCCTCGATCCCCCGGCTCTCGTCGTGGCGAGCGCCTATGTGGTCGATGGAGAGCTGGAGCTCGATGATGACCTCGGGGTTGCGCACTGCGAGGGCTTCGAGCGTCTCCACCATGACGTCGCCATACGCGAAGTTGGACGGGATGTCCACCACGGACACGCCGCACTCGTCGATGAACGCCTGGCAGATCTCGCCGACGTCACGGCGGACGAACGGTTCGCCTCCGGAGAGCGCGAGGTAGTGCAGCGGGCCGTACGCACGGGCGATCTGCGTCACCTCGTCCACGGTCAACTCGTCGCTGCGGCGGGTCGGGTTGTCCACCGAGTCCTTGTAGAGGCAGAAGTCGCAGTTGGCGTTGCACCTCGACGTCACAAAGAAGATGAGCGTCTGGGGCAGCAGGGAGCGTTGCCGGAGCGCGAGGGAGGCCGAGCGCACCGCGACGGGCAACCTCCGAAGGACCATCGTCGCCAAACCTAACGTCGCGACATCGAGCCGGCCGCATCGCCTGGTGACCGTCGTGGGGCCGATCGCGACGGAAGGACGGGTCCCGCTACCATCGGCCCGACCGCGTGTGGGGGATCGTATTGTTCGACGTCGGAATACTGTGTAGCGACGCCGCATCCGCCCGTCCCATGGGCTCCACGCCGTCCGCCACCTGCTTCGGGTGGCTCCAACGGCGCCCGAGCCTCCCACGTTGAGCGGGGGACGCGTCGCCTGGGCGAGGACCTCCGGACCGTCCGTGCTCGTGGCATGGCTGCTCGCTTGTGCCTGCGCAGGGGTGGATCTCGGATCCCGGTTCGCGGCGACGAGCACAACGTACGCCCAGGTCGCGCTCCGGATCGATGTCGTCCTTGTGGTCTGGCTCGTGGCGACGGTGGCCATCCGCACCCGCGAACGAGCTCGTGGAGGTTCAGTCCTGCGGCCACGATGGCGCCTTGTGGCGTCGCTGTTCGCCAGCGTGGCGCTGATCGGCGGGCGCGCCGCAATCTCGCTGTACGAACCCACGACGGCCGGGATGGTTCCGTTCCTGGTGATGGCCCCGCTCCTGTTGACGTGGGAGCTGATCGTCTACCTCCGTCGCAACCGGCTCCTGCGCCCCGCGGACCTCGACCGCGCCGCCGCCGCGTGGTGCACCGTGGCGGTGTTCTCGCTGCTGGTCTCGGCCCTCGATGGATCGCCGCAGGCGCCAGCCACCCTGCAGATGATCACGCGAGCCCTCCTCACGTGGAGCATCCTCGCCGCATCCGCGGTCGGGTTGGCGGCGTCGGCCCTCGGTCGATGCCGCGCCGGGATCGTCCGCTGGACCGCAGTCGCCGTTGGGGCCGGAGTCGCCATCGCAGCACTCCCGGGAGCGTACGAGTCGGTTCGCTGGTGGCTGCCAGTGTCGGCCACAATCGGCGTGGTCGCCAACCTCTCGTCGCGGTTCGTCCGCAACTCGGTTCGCCGCAGCAGGAACCTGGCGCTGCTCGTCCTTGGAGGAGCGTCAGCGTTCCGGGACCGCACTCGGCTGGTGTTCGTACGCGCCTGCCGGGTTCCGGGGAGGTCCTGGTGCTTGCTGCTGCGGTCCTCCAGCCCCCGGGAGGTGCCCGGGCGCCGCCGAGTAGGCCGGAGGGATCGGGTGGGAGCGGCGGTGATGGCGATGTGCTCCGCCTCCTACCTCGCCGTCAGTGCCCGATGGGCGCACCAGGCCGGGTGGCAGCCGACGGCCCACGCCGCAACGCTCCTCGCCCGGGCCTCGCAGGTCGGCACGCAGGACCACCCGCTGGTCGGACTGGTGTCGAGCTTCGCGAGCGGAACCGCCGCCCATCCCAGTCCCCTGGTGATGGACCTCTTGGCCCCGTTCATCTGGGTGTTCGGGCTCCAAAACGGCGCGCTGGTCGGAGCGACCCTCACGGCGCTCGTGGTGTGGAGCGTTGCCGTCTGGTCGGCGTGGCGTGCGGGCGGCGGGGTGGCTGCTGCGGGGGCGTGGGTCGCCGGTCTGCTTGTCCTCGAGGTGGCAGGGCTGGGGGCTGTCTGGGAGGCGAACAACATCTCAATCTCCTACCTGCCCATGCTTGCGGCGATCCTCGCCAGCTGGGCGGCATCGACGGGCACGTGGCGGGCATGGTGGTGGGCGGTGGCCCTCGGCAGCTTCTGCGTCGGCTCCTACCTTCCGCACGGGATGGTCGTCATCGGCCCCGTGGTCTGGTCTGGGCTCGCACTGGCAGGTGCCCGCCGCTCGACCGACGACCCCGCAGTCGCTCGACAGGTCGGTCGCGCGCTGCGGGTCGGGTACCTGATCTTCGTCGTTGCCTGGGTGCAGCCCGCTCTCGACGTGGTCCTCAACCAGGGCGGGAACGTGCGTGCGCTGGGCGCAGAAATGGTGGCGTCACGTCCGCAGGTCGGCCCCGCTGGCTTCCCACAGGCGATCGCCTGGGTCCTGGCGGTGCCCCCGCGCTGGGGCTCGCTCACGGGTTCCTTCGCCCAGCCCGGTACCGCGGCCGGGTTCATCGGTGGCGTTGGCGTGTCCGGCGTCGCCGTGGCGATCGGCCTGGTGTACTTATGCTGGCGAACGCGTCGTTCGACGCTGGACAACGAGCGCCAACTGCGGATCATCACGGTCCTGGTCCTCCTCGGCGTCGGCGTCAACGGCACGCAGCTGCCGCCCGATTTCCTGCACTCGTTCCAGCTGGTCTGGCTGGTGGTCGCCTCGTTGTTCGTGTGGTTCGTGGTGGGGACCAGCTGCGCGCTGGCCGCCCAACGGCGGATCGCAGTCGGGAACCGGGCACGGTGGGGGCCCATCGGGCGGATTGCCGCAGCCGGCATCGCCGTGGTCGCCGTGGTAGTGGCGGGAGCGGCGGGACCCCAGCGAATCGAGGACATCAAAGGCCGCCGATTCACGGTCGACGCGATGATCTCGCCCCTCGTCGACCAGACGGTGGAGTCCCTGCCCACGAAGGAACCGATACTGGTCCTGCGGCTGGACACGTTGCTGAACGATTCGACCACCGACACGGTCCTGGCCAACCTGATCGTCCGGGGCATGGATGCTCGCGTCGAGGACGACGGGCGAGGACTCAACTACGGGCGCCGTCGGATCGTCACCCGCTGGTCCGGGCCGATGCTCTGGATCACCAGCGGCGTCGATCCGGTGAAGCCAGACGGAGAACGCCTCGCCCGCGCCTCCATGCCGGGGTGGTCCCAGAGGCGCTTCGATGAGCTCGCCGACCAGGTGGGGCGGCGGGCGGCGGGCAGCCCGGTCCTGGAACTGGAGCCCTGGGCGCAATCGAGGCTCCCCCTCTACCTGGCGGGCTGGTTGTCGAGCGAGGACGTCTGCTCCACCGCCAAAGGGCTGCGGCGCGGGGACCTCGCCGCGGTGAACCTCCCTCGGGGGCTCCTCCTCACCCTTTACGCCGACGATGCCGTGCTGTCGCCCCGGCTCCCGGCATCGCTGCAGGAGGATGCGGCCGCCATCGTGGGGCAGGCGCCCGTCGAGGTGTTCCTGACCGAACGGAACGAAGACGGGCCCATCTCGAGCGGTCGGCTGCTGCGCGATGGCTCCCAATGCGAGCGCGAGTCCGCTGGTCCCTGATGGCGTTCCGCCCGCCGCAGACGGCCGCGCTGCAGCCTGGTGGAGGGCGGCTCGCCGGGTCGAGGCGAGCTGGCGCGATGCTACCTTGACGTGATGATCTCTGATCCGCCCGAGCTTCGTCAGGATCTCGATGGCGGCCGCAACCATACGTCGTCGCACAGCGCGAAAACTGCCGATTACCGCAGCGACTTCGCCCGCAAGCTCGTCGAGTGGCTGTCCTCGCGCCGTGACGATGCCGTGCACGGACGGCTGCTGGACTTCGGCTGCGCAGACCTGCTCCTCGCTCGTAATCTCGACGGAACCTGGCTGGTCGACGGCTACGACGAGTGGGACTCTGCTCGAGCTGCCGGGCGCGCCACGCTGGCGGGACTGCGGGAGCCGGGGGTGGTCTACGACGCCATGGACGACGTCACCGCCGGTGCGTACGACGGGGTGGTCGTCAACAGCGTGTTCCAGTACGTGCCGGATGCCGCCGCTGCGCAGGACATGTTCGCGCTGATCGCCCCGGTCCTGGCGCACGACGCACCGATCGGCATCGTCATTACGGACGCGGTCAGCGAGGGCCGCAACCAGGCCGTCGACTTGCGCGACGCGATCCGCTACGCGGTCGCCAAGCGCGGGCTGATCGGCGGTGTGGCCGGCACCTGGGAGACCATCCAGAGCGGCAAGCCGGCCAAGCGCCACTTCATCGCTCAGGCCGAGCTCGAGGTCGCAGCCGAGGCTGAGGGCCTGGTGCTGGTGCGCCACGCCGAGAACCTGTCGACGTTCACTCGGCGAGCCACGTTCATCCTCAAGCACCGATAGCCCACGGTCGACCGCCGAGGCCTTCGGGTCACGGCTTGCGGCGGGGCCGCCCCACGTGGTGGACCGCCACCTCGTGGTTCTCGACGCGGTCATAGAAGCCCACCTTCGCCACGAAGTGGACGGTGATCGGCGAGGGGGGGGGAGGAGCGGGCAGGTCGCCGTCGACCGGCAGCAGGGCAGCCACGTCGTGCTCGAAGGTCCGAGGCGGCAGCACGTAGTACTCCTCGCCGTCGAGCATCTCCACTGCGTAGGGCGCCTCGTCGCCCGGTGCCACGTAGACGGGCCGGGTGGCCCAGTCATACGCCAGCACGGTGCGGAGGAACGGTCGGACCGCCGCAGGGGAGGAGGCGACCACTTCGCGCTCCCACCACGACGCCAGCAGGGGCTCGACCTCGGCGGCACGCTCGTGCAGCAGCCGTACGGCAGCCGCCACCGACGACGAGTCGGAGAACGGTCGGAACAGCGAGCGCAGCGCGACGGCGACGGGAGCCTCGGACGCATCCACGTGGTCAGCGAAGGCGCGTACCACCTCTGACTGCTCGCGCCCGGGGACCAGTGCCAGCGCCCACCAGCACCAGCGGAGCACGGCGTTCTCGGCCAGGACCCGGGCCCAGAACACGACGCGCTGCACCTCCAGGTTCTCCTCTGCCGTCATGGTGTTATGCGCTAGGACGTACTCGAAGTCGTCGTCGGCCCCGCGAACCGTCACGATGCCGAGCTCGTCGCGCCGGTCGTGGTAATCGGTGTTGGGGATCAGGAGCAACGGGTACACCGCGATGCGGGGGACGAGTCGCGCCAGTTCGTCGTAGCCCGCGAAGAAGGACTTAGGTGACTCGCCCGGAGCCCCCCAGATCAGCTCGGCGTAGCAGTCGAGTCCTTCGGACCGCAGGAAGGTGACGACATCTCGCCAGTCGTTGATCTGCATGTTGCGCCGGGCCATGGACGTGAGGGTGGGACCGTCGAGCGACTGGAGCGCCAGGGTGAACGAGCTGGTGAGCCCTTCTGCCTTCATGAGGCGGACGATCTCGTAGAACGTCTCGGACTTGTTCTTCGTCCACGATGCTTCGAGGTACCGGGGCGCACCGAGGCGGTTCCGGACCTCGATGAGGTCCTCGACGAAGTCCAGGTCTGCCCGGCGCATCCCGAAGTTGGCGTCGCAGAGCACCACGGAGTCGACGCCATGGCGACCCAACAGTTCCAGCTCGGCATGCAGCCGCTCCCGGGAGAACTCGTGCACGCGCGCCCCCACGGCACCGCCCCAGTAGCAGAACGAACACCGGTAGGGGCACCCTCGGTTGGTCTCCATGAGCGCGACGTCGTAGGGAAACCGCCCCTCGTGGTCTTTCAGCGGAATCGCGCCGGTGAGCAGGGGAGACGGAAGGGCATCGAGGTCGCTGCGACGAGTTCGCTCGGCGGTGGTCACGACCACCTTCGGTGAGCTGAGTCCGGCCCGTCGGGCCGCACTGCCGCGGACGAACGAGATCCCCGCCACATCGGCCAGCGCTGCCTCGTCGCCGCAGCGGATCCGCCATCTGAGCAGTTCGGTGAACGTGGCCTCGCCTTCGCCGTTCACGACGACGTCCACGTCGGGCCATCGGGTGAACACCACCTCGCCTTGGTGCGACACGTGGTTGCCGCCGAACACGACCAAGCCGTCGGGCCGCACCTGCTTGTAGGTGCGGGCCAGCTCCCCGAACGACCGCTGGTTCCAACCCAGCACGGAGAAGGCGAGCACATCCGGCGGCCGTGACGACAGCAGCCGGACGGCGGCCTCCCGCACATCGATGCCGCCCGGCAGGTCGACGATCCGGATGGAGGCGTTGGCCACCACCTCCGCATCGGCGAGCGCAGCGGCCTTGAGGTAGCCGGCGGCGAGCGGCATCGTGGGCCGCGGCGCCACCCATGCTCCCTGTTGGACGATCGCTACCTCGAGGCCGTCGGCCACGCCCGTCCTCCCCTGCGAACCATCGGCACGGTACCAATGCGCCATCGACCGCGGCGACGAGACCACCGGCCACGCGCTCCGCGAACGGGTGAGCCTACTGGTCCGGGCTCTCGACCCGGCTCAGCGGGGGCCGTGCGACCGATCTAAGCGCACCGCACGACCGAGTCGAGCCAGGTCCCGTGCCGTGGCGGCGATCGACGTCAGCGAGGAGAGGGTGGACGTGCCGGCCGAACGCGGAAAGTAGTCGACGCCGATCTGCTGCATCGTCGCGCCTGCTCGCAGCGCTCGGGCGAGGAGTTCGGCGTCGAAGAACAGCGAGTCGGAGACCGGAAGCTGGTCGATGACCGCAGATCGGCGGACCAGCTTGGCGGCGAAGTTCACGTCCCGCACGTGGAGGCGGGTCACCAGCCGCACCGCCGAGTTGTAGCCCGCCGAGAGGACCTCTCGGCGGAGGCCTTCGCCCGTCCGATCGAAGCGGTAGCACGCAACGATATCGGCATCGTGGAGGTCCGCGGCGCGTAGCGCCCGACCGCATACGAGCGGGTCCACCGGCAGGTCCGCATCGGTGTAGAAGATCCAGTGACCGGTCGCAGCGGCGAATCCTGCTCGCAGCGCCGCACCGAGTCCCTGGTTGGCGCCGAGGTGGACGACGCGCACCGGGGCGAAGCGGCCGGCGAGCTCGTCGAGCAGGTCGGACGTCCCGTCGGTGCTCCCGTCGTCGACCGCGACGACCTCGGCTCCGCCCACCGTGCCCTCGGCCGTCAATTGTGCGGCGGCTGCGCACAGGGTCGCGATCGTGCGTTCGACACCTTCGCACTCGTTCCAGAACGGCACGACGAAGCTGAGGTCCCGCTGCGCTCCGTCCACCGTCCCGAACGTAGCGGACGTCGGGCCGGATCCGATCACGTGGAGGTGCGCCCGCCGTGCGGGCCCGGCGACCTCGTTTGGTACCCTCCCGCCATGAGAATCGTTGTGACGGGTGGTGGTGGGTTCATCGGCTCGCACCTCGTCGATGCACTCGTCGCCAGGGGTGACACGTGCACCGTCCTTGACGACTTCAGCCGCGGTGATCCGGCGAACCTGGAGCACCACGGGGAATCCGTGCAGGTGGTCCAGGGCTCGGTGGCCGATCGCGGGCTCGTGCACGACGTCGTCGGAGGGCACGATGCCGTGTTCCACCTGGCATCCGTCGTCGGCGTCCGCTCGAGCATCGCCGACCCGGCGCGGGTCGTCGAGGTCTCGGTCGCCGGCACCGCCAACGTTCTCGACGCGGCGTCATCGGACGTTCCGGTCCTGGTCGCCTCGAGCTCCGAGGTCTACGGCCGCTCGGAGGCGGTGCCCTTCGACGAGTGGACCCCCGCCCTCCTCGGCCCTCCCCAAGCAGCTCGTTGGAGCTACGCGCACGCCAAGGCCTGTGCGGAGCACCTCGCCCTCGCCCGGGGGAACGCGTCGGTGGTCCGCTACTTCAACGTGTACGGCCCGCGCATGCCGCGCCATGTCGATCCATCGGTGGTGTCCCGGTTCCTGGAGGCGGCTGGTGCTGGCGAGGACCTGCCCGTCCACGGCGACGGCGGTCAGACCCGCAACTTCGTGTTCGTCCGCGACGCGGTCGATGGCACCCTCGCCGCCCTCGAGGGCGGGCGCGGTCGGGTGATCAACCTCGGGGGACCGCACGAGACCACCGTCGCCCAGCTCGCGAGCCTGGTCCTCGCCGTCTCAGGCTCGTCTTCGTGCCTCCGGTCGATCGAGCTGCCCGACGTGTTGGGCTCGGCGGACGAGCAGCCGCAGCGCAGGAGCGCCTCGGGCGAGCTCGCCGCCCAGCTCCTCGGGTGGCACCCCCGGACCGATCTGGCCGAGGGGCTTGCCGCAACGTGGGCAGCATGGACGGACGGCCATCCCTCGGGGTCGCGGCTGTATCCCCAGACCGTGCTCGCTGCGCGCGCGGTCTGATCCGCTGGGAGCCGGCTGCGTGCCGGCCCCCCCGTCCCCCACCAGCACCACGACCGCCGTGGACTTCCGTGATCCTTCGCTCGCGCCCCGGATCCCCGAGCTCGAGTCGATCCTCAGCTTGTGCGGGTTCGAAGCGGACGTCGGACCATTCGAGCAGATCGTGACGGTGAGCCCAGCGAGGACCAAGGAGCTGATGGAGGGCGTCGTACCGATGCTCGCCCGGTACGGCGAGGTCGCGCCGGAAACGGCCAAGGCCGACCTGGTCGGCCTCCAGGAAGCCTTCCAACGCCTTGTGCCTTCCGCAACCGGCTCCTGGTGCGCGCCCTCGTATCCCCGCTCACGACGCTGCGGGACCGGCCGATTGACTACCCCATGCCCACCACCGCCACCTACCATCGACCCGTCGTGAACAAGTTCCACCCCACAGCCCTCTGGGCCCACTCGAAGACCGAAGGCGGACAGCGGGCCATCCGCTATTCGGCCACCTCGTTGATCTGCGTCGGCATCACCCAGGTGTTGATCGTCGTTTTCTACCGGGGGATGGGCTTCACCCCGGTCGAGGCCAACCTCTCAGCCACCATGCTCACCTCGATCCCGGCGTTCGCGTTGAACAAGTACTGGGTGTGGGGCAAGCGAGGCCGAGCCCACATGCGTCGCGAGGTCCTGCCGTTCTGGGCGTTTACCGTGGCCGGCTGGATCCTGTCCACCGGCATGGTGGCGCTGGTCACCCGCATCGCCGGGGGCAGCGACACGGAGCGGACGATCCTCGTCATGGCAGCCAACATCGCCGGGTTCGGCACGTTGTGGATCCTGAAGTACATCTTTTTGGACAAGATCATGTTCGGCACCGATCACCACACGCCCTACGACGAGGACATCGAGCTCGAGGAAGCGGGCCTCGAGCCCGACCTCAAGCACATCTGAGCTGCCGAGCACCGGCGACGTTCGCCCTAGTGTCTGGCCGGTGACCGCTGTAGTGCCCGCCCTAGCCGACTCCCTCCGCTCCGCGGCCATCGCAGCCCGGGGCTTCATGCCCACCGACGAGGGCGACGCCCTCTGGGCCGCGGCGGTCGAGGCTGCGGCCGCCGTGCCGGACCGGCCCTTCCTCGAGGTCGGGTCCTACTGCGGCAAGTCGACCGTCTGGCTGGGCGCCGCCGCCCAGGGGGCCGACACGATCCTCTTCGCGCTCGACCACCACCGCGGCTCCGAGGAGAACCAGGCCGGTTGGGAGCACCACGATGCCGACCTCGTGGATCAGGAGATCGGCCGCATGGACACGTTGCCCACCTTCCGCCGCACCCTCTTCGATGCCGGGCTCGAAGGGTCCGTCGTGGCGCTCGTTGGCGACTCGCCCACCGTCGGTCGGTTCTGGACCACGCCGCTCGCCCTCTTGTTCATCGACGGCGGCCATGGCCACGACCCCGCCCACCACGATTACGAGCTCTGGACCCCGCACGTCGCGCCCCGCGGGACGCTGTGCATCCACGACGTCTTCCCGAATCCCGATGACGGCGGCCGCCCGCCGTACGAGATCTACCTCCGCGCCCTCGACGACGGCTTCACGGAACGCCGCGCGGTCGGATCCCTCCGGATCCTCACCGCACCCGCCTCCTGACCCGATTCGGGAGGTCCCGCGGTCAGTCGTGGACGGTGGCGTCCTCGTCGGTGATGTCGAGCAAGGGGGGAAGCACGGCGTCGTGATCGGTGAACAGGGCGCTCGTAGGACCCTGGCCCCAGAGGCCGTCGGCGCCCAGCACCACCGCGGCAGCCGTATAGGTGGACTGCTCGTCGGCAGGGAAGTGCGCCAGATCCGGGTAGACGGTGCCGGTCCAGTAGCGGCCGGAGTCGACCCGGTACTGCTGCACCCAGGCGAAGAGGCGCTCCGCCGTCTCGCGCTCGCCCACGGCGAGGTGGGCGAGGAGGCACTCGCAGGTCTCGGCCACCGTGATCCAGGGCCGGTCCTTCACGCAGCGGACGCCACGGCCGTCGTCGATGAACGTGTCGAAGCGGTCCGCCAGGCGGGCCTTGCCCGTCTCGCCCAAGATCACGCCGCCCAGCACCGGGTAGTACCAGTCCATCGCCCAGCGGTGCTTGGGGGCGAAGGCGTCGGCCTCCTCGTGGCGGATGGCGTGGGCCAGCTGGGCGGCGGACAGCTCCCAGTCCGGGCGTTCGTGGCCGAGCAGCTCGGCGAGGGCAATGGCGCACCGAAGCGAGTGGCAGATCGACGACGAGCCGGTGAGGAGGGCGAAGGGCCACGGCGTGCCGTCGGCATGTCGGGCCCAGAGGATCTCACCGCGTGGCTGCTGGAGGTCGAGGACGAAGTCGATGGCCTTCTCGACCACCGGCCACAACGTCTCGGCGAACCCGCGGTCTTCGGTGAGCAGCCAGTGGTGCCAGACGCCGGCGGCCACGTATGCGACGACGTTGGCGTCGAACTTGTCGTCCTCGATGCCGTCCTCGACGTAGTACTGGTGCCAGGCGCCGTCGGGCCGCTGGAGGCCGACCAGCCAGTCGTAGGCCCGCTCCGCTTCGCTGATGCGACCGCCGAGCGCGAGCGCCATGGCCGCCTCGACGTGGTTCCAGGGGTCGGCGTGGCCGCCCGGGTACCACGGCACCATGCCGTTGGGCAGCTGCCACTCGGCGATCCCGTCGACCGTCGCCTGCACCTCGTGGGAGGTGATGACGCCGTCGACCTGCGGCACGGTGATGTCAGCCACCGACGGGCTCCGCTACCCGGGCCGGCTTGCGGGCGTAGAGGACCAGGCTCTTGCCCAAGACGGGGTTGAGGACCTTCTCGGTCCAGCGCGTCAGCTTCGGCGCCTTCATGATGTCCCAGGTCAGGAGCTTGAGGTACGCCTGGACAAGGGGGTTGTCGTCGTTCGTGGGGCCGACGGCGCACTTGAGCCACCAGTACGGCGAGTGCAGGGCGTGCGCGTGGTGCGTGCCCTCGGGGACGAGGCCCGCCGTGGTGAACCGGTTCTCCAGCTCCACCTCGGTGAAGATCCGCACGTGGCCGCCCGGGACGAACGGTGCGTGGTACTCCTCGGACAGGGCCCAGCAGATCCGCTCCGGGAGGAACGTGGGTACCGTCACGGCAAGCAGACCGCCGGGCTTGAGCACCCGAGCCAGCTCGGCCGCCGCCGCGCTGTCGTCGGGGATGTGCTCCATGACCTCGGAACAGATGATGAAGTCGAACGTGTCATCGCCGAACGGGAGGCCGGTGCCGTCGCCGTTGACGGTGGCCCAGTGGGTGCCAGCCGGTGCTTCGCCGGCCGCCTCCATGGCGCGGAAGAGGCCGGAGCAGTCCTTGAGGTCGGCCAGGGAGTAGTCGAGGGCGACGATGTGCGCCCCGCGGCGGTACACCTCGAACGCGTGGCGACCCGCGCCCGCGCCCATGTCCAAGACGAGGTCTCCGGGCTTGATCCCGAGGCGGTTGAAGTCGACGGTCAACATGGCGTGGTCGGTCTCGGCTACTTCCCGGCCAGGCGGGCGCGGTACTGCTCGACGGTCTTCTCGGCGGTGTGGCGCCAGCTCCAGTGGTCGATCACCCGCTGGCGGCCGGCGAGCCCGACCTTCTGGCCAACCTTCGGGTTGTCGAACACGTACGCGAGCTTGACGGCGAGGGCCTCGCTGTCGCCCGGGGGCACCAAGAAGGCGGTCTCGTTGTCCGGGCCGACGACCTCGGGTACGGCGCCGCCGGTGGTGGCGACCAGCGGGATGGCGCAGCTCATGGCCTCGATGGCCGGGAGCGAGAAGCCTTCGTACAGCGACGGGACGACCGCGATCTCGGCCTCCGAGTAGAGCTCGACGATGCGCTCGTCGGACACGCCCGAGACGAAGGTGACGACGTCGGAGAGCCCGAGCTCGTCGATGGTGCGAGCCGACTCACCCCCCGGCTTGGCCTTGCCGATGACCGTGAGGGTGATCTCCGGGCGTTCGGTGCGCAGCTTGGCCACGGCCTCGAGCAGGTACCGCAGGCCCTTCATGGCGACGTCGGCACTGGCGGTGGTGATGAGCATGCCCCGCTTGCGGGTGACGCCCTCGACGGGGAGGAACATCTCGGGGTCGACGCCCACCGGCACGACGTGCATGCGGTCCGTGTCGACCTTGTGGTCGGCGTGGATGTCCTTGAACGAGTTCTCCGACACGGTGATGACGCTCTTGAGGCGGCGGGCGACCTCGGTCTGCATGTCGACGAACGCGTACCAGCGGCGCAGGTTCATCTTCTTGAAGAAGCCCTGGGCATGCTCGATCTCGAGGCGCCGGTCCACGGTGATGGGGTGGTGGATCGTGGCGATGACGGGCAGGCCCTCGTGCTCGATGGCGAGGAGGCCGAACCCGAGCGACTGGTTGTCGTGGACGATGTCGAACTCGTCCGTGCGGTGCTTCAGCTCGTCCCATGCCCGCATGGTGAACGCCAGCGGCTCCGGGAACGTGCCGAACGTGAAGGCGGTGACCTCGAGCCAGTCCTTCCAGTTCTTGAGCTCCCACAGGCCCGGCTGACGCATGGGGAAGTAGTCGTTGTAGATCTGGAGGCTGGGTAGCTCGACCAACGGCACGCGGGGGTCCAGCTCGGGGTAGGGAGGGCCGCCGAAGACCGTGACCTCGTGGCCCAGGTCGACCAGCGCCTTCGAGAGGTGGCGGACGTAGATGCCCTGGCCACCGCAGTGGGGCTTGCCCCGATAGGCGAGGAGTGCGATGCGAAGGGGACGGTCAGCTGAGGCCATGGGAGCACCAGCCTTTCGGGTTGTTGACCACCGGGTCAAGCGAGCGATGTGCCAGCTCCGGTGCAACATGTCCGATTTTCGCTCGATTCCCGCACCGGGGAGCCATGCGTCACCCCGCGATGGGGCAGGATCGCTTCGTGCGAGCACTGGTCCAGCGGGTCACCCGGGCGTCGGTCACCGTAGGTGACGAGGTCACGGGCGCCATCGGCACCGGGCTCTGCGTCCTGGTCGGCGTCACCCACACCGACACGCCCACCGAGGCGGGGGCACTGGCCGCCAAGGTCTGGCACCTCCGGGTGTTCGAGGGCGCGGGCGGGCGCATGGACCTGCCGGTAGGCGAGGTCGGCGGCGAGGTGCTGGTGGTGTCGCAGTTCACCCTCTACGGCGACACCCGCAAGGGTCGTCGTCCGTCTTGGATCGCGGCCGCCCCGCCCGAGCAGGCCGAGCCGTTGATCGACCTCCTCTGCGACGAACTCCGTACCCTCGGCGCCAGGGTCGCCGCCGGCCGCTTCCGTGCCGACATGGCCGTCGACCTCACCAACGACGGCCCGGTGACGCTGCTGCTCGAGGTCGACGCTCCCGGCTGACCCCCCGTCAGAGGGGGATGGTGGTGGGGTCGACCTGGCCGGGGCCGGGGCCGGGGCGGGGGCGGCGGCGGGACTGGCGCCGGGCCAGGGCCCAGGCGGCGGCGAGGAGGAGCATGGCGACGAGGCGGGCGGGAGCGTCGCCGAAGCGGGTGTACCAGGTGAAGCCCGTGCGCAGGGGCACGGCCTGGTGGCGAACGGCGCGCTCCTTGGTGGCGGTGCGCTGCTCGACCTTGCCGTCGGGCGTGACGAAGGCGCTGAACCCGGTGGGCGCGACCTGCACCAGCCATCGGCCGTTCTCGATGGCCCGCAGGCGCGACGACGCGACTTGCTGGGTCTGCACGAAGGTGCCGGTGTAGGTCGAGCCGTTGGTGGGGTTGTAGATGACCTCGCCGCCGGCCTCGACCGCCGCTCGGGCCCGGTGGCCGAAGAACACCTCCCACGAGATGGCCGTGGCGAGCGGGGCGGCGTCGGTGAGAAGCAGCCCGGACTGGTGCGAGATGGTGGCGTCGCGGGCGGCCAGGGTGTCCGGCGCGACCTGCTCGATGAGTGAGCGGAACGGCACCCACTCGCCGAACGGGACGCGCTGGACCTTCACGTAGCGGTCGCCCCAGTTGCCGCCGGCATCGAGCACCTGTTGGGAGTTGCGGAAGCGGGTCTCGCTCACCCCCTCGACCGTGCCCACCGAGAGCGGGGCGCCCAGCCGGCGGGCAAGGCGCTGGAGCTCGACCCCCTCCTGCGCGTCTTGCACGTCGAAGTCCGTGTCGACCACGTTCTCGGGCCACAGCACGAGGTCCATGCCCTCGGGGACGTCGTCGCTGGCGGTGAGGTGGCGCTCGAAGACCTTGCGGCGATCCGTGTTGATGGCTCGCGTCCCCTGCGGTCCGCCGCCCTGGACGAATGCCACTTCGATCTCCTTGCCGGTGGGCTTCCCGCTCGGGGCGGCGACCGCCACGCCGAGCACGGCCAGCGCGGCCACTGCGAGCGCGGCGGCCCTGCGCCACTGCCGGGTGGCAGCGGCCGAGAGGGCGACGCCCAGGGCGACGGTGACGCCGGCGATGGCGAGCACGCCGCCGATCCGGGCGATGGGCCACAGCGGCCCGGCCACTTGGCCGACGGCCAGCAGCGAGAGGGGGATGCCGCCGAAGGGCCAGGCGGAGCGCAGGGACTCGCAGAGCACCCACACGCCGATGAGGCCCAGCGCTCGACCGGCGCGAGGCGGGACGGCCATGGCGAACGCCCCGAGCAGGAACCCGAAGAACACCACGGTGATGACGTACCCAGGTGCCGTCAGCTGGCTGATCCAGAAGACCGTCGGCGTGAACAGCGCCCACCCGAGGACCGACCCGCGGTACAGGCGCTGCTTCGCGGACGTGCCTGCCAGCAACCGGTCGAGGACCGCAATGCCGCCGAACGCCAGCGGCCACCAGCCCAAGGGCGGAAGCGATGCCGCCAGCAGCAGGCCGGCGACCACGGCCCTCACCGTCGGGCTGTGTCGGAGCCTCCGCCACAGCGGCACGGTGGCGTCGGCCGCCGGTGGCACGCGCTCGATCTCGTGCTGGAACGGGTCCCCCTCGTCGGGGTCCATCAGCACGATCGGATCGGTTGCCCTCGTTCCATCGGGGCCGGGCGACGCAGGCATCAGGGCGAGAGTCTGGCTGATCGGGCGCTGCAGGCCGAGTCGACCGTCGGACCCGGTCGGCGCAGACCTCCTCACTAGGGTCATCCGATGGCGTCGCCCGGGGCTGATCGTGCACGGCGGTGGGCGATGGTCGGGTGGGTCTTCGGGTTGATCGCCATCGCAGTGCTGGCCGTGGTGGCGATTCGGCTGCTGGGGGTCACCAAGGTCGACTCGCAACAGCAGCAGCCGCTGGTGTGGCAGCTGGCGAGGGGTCACCTCGCGGGTGCCATGGTGGGTGGCACGGACAGCCTCCCGCAGACGTCGGGGCCCGGCTTCGGGCTGTTCGCCGCACCTGCGTTCCTGGTGGTGGACCTGGCGCTGTCGAAGGAGGACGGGTTCCTCGCGGTGAGCTTCCTGTGCCTCGTCGCGCTCGGCGGCGCAGCGGTTGCGGCATCTCGCGCCGTCGGCGTCGCAGCGCGCAGTGCGCGAGAGCTGCTCAACGTTGCCGCTGTGGTGCTGGGGATCCCGGTGCTCGCGTGCTACTCGGAGTACTTCCACCCGGCGGATGTCCTGGCGACGGCTGCGGTGCTGGGCGCGTTCGCTGCGTGCGCTCGGGGTCGCACCTGGTGGGGGTTCGCCCTGCTCGGGTTCGCGGTCGTCACGCGCCAGTGGGCGGTCATCGCCGTGGCGGTGCTTGCGGTCCTGCAGCCTCGAGGCGGCCGTGTTCGTCCGGTCCTGGTGTCAGCGGTGGTGGGGTGCGTGCTCGTCGTCCCATTCCTGGTGGCCGACCCGACCCGGACGGCGAGCGCCCTGACGGCGGCGGATGTGGTGCGAGGCCAGCTGACCGCTCCGGCGCTCCTCCCCGTCGAGGGCGCGGGGCGCTACGTCTTGTCGCGGATCGTGCCCTTGCTGGTGGTGCTTGCGGGCTGTGCCTGGCTGCGTCGACGGGAGGCGAGGTTCGCGCCGGAACTTGCGGCGGCGGCCCTCGCAGCTGCCTTGTTGGCGCGCCCGCTGTTCGACCCGGCCGGATTCGTCTACTACCTCGCACCCGGCTGGGCGTTCGCCGTGCTCATCCGTCCGCAGTCGTGGAAGTGGCCGATCGGCGGACTCGTCGGAGGCGTGGTGCTGTGGCAGCGACGTTCGCTCCAGGTTCGAGCACCGGCCGCAGTCCTCGACGAGCGGGGGCGCCACCTGCAGCTCCCGGGAAGCTCGTTGGCCGTGGCGACGACCTTGGCGATCCTTCTGGCCGTGTTGCTCGTCACCCGGCGGGTGGTCGAGCTCGTCGATGCGGCGAACCCCAGATCTCCGGGACCCCAGCACATCCCGACCGGACCGGGGACCCGAGGTTCAGGCTCCGAGACCGCGGCGGGTCGGCCAGCGCACGCCCAGCCCGGCGACGGCCTCCTCGGCTGAGTGGATGCACGCGGGGATGCCGACGCCGCGCAGCGCCATGCCGGCGAGGCGCAGCGGCGTCCCCTCCAGCGTCGCCTCGGCGGTCGCGATCCGGTCGAGGTGGCCCGGCTCGTACTGCGGGAACGACCGCATCCAGCGACCGACGCGGACCTCGGTCGGACTGCCGGTGACCCCGATGATCCGATCCAGGTCCGAGAGCACCCGCTCGGTCAGCGCGTGGTCGTCCAGGTCCCAGAAGCGAAGGTCGCCGGTGCGCCCGACCGAGGTCCGCAGGATCACGTCGTTGCGCTCGGGATCGCGCAGCTGGGCCCACTTCGAGGTGGCGTAGGAAACCGCCGTGACCAGTGCGCCCTGGTCTCGGGGAACGAGGCAGCCGCTTGCGCCGGTGGTATCGCCAAGCGTGCCGTGGTCGAAGGCCATGGTGAGCATGGCGATCGACGAGTGGTCGATGGCCGAGAGCGTGGACGACACCTCGGGTGCGACCTCGGCGAGCAGGGGGCCGGCGGCGTGGGCGGCGCACGTGACGATGACCGCGTCGGCCTCCAGTGTGCTGCCGTCGTCCAGCGCCACCTGCACCCGGTCGACCCCGGGGGCGGTCCGCCGCTCGACGGCGTCGACCCGCCGACCCTCGCGGACGTCGACGCCGGGCATGAGGGCAAGGAGCGCATCGACCAGCCGGGCCATGCCGCCGATGGGCGCGGCGAAGATCGGGGCGTCAGGGGAGGCACCGGCGGCGAGCGCCCGGTCGCGCTGGGCGGCGCAGGACCGGAGCAGGCTGGAGTCGCCCGACCGTGCGGCGGCGTCGAGCTGCGGGACGACGGCGGCCAGGCTCATCGTGGCGGTGTCCCCGGCGTTGATGCCGCCGAGCAGCGGGTCGATCAGCCGGTCGACGACCTCGTCGCCGAGGCGGCGGCGCAGGTACGGACCGACGGCGGTGTCGGCGCTTGATGCTCCGGGATCGGCCGGATCCGCCGGCAGCGTGAGATCCGCACGGGCGCGCTCGACGCCGGCGGGCGACACCACGCCGCTCGCCGCGAGCGCGTCGAGGTCCGTCGGGACGCCCATGACGTGCCCGGTGGGCAGCGACCGGCGGGTGCCGTCGAGGAACAGGTGGGCGGTCCGCTCCACCGGCGAGATCAGCTCGCCGTCGAGTTCCAGGTCGTGGCACAGCGCCAGCGCCCACGGCACCCTCAGCAGGAACGCATCGGCCGTCTCGTCGACCGGGCGACCGGCGACCATGGACGTCTGCAGCTTCCCGCCCAGCCGATCGGGCTCGACCACCGTGACGTGCACCCCTCCCTGCGACAGCCGGTAGGCGGCGACGAGGCCGGTGATCCCGCCCCCGACGACCACCACGTGATCGGGTGCCGCCGGGTTCATGGGGCCGTGGTGAGGGGGGCGAGCGCGGCGATGCGGGCGGCCAGCGCGGCGAGGACGACCGGGTCGTCGTTGAGGACCTGGGTGCGGGCGAAGGCGATGTTGGCCCCCTCGGCCACGCGGGCGGCCTCGATGTCGAGGTCGTAGGCCACCTCGAGGTGATCGGCCACGAACCCCTGGGGGCACACGAGGATGCCGGCGACCTCGCGTCCCTGGGCCCGCTCCCGGATCACGTCGAGGATGTCGGGGCCGCGCCACGGTTCGGGCGTCGCCCCTGCGCTCTGCCAGGCCATCGACCATCGCGGGTCCTCGATCGCCGTCGGTCCGTCGACGATCCCACGGTGGCGGATCTTCACCAGGTCGGCGACAGCTTCCGCCGAGGTCCGCAGCTCGTCGGGGTACGGGTCATCGGCGAGGACCCGCTCGGGCAGGGAGTGAGCCGTGAACACGACCTCGGTCCGCGACGGGAGGCCGCGCAACTCCACCGCGACCGCGGCGGCGAGGAAGGCGCGGTACTCGGGCAGGTCGTGCCACCGCTCGATCCCCGTCGCCGACAGGCCCACCGCGGCGGCGGCGGCCGCCACTCGGTCCTGGTACTGGCCGACGCTGAACCCGGAGTAGTGCGGCGCCAGCACGACGCCGATGACCGAGCGCACGCCCTGGTCGGCGAGGGAGGCGACCCCGTCCTCGATGAACGGGAAGGCGTGCTTCTGGCCCAGCGCAATGACGAAGCGACCGGGGTGGAGGCGCTCGAGTGCGTCGGTGATGGCGGCGACCTGGTCGGCTGTCCGCGCCGCCAGCGTCGAGGTTCCTCCGAGCGCGTCGTAGCGCATCTGCAGGTTGGCCAGCTGCTCCGGCGTCGGCGGTCGCCCACGCCGGATGTGCGTGTAGTACGGCTCGACGTCAGCGGGTGTGGCCGGCGTGCCGTACGCCATCACCACGACGCCGATGCGCTCGTCGGCGGGGACGGCGCTCATGCGACCCTGCCTTCGGTGTGCACCAGCTCGACCACGCGTTCGAGCACCTCGGGATCGGTGTTGGGCAAGACGCCGTGGCCCAGGTTGAAGATGTGCCCGCGGTGGCCGCCCGCCCGGCGCAGCACGTCGCGCGACCGGTCCAGGGCGACGTCGGCTCCGGCGAGCACGGCGACCGGGTCGAGGTTCCCTTGCAGGGCGGTCGCATCGCCGAGACGGACGCGTGCGTCGTCGAGATCCATGCGCCAGTCGATGCCCATCACGTCGGCCCCGGCGTCGCGCATGTGGGTGAGCAGCTCGCCGGTGTTCACGCCGAAGTGGATGCGGGGCACGCCGGTGGAGGCGATGCCCTCGAGCACCTTCTGCGAGGCCGGCTGGACGTACCGCACGTAGTCCGACGGCGACAGCGCACCGGCCCATGAGTCGAACAGCTGCACGGCGGAGGCGCCGTTGGCGACCTGGCTTCGGAGCGACGCGAGGGCGAGGTCGGCGAGGCGGTCGAGGAGGGCGAACCAGAGCTCCGGCTCGGTGTACATGAGCGCCTTGGTGTGCTCGTACGTACGGCTGGGACGGCCTTCGACCAGGTACGACGCAACGGTGAACGGTGCCCCGGCGAAGCCGATGAGCGGCACGTCGCCCAGCTCTCGGACGAGGTTGCGGACCGTCTCGAGCACGTAGGGGGTGTCGGCCTCGGGATCGAGCGGTCTGATCCGGTCGAGATCGGCCGCCGATCGGAATGGCTGCTCCACCACCGGCCCGATGCCGGGTGCGACGTCGACGCCGAAGCCGATGGCCTCGATGGGGGTCACGATGTCGGAGTACAAGATCGCAGCATCGGTGCCGTAGCGGCGGACGGGCTGCAGCGTGATCTCGGTGGCGACGTCCGGGGTCCGGATGGCGGCGACGATGGACCCGGGACCACGGATCGCCTTGTACTCCGGGAGCGACCGTCCGGCCTGGCGCATGAACCAGACGGGGACGCGGTCGTGGGGCTCGCACCGGCAGGCTCGGAGGAACGGGGCGTCGGCGCTGACCATCGCGATCACGCTACCGGCGCGCCCCGCAGCCTCCCCATCTGGCGGATCGCCGTCGCTTCTTGGGCCCGGGCGCTGCGCTCCGCGGTATGGGCCAGATGGACCCTCTGCAAGGTGAGGCCTCAATCCCCTCCGCGCCGACCCGATCGATCACCTATGGAACCGACGCTGGAACGCTCCATCCTCGACCTCCGGGCGGGCATGGACGATGCCGACCACGCACGGTTCGAGGCCGACCTCCGGGCCGCACTTTCTCTGCCCCCCGAGCAGCGCGATCGTGCCCTCGAGCTCGTGGTTCGCTCGTGGCGGTCGCGCCAGGAACTGCAGGCGGCGCCGGACGCGCCGAACTGGTTGCGCTGAGCCTTCGACCGCCGTGGTTGGATGCGAGCATGCGCCGCTCGATCGATGACCACCCGTTCGACCCGTTGCTCGACCCGGTCGTGGCGGACGACCCGGACCTGACGCCCGTGTCGTGGGCAATCGCCATCGCCGACGATTACGACGATGCCGAGCCGCGGGTGGTGCTGACCGTCGACGAGATCGGCAAGCCGGGGGAGGGCCTCGTGGCCCACCTCCTGCCGGCCGAAGCGCGCCGCATCCGCCTGGCCCTGCGCGACGCGCTGAAGCAGATCGGCGAAGACGTCGGATCGTGAGGCGGGCCAGGGCAGACGCTGACCGGTTCGAAGTGGGGCGGGCGGGGCTAAGCTTTCGAATCCCCTCAGAAGGGGTTTCCACCCACCCCAGGACCGCAGACGCCCATGGCGATCCATCCCGATCTGGCCGCTGAACAGGCCTACATCGACCGTGCCTACGACTGCCTCGAGCAGGCGCGCACGTCGGCCAACCGCCTCAAGGGCATGGTCGAGGTCGGCAAGGGTGGCACCGAGCAGGCGCGCTTCGAGCGCGAAGTCATCTTCGACACCGTGCTCAACCGGCTCTCCCAGCTCCAGCTGGGTGACGCCTCCCTCCTGTTCGGCCGGATCGACCGGGAGCAGGACGCAGGCGGCGAAACCTTCTACATCGGGCGCCTGGCGGTCTCGGACCCGAACCAGGAGCCGGTGGTCGTGGACTGGCGGGCGCCCGTGGCCGAGCCCTTCTACCGGGCGACGGGCCGCCACCCGATGGACCTCGCCCGGCGCCGGTACTTCGCCACGCGCGGCCGCCAGCTGCTCGGGATCGAAGACGAGCTGTTCGGCGAGCATGCGTTGGACCTCGGCGAAGGCGCCGGGCTCCAGGGCCACGGCACCCTCATCGCCGCACTCGAAACCGCCAGGTCTGGGCGCATGGGCGACATCGTCGCGACGATCCAAGGCGAGCAGGACGAGATCATCCGGGCACCACTCCCCGGTGTCCTGGTGGTGCAGGGCGGCCCGGGTACGGGCAAGACGGTCGTGGCCCTCCACCGCGCCGCGTACCTCCTCTACACGCACCGGTTCCCGCTCGAGGATCAAGGGGTGCTGGTCGTCGGGCCCAACCGGCTCTTTCTCGCCTACATCGAGCAGGTGCTGCCCTCGCTGGGCGAGTCCGGCGTGGAACTGGCCGTGCTGGCCGACCTGGTGGACGGGGTCGCGATCCGCGGCCGCGACCGTGAGGCCGTCGCCCGCCTCAAGGGCCACGAGGTCATGGCCAAGGTGCTCGCCAAGGCCGTGCGCGACCGCAAGCGGGCCCTGCGACGGCCGCTGCGGATCGGCCTCGGCCTCCAGACCCTGAGCCTCTCGGTGGGCACCTCCGCGGACATCGTCCGCGACGCCCGTCGCCGGTACCGGTTCCACAACGCCGGTCGTCGGTTCGTCGAGCGCGAGGTCGCGTTCCACCTCGCCGAGTCCGCCCGCACCCCCCTCGACCCCGATGAGGTGTGGCGCCAGGTCCGCAAGCACCCCGACGTACGCGCCGCCCTCGAGGAAATGTGGCCGGTGCTGACCCCAGCGCAACTGCTGCACGACCTCTTCGGGTCCAAGGCCCTGCTCTCCCTCGCGGCGGGCCGCCTGCTGTCCAAGGAACGCGTCGAGCTGCTGCACCGGGTCCGTTCGGCGTCGGTCGATGACGTGGTGTGGACCCACGACGACGTCCCCCTGCTCGACGAGGCCCGAGCCCTGCTCGGTCCCAAGCCACGGCGGCAGCGGCGCGACGACGAGGAGATCCGCACCTACGGCCACATCGTGATCGACGAGGCGCAGGACCTGTCGCCGATGCAGCTGGCCATGATCAGCCGCCGGTCGCTCAACGGTTCGCTCACCGTGGTCGGCGACATCGCCCAGTCCACCGGTGCTTGGGCCCACGCCAACTGGGACGAGATCCTCTCCCTGCTGCCCGACCGCCGCCCGGCGCGTCGTGAGCAGCTCACCGTCGGCTACCGCATCCCTGGACCGAACATGGACCTTGCCGCCCGGGTCCTCGCCCGCTCCGCACCGGACCTGCTCCCACCGCGCTCGGTCCGCCAGGACGGCCGCCCTCCGCACTTCGTGCGGGTCGAGGCGTCCCAACCGCTCGGACCGGCCATCGCCCAGGCGGTCCGGGACGAAATCGCCGCGGTCGGCCACGGCAACGTGGCCGTGATCGCCCCGGCCTCCCGCGTCGACGAGTGCTCGGCGTCGCTGACGGCGGCGGGCATTGATCACGGCGTCGCCATCGAACAGGGACTCAACCACCAGGTGACGGTCGTGCCCGTGGGCATCGTCAAGGGCCTCGAACTCGACGCCACCGTGGTGGTCGACCCCGCAGGGATCCTCGCCGAGGAGGCGCAGGGCATGCGCGCCCTCTACGTCGCGCTGACCCGCGCCACCAAGCTGCTGACCATCGTGCACACTGGGGACCGGCCCGACGTCTTGGCGCCGGTCGGATCCACGGAGCCCCAGCCCGTCGGCTGACGCGCCTCAGGCGTTGGCGACGAGGATGCGGGAGCTGGCGAAGGAACCCACCCCGATGTGGCGTCCGTCGATCTCCACCGTGGTGGTGCCATCGGGCGAGGAGGCGGTGACGGTGCCGGTGTGGCCTGGTTGGATCGACGCATCCTCGAGGAAATCCAACAAGCCCGGGGTGAACTCCAGCTCCTCTGGGATCCGCATCACGGTGAAGCCGGCACCGACGCCGAGGTCGGACAGGGCGACGGTGTCGGGCGCCTTGTAGGCGGTGCCGGGGATCGGGTTGCCGTGCGGGCAGGTGGTGGGATCGTCGAGGAGGCGGATGATGGCGGCCTCGACCGCATCGGAGATCACGTGCTCCCAACGGCCGGCCTCCGTGTGGGCGTCGGCCCAGGAGAGGCCCAAGATGTCCGTCAGGAGGCGCTCGGCGAGTCGGTGGCGGCGCACGACGCGCTCGGCCAGCACCGAGCCTGACGCGGTGAGGCGGATGGTTCGGTCGATCTCGACCAGGCCCTCGGACTCCATGCGCCGGCTCATCTCGGACACGGCGGGTCGCGAGACACCGAGGCGCTCGGCGATGCGGGCCTGGATGACCTCGACGTCGTCCTCGTGCAACTCGAAGATGGCCTCGCAATACTCCTCGAACGCAGGGTGGTACTCACGGGATTGGAACTCGGCCACGGACCGAGGGTACCTCGGTGATCGACCGATGGCGTGGCCCGATTCCCCTAGGGTCAGCGGATGCGAAAGCTCCTCGTCATCGTGTCCGTGCTCACCCTCGCCCTCGTTGCGGCCAGCTGCGGTTCCTCCGGCTCTGACGGCGCCGAGAAGACGACCACCACGAAAGCCGACCCTGCACCGGACGATGGCGCGACGACCACGACCGGCGGCCGGGTCGAGCCCACGAGGGTCACGGCCGACGAGTACGTCGCGGCCTTCACGAAGGGCATGACCGCCGGGAGCAAGGACGGCGGCAACCTGGTGCTGTCCAAGGAGCAAGCGGCGTGTGTCGCGCCGAAGTTCGTCGATCTGGCCACGGTGAAGGCCATGAACGAAGCCGGGATCACCGCAGAGGACGCCGCTGACCCCGGTTTCGACCCGTCGAACGTGGGGCTGGACGAGGATCAGGGCCAAGCCCTCGTCGACGCCTACGGGGAGTGCGACTTCGACATCTACGGCGAGCTCGCGACCGCGCTGACGACGGGGCTCAGCAAGGACATCGCCACCTGCACGTCGAAGAACCTGGACCACGATCTGGCGGATGCCCTCCTGGTGAAGACCTTCAGCAGCGGCAAGGCCGATGCCGAGTTCGAGGCGCTCCTCGCCGACCTCCAGGCCACCTGCGACCTTCCCGCCAACTGATCAAGCCGAACCGGACCGGTCCCGGTCTGGGTGTCCGAGGTCGTCCGTAGGCTTCGGGCTATCGCTGCGCTGGATCTCTTCTCGCCACCCGTCCGGGACTGGTTCGCCACCTCCTTCCCCGCGCCCACCAACGCGCAGGAGCAGGGCTGGCCCGCCATCGCGTCCGGTGAGCACACGCTGATCCTGGCGCCTACCGGGTCGGGCAAGACCTTGACTGCGTTCCTGTGGGGGATCGACCGGCTGCTCACCACGCCGCCACCGGACCCGAAGGCGGCCACCCGCTTGCTCTACGTGTCCCCGCTGCGAGCGCTGGCGGTGGATGTCGAGAAGAACCTGCGGGCGCCGCTGGTGGGCATCGCCCACGCGGCCGAGCGTGCCGGCCACCCGGTCCACGTCCCGACGGTCGGATCCCGAACCGGGGACACGCCAGCGGATGAGCGCCGCCGCCTGGCCCGCCACCCACCGGACCTGCTGATCACCACGCCGGAGTCCCTCTACCTGATGCTCACCTCGGCGGCGCGGGACACGCTGGTCAACGTCGAAGCGGTGATCATCGACGAGATCCACGCCCTCGCAGCCACCAAGCGCGGCTCGCACCTCGCCCTCACGCTCGAGCGGCTCGAAGCGCGCTGCGCCACGCCGCCCCAGCGCATCGGGCTGTCGGCCACCCAGCGCCCGCTTGACGAGCTCGCCCGCTACCTGGGCGGACGGGCGCGCGACGCAAAGGACGAGTGGACCTACCGGCCGGTCCGCATCGTCGACACCGGCGTGCGCAAGGTCCTCGATCTCGAGGTCATCGTGCCGGTCGAGGACATGGGCGAGCTGGGCAAGCGCAAGGAGGAGTCGGAC
>JBKJPY010000009.1:0-23977 GCA_046594195.1 Acidimicrobiales bacterium | reverse complement strand
ATCGCCAAGGAGATCGAGCTCGAGGACCCCTTCGAGAACCTCGGCGCTCAGCTCGCCAAGACCGTCGCCACCAGGACCAACGACGTTGCGGGCGACGGCACCACCACCGCCACCGTGCTGGCTCAGGCGATGGTCCGCGAGGGCCTGCGCAACGTCGCCGCCGGGGCCAACCCGATGAGCCTCAAGCGCGGCATCGAGGCCGCTGTCGCGGCCGTGTCGGACCACCTGTCCGCGATGGCGATCGACATCGAGACCAAGGAGCAGATCGCTGCCACCGCCTCGATCTCCGCCGCCGACACCACCGTCGGCGAGGCCATCGCCGAGGCGATGGACAAGGTCGGCAAGGAAGGCGTCATCACCGTCGAGGAGTCGAACACCTTCGGGCTCGACCTCGAGCTGACTGAGGGGATGCGCTTCGACAAGGGCTACATCTCCCCCTACTTCGTCACCGACCCCGATCGCATGGGGACCGTGCTCGAGGATCCGTACATCCTCCTCGTGAGCTCGAAGATCAGCTCGGTGCAGGATCTGCTGCCCGTGCTCGAAAAGGTCATGCAGGCCGGCAAGCCGCTGCTGATCATCGCCGAGGACATCGAGGGCGAAGCCCTCGCCACCCTCGTGGTGAACAAGATCCGCGGCACCTTCAACTCCGTCGCCGTCAAGGCCCCCGGCTTCGGCGAGCGCCGCAAGGCGATGCTGGGCGACATGGCCACCCTCACCGGCGGCCAAGTCATCTCCGAGACCATCGGGCTCAAGCTCGAGAACACCAACCTCGGCCTGCTGGGCACCGCCCGCAAGGTGGTCGTCACCAAGGACGAGACCACCATCGTCGAAGGTGGCGGCGAGCACTCCGACGTCGAGGGCCGGATCGCGTCGATCCGTCGTGAGATCGACGAGACCGACTCGGACTGGGACCGCGAGAAGCTCCAGGAGCGCCTTGCCAAGCTGGCCGGCGGCGTTGCCGTCGTCCAGGTCGGTGCGGCCACGGAGGTGGAGCTCAAGGAGAAGAAGCACCGCATCGAAGATGCGCTGTCCGCCACGCGTGCCGCCATCGAAGAGGGCATCGTCCCTGGCGGTGGCACCACGCTGGTGCGTGCCCGCGCCGCGGTCGCCACGGCCATCGAGGGCCTCGAGGGCGATGAGGCCACGGGTGCACGTTCCGTGCACAACGCGCTCGACGCTCCCGCTCGCATGATCGCTCAGAACGCCGGCCTCGAAGGGGCCGTCGTCGTACAGCAGATCGAGCGCGAGACTGGCTCCATTGGCCTCAACGCCGCGACCGGCGTGTTCGAGGACCTGCTCAAGGCCGGCGTCATCGACCCGGCCAAGGTCACCCGGGCAGCTCTGCAGAACGCGGCGTCCATCGCCGCCCTGCTGCTGACCACGGAGGCCATCGTCGCCGACAAGCCCGAAGAAGAGGGCGCTGGCGGCGGCATGGGCGGCGGGATGCCCCCCGGCATGGGTGGCATGGGCGGCATGATGTAGGAGTCTCGTCACTCGCTTCGCTCGGAAACGAAGCTGCAAAGGCCCGGCCTGGTGGCCGGGCCTTTGTCGTTGGCACGAGTGACGAGAAGTCAGTCCGCTTGGGCGAGGCGCTCGGCTCGTTGGGGGGCGGCGAAGACGGGCTTGACGGCGACGTCGGGGTCGGTCCAGGCCGGGTGGTCGGCAGACGGGAACTTCGCCTCGAGGTAGGCGAGCAGGGCGTCGATGTACTCGTTGGTGAGGACTTCGCGCCGCTCGTCGTCCTCGCCGGCGGCGGCCGCGGCGATCACGAGGTGGGCGAGCGTCACCGTCACCTCCGCGGTGCGGTCGCGCAGGTCCGTCGGGATGCCGGGGACCCGCAGCTCGATCAGGGCGCGGATGTGGCCTTCGAGCCCGGCGCGCATGCGGGCGCCGGCGGGCGAGCGGTTGCCCGGCACCATGGCCGACACGAGCAGGGCGGGCAGCGCCTTCTGGCCCTGCGTCTCGGCCACGAGACGGGCCATGACCCGATGGAGGAAGTCCCCGATGCGTTCCTCGGGCGGCAGGTCGGTCAGCAGCTCCGTGTAGAGCGTGACGAGCCGATCGAGGTAGCGATCCGTGAGGGCCTCGGCCAGCGCCGCCTTGTCCGGGAACCAGCGGTAGAGCGTGCCGACGGGGACACCGGCGCGCGACGCGACGAGGTTGGTCGTGGCCGCGTCGTAGCCGACCTCCTCGAACACCTCCTCGGCCACGTCGAGGAGCAGCTCGACCCGTGCGGCCGAGCGCGCCTGTTGTGGGAGGTTGCGCAGGTGGCTGGTGGGTGCTTCCGCCACCGGGTCCCTCCTGCCCAGACGCTGACCGACAGGATCAAGGGTACTCCGCTCGTGGGAGCAGCGGTGCCGACCGCTGGTCGGCCGGGCGCCGCTCGGTAGCATGGAGGCATGGACCGTCCGCCCTCAGACCCCGCCAAGCTCCTCGCCTCCTGGATGGAGTGGGAGAAGGGCGAGACCACGCCGGGCCGGGTGATGGCCGACCTCAAGACGGGTGGCCTGCGCGAGGTGCTCGAGCACCTCGTGGCCGAGCACGCGCCGACCAGCTCGTAGATCCTGCGGTGAGCAGCGCACCGGCCGCTCCGGGTCCTGCTGCACCACGCGGCGGAGCCCAGCAGATCCCCCGGCCGCCAGGGGTCCGCGCGGGCGGGCCTCCTCCGTGGGCGTCGCTGGAGCCGGCTGAACGTCACATCTCGATCGATCAGGTTCGGGCCCGCTTCGCGGAGCTCGGGCTGGCGCAGCGATCGCCCCGCGAGGGCAAGGTCGACCGAGCGTCCGCTGTGCTCGCTGCCGTCTACGAGGACGACGGCGAGACCTGGATCATCCTGACCCGCCGGTCCGCCGCCCTCCGGGTGCACAGCGGCGAGGTGTCGTTCCCCGGTGGTGGTCAAGATGCTGGTGAAGACCTCCGCGACACGGCCAAGCGCGAGGCGTGCGAAGAGGTGGGGCTGGACTCCGATCTGATCGAGATCATCGGTGAGCTCGACCACCTCAGCACCATCACGTCGAACTCGTTCATCGTGCCGTTCGTCGCCGTCCTCTCCGCCCGACCCAGGCTCCAGGCGAGCCCGGCGGAGGTCGAGGCCGTCCTCACCGTCTCGCTCGCCGAGCTGCTCGACCCGGCGATCTTCCGAGAGGAACGGTGGGACATCTTCGGCACCGAACGGGCGATGTGGTTCTTCGAGCTGGAGGGCGACACCGTCTGGGGTGCCACGGCGGCGATGCTGCGCCAGCTCCTGGGGTTCGTCACCGGCACCGTCGTGCGTGGCGACATGGGCCACATCTGAGCCTGGCGGGCAGCGGTCGCGCGGTCCGACACCTGGAGGCGCGCTCCGGGTGTCTTCGTTGGCCCGCCGGTAGCCTCCACCTCGTGTCCGTGCTCCCGATGCGCCCTCCGGTGGTGGGGTGAGCCACGCCAGTCGCCTCCTCGTGGCGACGCCGCTCATCGCGGATCCCACGTTCGAGCGCACCGTTGTACTCCTGCTCGCCCACGGACCCGACGGTGCCTTCGGCATCGTCTTGAACCGGCCGAGCGCCACGGCGGTGGACGAGGTCGCGCCCGATTGGTCCGGCCACTCGGCGGCGCCCGGCGTGCTGTTCCTCGGGGGACCGGTGGGTCGGGACTCGCTCGTCGCGCTCGGGCGTTCCGCCGCGGTCGGCGCCCACACCGAGACCCGGATCATCGGCGACTGCGCGGCCGTCGACATCGAGGAGCCGCCCGACGAGGACGGTCTGCCGTGGGAGCACATCCGCATCTTCGCCGGCTCCGCCGGCTGGGCGCCGCGACAGCTCGAGGACGAGCTCGGCGAAGGCGCATGGTGGGTCGTCGACGCCGATCCCGCCGACGTGACCGACAGCGACCCCGACGGCATGTGGTCCCGAGTCCTGCGCCGCCAACGCGGCGAGGTGGCCTGGTTCGCCAACCACCCCGAGGACCCCTCGGCCAACTGAGCGCCGCGTCGCTGGACCGTCAGCGGGGATGGAATCTCACCCAGGTTGCGACCATGGTGGCCCGGACCTTCTCGTCGACGACGAGCTCTGCATTGACCACGATCTTCGACTCGGAGACCTCGGCTGGCTCCGCCCGGAGCGTCAGTGGTGGCCCGAGCGGGGTGGGTCGACGGAACCTCACGTCGAAGCCTGCGGTGATGAACGGAACGGGCGCACCCTCGTCGGCCTTCCAGCCGCGTTGGTCTGCCTCCCACAGCACCACCGCCGCCGTGTGGCAGTCCAGCACCGTGGAGATGATGCCGCCGTTCACGAACCCGAAGCCGTTGTCGTGCTCCGAGCGCGGCGTGAAGGTGGCGACGGTCCGGGTGCCGTTGCGGTAGCTGCGGAGGTGGAAGCCATCGGGGTTGGCGTGGCCACACCCGAAGCAGGTGATGCCCGGATAGAGGGTCTCTTGGATGCTGAGCTCTGCCATCAGATCAGTCTCCTGGTTCTTCGTGGCGGTTGGGACGGTCAGCTCGAGATGCGACGGACGAAGTAGGTGACATCCTCTCCGCGCGCCTGCAGCGTCCGGTCGGCCACCGTGGTGCTTTGGAGCTGGGCACCGGCGAGGAGGGCACGGATCAGTTCTTGATGTCGACGCACTTCTTGCCGGTGTCGTAGTCACGGTTGCCCGGCTCGAAGTCGACGCAGATCCGAGTGCGTACCCGTCGCAGCTCGGGTGGAAGCACGATCTCGTCGATCGCCTTCGTGGTCGTCGCGTCGGTTTGTGGCACCGATGTTGAGTACGAGGCCTTCGCGGTCGCATCCGAGGGGACGGCGGTGCCGATCCCTGCCCAGATGCCCTCGGTCTTCGCCTCGATCAGGTACACCGACAGGCGCGGCGAGCGATCGTTGAACTCGAGCCGGAATGGGGTCCCGGCGGCTCCGGCCGAACCCTCCGAAACCGTGAACGGCGGGTGCCTCGGGTGCAAGCCGTGAACACCAACGCTGCAACAAACAGCGGTTCCATGATCCGCCGCCGGCCCAGTCCGTTCACGTCGTTGACCGTACCGGCGCGAACCAAGCGACGGGGTTCCCCAGAAGTTGTCGGGGACGGCCGATGCACATCGGAACGCCACAAACCCGGCGATTGGGGGTGTTCGCGGTCAGAGAGCGAGGTGGATCCGCAGGGCCTCGTCGAGCTCAGTGAGGCCCGCGCTCGTGAGGATCCCGATCCGTTCACCGACCCGTTCGACGGCCACGGACCTGACCTGTTCTGCCTGGGCTTTCGAGTCCCGGGCGAGGCCGGTGGCTTGGGCAGTCAGGAGCACCTGGAAGGGGTAGATCCGTTCGGTGTTGGAGGTCACAGGCACGATGGTCACCACGCCCCGGCCGAGGCGGTTCGCAATCGTGTTGGCCCCGTCGTTGCTGACGATCACGCCTGGCCGGCGCTTGTTCGATTCGACGCCCCGTGCAGGATCGAGATCGACCCAGCGGATCTCGCCGCGGCGCATCAGGCGAGCCCGTCGGCCGTTGCCGCTTCCCAGAGTCCGGCATCCTCGCTCTCCACCCAGTCGGTCCACGCGTCCTCGTATGCGGCGCCCAACTCGGAGGCCCGGAGAAGTCGCACGGCCTTCTGCAGCGCGGCGGAACGGGAGTCGAGACCTTGGGTCTGTGCGTACGCATCCAAGTACGCAACATCGTTATCGGGGAGACTCACGCTAACCTTGATACCTGGATGCTACCAGTGGTAGCAGCAATTGGCTACCCCGACGGTCTCGGCTGAACGACGACGGGACGCTGGTGCTCTCCATGTGCTGTTTGAGGTCAGGTCACGGGAGCTTGGGGGCGGTCGTGCGGGAGCGCGACCAAGTGGCCGCGGGTGCGGCTCGGTCGGTGAGGGCGAGAGGTGGTGGCCGGGCGGTCAGGTGGGCTGGGGGCCGGCTCGGGTGAGGTGCGTGGGGTGGGGGCCGGCAGGGCTCGTCGGCGCTTCGACGCCGAGGGCGTGACGGCGCGTGACGTCGGTGCTGGGTCTGTTCTCGTCGTCGACGGGGTGCTGCGTCTGCGTCAGCGGCGGTTCGGGTGGGTCGGACTGGAGGTGGAAGCCAGCGGGGCGGGGTCACGCTCGCAGGGTTACCGCATGATCACCCCAAAAGCGAACACATGTTCAATCAAATACCTGCGAGGTCCTTCGGAGGTAGCGTTCGGCCATGGCCACCATCTCGTTCGAAGGAGAGACCCACGGCGAGCTCGTGGTGAAGGTGCGGCGATGGCTGGCCTCGGTGGACGGGCAGGAGGAGGGCAACCTCACGACCCACGAGGCCATCAACCAAGGCGCCGAGCTGACCAAGGAAGCGCTACGGATCATCGCGTCGGCCGCACCCGAGCCCGTTGCGCAAAGCGAGATCGTCAAGGCGCTCACCAACGCGGGATACAAGGCCACGGACCTCACGAAGCAGGCGGTGGTCGACGGCCTGGACTCCGTCGAGGAGGCCACCGGGGGCAGCGTGGTGAAGCTGGCCCGTGATGCGTCGAAGACGGCGGTGTACCAGATGAACACCACGGTGGCCCGGGCCATCTTGAAGTCCATCCGGCGCTGAGGCGTCCCCGGCCCGGCCTGCGAGATGGGCTTCGCGGCCCGTGGCTGCGCCCGATAGCCTGCGGCAACGAAGCCCGCCGCTACCGGGAGCCCCCATGGCCCAATCGCCCTCCGACCGATTCGCCACCGAAGGGCTGACCTTCGATGACGTGCTCCTCGTCCCGGCGGCCAGCGACGTGCTGCCCAACGAGGTGTCGACCGCCTCGTTCGTGACCCCCGGGATCCAGATCCAGGTGCCGATCCTGTCGGCCGCCATGGACACCGTCACCGAGGCCAGCCTCGCCATCGCCATGGCCCGAGCCGGCGGCCTCGGCATCGTGCACCGCAACCTCTCCGTGGCGGACCAGGCGGGCGAGGTCGACAAGGTCAAGCGATCCGAGTCCGGGATGATCGTCGATCCGGTGACGCTCGGCCCCGACGCCCTCGTGGCCGATGCGCTGGACCTCATGGCTCGGTTCAAGATTTCCGGCGTGCCGATCACCGACGACGACGGCCGGCTCGTCGGCATCTTGACCAACCGCGACCTGCGATTCCACGAGGACGTCAACGAGCGCATCGGCGCCGTGATGACCAGCGAGGGACTGATCACCGCACCCCAGGGCACGACCCTCGAGGAGGCCCAGGCCATCCTCGGCCGCCACCGCATCGAGAAGCTGCCGGTGGTCGACGGCGACGGCCGCCTGTCCGGCCTCATCACGGTCAAGGACATCCAGAAGCGCATCCAGTACCCGGACTCCACGAAGGACGACCAGGGCCGCCTGCGCTGCGGCGCCGCCGTCGGAACCGGGCCCGATGCGTTCGAGCGGGCGCTGGCGCTCATCGATGCCGGCGTCGACCTGCTCGTGGTCGACACCGCCCACGGCCACTCCGCCGGGGTCATCAACCTCGTCGCCAAGATCGTGGAGGAGTTCCCGGTGCCGATCGTGGCGGGCAACGTCGCCACCTACGACGGCGCCAAGGCCCTGCTCGATGCCGGTGCCTCCGCCATCAAGGTCGGGGTCGGGCCGGGCTCGATCTGCACCACCCGAGTCGTCGCCGGCGTCGGCGTCCCGCAGCTCACGGCCATCGCCGATGCCGCCGCCGCTGCGGCCGACTACGACGCCTGCGTGATCGCCGACGGCGGCATCCAGTTCTCCGGCGACATCGCCAAGGCCCTGGCCGCGGGTGCGGACACGGTCATGTTGGGCAGCCTGCTCGCCGGCGTCGACGAGAGCCCGGGCGACGTCGTGCTCTACCAGGGCGAGCGCTTCAAGGAGTACCGCGGCATGGGTTCCATGGGGGCGATGAAGACCCGCTCGTACTCGAAGGACCGGTACTTCCAGGGCGACGTCATCGACGCCGAGAAGCTGGTGCCCGAGGGCATCGAGGGCCGGGTCGCCTACAAGGGCCCGGTGCGGCGCATCATCTTCCAGCTCGTCGGCGGACTCCGCCAGGCGATGGGCTACTGCGGTGCCGGCACCATCGAGGAGCTCCAGGCGGCCACCTTCGTCCGCATCACCGGCGCCGGCTTGCGCGAGAGCCACCCCCACGACATCACCATCACGGCCGAAGCCCCCAACTACTGGGGCCGGTAGCCGCCCGTTCGGCACGAGCGTTCCGGTTCCCGCCCGATCGGTCGGGTCGGGGCCCCTCGTGCGCACCACGTAGACTCCTTCCTTTCCCGAGCCGGGGTAGAGGAGATCGTCCATGGCTGAAATCGAGATCGGCATGGGCAAGACCGGACGCCGGGCCTACAGCCTCGACGACCTCGCCCTCGTCCCGTCGCGTCGCACCCGCGATCCCGAGGACGTCGACCTGTCCTGGGAGATCGACGCCTTCCGCTTCGACCTCCCGATCATGGCGTCGGCCATGGACAGCGTCGTCAGCCCGGCGAGTGCCGTCGCCATCGGCGAGCTCGGTGGCGTCGGCGTGCTCGCCCTCGAGGGCCTGTGGACCCGCTACGACGACCCCGAGGCCGTGCTCGCCGAGATCGCCGGGCTCTCGGACGACCGGGCCACGGAGCGGCTCCAAGAGCTCTACGCCGAGCCCATCAAGCCCGAGCTGATCCGGGACCGCATCAAGGAGATCCGCGGCGCCGGGGTCACCTCGTGCGCGGCCATCACCCCCCAACGCCTGCCGGACTACGCCGATGCGCTGCTCGCCGCCGAGCTCGACCTGCTGGTCGTGCAGGGCTCGGTGGTGTCGGCCGAACACGTCACCAAGGACGGCGATCCGCTCAACCTGAAGACGTTCGTGCGCCGCTTCGACATCCCCGTGATCGTGGGCGGGTGCGCCAGCTACCAGGCGGCCAGCCACCTCATGCGGACCGGCGCCGCCGGGATCCTCGTCGGGGTCGGCTCCGGTGCCACGTCCACCACCCGCCAGGTCCTCGGAGTGGGTGCCGCGCAGGCCACCGCCATCGCCGACGCTCGGGCGGCGCGCATGCGCCACCTGGACGAGACCGGCGTGTACGTCCACCTCATCGCCGACGGCGGCATCCGCACTGGCGGCGACATCGCCAAGGCCATCGCCTGCGGCGCCGACGCCGTGATGGTCGGGGCGCCCCTCGCGGCCACCAGCGATGCGCCCGGCGCAGGCTGGCACTGGGGCCTCAACGGCGGCCACGCCGATCTGCCCCGTGCCGATCGCGTCGCCACCCCGCCGGTGGGCACCCTGCGCGAGGTGCTCGTCGGGCCTGCGCACCGGAGCGACGGGCGGGCCAACCTCGCCGGTGGGCTACGCCGCTCCATGGCGTCGTGCGGCTACCGCACGCTCAAGGAGCTCCAGAAGGCCGAGCTCACGATCACACCGGTGCACCCATGACCAACCCCGATCCCGTCACCGCCCTCCACTCGTCGGAGACCGGGCCGATCCTCGTCGTCGACTTCGGTGCCCAGTACGCCCAGCTCATCGCCCGGCGAGTGCGTGAGGCGCACGTCTACAGCGAGATCGTCCCCCACACCATCACCGCCGCCGAGGTGGCGGCCCGCAACCCCGCCGGCATCATCTTCTCGGGCGGCCCCAAGTCGGTCCACGTCGAGGGTGCGCCGGTCATCGATCCCGCGGTGTACGACCTCGGGACCCCCGTCCTGGGCATCTGCTACGGCGCCCAGCTCATCGCCCAGCAGCTCCCGGGTGGCGTCGTCGCCAACACCGGCTCCGGCGAGTACGGCCGCACCGAGATGACCGTGACGGCGTCCGACGCCGTGGTGTTCGGCGGCGGTCAGCCGACCCTGCAACAGGTCTGGATGAGCCACTTCGACTCGATCTCGGTCCCGCCGGACGGGTTCTCGATTACGGCGTCCACGCCTGGCGCGCCGGTCGCGGCCATGGAAGACGTCGAGCGCCGGATCCATGCCGTGCAGTTCCACCCCGAGGTCGTCCACACGCCCCACGGCCAGGCCGTGCTCGAGCACTGGCTCTACGACGTCTGCGGCTGTCCGCCGGCGTGGGTCATGAGCTCGGTCATCGACACCCAGGTGGACCTGATCCGCAAGCAGGTCGGAGATGCCCGGGTCATCTGCGCCCTCTCCGGCGGGGTCGACTCCGCGGTCGCCGCTGCGCTCGTGCACAAGGCCATCGGGTCCCAACTGACCTGCGTGTTCGTCGACACGGGCCTCATGCGCCTGGGCGAGGGCGAGCAGGTGGTCGAGACGTTCCAGCGCCACCAGGGGATCGAGCTGATCCACGTGCGCGCCGCAGATCGCTACTTCGACAAGCTGGCGGGGATCACGGACCCCGAAGACAAGCGCAAGGCCATCGGCGAGCTGTTCATCCGCATCTTCGAGGACGTGTCCGGCGGGATCGAGGACGCCAAGTTCCTCGTGCAGGGCACGCTCTACCCCGACGTCATCGAGTCGGGCACGGCTAGCGCCGCCAAGATCAAGAGCCACCACAACGTGGGCGGCCTGCCCGAGGACATGCAGTTCGACCTGGTCGAGCCGCTCCGGGCGCTCTTCAAGGACGAGGTCCGCAAGGTCGGCACCGAGCTGGGCCTGCCCGACGAGATCGTCTGGCGCCAGCCGTTCCCGGGCCCCGGTCTCGGCGTGCGCATCATCGGCGAGGTGACCCCGGACAAGGTGGCGATCCTCCAGCGAGCCGACGCCATCGTCCGCGAGGAGATCCGCTCCGCCGGCCTCGAGCGGGAGATCTGGCAGGCATTCGCCGTGCTGCCCGACATCCGCTCAGTCGGCGTCATGGGCGACGAGCGCACCTACGGCTACCCGGCCATCATCCGTGCCGTGACCTCCGAGGACGCCATGACGGCGGACTGGGCCCGGCTCCCGTACGACCTGCTCGAGCGCATGTCCTCGCGGATCATCAACGAGGTCGACGGCATCAACCGCGTCGCCTACGACGTGACGAGCAAGCCCCCGGGCACCATCGAGTGGGAATAGCGCCTCTCGTGGGTTGACGGGGGTGCGACCCTGGCTGAATTCCTGCAGATCCGGACGTTTTGGCCGATCGGAAGGTACCCGACTGGGTGACGATGAGACGCCAGCGCACCGATACGGTGCAGAGGAACGTATGGATCCGGACACGACGGCCGAGGGAGGGCAGGTCGGTGGCCCGGGCAGCGAGGCCGCCAGCCTCGCTGACCGTCACGCCGACGATGTCGCTGCGCTCCACCGCGTCGCGAGCCTGGCGCCCGGCGATCCCGACGAGCGCCTCGGCCAGCTCGTCGAGGCCGGCTGTCGAGCGCTGGGCGTGGGGCGCGGGTTCGTCCTCCTCCGGGCGGCAACCGGTCTGACCGTGCGGGTGGTAGCGGGACCCGACGCCATTGGTCCGGCAGCCGGGGAGACCATCTCGGACTGGCGCCTCGACGACGTGCTGGCCCGCCAGGCCACCGTCGCCGCCCTCGGGGGTCCCGGGGCGAACCTCGACAACGCACCACTCGGCGGTGGCTCGATGGTCGCCTGCCCGTTGTGGGTGACAGGACGGGTGGCCGGTGCGATCGCCTTCGCCGATTCCACGGTGCGCGAGCCGTTCTCGGCGTGGCAGCTGGCACTCGTCGACCTGGTCGCGGACGGCGTTTCGCGGATCCTCGAGCACGAAGCGGACATCCGGGCGCTGGTCCGCCTCGAGTCGCAGGCCCAGGCCATGATCGACCTGATGCCCGACCCGGTGGTCCGGCTGCGTCGCGACGCCCAGCAGCTCGCCGACGACGGCGACCACGTCCTCGGCGCGTTCGACCCGACCGCCGGCGCCCGACCCGCAGGCACCCCCGCCGATCCGGCGACCCTGGAGCTGGTGCACCGGGCGGTGGCCGCCGCCCTTGACACGGGTCGGCTCCAGACCGACATCTTCGCCGCCGGGCCCGGCCTCGACGCTCGTCGGGTGGAGGCCCGCTTCGTGCCGGGCGACGGCGATGTCGTGCTCTGCATCGTTCGGGACATCACCGAGCGCCACCGTGCCGAGCTGGCTCTCGCCGAGCAGGTCGCGTTCGAGGCGCTGGTCGCGTCGATCTCGACCCGGCTCATCGGGTGCGCTCCCCTGCTGCTCGACGACGCCATCGAGGTCGGGCTGGGCGAGATCGCCTCCTTCTTCGGCGCCGACTCTGCCTTCATCGACGAGCTCGCTCCCGATGGATCCACCCTGCGGGTGTCGCACCAGTGGTCGCGGCGCCGGACGATCCCGAGCCGCGTGCGGGGGCAGAAGGTCGATGTCAAGGGGTTCGGCTGGCTGACCGCGCGCTTCGAGCGCGCCGGCCACGTCTTCGTTCGCGGTCCCGGCACCATTCCTCGCGAGGCCACCGAACAGGCGCTGGTCGACCCCGACGACAAGGGCGTGCTGTGGGTGCGCCTCGGCTACGGCGGTGAGCTGGTGGGCGTGCTCGGCTTGACGTGGCGCACGCACGAGCCGCCGCCGTCCGACGAGGTCCTCAGCCTCGTGCGCTTCGCCGCCGACGCCTTCTTGGGTGCGCTGCGCCGTCGCAGCGTGGCTCTGCTCGCCGACGGGCAGGCTGAGGTGTTCGAGCTGATCGCCCGCGGCGCTCCCGTCGCGACGGCGATCCTGGCCGCCCGATCGCTCCTGGAGCGCCACACCCTGGGTGCCACGGTCGTGATCGCCACCGTCGAGGAGGAAGGCCGGCTCTTGCTGGTCATCGAGCCGGACCAACCTGGCGAGGATGCGCTCGCAGCGTGGTTCGCCGCTCTCGAGCCCGGGCTCGGCAACCCGTTCGGCCAGGCCGTGATCACCGGTGAGCCCGTCATGGTCGCCAACGCCCTCGGCGACCCGCGCTACGGCGACGACGTCCTTCCCGACGAGTCCTGCCGATCGGCCACGATCCTCCCGGTGCGCTCGCCCCGCAACGGGCAGACCCTGGCCGTGGTGGGTCTCCTCGGCGCCGAGCCCGGTGCGCCCATCGCCCGGCCGGCCGTGCGTGACTCGGTCTTGTCCTTGGTCACGGTGGCCGTCGAGCGTTCGATCGACGAGCGGCGCCTCGCCCACCAGGCCACCCACGACCCGCTCACCGGGGTGGGCAATCGGGCGGCATTGCTCGACCGGCTCACCCTGGCACTGGCCCGTGCCAAGCGGTCCGGGCGAGCCGTGGCCGTGCTCTTCTGCGACCTCGACGGGTTCAAGGCCGTCAACGACCAGTACGGCCACGACCGAGGAGACCGCCTCCTGGTCGAGGTGGCCGAGCGGATCGGTCGGGCCGTCCGTCCCTCGGACACGGTGTGCCGCACCGGCGGCGACGAGTTCGTCATCGTGTGCGAGGACCTCGCCGACGCGGACCAGGCCCACACGATCGCCGAGCGGGTGCGCACCACCATCGAGGCCGAGCCCGTCGACGTGGGCGAGACCCGCCTCTCGGTCACGGTCAGCGTGGGCGTCGCCGTCGCCGACCTTCCCGCCGACGATCCCGAGCGGCTGCTACGGGCCGCCGATCTGGCGATGTACGCCCGCAAGCAGCGCCGCGCTGCGGCTCGGCGCCACCCGGTGAGCCGGGACGAGCTCGCCCGAGCCGAGCGCGAGCGCGAGCCGGGGAGCGTGGAGCGCGCGACTCGGGTGCACCTCGGGGATCCGATCCCGTCGGAGCCGGTCCGCCGGACGGATCCCTTCGCCCTCGATCTCGCCGCGGCGATCGAGGACAACGGCCTGCACCTCGTGCACCAGCCCCTCGTCGGTCGCGACGGCTCGCTGGCGGGCATCGAAGCCCTCGTCCGCTGGGAGCACCCGGTGCTCGGCGCCGTGGGCCCCATGCGGATCCTGTCGGCGGCCGCCAACGACGACCTCGCAGGTCCCCTCGGACGCTGGATCCGGCGGGCGGCGCTCGCCGACCGGCGCCGCTGGATGGGCCACCTCGCCCCCGACGGCCTGGTCCCGCTGCACCTCAACGTCGCCGATGCGGAGCTGGCGCTGCCCCACTTCACCGACGCCGTCCTCGCCGACCTGGACGAGGCAGGCTTCGAGCGTGACGCGGTGGTGCTCGAGGTGCGCGAACGGCACCTGGCCGATCCTGCGCGGCGCGAGGCCGTCTCGTCGCTGTCGGCGGCCGGGCTCGATGTGCTGGTCGAGAATGCTGGGCAGGGCGGCCTGTCGCTCCCGGACCTCGCTGGCCTCGAAGTCGGCGGGCTCAAGCTCGGGCCGGCGCTCGTCGCCCACATCAGCGAGGCCGACCCGCGTGGTGTCGAGGTCGCCCGGTCGCTCGTGATCTTGGCGCACGGCCTGGGATGGCGCAGCCTCGCCGTCGGCGTGGAGACCGATCACCAGCGCGCCGTGCTCTTCGGCTTCGGCGTCGACGCCGTGCAGGGCAAGGTGGCGACCCTGCCGCTCGGGCGCGACGACCTGCTCGACTGGCTTGATCGCCACCCCGGCCGCTGAGGCTGCGTAGCGTTGGGCCATGACCGGCCTGGATGGGTACACCGAGACGACGTTCACCTTCGAGGGCAAGACCCGCACGGTGTTCCGCCGAGGTGAGGGGCCGGCGGTCCTCGTGATCGCCGAGATTCCCGGGATCACGCCGTCGGTCGCCGACTTCGGCCGGCGTGTTGCCGAGGCCGGCTTCACCGCGGTGCTGCCGTCGCTGTTCGGTACGCCCGGGAAGGAGGCGTCACCCGCGTACATGGCCCAGTCGGTGGCGTGGGCCTGCGTGTCGAAGGAGTTCGCGACGTGGGCGCGCAACAAGACCTCGCCGGCCACGCACTGGTGCAAGGCCCTCGCCCGCCACGAGCACGAGCAGTGCGGAGGACCCGGGGTCGGTGTCGTGGGCATGTGCCTCACCGGCAACTTCGCGCTGGCGATGATGGTCGATCCGGTGGTGGCCGCTCCGGTGCTGTCGCAGCCGTCGCTGCCCTTCGGGCTCACCAAGGCGTACAAGCGCGACCTGAACCTCTCACCGGCGGACCTCGCGGCGGTGAAGGCGCGGTGCGAGGACGACGAAGACCTCTGCGTGCTCGGACTGCGCTTCACCGGTGATCCGCTCTCACCACCGGAACGCTTCGCCCGCTTGCACGAGGAGCTGGGCGACTCGTTCGTCGGCGTCGAGATCGACTCCTCGAAGGGCAACGGGCAAGGGATTCGGTCGAAGGCGCACTCGGTGCTCACCGATGACCTCGTCGACGAGCCCGGCCACCCGACCCAGGATGCCCTCAACCAGGTGCTCGACCTGTTCCGGACCCGCCTGGCGCCATCGGGCGTCTAGCTCCGGGGATCAGATCGGCCCAGCCGCGGCCTGTGGGCCCTCGTCATCGTCCTCGTCGAAGTCGTGGACGAGCGGGTGGTCCGGCGGTACCGCGTCCAGGGAAGCCGTGGCGACCGGCGGTTCGTCCAGCGCCGCGGTGCCGGCTGGCGGTGCGATCGGCTCGTCTTGGGCCTCGGCCGCGGCCAGCAGCGCGGCGGCGGCCTCGGCCTTCACGACGCGGTACTCCCCGGTCTCTTGGTCCCACACCCGAACGCGGGCGTTCTCGCCTGCCTCGCGTGCCAGGTCGCGCACGGCGGCGAGCCGCCGGCGGCGCCCGAGCGGCCCGAGCTTGAGCGACGCGTACGACAATCCGCCCACCGGGATCGGCATCCAGAACTGGATCAGCCGCCACGCGAGGACGGCGAAGGTGGCGGTCTGGAACGGTGCGCCGAAGCTGATGAGCAGGGCTGGCAGTGCCGTTTCGACGACGCCGAGGCCACCTGGGGTGATGGGAATCGATGCCACCACACTGATCACCCCATAGGCGACGATCAGGTTGATCGGGTTCATCGTGTAGCCGAAGGCGTGGAGCAGGACCCAGAGGCACGCGGCATCGAGGAGCCAGTTGGCCGTGGCCCACAGGACGCCCCGGCGTACGAGCTCGGGCTGTTGGGCGAGGTCCTGGATGCGGTCAGCGGTCTGGTGGACGAAGCGGGCGGCCGTCTCCTCCTCCGCGTAGGGGATGTGGCGGGCGATGGCTCGCAGCACACGCTCGGCTCGATCGGTGCCCTCGATGAGCAGGTACACCAGCCCGGCGGCGAAGGCGAGCAGCAGGACCCCCACGATGGCGGCGGTGACGTAGGCGGTCCGGAAGCCGTTCAGCGGGATGGAGATGAGCAGCGCGATCCAGAGGATCAGGTTGAGCACCACGGCCGATCCCAAACCGACGGTGGCCAGGGTGAATCCGGCTGCCGTCGGCGTGACGCCGGCGGTGGTGAAAAGGCTGTAGCCCAGGGTGCCGCCGGCCGCCGATCCGCCGGGCACGAGGTTCCCCACGGCCTTGGTCGACAGCTGGATGCGGAAGATCGTGAACAACGAGAGCCGGGGCTCACCAGGAAGGGTCACCCGGGTGAGCACCGTGTAGCAGAGCAGCGACGCGACCTCGAGGCCGACGGCGAGCACGATCCACAGCGGGTTCAGCTGGGCCAGGCGGTCCGCTGACTCCTTCGACCGGGCGAAGGTCGGGATGACCACGTAGTAGAAGACGAACAGCGTGACGACCAGCAGCAGCGTCCGCTTGACGGCGCGGCTCTGCGCCGTCTGCGTGCGCCTGGGGCTCATGCCGGCGCCACGGGGTCTGCGGCGCTGGGGGCCGACACGTCACGGGAGATGGCAGCCATTCTTCCCGGCCGGTACCCCGTTCTCGGCCATCGAGCCTCGGATTCGGCCGTCAGAGGGCACCGGTAGGGTGGCCGCGATGCCTGCCACGCCCTCCGACGCCGAGCTCCTCGAGGGGTTGAACCCCGTCCAGCGGGAGGCGGTCATCCACGACGAAGGACCCCTCCTGGTCATCGCCGGGGCCGGTTCGGGCAAGACCCGCGTCCTCACCTCGCGCATCGCCCACCTCATCAAGAACGGGGTGTCACCCTTCGAGATCCTGGCCATCACCTTCACCAACAAGGCCGCCCAGGAGATGAAGAACCGCGTCGGCGCCCTGGTGGGCCCGGTCGCCGAGAAGATGTGGGTGTCGACGTTCCACTCGGCCTGCGTGCGCATCCTTCGCCGAGATGGCCACCGCCTCGGCTACCCGTCGTCGTTCACCATCTACGACCAGGCCGACGCCGTTCGCCTCACCGGGTACGTCATCCGCGACAAGGGACTCGACGCCAAGCGCTTCCCGCCCCGGTCGGTCCACGCCACCATCTCCGCCGCCAAGAACGACGACGTCGGCCCCGAGGCGTTCGCGGCGCGAGCCGAGCTCATCTTCGAGCGCAAGATCGCCGAGGTCTACGCCGAGTACCAAGACCGCCTGCTCAAGGCCGGGGCCATGGACTTCGACGACATCTTGCGCAACGCCGTCGAGCTGTTCCGCAAGGAGCCGGAGGTCTTGGACCACTACCGCGGCCGCTTCCAACACGTCCTGGTCGACGAGTACCAGGACACCAACAAGGTCCAGAACGAGCTCATCCTCCAGTTGGCGGGCGAGCACCACAACGTCTGCATCGTCGGCGACAGCGACCAGTCGATCTACCGCTTCCGCGGCGCTGATATTCGGAACATCTTGGAGTTCGAGGAGGCGTTCCCGGACGCCACGGTCGTGGTGCTGGAGCAGAACTACCGGTCGACGCAGACGATCCTCGATGCAGCCAACGCGGTCATCACCAACAACCTGAGCCGCAAGCCCAAGGAGCTGTGGACCGATGAGGGCGACGGTCACGCCATCATCCGCTACCACGCCGACACGGAGACGGACGAGGCGCAGTGGGTGGCGCACGAGATCGCCAAGCTGCACGACTCCGGCGACCACCGCTGGGGCGACGTCGCCATCTTCTACCGGACCAACGGGCAGAGCCGGGTCATGGAGGAGCACCTGCTGCGGGCGGGCATCCCCTACAAGGTCATCGGCGGCACCCGCTTCTACGATCGTCGCGAGGTCAAGGACGCCCTGGCCTACATGAAGGCGGTGGTGAACCCGGCGGACGAGGTGGCGGTGAAGCGCATCCTCAACGTGCCCAAGCGGGGGATCGGGGACTCCACGGTCGCCAAGCTCGACGCGTGGGCGGCCATGCGGGGGTACACGTTCATGCAGGCCTTGCGCCGAGCGGACGAGGCCGGGATCCAGGGCCGCGCGGTCAAGGGCATCGCGGACTTCCTGTCGGTCATCGACAACTCGGCGGAGGTCGTCGAGCAGGGCCCCGGGCCGCTGCTCGAGTCCGTGCTCAACCGGTCCGGCTACCTCGACGAGCTCCAGGTCGAGCACTCGATCGAGGCCGAAGGGCGGCTCGAGAACCTGGCCGAGCTGGTCGGGTCGGCGCGAGAGGCTGAGTCGGTCGACCTCTTCCTCGAGCAGGTCAGCCTGGTCGCGGACTCCGACGAGATCCCCGACGACGACTCGTTCGTCGTGCTCATGACCCTGCACTCGGCCAAGGGGCTGGAGTTTCCGGCGGTGTTCCTCATCGGGCTCGAAGACGGGATCTTCCCGCACCTGCGCTCGCTGGGTGAGCCGACCGAGCTGGAAGAGGAGCGGAGGCTGGCTTACGTCGGCATCACCCGCGCTCGGGAGCGCCTGTACCTCACCCACGCCTGGAGCCGAACGATCTACGGGTCCACCCAGTACAACCCGCCCAGCCGCTTCCTCGACGAGATCCCTCAGCGCCTGGTCGAGTCCATCGACGGCAACCGGCGGAACTCGCGAGCGGGGAGCTGGTCCGACAGCGCCGGTGCCAACTCGTCGGTGTCGAGCTGGGGCGATCGACCCGAGCGCCAGAGCCGGATCTCCTCGGAACGCCGCCAGGCCAACCGCGACCGCATGGTCGATCAGGCCATCGCGGCCGGGCAGCAGGCGGCGGCGTCACCGTCTGGCGCCCAGTTCAAGGTGGGTGAGGACGTCGTGCACGGCAAGTGGGGTGAGGGCGTCGTGCTCGACCTGCGAGGCGCAGGCGACAAGACCGAGATCACGATCCACTTCCCGACGGTCGGCCAGAAGGTCCTCCTGCTCGCCTGGGCACCGCTGAAGAAGGCCTGACCGACCCTCGGATCGGTCGCCGCCCAGGTGGCCGTAGGGTGAACGCATGCGGCTGACCGACCGGATCGACCTCGCCATGGGCCGTGGGTTGACCCTCGGACGGCTGATGGAGCTGGTCGCCGGGGCGTACCCGAAGCGAGTCCTCGTCACCGAGCCGGCGACGGGGTTGCGGCTCACCGCCACGGGCGCGGCCGAGCTGGTGGACCTCTGGGCCGCAGGGATCGCAGCGCGCAGCGAGCCCGGCGACCGGGTCGTCATCGCCACGCCCAACGGCTACGAGCAGTTCCTGCTCACGTTGGCCGTGTCGAGGGCGGGTCGCCTGCCGGCGCCGGTCAACGGCCAGATGGCGCCGGGCGAGATCGACCACGTGGTGGCCGACTCGGGGGCCTCCCTGGTGATCCGGTCCACCGACGACGTCGCCAGCGACGAGGCGTTCGGGCCGGCGGTGCCAGCCGATCCCACCGACATCGCCGCGCTCTTCTACACGTCGGGGACCACCGGCAAGCCCAAGGGCGCCGAGCTGACCCATGCCGGGCTGCTGGGTGGCATGTCCATGGTGGCGATCGTGCCGACCGAACTGCACCGCGACGAACTCGTGGTCGCCCTGCCCGTGGCGCACATCTTCGGCTTCGCCATCGTCGTGGGCGCGGCCTGCGCCGCCATCCCGGTCCTGTTCCTGCCCCGCTTCCACCCCGTCGCCGTGCTCGATGCGATCGAGGAGCGCCGGGCGACCGTGTTCGCTGGCGTCCCGGCGATGTACCGGATGCTGGAGGAGGCGGGAGCGGCCGACCGCGACCTCAAGTCGATCCGGTTGTGGATCTCCGGCGCCGATGCGATGCCGCCCGACCTGGCCCACCGGTTCAAGCGGATGGGGGCGTCGGCCACGCTGCCGCTCGTCGGCTCGTTCGGCCAAGCGATGTTCGCCGAGGGGTACGGCATGGTCGAGACCGCCGGTGGGGTCGCCATCCGGGTATCCCCGCCGATGATCCCCGCGTCCATCGGCGGCTCGGTCGGGATGCCCCTTCCCGGCGTCCGGTTCAAGGTCGTGGACGACGCCGGCGACGAGGTGTCGATGGGCGGCGTGGGCGAGCTGTGGCTCAGCGGGCCAAGCATCCTCAAGGGGTACCACGGGTCACCCGAGGCCAGCGCTGGCGCGCTGACCGATGACGGCTGGCTGCGCACGGGCGACCTGGCCCGTCGGGGACCGTTCGGGATCATCAACTTCGAGGGCCGGAAGAAGGACGTCATCAAGCGAGGCGGCTACTCGGTGTACGCGGTCGAGGTCGAGCAGGCGCTCGAAGACCATCCCGAGGTGCTCGAGGCGGCCGTCGTGGCCGTGCCCGACGAGCGCGACGGCGAGGTGCCGGTCGCCGCCGTACGCCTGGCAGCTGGCGCCACGCTCGAGGAGCTGGACCTGCCGACCTGGGTCGCCGACCGCCTCAGCACCTACAAGCAGCCGGTCCGCTACGTCGCCGTCGACGAGCTGCCCCGCACCGGCACCAGCAAGGTCCAGCGACGCGAGGTCGTCGCGATGGTCACCGACGGGACCTGACGGGCGCCCTCCTCAGCTGAGTTCGGGTCGTGGCTACGGGATGAGGACGGTCTTGCCCTGGAGATGGCGGTCGAGGAGGTCTCGGAGGACGGCGCCGGCCTCGGCGAGCGGGCGTTGCGCTGGGGCGACTGGGTGCAGGTCGCCGAGTCGGACGGCATCGAGCACCTCGTCGAGCACGAGCGCCTGGCCGGCGGCGTGCTGCATCGCCCACGCACCCCAGTCGACCCCCACCACGGTGCGGTTCTTGAGCAGCACCTGATTGGCGGGGAGCTGGGCGATCGACCCGGCGGCGAAGCCGATGACGACCAGCCGACCGAACACGCCGAGCGCCCGCAGGGCCGGGTCGGTGTGTGGACCGCCGACCGGGTCGATGACCACGTCGACCCCGCCGTCGGACAGCTCCCTGGCTCGGACCTTCAGGTCCTCGGACTCGTAGGCGATGGTGGCCTCTGCCCCCATCGCCCGGGCCGCGTCGAGCTTCTCGTCGCTCGACGCGGCGGCGATCACCCGGGCGCCCATCGACCGGGCGACGTCGATCGCGGCGAGGCCGACCCCGCCTCCCGCCCCGAGCACGAGGACGGTCTCGTCCGGTCGGACGGTCGTGCGGCGCTTCAGCGTGAACCAGGCCGTGCAGTACGACTGCACCAGTGCGGCGGCGGTGGCCAAGTCGAGCTCGTCGGGGATCCGGGTGACCCCGAGTGCCGGGAGGGCAGCGTGCGTCGCGAAGGCTCCCAGGCCGAGGGAGGACAGGACGCGGTCGCCGACCTGGAGCCGTTCGACCCCCGAGCCGACAGAGGTGACGGTCCCGGCGAGCTCGCTCCCGGGCGTGAAGGGCGGCGGGACCTTGATCTGGTAGGTCCCGGCCACGAAGAGGGCGTCGACGAAGTTCACGCCGGCGGCGGCCACCTCGACGATGACGTGGCCCTCGCCGGCGACGGGGTCGGGCTCCTCGACGAGGCTGAGGTCCTCGGGCGGGCCCCAGCGGGTGCACACGATGCGCTGCATGCGCGCACCCTACGGCCCGATCAGCCTCCGGTGGTCGTGGTGCTCGCTGCGGTGCGGGCGTCGGCGTTGAGGTCCACGTCGAGCTGGCCGTCGGTCACCTTCACCATGAACTGGGGGAGGCCCTTGCCGTCGGCTGGGGCGGTCAGGTCCTTGTCGCACTTCGCCCGGAAGATCCGCTCGTCGGGCTGCCACAACCAGGTGCAGTCGCGACCCTTGTCGATGGGGGCGGCGAGGAACGCGTGCCACCCCGTGTCCGGATCCTCTCCCGTGTGCTGGAGGATCATGTCGCGGTCCTTGTTGCCCGAGACGTCGGCGTAGAGGATCGGTCCGGACCGGTCGATCAGCTCGGCCTTCTTCTCGGCGCTGCCCGCCTGGAAGGTCTGGTCGCCGATCGCGAGGTCGGTGCTGTTGCGGGAGCCGAGCGCCAGCGTGACCAGGCCCAACGCCACCACGAGGACGACGACGCCGACCAAGGCGACGGTGGCCGCCCGCCCGACGTGGTTGCGGGATTGATCGACGGGGCTCACGCAACGCCCTCGTGGCGGACACGTGGATGAGAACAGGTTCCAGGCACCTGCCTAGTATCGCCCGGTCACGCGCTGAACCTCATCTCAGGAGTCCGAGTGGACCTTCTCGAATACCAAGGCAAGCAGTTCTTCGCCACCTACGGCATCCCGGTGTCGGAGGGCGAAGCGGTCACCACGGTGGAAGATGCGGTGGCCGCGGCCGACCGCATCGGTTATCCCGTGGTGGTCAAGGCCCAGGTCCACGTCGGTGGTCGCGGCAAGGCGGGCGGCGTGAAGCTGGCCAGCAGCACCGACGAAGCCCGTGAGCACGCCGAGTTCATCCTCGGCCTCGACATCAAGGGCCACATCGTCAAGACGATCTGGATCGAGTCGGCCTCGGACATCGCCGAGGAGTACTACGCCAGCTTCACGCTGGACCGGGCGGCCAAGAAGCACCTCGGCATGCTGTCCGCCGAGGGGGGCGTGGAGATCGAGTCGGTGGCGGAGACCAACCCCGACGCCATCGCCAAGATCTGGATCGATCCGGTCGACGGCCTCACCGAAGAAGCAGCCCGGGCCTGGGTCGAAGAGGCCAAGCTCAACCCCGCCGCCAACGACGGCGCGGTCGACATCCTCCTCAAGCTCTACGAGGCGTACACCAAGGGCGACTGCGATCTCTGCGAGATCAACCCGCTGATCCTCAAGCCCACGGGCGAGGTGCATGCGCTCGATGCCAAGGTCACCTTCGACGGCAACGCCGAGTTCCGCCACGAGGGTTGGGACGTCATCGACGCCAGCCAGATCCGTGACGAGCGCGAGCAGGCCGCCCACGACAAGGGACTGCAGTACGTGGGCCTCGACGGCTCCGTCGGCGTCATCGCCAACGGAGCCGGGCTGGCCATGTCCACCGTCGACATCGTCAACCAGGTCGGCGGCAGCCCCGCCAACTTCTTGGACATCGGTGGCGGCGCCAACGCCGAGGTGATGGCCGGCGCGCTGGAGGTCATCAACAACGACCCGAACGTGAAGTCCATCTTCATCAACATCTTCGGTGGCATCACCAAGGGCGACGAAGTCGCCAACGGCATCGTCACCGCCCTGGGGCGCGTCACGATCGACGCACCCATCGTCATCCGCATCGATGGCACCAACGCCGAGCAGGGGCGGGCCATCTTGGCCGAGCACGCCTCCGACAAGCTCCAGTCCAAGTCCACGATGATCGAGGCGGCCAAGACCGCCGTCGAGCTGGCGAAGTAGGGAACGACAACGATGGCCATTTTCGTCGATGAGAACACGAAGGTCCTGTACCAGGGACTGACCGGATCGCAGGGCCGGTTCTACGGCCTGCGCAACCGGGACTACGGCACGCAGGTCGTGGCCGGCGTCAACCCCAAGAAGGCCGGCACCGACGTGGACGGCATCCCCGTCTACGCCACCGTTGCCGAGGCCAAGGCCGCGACCGGCGCCACGGTGTCGTGCGTCTTCATCCCGGCCCCCGGCGTGCAGTCGGCGGTGCTCGAGGCAGCGGAGGCCGGCATGGAGCTGGTCGTCGTCATCACCGAGGGTGTGCCGGCGCAGGACGAGGCGTACTTCTTCAACAAGGTGAAGCGCGACTTCCCCGGGACCCGGATCCTGGGCCCCAACTGCCCGGGCATCATCAGCCCCGGCAAGGCCAACATCGGCATCACCGCCGGTGAGATCGCCAAGCCGGGCGGTCCGGTCGGCATCGTGAGCCGCTCCGGCACCCTCACCTACCAGGCCCTCTACGAGCTCAAGCTCCAGAACATCGGGGTCACCACGTGTGTCGGGATCGGTGGCGACCCGGTCCCCGGCACGTCCTTCATCGACTGCCTCGAGGCGTTCGAGGCCGACCCCGAGACCAAGGCGGTCATGTTGATCGGCGAGATCGGCGGTTCGGCCGAGGAGGAGGCGGCGGAGTTCATCAAGAACAAGATGACCAAGCCCGTGTCCGCGTACATCGCCGGCGTCACCGCCCCTCCCGGCAAGAAGATGGGGCATGCCGG
>JBKJPY010000058.1:0-21499 GCA_046594195.1 Acidimicrobiales bacterium | reverse complement strand
AGCGCCACCGCCACGAGCGCCATCGCCGGGAACCAGCGGTGCCAAGACGCAGGTGGCGCGTCGGATCCAGCACGCCTCCCCATCAAGCCGTCGACCTGCGACATGTGGTTCCCCTTGGCACCCGATCCGACCCCATGACCGGCCGGACGACGGTACGCTAGTTGGCGCATGGCCGAACGAGCCCCCACTGCGGTGCTGGGAATCAGCGCCCTCTACCACGATGCAGCTGCCGCACTGGTGGTCGATGGAGAGGTGGTCGCGGCGGCGCAGCAGGAGCGGTTCAGCCGCGTCAAGCACGATGCCTCGTTCCCCATCGATGCCATCGCCTCGTGCCTCAGCCTGGGCGACATCGCCCCCGATGGCCTCACCGCGGTCGCCTACTACGACAAGCCGCTAACCACCTTCTTGCGGATCATCAACAGCTACGTCGCTGCCGGGCCCAAGGGGATCAGATCGTTCCCAGCGGCCATGGGCGAGTGGAGTCGCCGGAAGCTGTGGACCTCGTACGAGATCGAGAAGGGCGTGCGGTCGCTGGGCTACGAGATGCCCGGCCAGCTGCTGTACGCGGAGCACCACGTCAGCCACGCGGCGGCGGCGTTCTTCCCGTCGCCGTTCGAACGTGCCGCCATCTTGACGATGGACGGTGTCGGCGAGTGGGCGACGAGTTCGGTCGGGCTCGGCGAGGGCGACCGGGTGGAGCTGCTGAGCGAACAGCGCTTCCCGGACTCACTGGGGCTCCTCTACTCCGCGTTCACCTCCCACTGCGGCTTCCGGGTGAACTCCGGCGAGTACAAGCTGATGGGCCTTGCGCCGTACGGTGAGCGCCGATTCGTCGACCAGATCCTGGACCACCTCATCCACCTGGGCGACGACGGCTCGGTGACGCTGGACCTGCGCTACTTCGACTTCCTCGCGGGCAAGCGCATGACGAACCAGCGGTTCGATCGGCTGTTCGGCGGACCGGCACGAGAGCCAGAGTCACCGATCACGCAGCGCGAGCGAGACCTCGCGGCATCGATCCAAGCGGTCATCGAGCTGGCCGTGCTGCGGTCTGCGCGCACCGCCCACCGCCTCACCGGCGCAAGCGATCTGGTGATGTCAGGAGGCGTGGCGCTCAACTGCGTGGCCAACGCCAGGCTTCGAGATGAGGGTCCGTTCGATCAGATCTGGGTCCAGCCAGCGGCAGGCGACGCGGGAAGCGCGCTCGGCTGCGCGATGTGGGCGACGCACCACATCCTGGGCGTCCCCCGAACCACCAAGCTTCCCGACGCCATGCAGGGCACGTACCTCGGACCCGCCTTCGACGCCGGTGAGATCGCCCGATCGCTCGAACGGGACGGGCGCCCGTTCACACAGGTGGTCGACCCCGTCGAGCGCGCCCAGCGGATCGCCGAGCTGGTCGATGCCGGAGCGGTGGTCGGGCTCTTCCAGGGACGCATGGAGTTCGGCCCCAGGGCTCTGGGACACCGATCGATCCTTGCCGACGCCCGGGACCCGGAGGCCCAGCGAACATTGAACCTGCGCGTCAAGCACCGCGAAGGATTTCGCCCCTTCGCCCCTGCGGTCCTCGCAGAACGAGCGTCGGAATACTTCGACCTCCAGGCACCCTCGCCGTACATGACCTTCACCGCCAAGGTCGCAATCCGCCAGCGCCGGGCTCCGGTTCGGACCAGAGCTGTCGGTGACGCCGCTCCGGACGACCTCTACTCCCACATTGCCGAGACGCGCTCGACCATCCCCGCGGTGACCCACGTCGACCACTCGGCACGCGTCCAGACCGTGGATGCGGTGGCGGCGCCCGAGTTCCACCGGATCCTGCAAGCCTTCGCCGACCGGACCGGCTGCCCGGTGCTTGTGAACACATCGTTCAACGTGCGCGGAGAACCGATCGTCGGCACGCCCGACGACGCCTATCGCTGCTTCATGACGACCGACCTCGATTGGCTCGTGCTCGAGGACTGCATCCTGTCCAAGGTGGATCAGCCGCCCTGGACCGGCGAGGCTGCCGAGCTCCAGCTGGACTGATCTCCCCACCCCACCTTCTGTGACGGACCGGTACGCTCAGCCTTCACCCCGGGGGTGGGTGCTGAGTGTCGGAGGGGAGCCATGGGGCGGGAGGCAGCGCAGGTCGCCAAGGTTGTGACATGGCCCGATGGCGCGCGATTTGCGTTCGCCATCTTCGACGACGCCGACTCGAGCACGCTCGAGAACGCTCCACTGATCTACGAGCTGCTCACCGAGCTCGGCTTCCGCGGCACCAAAACCGTGTGGCCAACAGCGCCCGAAGGGCCTGCCTGGACGGGGGGCTCGACCTGCTCCGAGCCGGAGTACCTCGAGTGGGTCAAGCGGGTCCAGGCCGCTGGGCACGAGATTGGCTATCACATCGCGAGCGCCTACCCCTCGACCCGACCTCAGACGATCACCGCGCTCGATCGCTTCAAGGAGATGTTCGGCCACGACCGATGGAGGTCGACGGGGTGACACCTCCTGAGGAGGTTTCAGACCGGTTTCGACAGGACCCAGGAGGGGTGACATGTACCCGCCTCGCTCGCTTGATCTCGGTCGTCTGGGAGGGGACCCTCATGCCCATGGAGGTCACGTTGATCGGCCTCGTCGAAGGGAGAATCGAACGGGGTCCACTCCGCCGTAGCGGTGGCGCCTGACGACTTCTCGGGTGTGATCCTGTCCAACTTGGCACGAGAGCGATGAAGGGGCGAAGAGGTAGTGCGCGGCCAGGCGCGCCTGCTAATGGTCGACCCCTGTCGAACTGAGGACCTCTCCACCTTAGAGCTGTCCCTAGGGAGAGAACCCGTGCTGATTCCGAACTTTCACCTCAGCAGCCGCTCGACGCTGGGCATCAGCCCCAAGCGGAACGCGAACCCCGGAATCGGCTTCTAGCGTTGCCAACTGGTGCCAAAGCGGTGCCACCGCCCGCCAACCGAGTAGAACTCCCGATCGACGTTCCCGGATCACGCGATCGGCGTTCCCAAGCGTGCTTGGAGTGACTGCAGAACCAGGTGAAACGAGGTTCTGTACCGGTCCCAATGGCCCGGGTCCGGAAGAGAACGCGGAAGAAAACCTCCGTGTTCCGAGCCGCCGGCGACGGTCGGACGATCGTAGGCCGTGCTCCTGGCGCCGCCGAGTGCTGATCCGTCGGTGTTCGGCGGCTTCCGAGGGCTCGAGGGTGCCGAACCGTGGGCCAGGGCGCGGTGAAGCCCCGCTCGAGCCGGGGGTTCGGGGGTTCAGGCCGCGATCGGAAGGGGCGGGTCGCTGCTCGAGCGCCGGTGCCGATGCAACGCGAGTGCGTTCACGGCGAGCGCGTAGGTCAGCAGGTTCAGCCGCTGCCGGGCCTGGCCGACGGAGCGTGCCCGGCGCAGCCACAGGGTGTCGTCGAAGGCGCGGTTGACGCTCTCGGCGTCGTTGCGTCGGGCGTAGAGCGCACGGAAGTCGGGATCGCTCGGCGGGATGGGCCTGACGTTCTCGGTCCGGTTGAACTTCCGAACGGCGTCCTCGTCGTTGCCGTGCAGACGGACCGTGATCACCCCGCCCCCGAGGTGATCGGGGAGCCGGAAGTGGTTGTACCAGCGAAAGGTGCCGACCTTGTCGGCCTTGCGGCTGGTGCGGATGCGGCGGAGCTCGGTGAAGAGCTTCTCGCCTGTATCGGAGAGGCTCATGATCCCGATGGCGCCGGCGCGAGCAAACAGGTCGATGGTGTGCTCGACGCCGTCAGGCGTGGTGATGGTGCGCTGTTCGACGAAGGTCGACTTCTCGACGCGGACGCGGCCTTTGCGTCGGGGGCCGGTGCCGGTGGTGGCGGAGACCTTGTTGACCGAGAGGATTCCGAGGTTACGGAGGAGCCGCTGGTGGTGCACTCCGCGGAGGGCGCCGTCGTAGATGACCCCCTGGAGCCCGGGCGCGTCGGCAGCGATGCGGGTGATCGAGTCCATGGAGGTGGCGGCCTCGCCGCCGGGGGATGGGACCCAGTCGGTGTCGAGGATGATTCGCCCGTGGACGTCGGTGGTTCGCACAGCGACGAGCACGAACTTGAGGCCCCAGGCGGTTTCGCCGGTGCCCTCGAAATGGAGGCTGGCGTCGGTCTCGTAGCGGGGCCTGCGGATCTCACCGGTCCGTCGGTTCACGATCCGGGTGTCGGCCTTGCCTCGGAACAGCGGAGTCACGACTTTGCCATCCGCATAGAGCATCCGAGAGAGGTCGGGTCTGGTCCACGACCCGGGACCCGCGGGATCAAGCAGTCCCAGCGAGCGTGCCTGGTCGATGGCGGACCGGCGGTGAATCTCGTGGAGCCGGGTGAACACGGCCGGGTCCGTGAGCCAGGTGGTGCGCCCGTAGAGGTAGTGCCACCGGCGCATCGGCGTCGCCGGGAGCCATCGGTCGGGCTGGTCCGGGAACTTGTCGGCGATCAGGGTGCGCAGTTGGTTCCAGACGATCGGGTGGGCCAGCTCGGCTTCGACGCGGCGGGCAGATCCCCAGACGGAGAGAAGCGCGTCGTAGAGCAGCCACATGTAGGTGGGAAACATCCGCGGCCTCCCACCTGCGGACGGATCGGGCGTCGGGACGGCGTCCGCGAGCTCGTAGAGCGCATCGTTGTCAACGAGCGCTTCGAGTCGTTCGAACGCGGAGACCCCGATCGGAGACGTCATGGCGAATCGGTCTGCTGATCGGCACGCCAATCCCACGCCACGATCCCGGCGGCCCGGTCGAGGCTTCGAACCCCGAGCGCCTTTGCAGCAAGGTCGATCCGCCCGGTCTCGTCGAGGACTCGCCGTCCCGCCCACGCCGCCACCGAACCGGGTCGAACATCTGGCTCATGGTGCAACCCGGCCCGAGTCAGCACGTCGACGAGCGCGGAGGCGGCCGAGACCTGCCCGGGGCCTGCCGGAGAGCGACCCGCGTACACGAGTGGCTGCGTCGGCTGGTCGAGTTCCCCGATCCGAGCCCGCACCCGAGCGAGTCCCCACCCAGTCAGCAGGCCCTCTCGCCGATCGGTCGCCTTTCCACCGGCGATCCAGACCCGGCCCGAGTCCAGATCAACATCATTAGCGGTGACGTGTGGCAGCTCCGACGAACGGCACGCGGTCTCCGCCAACGCCCACACCGCAGCGCGCCGAGATCCGTTCAACGACCACTGGGCCACTGATCGACAAAGGCCCACCTCATCATCAGTCAGTGGACGAGTGCCAAGGCTGGACCGGGGTGGCAGTTCGAGGTCCAGCGTCGGGTCCCCGGTGACGAGCCCCGCCCGGCGAGCGGCCCGGAAGAACAGGCGCAGCGCCGTGCGCCGCCAGTGCATCGTCGACACGCCCGGACCTGGACCACAACCGGTGGGCGCATGCACGAATTCATCCGTGACCTGGGCAGTGACTTCCCCGAGCGATCGGATGCCGTGGCCGGTCGAGGCGAACAAGCAGAACCGGTCGATGATGGAAGAGGTCCGGAGCCACTGCGGCTCCTGAGTGCGTTCAGCAAGCAGATCCCCACGCAGGACCGCGATCTCTGAGACGAGGTCCGTGGTAGCCGCAACAGGGCGCGTATCTTTGGGGGCGCCGTTGCATTGGCTGCCATCAGGCCGCGACGCTGTTGGAGCGAGCGGATGTCAGATCTCAGGCTGCTCCTGCGAGCTCGTCGAACGCGGCTGCGACGGTGAGACCGGGGAGGGTGTCGACGCCGAGTTCGTAGTGGCCGCGTCGCAGGTTCTGCATGAAGGCGTGGCCGCGGATGATCACGCTGGCCGTTCGGTCCGTTTGGAGGCCACGCATCGGGCGGAGCCTGGCCTTGAGTCGCCCATGGTCGTTCTCGACACGGTTGTTGGCGTACTGGGTGGTGTCGTGATGCGCGCTCGGGACCAGCTCGCGGATCGTCTTGGCCAAGACCGGTGACTTGTCGGTGGTCACCTCGGCGGGCTCGCCGTGAGCGGTGATCGCCGAACTGAAGAACCTCGTCGCTGCGGTGGTGTCGCGCTTCTTTGAGACGTACACGTCGATGACCTGCCCGTCCTGGTCGACGGCGCGGTACACGTAGCGCCAGACCCCGGTGACCTTCACGTAGGTCTCGTCGACGAACCAGCGATCACCTACGGCGTGGCGGCACGGCCGAGCGGCCTCGACCAACAAGGGCGTGAAGCGTTGCACCCACCGGTACAGCGTGACGTGGTCGACTTCGATTCCTCGCTCGGCGAGGAGCTCCTCGAGGTCGCGGTAAGACAGGCCGAAGCGCAGGTACCAGCGCACCGCCAACAAGATCACCTCAGGCGGGAACCGGAAGCCGGCGAAGGATGCGGACCGCTGCTGGATCGGCGGGCAGGAAAGGCGGCGCTTCATCTCCGCAGCCTCACCCTGCAGGCCTGGCCGCCGCTAATGCAACGGAGCCCATCGAGCTCGTCCAGGCGGCCATGTCGCCGTAACCGGCAGCCTGCGCCTAGGACGCCTACCCTTCCAACAGGATCTGACGCGGAGGCAACGCATGAACATCGGGCTACCGGAACTGCTCATCGTCCTGGTTGTGCTGCTGGTGCCCATCGCTCTGGTCGTGACGCTCATCGTCGTCATCGGAGCGCGTCGCAAACACCCAACCGCGGGCATGTTCAACGACCCGCCAGCCCCGCCAGCCTGACCTCGCCGCCTTGACACAGGAATATCAGCGCCCGGCGCACTGTGTCACGTGGCGGTCAGTGCGGCTCGGAGGGCCTGTCGTAGGATCAGCGCTTCGAGGCGCGTGGTCGGGAGGGGCCGGGTGAAGCACGGGAGCAGGGGGTTCGCCGTCATGGGCTTTGCGGCCGCGCTCCTCTTCGTCAGCCTGCCCCTCGTGTTGGGCGTGGGCCGAGACGGGGCCGATCCTGCGCTGCGGAACCCGATCGCCTGGTTGTTCGACCAGCGCGACGGATCGTTCGTGCGCGTCAACGGCCGCACCGCCACCATCGATGCCCGCGTGGTGGGCAAGGCCGGCTTCGGCCGTGTCGGGATCGACGTCGTGCAGGGCAAGGGCTCCACCACCGCGTTCCGCACCGCCGACGGGCGGATGGTCACCTTCGATGCCCGCAACCTCAACTGGGACGCCGTGTGGGACACTGGTGCGCGCGGCTCGACGATGGTGGCCGACGAGGATGGCGAATCCGTCTACCTCGTCGACCGCAGCAGCGGCCTCGTCCGAGAGGTCGACCCCGCGACGCGCAAGACGCTGCGCAAGGTGCGCCTCAACGGGCGGCTCGGTGCGCCGACGGTCGAGCCGAACGGGACCCTGTGGGTGGTCGAACTCCGGACGGGTCGGCCGGTGCGGGTGCTCAACGGGCGGGCAGCACGGCAGCCCAAGGTGGCGAAGCCCTTCGCCGCGGTGAACATGGTCTCCGTCGACGATCGCCTGGCCGCGGTGGACCAGGAGGTGGGGCGGGTCACGTCCACGACGCCGGGCGAGGATCGCAAGCGCGTGGAGCTGGGCGGTGCGGAGCGGAAGCTGCGGATCCCGGTCCGGCTCGGCGAGGGAGACCTCTGGCTCGCCGACCAGCGGTCCGGGAGCCTGCTGGGCATGGAGGTCGGCGGGACGAAGGTGGAGCACACCTTCCTCGTCGCCGAGCCCGAGGACACCATGACGGCTCCGGTCACCGCCCACGGGCGCGTGTACGTGGTCATCGGTACCCGGGGGAAGGTCGAGCTCGTGGAGCTCGATCCGAAGACCGGTGAGCGCACGCAGACGAAGCCGCTCGATGCGGAGGATCCCTCGAAGGTCGAGCTCGAGGTGCGCGGCGGCGTGGTGTTCGCCAACGACCCGTTGGGCCCGGGGGCGATCGTCGTTCCAGGCGAGGGCGACTTTAAGCCGATCGACAAGGACGTGGTCGAGGGCGTGGTCGACGGGGAAGGGGTCGGCGACCTCCCCCTGCCCCCCATCGACGGCCGGAAGCCCGGTGGCACCTCGGGACGGGGCGGCGGCAACGGGTTCGGCGAGGGCAAGGGCAAGGAGACGGGCCAGGGCAACGGCCAGGGCAACGGGCAAGGCCAGGGCAACGGGAACGGCAACGGGAACGGGAACGGCAACGGCAACGGGAACGGGAACGGCAACGGCAACGGGAACGGCAACGGGAACGGCAACGGCAACGGGAACGGGAACGGCAACGGGCAGACGATCGAGGGTGTGGCGGCGCCGGCGGTGACCGCCACGTTCGACGAGGGCACCGGCCAGATCACCGCCCGCTGGGACGCGGTGCAGCCCAAGCGCTCGACGGTGACCGCCTACCGCGTGGTCCACGAGGGCCCGGGAGGCACAACCGAGACGCAGGACGTCCCCGTCGCCGATCCTCGGCGGGTCGTGATCGGCCCAGGGCTCGACGCCGGGAGCCACGTCATCGTGGTCGCTGCCGTCGTCTCGCTGCCGAAGGCCGGGCTCGGGAGGGCGGGATCGGACCGCGTCGAGGCCATCGCCACGACCGAGCTGCCGACGCCGACGGTCCACGACGCGGTGTACGACCGGGGCGACCCGCTCGACGCCGCCGACGACACGGTCACCGTGTCGTGGGACCCGGTCGACCCTCCGAAGGGCGTCACGATCACGAACTACCTGGTGCGGCTCGAAGGCCGCAAGGGCGATCAGGAGCAGCGGGTGGACGGCGCGGCGACCAGCGTCACCTTCGAAGGCCCCCCGGCCGACACGTACACCCCGGCGGTGCGATCGCAGGCCAACGGGAGGGCGGACAGCAGCCCCGGGTCCGGTCCTCGCGTCACCGTCGAACCCCCCGATGTGCCGACGACGCCCGCGGCGGTGTTCACCTCGGCCAGCGCCACCGGTCTGGAGGAGCAGATCCGGGTCGACTGGGCCGCGAGCGATGCCACCACCGTCGAGGTCCAGGTCGACGGCAGCGCGGTGCCCGGCTCCCCGTTCCCCAGTGGCGCAGGGACGGCCACGTTCCCGGCGGAGGTCCGCCCGCACGTTGTCGTGATGGTCGCCCGCGGGGCCGGCGGCGACAGCGCCCCGTTCAGCGACACCGTGACGGTGACCGCGGTTCCCGCGCCGCCGGGAAACACGACGGCGCAGCTGATCGGCAACCCCAACATCCGAGACATGACCATCCAGCCGTCGACAGACAACGGCGGCGCCTCCTGCCGCGTGGAGATCGTGGTCGGGCCCCCCAACGGCGGGGGCTCGCCGCCCGGTGCCGCGCAGGGCGTCGTCACGCTGGACCTGGCCTGCGGGCAGCCGTCCGCGTGGACCGCCCCGTGGTACGGCGGGACCTACTACGCCCGCGTGATCGCCGTGGACGGCGTGGCCCCGGCGAGCCAGCCCTGGTCGCGGCTCGAGGTGTACGGCGTCACCGCCTACGTCAGTCCCAGCGGCACCTACTACTACGACTCGCCCGGTGCAGCCCCGGGGTCGGGGACCCCCACGACCGGCAGCACCAGCGGATCGTTCCGCATCCAATGCGAGGTGGCAGGCGGTTGGTTGCGCGACTTCGACAACCTCAAGTGGCTGCGCGTGGCCGAGCTCATCAACGTCGGCGGCCCGATCCGACCGTGCAACGCGAACAACCTCTGACCCGCACCCCGACAGGAGCGCCATGAGCCCGACGACCGAAGCCACCTCCACCGTCGAGTGGTTCCAGGACAACTTCCTCGCCATCCGCGACAACGCCGAGTTGCTGATCCGGGGGAAGACGACCGCCCTCGACCTGGCGCTCATCTGCCTGCTCAGCGAGGGCCACCTCCTGGTCGAGGACGTCCCCGGCGTCGGCAAGACCTCGCTGGCCCGGTCGCTCGCCGCGTCGATCGGGGGCAGCTTGCAGCGGATCCAGTTCACCCCGGACCTGCTCCCCAGCGACATCACGGGCGTGTCGATCTACCAACCGGGGTCGGGTGAGTTCGAGTTCAAGCCGGGACCGGTGTTCGCCAACGTGGTGCTGGGGGACGAGATCAACCGGGCGTCGCCCAAGACCCAGTCGGCCCTCCTCGAGGTGATGGAGGAGTTCCAGGTGACCGCGGATGGTCGCTCCCGTCCCGTCCCGCGGCCGTTCATGGTGATCGCCACCCAGAACCCGATCGACATGGACGGGACCTACCGGCTGCCCGAAGCGCAGCTCGACCGGTTCCTCATGCGCCTCAGCGTGGGGTACCCCGACGCCGCCGCCGAGGCGGAGATCCTCGACAACCACCGATCCGGCGTGGGCACCGACCTCCCGGCCGTGGTGTCACCCGAGGACGTACGGGCCATGGTGGCGGTGACCGGGGAGGTGCATCTCGACGCCAACGTCCGCGACTACATCATCGCCGTGACCTCCGCCACCCGCGAGCACCCGGAGGTGCGCCTCGGCGCCAGCCCACGCGGCAGCATCGCCCTGATGCGCGCCGCCCGAACCCGTGCTGCCGCGATGGCGCGCGACTACGTGCTCCCCGAGGACGTCAAGGCACTGGCCCAACCGGTGCTGGCCCACCGGCTGATCATCAGCCCCGATGCGGAGTTGCGGGACCTGGACGCGGCCGCCGTCGTGGCCGACGTGGTCGATCGGCTCCCGACCCCCAAGCCCCGACGGTGACCCGGCCCGGCCTCACGGCGACCGGGCGCGGCGTCGCCCTCGGGTCGGTCCTGCTCGGGCTGATGGGGTGGAGCCTCAGCTACCCGGAGCTGACGGCGCTGGCGCTCGCGGGGCTCGCGGCGACGGTGCTGGCCTGGCTGTGGGTCCGTTCGCTGCCCCACCTCGACGTCACCCGTCGGGTCCGTCCCTCGGAGGCCACGGTCGGCACCCCGGTGGAGGTCGAGCTGGCCATCCGCAACCCGGGAGGCCGCAGGACCCCGGCCCGGTGGACGGAGGATCGGTTGGGGGCCCAGCGGACCGAGGTGCTGATCCCGCGCCTCGCTCCGGGGGCCGAGCATCGCACCCGCTACCAGATCGAGCCCGAGCAGCGCGGGGCCTACCCGGTCGGACCCCTCGTGCTCGACCGTCGCGATCCGTTCGGGCTGGCACGGAGCCGACGACCGCTTGGCGACGCCGGGGAGCTGGTGGTGCTGCCCCGCACCTATGCCGTCACCCCGCTCCCCGCCGGGCAGATGCGCGACCTCGACGGTCCCACCGTGGACCGCGCGGAGGGCTCGATCACCTTCCAATCGCTGCGCGAGTACGTGCCGGGGGACGACCTCCGCCGCATCCACTGGCGATCGAGCGCCCGCCTCGGTTCGCTGATGGTCCGCCAGCACGTGGACTCGAGCCAGCCGAGCGTGGCCGTGGTGCTCGACACCGCGGCGTCGTCGTATGCGGCGCAGGAGTTCGAGGCGGCGGTGGAGGCGGCGGCGTCGCTCGTGCTGGCCTCGACCGCCAACCGGTACCCGGTGCGGCTGGTGACGACGTCGGGCGAGCTCCTGGTGGATCGGGCGCCCGGTCGCCCCCAGCGCGGCTCGTACCGAAGCCTGGCCACGGTGGCGACGCACGGCTCGGGCGACCTCGAGCGCGTGGCGCGAGCCGAGCTGGCCGCGTCGTCGCTGGTGGTGATCACCGGCAGCGGGAACGCGGGCGCACGCGCGACGGTGGCCGACGCAGCGGGGTCCGGGCGATCAGCCGTGGTGGTCGAGCTGGTCGACGGCGCGCTCGGCGCAGCCGGCCCGCTCTCGCGCGGCGGGCGCTGGCTGCGGGCAGCGGATGGTCCGAGCTTCGCGAGCGTCTGGAACCGGACGAACTCGTGAGGTCGATCCCCGTCGTCCGCCTGCTCGCCGGAGCGGTGCTTGTCTTCGTCGCCGCCACGTCGTTCGACGGGGCCCTCCGATCCGACGTCTGGTACCCGCTAGCGGCGGTGACAGTCGTCGTCGCGACCGTGGTGAGCGCGCTCGTCTCGGGCCTGTGGCGTCGCCGCCTGGCCGTCCCGCTCGCGATCCAGGTGCCCGTCGCCGCGGTCCTCGTCGGCGGCCTGGCGGTCGGGTCGCTCGCGCCCGAACGGTGGCGCCGAGGTCTTGTCGACGGTCCGCGGCTCCTCCTCACCGGCGGGTTGCCGGCCGGCGACGATCGAGCGCTGCTGGCCGTGCCGATCGTCCTGGTGGCGGTGGCCGCCGTGGCGTGCGCCGAGCTCACGGTCCGACGGGCCGCGCGCGTGCTGGTGGTCGTCCCGCCCGTCTTCCTGCTGGTCTGCGGGTTCCTCGCCAACGACGGGGGAGCGCCGGCCCGCCTATGGCGCGTCGGCGGGTTGGTGGTGCTCGCTGCGGTGGTCGCGGTCGCCGACGATCCGAACGCCAACCGCGCGCTGCGGCGCAACGCGTCCCGGCGCCGTGCGCCCCGCCTCGCCGCCGTCGGGAGCATCGTGGCGGTCTCCGCCGTCGGCATCGGGTGCGTGGCGCTCGCCTCGCCCGGCCAGCCCGAGCGGTTCACGCTCCGCGACCACGTCGCCGTCCCGCCGATCGAACAGCCGCTCGACAACCCGATGGACCTCGTCCCGGAGCTGCTGTCGGAGCCCGGTCCCCGGCCGGTGCTGCGCGTCGCCGTGAGCGGACCGGGGATCCCGACCCGGGCCCGCCTGGGGGTGCTCGACCGCTACGACGGGGAGCGGTGGACGATGCTCCCGGACCTCGTGCCCGCAGGCGCCTCGCTGCCGATCCCCGAGGAGGCCAGAAGCGCGCCGGGCCAGCCCGCCACGTTGGACGTGGAGGTCGTCGACCTCGCCACGGGGTTCCTGGTCGCCGCCGACCGCCCGGTCGGCATCGAGAGCGACCCGGACGGCCTCTACATCGAGCCGGCGACGGGGGTGCTGGTGGACGGGAGCGGTCGGGCGCCGAAGCGCTACGTGGTGACCTCCCGCGTCGAGGTGCGGCAGGCGAGCCAGGCCGATGTCGTGGCCGATGACCCCGAGGCGCGACGGGCGCTGGTGCTTCCGAAGGGCATGCCGCCGGAGATCCGGGCGCTCGCCCGCCAGATCGTGCCCGAGGGGACGCCGCCGGCGGATGCGGCCGCGAGGATCAGCTCGATCCTGCGCTCCGAGTACGACGTCCTGGCTGCGGGGCAGCCGGTGCGGAGCGGGATCACCACGGCCCACCTCCGGTGCTTCCTCGTCGACGTCGATGGTTGCGGACAGGTGGGCACCCGAGACCAGTTCGGGACGGCCTACGTCCTGCTCGCACGATCCGTCGGCCTCCCGACCCGGCTGGCGATCGGCTTCCCGCTCCAGCGGCGCGGCGCGGACGGCGACTTCGTGGTCTCCTCCCACGACATCACGGTCTGGCCCGAGGTGAAGTTCGCCGACGCCGGCTGGGTCCCCTTCCAAGCCGTGCCCGACGATGCGACCTCGACCCAGGTGCCACAGAAGGCGCAGCCGAAGCAGGGCGAGGGGGCGGGCGAGCGCTCCCAGGACCCCGAAGGGGAAGACGGCGACGAACCGGCCGACGCGCTGCCGGTGGTCGACCGCACCGACGATGGATCGCTCCTCGCGCTGGTGGCGTCCGCCGCCGCGGTGCTGCTCGTGCTCTTCGTGCCGCGGAGCATCCGGGCGGTGCGTCGCCGCCGGCGCTGCAGCGGCGGGGCGAAGCAGCGCGTGGTCGGAGCGTGGCAGGAGGCCGTGGATCGGCTGGCCGAAGCCGGGGACGTCCCGTACCGGACGGCGACCGCCAGCGAGATCGTCGCCGATGCCGAGGCGCTGCAGGGCCGGGAGGCCGCGGTCCCGCTGCGCCGGCTCGCGGACCGGGTGAACCGGGCGAGCTACGCCCGCCGCCCGCCGACCGATGAGGACGCACGGCGCGCCTGGAGCGACCTGGCCCAGTACGAGGCGGTCACCCGCCGGGAGATCAGCACCCGTCGGCGGATCCGCAACTGGTTCCGGGTGCGTCCCGTCGCGACGGCCTAGCCGCCGGGCTCGGTCAGAAGCCGACGTCTTCGGGCCCGGTGTCCTCGGTGCACACGGGATCGCTGTACGCGGCGTAGTTGTCGGTCACGGAGGGGGATTCGAGCGCCTTCTCGATGTCCACCACGTACCCCACGGTGAAGCAGTAGCCGAACACCTCGTCTCGGGGCGCCAGGGGCAGCGATGCCTCCAGCCCCGTCCGGTTGAGCCGCTCGGGCTTGCCGGGCTCGCTCGTGTTGAACGAGAGGATCTCGTATTGCACCTCGTCGCGTCCCAGCCAGGAGAGGCGCGCCGAGGATCGGTCGTCGGCCACGTCCAGTTGCAGGCCGTCGGGCCGGTTGACCGGTTCGTAGGCCGGGGCGGTGGTGGTGGTGGAGCCGCGCTTCTTGGTGGGCTCGTCCTTGCCGCCGACCACGCCGAGCGCCACCAGCAGCGCACCGACCGTTGCGAGCGCGATCACCGCGGCGAGCACGATCCACCACCTGCTGCGCGTGCGCGGCACCACCGGTCCCTCGCCCTCGGTGACCTCCTCGCGACGTCGGTGGATGGTGGAGCCGGTGGATGCCTCCGTGTCGAGGTCGCCGGGGGGCCGGTGCAGGTCGGGTTCGGGAGCGGGGGGTGGTGGGCGGTGCGCTGCGCTGCGCAGCAAGCTCGAGCTCACCGGCGGGATGGTCTCCTCCTCGGGGAGGTGCATCGGGTTGGTGGTGATCTCCTCCGGGCTGGGGTCGTCGACCTTCGGTGGCCGGAGGTCGGCCGGATAGGTCGGGGTGGGCGCCTCCGGCAGCGGCGGGCCCGGCGCCCGCCCGATCGGGACCTCGGGCGCCCCCGGGTCGATGCGCCCGGTCGCGGGGGTCGGTGTCCGCGGCAGGCCCAACTGGGTCTGCACGGCCTGGAGCTCGCGCGCGAACGAGAGCGCCGTGGCGGGTCGGTCCTCCGGCTGGCGGGCCATGGCGCGCCGGAGCACCTCCATCAGTGCCGGCGGTGCATCCGGGATCTCCGGGACCGGCTGCGTGAGGATGCGCGAGAGCATGCCCGGGATCGACGGGTCCTTCGGGTCGGCGAAGGGCGGTCGACCGGTCAGCAGGGCGTGCAGCGAGGCGGCGAGCGAGTACACGTCCGAACGTGCATCGGCCGATCGATTCTCCAGCACCTCAGGCGGCGCGTAGGCGGGGGTGTACCCGGCGGTGGTGGCCTGGGCCTGGGTGGCCGCCGCGATCGACAGCCCGAAGTCGGCGAGGCACGGCACCCCGTACTCCGACAGGAGGATGTTCTGGGGCTTCACGTCCCGGTGGAGCACGCCGGACTCGTGCGCGGCATGCAGAGCGGCCGCGATCGACACGCCCACATCGAGGACGTCGGCCGGTTCCATCCGCCCCAGCGAGGCCACCGACCCGCCGGAGAGGTAGGCCATCACGATGACGGGCTCGCCGCGCCTGCTGACCCGAGCGTCGTACACGGTGGCGATCGACGGGTGCCCGCTGAGGCGCCCCATCAGCCGGACCTCACGCTCGAATCGGCGGCGGCTGGTCTCGTCGGTGAGCTCGACGTCGAAGACCTTGAGGGCCACCTCCCGGTCCATCGCGACCTGTTGGGCGCGGTACACCCGGCCGGTCGCCCCTCGTCCGACCAGGACCGGGTTCGAGAACCCGTCAATGCCCAGGTCGTTGGGGTGGTCGCGCTTGCGCCTCAGCACCTGATCAGCCGCTCGCTGCCGACCGGCCGCGCGCGTCGATGCTCGTGGTGCCCACGGACCAGGCCGCTTCCAGCTCGTCGAGCATCACCCGGCCTCCACCACCGATCCCCATCCGGGGCACAGCCTAGCGGGACGGCGCGTCCGTCGGTCCACGAAGGGTGGGCGTGGCGCCCCTCGCGCTCGTCGTTCCTCGGCACGCGCGGTGCCCCCGGGCAGTAGCCTCCGCAGCGGGAGTGGGTGGGGGTCCGATGAGATCTGACAGGGAGGGCCCGACCTTCGGTCGGGTGGAATCAGTCGAGATGTTGCGGGATCGCGTGGCAGACCGCGGCCTGGAACGCCTCCTGCGGGCCGGGGACTTCGTCCACCTCCAAGGCGATGTTGCGGAGACGGTCTCGCTGGTGCTGTCGGGCCAGTTCCTCGCCAACGCCTACTCCGTCTCGGGTTGGCGGCCCGAGCCGATCGGCATCATCGGCCCCGGGATGCTCCTGGGAGACGACGCCCTGGTGCCGGGGTCCGCCGAGCGGAGCGCCACCGTCCGATGCCTGACGGACGCGTCGCTGGTCGTCGTGTACCGCCGCGACCTGCAGGAGGCGATGATCCGCAGCACGGCGGTCCAGGACCTGGTGCTCGGGCTTCTCGCCCAGCGCATGCGCTCGCTCGAGGCCGAGATGCTCGCGGGCGCGACGGCATCGGTCGAGCTGCGGATCGCCCGATGGCTCGCCCACCTGCACGTCACCCTCGTGCCGTGCGGTCACCACGACCCGCGGATCAACATCAACCAGGAGGACCTGGCGATGCTGGCCGGCACCCGCCGCCCCACGGTGAACCGGATCGTGAAGTCGTTCGAGGGCGAAGGACTGGTCCGGCTCGGGCGCGGCTGGATCTCCGTGTGCGATCCCGACGCGCTGCTCGGCTGGCTCGTGGACGCCGCCGGCCAGGAATGATTGGTCGTGTCACCTACCTGACAGACCGCCCTCCCCGGCCCCTGCGACGATCGGCGTCGTCCGTGGAAGGACGTGATCGTTGGGAGGGCAGGCGCGAGGTGGACGCGTCGAACGGAGCGGTGGTGGGAGGGTCGCATGCAGGTGGCGCAGGCGGAGATCGTGAGCGAGTTGCGGGCCATCCGGGCGCGCCTCGTCGATGAGATCTCGATGCTCCGGGTGAACCGCAAGGCGCTGGCCGAGGGATTCGAGGGCCCCGCTGCCAACCGTTCGATCGCGGCGCTCTCCGTGGTCATGACGCAGCTCGGCAAGGCCAACCAGGAGCTCGCGGCCGTGCAGGCTGCCGTCGCGGCCGTCGCTCCCCCCGCCGGCCCGGGCTCCGCCGCCCGGGCTCCCGCTGCGCCATGAAGGTCATCATCGATGCGACCCTCCTGGCCAACCAGGGGATCCGGTACCGCAAGATCGCACACGCGATCGACGCGACCGGCGCGTCGACGAAGGCGATGTCGGCCGATCTCGATGCGTTCATCCAAGCGCAGAAGCTGAGCACCGGACCCGCCCTGCGCCAGGCGGTGGCTCGCGCCATCAGCCACATTGATCGAGCGGGCTCCGGCCTCGATGCCATTAGCCTTGACCTCCGTCGCCGAGCCGGCCTCGTCGAGGTCGCCCCGGGCCTGGTCGGCGCTGCGGGCCTCGCGCACCTGACGCCGGCGCAGCGCAAGTACCTCTTCCCGACCGGCTCGGCCGCCATCGCACTCAAGCGCAAGCTCGCCGAGCTGGCCCGGCGCATGAACATCCGGCCGCCTAAGGGGTTCAACCCGAACTCGCCGGTCACCGGATGGCCAGCCCGGCGCCTCATCCGGATGATCCAGGCGGCGCGAGGCAAGCCGACCGTCGGTGCCTTCAACCACGCCATGCGCCAACTGCTGCGCACGATCCAGCTCCCGACCTCGTGGCCCGCGCTGCTCAAGTACCCGGGCAACGGTGCCGGCAAGCAGAAGCTGGCGTGCTGGCTCGCCGCGAACGCCGCCAAGAACGGCGCACCGCCGATCCTCGCCGTCATGTGCTCCATCCCCGAGTCCGGGGTCACCAACATCGGGGGCGGCGACCGCGACAGCGTCGGGTTCTTCCAGATCCGGGCCGGCATCCACCCGGTCCCGCCCGGCTTCGGCGCCGCTTCCGGGTCGATTCGCAGCGAGTCGTGGTGGCACGCGCACCCCGAAGCGCAGATGGCGTGGTGGGCGCGCGAGATGAAGCGCGTCCGGCCGTCGGGGGCCAGCGCGTCGACCAAGGACCCCGACCAGCTGGCGAACTGGGCGTACGGGATCGAACGGTGCGCCGCCGAGTACCGGCACCGCTACCGCGACGCATACCAGGAGGCGAAGCGGCTCGTCGACCGCTGCACCACGGCTCCGAGCTCGGGCGTGGGGGGAGGTGGGCTCACCACGCCAAGGCCCACCCGAAGCCCCTACCTGTTCCCGACGGGTGCCGCGGCCGTGCTGCTCAAGACGAAGCTCGAGATCCTCGCCAAGAAGCTCCACGTGCCGATCCCTCGTGGGTTCGACCCCAACTCCCCAAGCACGGGCAGCACCGCTCGGGTCCTGCTCCGCCGAATCCAGGAGAAGCTCGGACTGGCGGTGACGGGCACGTTCAACCGGCCGATCCGCCAGGAGCTCCACAAGATCCAGCTTCCCGGGTCCCCGTTCGCCCAGCAGCTCCTTGCGGTGGCGGCGGGCGAGGTCGGCGTGCGCGAGACCTCCTACAACTGGAGCCCGCGGATCAAGCAGTACCTGACCGCGGCCCACGTGAACTACCCCGCCCCCTGGTGCGCAGGCTTCGTGACCTGGGCGCTCGCCAAGGCTGGCGATCCGACGCCGTTTCGTAGCGCGGCGGTGGCGTCGTGGGTCGACGCGGCGCGCAACCACCGCAACGGCATGCGGATCATCCCTCCGGGGGAGGTCCGTCCCGGTGACCTCGTCTGCTACGACTGGGGCGGCGGGAGCGACTTCGGCGGCGACGGCCACATCGGCATCGTCACGTCCGAGGTCAAGGGCGGAAGGTTCAAGACCATCGAGGGGAACACCTCATCCGCCGCGGTGTCGCGCCTCGATCGATCGCTGGGTGGCGGACCTAACATCATCTTCATCAGGGTGGAGAAATGACGGACGTTGCTGCATCCCAGGACCCGGTCAAGCGGGACGGCACGATCGTCTCGATCACCGTCCGATACACCGAGGCGCAGGTCGCGGTGATCCATGCGCTGTTCGAGCGGCCCGACCTGCTCGCCGCGCTGAACGGGACCGACGACGAGGACCTCGAGGCGTCGCTGCCCGAGGCGATGCGCTCGCTCGTCGCGCTCCGAGCGCTCGAGCTGGTCGATCCCGACCAGGACCCGGACCCGGACGATGCGGCCGTCGACGATGACCTGCCCGAGCCGACGGAGGCCGTGCGGCTGCTCGACCCGCACCTGATGGTCATAGAGGTCGTGCTGGCACCCGACCGCCTCGTCGCCATCGCCCACGACGGCGACGACCCCGATGTGGCCTGGTTCGTGAAGGGCGATCGGGCGGTGCGGCACGAGCAGGTGGGGACCGGCGTCCTCGAGCTCACGATCGGATCGTCCGCCGGCGTCGGCGACCGCGTCGTCGAGGCGCTCGGTCTCCTCGATGCACCTCCCGCCGATGCAGAGGAGCGCACGGAGGCCACGGTGTCGGGCAAGGAGGTCGAGCGGCTGCAGCGCGGCGTCGAGCAGGGTGATCGGGAGCGGATCGTCCGGGCCCTCGGCGACGATGCACCGGCCGGGCTGGTGGACGCGCTCGTCGACCCCGTCGCGGCAGGCCAGCTGACCGTGCTGGCGGTCACAGCAGACGGCGGCTCGGTCGATGGCGAGCACTGGTCGTTCGTGCACGGCGGCGACGCCGGTTGGTGGCTGGTCGACGGCGTGCCGGGGTTCGACGATGGCACCTCGGCCGACGGCGCGGAGCCCGAGCCCGAGCCCGTCGTCCTGCGGCGGTGCGGCGCCGATGACGCCGTCGCGCTCCTCGGTCTCGCCGACGACGTTCGCTGAAGATCCTCGATCGTGTCAGCGGGCTGACAGACCTCGCACGACAAGGAGGAGATGATGATGATCTAGCCATCGCAGGGGTGGCCGCACAAGGGAGGAATGCAATGGCATCAGGTCAGGTCGGAGCCGAGCTCGGCCAGCTGAAGGCGCTCAAGAAGTCGTTCGACAACAACGCCGCGAAGTCGGTCGATCTCATGACCGCCGTGCGGTCGCAGCTCGAGAGCACCTGGTGGAAGGGGCCCGCCGCGGACCGCTTCCGCCAGGCCTGGAAAGGCGAGTTTGAGCCCGCGCTGAAGAAGCTTGACGCCGCGCTCAAAGAGGCAGGGACCGAGGTCCAGCGTCGCCACGACGCCCTCCAGGCTGCGGGCAGCTGAACGAAGCACACGCTGGTCGGGGGCCTGCGGGCTCAGCTCGTCGGCCCCCGACCGACGCACCATCGTGAACCGTCCACAGCTCATCGAATGGCTGGACGAGACGGCACGTTGGCTCCACCACCGCTCTCGGCTCGTCGAGGAGACATCCGAGGAGATCCCACGAGCTGTTCGCCCGATGGTCTTCGAGGGGGCGGCCGGTGACCGCGTGCGCTCGTCTACGCGCACCATCAGCACCAGCCTCCGGTCGGTCGCCGAGGAGCTCGCCGAGATGTCGGCGATCTGTCGCGACGAGTGCCTTCGGCTGACGGCGGTCCAAAGCCGTGCCGACGCGCTCGCCCGCCTCGACCCGGCCGCTCCGACCACCGATCCGCGGCTGCTGCGCGAGCGCCGGGCGCTCGCAGCCGACGCCAGAGCCTGGGAGGACAGCGTCGCTCCGGCGGCCCGGGTGCCGGCCTCGGTGCGCGTCCAGGTCCCCGACCCCGACGAGCCCGTGGACGCCTCGGACCACTGCCTGCCCTGGCGGCCGGACCACGGTGTGCCCTGGCGGCCGGACCTCGGGCGCCCTCGGCCGGGTGGCCACGGCGGCCGCATCGTGATGGACCTGGACTCGATCGCTCGCAGTGCCAACCGCTTGACCGTCGCCTCGAACGCGTGCCGGACCCACCAGACCGTGATCGACCGACGGGCCGGCGCGCTGCCGCCCAACCTGCGGCGTCCCCTGGCGATGCGCCTCGAGGCAGGACGACGCTCGTCATCGCTGGTCCTGGAGCGCTGCTCCCGTCGGCTGCAGCGGCAGGCCTCCTTCCTGCGGACCCGATCCTCGACGCCCGGGCTTGTCGACGGCCGCTACGTGGTGCGCCTCCCGCCCACCTGGGGCGGGGTCGCGCGTCGCCGGCTCGCCGATCCGAAGCGGGTGCGTGCAGGTCTGACCGCCCACCTGCGGCGGGTGGAGAAGCGAGCCGCGGCGGCCGACTGGGCGATGACGCGCCTCGTGCGACGGCTCCCCGTCGTGTACGGGGCGCTCCCCGCGAACTGGTGGAAGCCGATCGGCTACACGAGGAGCATCCCGCCGCGACCGGTGTGGGGTCGCCTGCCCCCGCACCTGCTCGCCGTGGTGGCCCTGCTCGGCGGGGTCGCGACCGCCCCGTCCAAGCCCCCGCCGGTCACCGGTGGCACCAAGCCGGGCCCGACCGGCGGCGGCACGGACGATGGGGACGAGGTCGGTGGCGGGTCGGGTGGTGACGCGAGCGATGGTGGTGGCTCGGGTGGTGGGTCGGGTGGTGATGACGCGAGCGATGGTGGTGGCTCGGGCGGAGACGGAACGGGCGACGGAAGCGATCCCGGTGCCGGAGACGAAGGCGACGACGGCGTCATCTCGGGCGGCGGCACCGATGGCGGTTCGGATGATGGCTCGTCGGGCGGCGATGGTGCGGGAGGGTCGGACGATGGCTCGTCGGGCGGCACCGATGACGGCTCGGGGTCGGCCCCCGGCTCCGGCGGTGACGACACCACGGGCTCGGGCTCGGGCGGAGACGGAACGGGCGACGGAAGCGATCCCGGTGCCGGAGACGAAGGCGACGACGGCGTCATCTCGGGCGGCGGCACCGATGGCGGTT
>JBKJPY010000045.1:0-3127 GCA_046594195.1 Acidimicrobiales bacterium | reverse complement strand
GACGACCCCGTAGCCCTGGTTGAGCAGGTCGATGTAGTCGACGTGCGGGTTGGCGCCCAAGAACGCGGCCTCCAACGACCGGATCCCGGCCTCCTGCTCGGCGACGGGACGGCCGGGGAAGTAGGCCTCGCGGGCGTCCGGGTCAGCGGTGAGGGACCCGCAGACGTACTCGCGGGCCACCACGGGGGAACCCCCGGCCCCGTCGACGGGGAGGTCGTCGTAGTCGGGACGGATGCCGGACTCGAACCAGATGTGGGTGTGGCCGGACGTGATGATCACGTTCTCGATGCACTCGTCGGCGAGGAAGTCCATCAGTTCGCGGCGCTCCGACCAGTAGCCGTCCCACTGTTCGGTGGAGAGGTACTTGCCGCCGTTGGGGTGCCATCCGTGGGGCGGGTTCTTCCGGATCTCCGGGGTGTCGTAGTCCTCGAGGCGCAGGGCGACGAACGGGTACCCGGTCCCGATGTGGCGCCACGTCGCCGTGCTGTTGAGCAGGAGGTCCTTGAGCCAGGCCTTCTGATTGGCACCCAGGCAGGTGCGGTCGGGCTCGAAGATCACGGCACCGCTGGGCAGGTTGGTGTCGGTGGTGGGGAGCAGGCCACCGGGGACGTTGGCATCGACGAGGACGTCGCGGTAGGTGCGGACGTCGAGCAGCGGGAAGTCTGCGAGCGTCCCCCAGGCCAGGGAGCGGTAGGACCGGAACGGCTCCTCATCCGGAGGCAGGTGCGGAGCGAACTCGAACCACGCTCGGCGGGCATCGTCGAAGCGCGGCTGAGGGAAGGTGCGGTCGATGCCGTTGGCGAACTCGCCGTCGTCCCACATCATCACCATCGGGTACGCCGCATGCAGGTCCTGGAGGTACGGGTTGGCCTTGAAGCGCTTCCAGACGGTGCGGTAGTCGTCGAGCGTCTGGGTGCCGCCGTCGGACACGTAGATGTAGTCGCCGTAGTGGACGACGAAGTCGAGGTCCTCGGCCGCCATGGCGGCGTGGGCCACGTAGATGGAGTCGTTGATCTGCTGGCAGGAGCAGAACGCAAAGCGCAGGCGCTCGCTTGCGGCGCCGGGAGCGGGGGCGGTGCGGAGTCGTCCGGTCCGGCTCGTGTGGTCGTCGTAGCGGAAGCGGTAGTGGAACCAGCCGTCGGGGTCGAGGCCGTCGACCAGGACGCGCACCGTGTGGTCCCGGGCGGACTCGGCGGTGAGCGTGCCGGTCTGGAGGATCGTGGCGAAGTCGGCGCTCGCGGCTACCTCCCACACGACCTCGACGCCGTTGCCGGGATCTGCATCCGGGTTGATGCGAGTCCAGATCACCGCACCGGCAGGGCGCGGGTCGCCGGCAGCCACGCCGTGTGGGTACCAGGGGTCGATCGGGGTGGCCGAAGCCCCCTCCGCTTCGAAGGAGAAGAACAGCGGACCAGCCGCGGTGACGGCACCGGTGGCACCGAGCATCGCCAGGAACGTCCGTCGGTTCAGGCTCATGCCGCGTGTGTTCGAAGTCATGTCGATCGGCTCCTCCCCCTCAGAAGGGGAGATTCTCGCGCCAAACCGGTGATCGAAGCTGACGGACCGGTGAACGCGCGGCGATCATCAGGTGCACGTGCGCTCGAAGGCGTACCGAGTGCCCACGCCCAGAATCGAACTGGGGACCTACCGCTTAGGAGGCGGTTGCTCTATCCAACTGAGCTACGAGGGCGGGGCCGGTAGAGAACGTGGGAGAAAACCCCGCCCACGTGCACGAACCGGCTGAGTGGAGAATCCTACGACGCCGATTCGGGCTGCTCGCGAGCCGATCTCGAGCTCGAGGCGACTCGATTGGCGCTCGGATCCGAGTCGGGGCGCGCCGAAGCCGCTCGAGCCGCTGATCCGAGCGGGTCAGGCTGCGAGCGGCAGGGGTGGGTCGCCTTGGCGGGCGGCGTGTCGCCAGATGGCGAGGCTGTTGACGACGAGGGCGTGGGTGAGCAGGTTGAGGTGCTGGCGTTCGTGCCCAACCGAGTGTGCCCGCCGGAGCCAGAGCGTGTCGTCGAGTGCCCGGTTGATCGACTCGGCGTCGTTCCGGCGGCGGTAGAGGGTCTTGAAGTCGGGGTCGGTCTGGGAGATCTGCCGGATGTTCTCGGTGCGGTTGAACCGCCGCTTCGCGTCGTCGTCAGTTCCGTGGAGGCGGACAATGATCGTCCCACCGCCGTAGCCGTCGGGGAGCCGGTACTCGTTGTACCAGCGGTATCCGCCCTTGTCGGTGTTGCGGTGGGTCCGGACGCGGTCGAGTTCGATGAAGGTGTGTTCGCCTGTGTCGGCGAGGACGCCGATCCCGATGGCGCCGCCTTGGGCGAACAGGGAGATGGTGCGTTCGACGCCAGCGGCGTCGCTGATGGTGCGGTCTTCGACGTGGGTGGACTTCTCGACGCGCTTGCCGTCTTTGCGGCGCGGCTTGCCCTTGGTGTCGGCTTTGGCGGCTGCGACCTTGTTGATCGAAAGCCAGCCAAGGTCGCGCAGGAGGGTCTGGTGGTGGACCCCTCGGAGTGCGGTGTCGTAGACGACGCCCTGAGCACCGGGGCACTGGGGGGCGATCTGGACGAAGGAGTCCACGGCGACGCCGGCTTCGCTACCGGGCTGCGGCACCCAGTTGACGTCGAGGATGATCCGCCCGTGCACGTCGGTGCTGCGGCACGCGACGAGCACCCATTTGGTTCCCCACGCAGTCTCGCCGGTGCCTTCGAAGTGCAGCCCGGCGTCCTGCTCGGCCCGGACGAGCCGGAGTTCGCCGGTCTCCTTGTCGAGCTTGGTGTCGCCTGGGTGAGCCTTGAACAGCGGTGTGAGCACCTTTCCATCGGCGTGGATCAACCGGGACAGGTCGGGGTGCGTCCACGACCCTGGCCCGTTCGGGTCGAGCAGCCCGAGCGATCGAGCTTGGTCGGCGGCGCAGGCCTGATGGATGGACCGCAGTTTCGGGAGCACCTGGGGGTGGGTGAGCCAGGTTGTACGCCCGTACAGGTAGTGGTGTCGCTTCATGGGTGTGGTGGGCAGCCACATGGTTGGGTCGTCGGGGAATCGGTTTCGGATCAGTTGGCGCAGATGGCCCCACACGACCGGGTGCGCCAGTTCGGCTTCGACCTTGCGGGCCGAGCCGTAGACC
>JBKJPY010000035.1:0-19454 GCA_046594195.1 Acidimicrobiales bacterium | reverse complement strand
CTTGCCGTGCACGGTGATCCTGCGCTGGCTCACGTCCACATGACGCCAGTTCAGAGCGACCAGCTCCGAGCGCCGCAGACCTGTCAGCAGTGCGACGAGCATGAGGGTGCGGTCCCGCTGTCCTTGGTCTCCTGCTTCGCACACGGCGAGGAGGCGGTGCGCCTCGTCGCGGGTCAGCCATCGGCCCTGTCGGCGCTCTCCGTGGCCGACGAAGAGGTGCTCGAGTCCTTCGCTCGGATCGGCCTTCACGTAGCCCTCGCGCTTGGCCCATCGCCAGAAGACCCGCAGCACGGTTCGTTGGCGATCGAGCGTGCTGGGCGCACGGGTCGTCGCAGAGCCATCGGCACTGGTCATGAGGTAGTCGACCAGGTGCTCATGGCGCACCCGCTCAGCGTGGAGCGGGTAGCGGCGCTCGAAGTCCGTGAGGGTCTCGGTGTAGGTCTTCACGGTGGTCGCTGCGTAGTTGTTCGCTGCGAACCAGCGGCGTCGGATGGTGTCTTGTCGGATCGGCATGGTCTCGGTGGCCTCTTACTGCTCTCATCGAGTGCCGACGGATCATCGGGAGCGAGCGTGCTGGCAAGACCGTGCCCTGACCTGGCGGTGACGCAGTCGACGCAGGGCCGAAGGCCCCAGCGCACCATGGAAGCCGCCGACATCCTCTACGGCGTCACCATGCAGCCGGGTGGTTCCAGCCGCGTCGTCACCGTGAAGGTCAAGAACTAGCGGTCGGGCCTCTGCTACGAGCAGTTTGGCGCGTTGTGGATGCCGTGATCGGCGGGCCGAGACCTCTGGGCGCGCTGCGCGTTCCGGGCGCAAGTTCACGCCGCGAGGCCGCTTACGGATCCGACTCCGTTTTCGGTCTGCGGCGGGGGCGGCGAAGTTGACGGGCATTCGTCTGGGGCGGCTCGGGCTCCACGATCCATTCCTTCGAGATGGGGAGAGGATCGAGGTACACCTCAGGGATCTGGTTTTCCATCCAGGCCTTGAAGGCGAGGTTGGCGGGCTTGTTCACGGAGCCCCAGTCCACCCTCCTGCCGCGTTCGATCTCGGCTCCTTCGGGCGACCCCTCGGCGGGTTCGCCAGGGGGTGGATCGGCTCCGGCACCCGGTTCGGCGATCTCGGCAGCCAGGAGCTCCCGCGATCGTCTGACCGCGTCGTTCACCTGGGGGGTCGTCGACTCCTTTGCAGGAAGGCGGTCGACGAGACCCTCGCGTTGCAGCTTCATCAGCGCGCTGAGAAGACGGCTGGGATTCCAGTCCAGCCGGGCCCGGACCTCCTCGGTGGTCGCCGAGTCGGTGAGCTCGGCAACCAGTGCCAGGGCGTCGGCGTCCGTGGTGGTCGGACCGGAGCCGTCAGCGCGGATCTGCAGGCGGTGGTTGCCATAGACCGATGCTGCGGTGACGTCCGACGACTCGGCCCGGGCTTGAACGAGGAGGTCCGCAACGGCCCAGGTCCAGAAGCCAAGGGCCGGGTGGTGGCCGAGCGGGTCCATCGAATACCACCCACCCACGGCGATCTGCACCTCGACGAGGAGGTGGACGGTGTCCACCAGGTAGGCGCTCTCCTGGTCGAGGACTGCGTCCTGGTCTTCGGCGTCGTCGAAGGCGGTGTCAGCGTGGGTGTCGTGCGGGGCGGACGCTGCGTAGATGCCGCCACCATCGAAGAAGAACGTCACCGGTCGTGTCCGGTGAAAGGTGATGCTGCCGTCGAATCCTTCGGCGGCGGCCTGCTTCAAGACCTGGGGGGGTAGGAAGCGGTCCAAGGGGCCGCGACGCATGATCGCCATGGAGGGACCTCGTGTAGACCAGCTTGTCTTGGTGTGGATTTTGGTTGGTCGATCGGCACCCCGACATCCTCGACCAGTCGTGCAGGTGCCCGAGACAAGACCGGAGCTTACCTCCGGGTCAGCATCTCTGGACACGGAGGCCGAAGCCAGAAGCGCACCATGGAAGCCGCCGACATCCTCTACGGCGTCACCATGCAACCAGGCGGTTCCAGCCGAGTCGTGACCAAGAAGGTCAAGAACGAGGCGGGCCGCCCAGGTGGGTCGGCCGGTCGGCCGGGTCTTTGTCGATCGGTGCGGTCCACTGGCTGCCGGGCAGGTTGGTCGACACGACGAGGCGGACCGGCTGCGAGGCCAGGTTGCGGTGCAGCCATCCGGCCGGGGCCTCGACCCGGCAACCGGGCTGGACCTGAGTGACCTTGCCATCGCCGTCGGCGAACGCGCCGGTGCCTTCGATGACCCACGCGACGGAGTCGAACTCGTGCCAGTGGAGCGGCTCGTCCTCGGGTGTGGCCTGGTCGAATGCCAGCGCGTGGAAGCCCAGCGCTGCAGCCTCAGCGAGCGCGTCGGCTTCGGTGATCGGTTGACGTTGCTCGAACAGGTATTCCATGGCTGCCTCCCCGGGGTCGGACCGCTCGTCCTGTGACCGTACGCCCTCGACCGACCGCTCGCTCGGTGTCCGAAGCGCACAGGGAAGCCGCCTCGCAGGCTTCGTCGAGCGGTCCGTCGATCCGCCTGGAACAATCACCGGGCAACGCGTGACGAGGAGGCTGTGCTGATGACTGCGTTCCCCGATCAAAAAGACGGGATGATCTACCTGACCGAGGGTGGCCAAGAGACCGAGGTCATGTACAAGCACGGGTTCGAGCTCCCCGAGTTCTCCATGTATCCGCTGCTCGACGATCCCGCAGCGGTGGAGACGATGCAAGGGATGTACGAGGCCTGCCTCGAGGTCGCGGCGAGCAACGGGACGGGGATCGTGTTGGGGGGACTGGACTACCGAGCCAGCCCGGACTGGGCCGCTCGGTTGGGGTACTCAAGCGGCGTCTTGGCCGACTTCCAGTTGCGGGCGATCGAGTTCCTGCGCAGCGTGGCAGAGCCGTTCCAGCACCGTGTTCCGTCTCTGCTGTTTGCCGGGGCGGTCGGTCCTCGCGGCGATGCCTACACCGGCGGCGAGACGATGGACGCTGACGAAGCCGAGCGCTACCACAGCGAGCAGATCGCCACGCTCGCCCGAGCCGAGGTCGATCTGGTGGAAGCCATGACGTTCAACAACGTGCCCGAGGCGATCGGCGTCGCTCGTGCCGCAGCCCGCTTTGAGGTGCCCGCGTCGATCTCGTTCACGCTCGACAGCAGCAGTCGCCTCAGCTCCGGTCCGAGCCTTCGCGAGGCGATCGAGATGGTCGATGACGCAACGGGAGATCAGCGACCCGCGTTCTACGGGATCAACTGCTCGCATCCCTACGAGTTCCTACCTGCCATCGAGCCCGGGGATTGGTTCGAGCGCGTGCGCTGCCTGCGGCCCAACGCCGCGATGATGGACAAGGTCGAGCTGTGCACCCTCGGGCATCTCGAGGAGGGCGATCCGCTCGCCCTCGGTGCACTCATGGGGGATCTCGCCCGCAAGTACGCGCACATCGACATCTGGGGTGGGTGCTGCGGCACCTGGGACACCCACCTCGATCAGATTGCGCGCCGCGTGGTCGAGGCCCGCTCGACCTGAACCTGTCATAGGGCGAGTTCCAAGCCAAGGTGCCGTCTGCCTGGCCGCAATCCACCCGGGGAAGCCGCCGACTGCCTCGGCTGCCTCGACGGGGTCACCGTGCAGCCAGCGGCTCCCTTCAGGACGCGATGGGCGCCGCGGTGGCGGGCGGCGCGACCTCGGGATGCTTCCACGAGGCGAGTGCGCACGCAGCGGTCACGAGGGTCGGGATGGCGAGCAACAGGGGACTGGTTCCGGCGGCCGCAGCAGCGACGGCGCCGGCGACGTAGCTCACGAGGACGAGAAGCAGTACGGCGACGGCGACCCGCCGACGGTGCTCGGTCGGTCGGTTGGCACGGCGAGCGGCAAGCACCACGGTCTCACCGATGCGCACGATCGCGCCGGTGCCGTAGGTCGTGGCGATTGCGACTTGGCCCACGCGCCGGATCGCGGAGGCCTGGAGGCCCATCGCCACCCCAGCGACCAGGAGCACGGGGTAGGCGACGGGGCGGGGCTCGGTGGTGAAGTGGGTCGCCGTCGCTGCCATCCAGACCGTCAACGCGAGCAGGAGTACCGCTTCGGTGGCCAGCAGGACGCTCGATCCGACCGGACGGTCCCGGGCAACCTCGCGGTCGTGGTGGATGGTGGCGAGCGCCACCCCCGACGTGAACGCGCCCAAGGTGAGCAGCGAAGCCACCGCCGTCCTCCAACTCCCGTCGCCGAGGAGGATCCCCAGGTGGATGAGGTTTCCACTCATGTTGGCGACGAACACCGGCGCGACGTTGACGTAGATGTGGGCATCCACGAAGCCCGCTGCCGCCGCCAGGGCAACCGCCACTGCCAAGGGACCGGACGGGTGGTGGGTCGATTCTGGCACTGCAGCGCTCCGGTCCGTCCCGGCCGTTGTAGCCGACGCTCGGCGTCAGGGCACCATGGATGTCGCGCGCCAGGGCGCGAGTGCGGCATTCGGACCCAGAATCCTGAGGTCGTCTTCGTTCAGGTCGGAGGCGTCGCTAGGGAAGGCGGCTGAACCAGAGCTGGGACAGCGCCGCACAGACGAACAGGAACAGCAGCGACACGCCCACGAAGGTGCCGGTGATGTCCTTGAGCTCGGTGACGTAGCCCACGGAGGAGCCGATGTCCTCGTAGACCTGCTTGAGCTCGCCGCCCGTGGCGGCGGTGAAGGCGGTGCCGTTGGTGGCGTTGGCAACCTTGGCGAGCGCCGCAGGGTTCACCGGGACCGGGATCGGGCCGTCCTGTCCGGGCAGGTCGATGACGCCGTCCGGGGTCCCGAACGCGATGGTCGACACCGGCACGTTGGCCTTCTTGGCCTCCGCTGCGGCCTGGGCGTCAGGCCGTCCGCTGGTGGTCTCGCCGTCGCTCATCAACACGATGCGGGCCGGGACCTTCTTGCCGTCGGCCGCTCGCGGCGCGGTCTTGATGGCGTCGAGCGACGCGTAGATCGCTTCGCCGATGGCGGTGCGCTCGCCGAGGCGGAGCTGGTCGATGGCGGCGAGGAGCTCCGCTCGGTCCTGGGTGGGAGCCACCCGGACGACCGCAGAGCCGTTGAACGTGACGAGCCCGACCCGCAGGCGCGGCGGGAGGAGGTTGACGAACTCCTTGGCGGCGTTCTGGGCAGCCTTGAGCCGGGTCGGGGCGACGTCGGTGGCCTCCATCGACAACGAGGTGTCGATGGCCATCATGATCGTCGCCCGCTCGCGGGGGACGCGGACGTCACGAGCCGGCTTGGCGAAGGCGCCGACCATGCCGGCGAGGGCGAGCAGCATCAGGACCGCAGGGAGGTGGCGCCGCCAACCCGGGCGCTTGGGGGCGACGGAGTCGAGCAGCGCCAGGTTGGTGAAGCGCACCGCGTAGGTGCTGCGCCGCCGCTGCATGATCACGTACGAGACGCCGAGGGCGACGACGCCGAGCAACAACCACAGGCGGGCCTGCTCGACGAAGGTCAGGGCGAAGATGGGTGCGGTCATCGGGCCTCCCAACCGGCTCGACGGGCGTGCACCCGTTCGCGGCGCGACGCCACGAACCGCACGATGTCGAGGAGCCAGTCCTGGTCGGTGCGCAAGATGAGGTGGTCAGCGCCCGCCTTGCGGATGCCCTGCTTGATGTTCGCCCGCTGCAGCGCAGCCGCGTCGGCGTATCGGTCTCGCAGCTTCTTGGAGGTGTTGACCTCGCGGGTCTGGCCGGTGGCTGGATCGACGAGCGCCAAGACCCCGACATCGGGGAGCGCCAGTTCCCGAGGGTCGAGGACCTCGATGGCGATGGTCTCGTGGCGGGTGGCCAGCCGGCGCAGCGCCGGGCCCCACTGCTCCGGGTCCCCCAGGAAGTCCGAGATCACCACCGCCAGGCCGCGCCGTCGGGCGATGGCCGCGGTGCGCGCTAGTGCGAGGGCGAGGTCGACCTCGCCCTCGCCGGCTCGAGGGGTCGAGGTGAGCCGGTGCAGCGTGCTCATGAGGTGGGTGCGCCCGCCCTTGGCGGGAGAGACCGAGAGCCCTGAGGGCTGGAGGGTGATCAGGCCGAAGCGGTTCCCCGTCCGGTTGGTGAGGAAGCCGACGGCGGCGGCCGCCGAGATGGCGAGGTCGCGCTTCTCGCACCATGCCGTGCCGAAGTCCATCGAGGCGCCGAGGTCGGTGATGACCCAGGTCTCCAGTTCCCGGTCGGCGATGGTGTCGCGGACGTACGGGTCCTGGAGGCGGGCGGTCACGTTCCAGTCGATGCGGCGCACGTCGTCGCCGGCCTGGTAGGCCCGCGTCTCGCCGAGCTCCGAACCGTGGCCGGGCACCAGGCCTTGGTACTCGCCATGGAGCAGGCCGTCGAGCTTGTGGCTCACGGCAAGGTCAAGGCGCCGGAGCACCTCATCGGGTCCCGTCTTGGTGGTGCGGGGCGGCACGTTCGCAGGAGCGGCCACCGGTCAGCGCGCCTCGCCCGGGGCATCCCAGGCGCTGCTGGGGTGCTCGGTGAGGGTGGGCTGGCCCGGATCGGGCATCGGTGCCGTCGGGGCGGCGGCGGGGTCGGAGGCGGGTGGCACCCACGGTGCCGGCATACGTGCCGGCTCGGACGCGGTCGAAGCGGCGTCCCAGGCGGAAGGAGCGGCCGGTTGGGACGGCGGCAGTGAGGCGGACACGGCCGGACCCCAGGAGGCGTGCGGGGTGGGGACGACCGACTGCGGTCCGCTCGGGTCCGCCGTGGGCGCGACCGGCGGCTGGGGCACGTGCGCGCTCGGGTCCTGCGACGGAGCGACCCGCGGAGCCGGAACCGTGGCCAAGATGCGCGCGAGCACGTGGTTGACCGTGATGTCGCGTGCCAGTGCCTCGTACGACAGCACGAGCCGGTGGCGGAAGATGTCCGGCGCCACGTCATAGACGTCCTGCGGCAAGACGTAGGCACGACCACGTAGGAGGGCGAGCGAGCGACCTGCGGCGATCAGACCGAGGCTGGCGCGGGGGCTGGCGCCGTACTGGAGAAACTCCCGGAGGTCGGCCATCCCGAAGCGTTCCGGCTCCCGAGTGGCGAACACCAGGTTCACGGCGTAGTCGACGACCTCGCGGGCGACGAAGATCTTGTCGGCCTCGTCCTGGAGCACCGCAAGGGCGTCGATCGAGAGCGACTCCTGCGGCTCCGGCGGCTTCACACCCATGCGCTGGACGATCTCCACCTCCTCGGAGGGCGTGGGGTAGTCGACGACGATCTTCATCAAGAAGCGGTCCCGCTGGGCCTCGGGCAGCGGGTATACGCCCTCCTGCTCGATGGGGTTCTGCGTCGCCAGCACGAGGAACGGCTGCGGCACGGGGTAGGTGTTGCCGCCGATCGACACCTGGTGCTCGGCCATGACCTCGAGCAGCGCAGACTGGACCTTGGCTGGCGCCCGGTTGATCTCGTCGGCGAGCACGAAGTTGGCGAATACCGGCCCGAGCTCGACGTCGAACGTCTCCGAACCGCTGCGGTAGATCCGGGTTCCCATGATGTCGGCAGGGAGGAGGTCGGGGGTGAACTGGATGCGGGTGAATGATCCGCCGACGACCCGGGCGATGGTCTCGGCCGCAAGGGTCTTGGCCAGGCCCGGGACGCCCTCGAGGAGCGCATGGCCCCGCGAGAGCAGGCAGATCAGCAGCCGCTCGACCGTGCGATCCTGACCGACGATAACCTTCTTGACCTCGAACAGGGTCTGCTCGAGGCGCTTGGCAGCCAGCGCCGGGTTCTGGGCGCCCATCGGCTGATCGGTCATGGAGGTGCTCCTCTGCAGGCGGTGAATGACCCAGCGAAGCAGGTCGCGACGAATGACAGCGTAAAGCCCCATCGGTTGCTCGCGGTCGTCGGGGGAGGCTCAGGAACGCAGGTTGCGGTGGTTTCGGCGAGGTTTCATCCCGGACCAGTACGTTTCCCGCCGTGCGCATCCTGGTGGTGGAGGACGAGAACGAGCTGGCGGAGGCCATCGCGACGGGCCTGCGACGCGAGGGGTACGCGGTCGATGTGGCGAACGACGTGTCGGGAGCGGTCGACCGCCTGGTCGTGTCGGCCTACGACCTGGTCACCCTCGACCTGAACCTGCCCGATGGCGACGGCCTGGAACTGGCCCGCCGGGTCCGGGAGGATCCGGCGTTCGCGCCGCTCGACGACGAGACGGCACCTCGGATCCTGATGCTCACGGCGCGAGACGGCGTGGGGGAGCGGGTCATCGGCCTCGATCAGGGGGCGGACGACTACCTCGTGAAGCCGTTCGCGTTCGCCGAGCTCTCGGCCCGGGTCCGCAGCCTGCTGCGCCGAGACGCAGGGCGATCGGGTGCGACGCTCATCGTGGGCGAACTGCAGCTCGATACGGCTCGGTTCGAGGCCACGCGCCGGGGCCGCTTGCTGGACGTCACCGCCAAGGAGTTCGCCCTGCTGCGCTACTTCATGGCCCACAGCGGCGAGGTCCTCAGCCAGGAACGCCTGCTCGAGCACGTGTGGGACGAGAACGCGGACCCGCTGACCAACACCGTGCGGGTGACGGTCGGGACCCTGCGCCGCAAGCTGACCCGGGACGATGACGCCGAGGCGCCGATCGAGACGGTGATCGGTGCCGGGTACCGGCTGCGGCCCGACCTCCTCGCGCCCGTCGCAGCCGACGATGCCTGAGTCGGACCTGCCGGCGCCGCCGAGCCCCTCGGGCCTCGTGCCCAACCCGGCGGCGCGCCCCGTGGGCCGCTCGCTGGAGCCCGTCGACGACACGGATCCCGCCGACGAGATGCCCCTGTCGCGCCCGGCCCGCGGCGCGCTGAAGGTAGCGGAGTGGCTGCCGGACTGGGCCGGTTCGATCCGGTTCCGCCTCACGGCGATCTACTCGCTGCTGCTATTCGGCGTGGCGGCCTTCATGCTCGCCGGCATGTATGGCTTCCTCGCCAGCCGCCTGCACGAGGAGAACGTGTATCGGACCTACCAGGTGACCACGGTGCGGGAGGTGCCCGGTGGCGTGGTCCTCACCCCGACGGAGATTCGGGCCAGCTACCGGTCGGTCGAGGCCCTCGCCAATGAGCGGGCGCTGTCGCTGCTGCGCGGCTATTCGCTCTGCGCCCTCGTCGTGCTGTTCCTGGTGAGCCTGGTGATCGGTTGGATCGTGGCCGGGCGAGTCCTCGCCCCCATCGGGCGGATCACCGGCGTGGCGCGCGAGATCCAGGCCACCGACCTGTCGCGCCGCATTGCCCTGAGCGGTCCGCCGGACGAGCTCAAGGAGCTGGCGGACACGTTCGATGCCATGCTCACCCGCCTCGACGACGCCTTCGCCGGTCAGCAGCGGTTCATCCAAGAGGCCTCCCACGAGCTGCGCAACCCCCTCGCCGTCATCCGCACCAACCTCGATGTCGCGCTCGCCGACCCCGATGCCGATCCGGTCGAGCTCCGACGCGTCGCCGAGCTGGTCGGTGCCTCCGCGATGCGGATGTCGCGCCTGGTCGACGACCTCTTGGTCTACGCCCGCCTTGGGGCGCCGGCGCGCGAGGAGGCGCCGGTGGAACTGGGCGATCTAGTGGTCGATGCCGTGGACGAGTTCCAGGCCATTGCCGCCTCCCGGTCCGTCACGCTCATCACCGAGCTGGCCCCGAGCTGCGTGGTCGACGGTGATGCCCTCGCGCTCCGCCAGGCCGTCGCCAACCTCCTCCACAACGCCGTGCGACTCGCCCCCGAGACGAGCCGAATCTGGCTGGCAACGGGGACGGAAGGGCCGGCCGCCTGGGTGACGGTCACCGACGAGGGGCCGGGCATCGCCGAGGAGGACCGGGCCAAGGTGTTCCAGCGCTTCTGGCGCGGCGACCAGAAGGCGGCGCGAGCCGAGGGTCGCAGCGGCCTGGGCTTGGCAATCGTCGCCCAGATCGTCGCGGACCACGGCGGCAACGCCACGGTGGCCGCCGTGCCAACGGGCGGGTCGATCTTCACGCTGTGGCTGCCCCTCAGCGGAACGCGCGCTGCGGTGGACCCGTCGATGAGCACGGCCCCGACGGCCCCCGCCGATTCCCAGCAACCTGCCAGCTGACGCTTACCGGACCTTTCGGGGCGCGTCCGTAGGTTCCGTCGGCGAAAGGCAGGTCCGATGTCCCCAGAACCGACCCCCCGTCCGCAGAGCCCGTGGGTTCCGTCTTCGGCCCCGAGCGCTCCCACCTCCGGGGCCACCTACCCGCCCCACGCCGCCACCCGGCCCGTCGCCGCGTCCGGTCCACCGACCTACGCGCCATCGACCTACGCACCCCAGGCTGCCTATCCCAGCGCCGGTGCTCCACCGGTCGTGGGCGGTGGCCAGCCGCCCACCTGGCCACCGTCGGGCTCGTCGCCGTACCTCTCGCCGCCGGCCGATCCCCCGCCGAACCGCAGGCAACGACGCGAGCGCCAGGGTGGTCGGGGGCGCGGCCTGGTGGCTGTGGCTGCGATCTCGGCGCTGCTCGCCGGGGCTGCCGGCGGCGCCGCAGGCGTGGTGGCCGCACAGCACGAGGACGCGGGGTCGACCACCGCTGCGGTCGAGACGACCCCGGTGTCGACCGAGGTGCCGCCGGTGTCGGGCAACTCGTCGGAACCGGCGGCAGCGGTCGCGACCGCCCTCGGCCCGGCGGTCGTCCAGATCGAGACCGACAAGGGCCTCGGCTCCGGGTTCATCTACGACAAGAGCGGCCTCATCATGACGGCCTCCCACGTGACCGACGGGGCGCAGACCGTCGACATCCGCATGGCGGACGGCACGCGCGTCTCGGGCGCGGTGGTCGGCGAAGATCCGTCGACGGACGTCGCCGTGGTGAAGATCGACCCGACCAAGGACATGGCCGTGGCAACCCTCGCCACGGGCGTGACCACCAAGGTCGGCCAGACGGCCATTGCGATCGGCAGCCCGTTCGGCCTCGACCAGAGCGTCACGGCCGGCATCGTCAGCGCGGTCGGCCGTTCGGCCGAGACCCCGGGCGGCGTCATCCCCGCGATCCAGACGGACGCCCCCATCAACTCGGGCAACTCCGGGGGCGCTCTCGCCGATCGCAGCGGCCGCATCATCGGCATCAACGACTCGATCGCCACGGGAGGCGGGAACTCCACCGGCAACCTCGGTATCGGGTTCGCCATCCCGATCGACATCGCCAAGACGGTGGCCGACCGCATCGTCGCCGGTGAGCCGACCGAAGCCGGCTTCTTGGGTGTGGAGGGTGCCGACGCCACCGGCAGTCGCACCGGAGCGGCCATCACCTCCGTGTCGGACGGATCGCCGGCCGCGAAGGCGGGCCTCACGACCTCCGACGTGGTCGTGGCGGTCGACGGCAAGCCCGTCGCGTCGATGATCGACCTGGCCGCCAAGGTCCGGACCCGTCAGCCCGGCGACACGATCGAGTTGACCGTGTCGACCAACGGTGCGCAGCGCGTCGTCGACGTCACGCTGGAGTCCGCGCCCTCCAACTGACCGGGCTCGCGATTCACGGTCGTTGACCCCGGCTCCGGGAGGGGCCGGGGTCCACCGGTAGGCTCCGTGCCGCCATGGAGCCCGTCATCCTCATCCTCATTGCCCTCATCATCGTGATCGGGGCTGCCAGCCTCCTCGTCACCACGCGCAAGCGTCGTGAGCGGGTCGAGCTGGAAGCCGTCCGCCAGTCCACCCTGGCTCCGGGGGCACCCACCGTCCCACCCGAGGTCAAGGACCGGGTCGCCCGGCAGGACCCTGACGCGATTCGCGGACCGGCTGCCCCGCCGGTCGAGGAGTTGCCGCCCGTCGTCGAGGCGCCGCCCAAGCGCCCGACCTTCCGGGACCGCCTCTCCAAGGCCCGGGCCACCTTCGCCGGCTTCCTCGGCCGCTCGGCCATCGACGACGAGACGTGGGACGAGCTGGAGGAGGCCCTCATCCGCGCCGACGTCGGCGTCGGCCCGGCCACCGCGCTCATCGAATCGCTGAAGGGCCGGGTGAAGGCCGACGGCCTCGAGACGGGTGACCAGCTGGTCGAGGTCCTCAAGGCCGAGATGAAGCTCCGCCTCGCCGGCACCGACCGCAGCCTCAAGCTCGACGATGGCCAGACCAACGTGTGGCTGTTCGTGGGCGTCAACGGCGTCGGCAAGACCACGACGATCGGCAAGCTTGGCAAGCGGATGGCCGACGAGGGCCACACGGTCGTCATGGCCGCCGGCGACACGTTCCGCGCCGCCGCCGCCGAGCAACTCGGCACCTGGGCCGAACGCTCCGGTGCGCAGCTCGTGCGCGGCGCCGAGGGCGGCGACCCGTCGGCCATCATCTTCGACGCCATCGAGTCCGCGGCGGCCAAGGGCGCGGACCTGGTCCTGGCCGACACCGCCGGCCGCTTGCACACCAAGAGCAACCTCATGGAAGAGCTGCGGAAGGTGCGCCGGGTGGCGGACAAGGACCCAGGTCACGTCACCGAGGTGCTGCTCGTCCTCGACGCGACCACCGGCCAGAACGGCCTGGTCCAGGCCCGCCAGTTCACCGAGGCCACCGAGGTGACCGGCGTGGTCCTCACCAAGCTCGACGGCTCGGCCAAGGGAGGCATCGTGTTCGCCATCCAGTCCGAGCTCGGGATCCCGGTCAAGCTGGTGGGGCTGGGCGAGACCGCCGACGACCTCATCGACTTCGACCCCGATGAGTTCGTCGACGCCCTCTTCTCCGCCTGACCCTTCGTCCCCCCACCCCATGCCCGACGAGCCCTGCGCTCGTTCCATCCGGAGGTCCCCGTGTTCAAGGTGCTGCTGTTCCCGTTTCGCACGTTCATCGTGTTCTTCAAGATCGCCGGTGTGAAAGGCGGGCTGCTGTTCCTGGTCGGCATCGCCGTCGGACTGCTCATCGCACCTCAGACCGGCCCCGAGCTGCGCGCCCGCATCCAGGCGAAGCTCGCCGATCGCGCCGGGGGCTTGCCCGCCGATGAGGACCTCAGCCTCTGAGTCAAGGTGGCCTGAGGGCCTTCCGGTAGAGTCGCAACCCCATGTTCGAGTCACTGTCTGACCGTTTCGACGGCATCTTCAAGAACCTCCGCGGCAAGGGCCGCCTGAGCGAGTCGGACGTCGACGACGTCCTGCGCGAGATCCGGCTCGCCCTGCTGGAGGCGGACGTCAACTTCTCCGTGGTGAAGGGCCTTGTCGCCCGCATCCGTGAGCGCGCCATCGGCGCGAACCTGCACGCCGCGCTCGACCCGGCGGCCCAGGTCATCGACATCGTCCACCAGGAGCTCATCGCCACCCTCGGCGGCGAGACCATCCGGATCACCTACGAGTCCAAGCCGCCCACCGTCGTGCTCATGGCGGGCCTGCAGGGCTCGGGCAAGACCACCACCTCGGCCAAGCTCGCCCGGTGGTTCAAGGCGCAGGGTCGCAACCCGATGCTCGTCGGCGCGGACCTCCAGCGTCCGGCTGCCGTGCAGCAGCTGCGCACGCTGGCCAAGCAGGTCGACGTGCCGGTCTTCTCGGCTGACGATGACATCGTCGCTTCCGGCCAGGGCGACCCGGTCGCCGTCGCCCAGGCGTGCATCGCCGAGGCCAAGCGGCTCGGCAAGGACGTCGTGATCGTCGACACCGCCGGGCGCCTCGCCATCGACGCCGAGCTCATGGAGCAGGTGCGCCAGATCTCCGACGCCACCAGCCCGAAGTACACCTTCCTCGTCGTCGATGCCATGACCGGTCAAGACGCCGTCACGGTTGCGGAGAACTTCCACCAGGCGCTGGCGCTCGACGGCGTCATCCTCACCAAGCTCGATGGCGATGCCCGCGGCGGTGCCGCCCTCTCGGTGAAGGAGGTCGTGGGCAAGCCCATCGCCTTTGCCAGCACCGGCGAGAAGCTCGACGACTTCGACCTGTTCCACCCGGACCGCCTCGCCGGCCGGATCCTGGGCATGGGCGACATCCTCACCCTCATCGACAAGGCCAAGGAGGCCTTCGACGAGCAGGAGGCCGAGGCCGCGGCCAGCCGCATGCTCGAGGGCCAGTTCACGCTGGAGGACTTCCTCGAGCAGATGGCCCAGGTCAAGAAGATGGGCAACCTCGGCAGCCTCATGAAGATGATGCCGGGGATGCCCAAGGAGCTCCGGAACCAGGAGATCGACGACCGCGAGCTGTCGAAGATCGAGGGCATCATCCACTCGATGACGCTCGAGGAGCGCCGCGACCCCAAGATCATCGACGGTTCTCGCAAGCTGCGCATCTCCCGCGGTGCCGGCGTCGACGTAACCACCGTCAACGCCCTGCTGAAGCAGTTCGGCGAGATGCAGAAGATGATGAAGGGCATGGGCGCAGGCATGCTCGGGCGGGGAAAGAAGGGCAAGAAGAAGGTGAAGGGCGGGCGCACCACACCAAAGGGCGGCGCCCCGAAGTTCACCCTGCCGCCGTCCTCCGGACTGGACGAGAAGCCCGAGTTCAAGCTTCCCGGCCTCTAGCCCGTCGGCTTCCCGTGGGTCGTCGTCGGTGCTGCGCTTGCGCGGACGCACCCCCAGCGACCACCATTGATCCTCGGCCTGAGTCCGCTCGGCCCCGCTCGCACCCAAGTACCAGTAACAGGAAGAAGACCACTCGTGGCCGTCAAGCTCCGCCTCATGCGGATGGGCAAGAAGAAGCAGCCCACCTACCGCGTCGTCGCCGCAGACTCGCGGTCGCCCCGCAACGGGCGCTTCATCGAGATCGTGGGCACCTACCAGCCCCGCCTCGACCCGTCGGTGATCCTCATCGACAACGAGAAGGCCCTCAAGTGGCTTCGCACCGGCGCCCAGCCGACCGAGACCGTCGAGCGCCTGCTCAAGGTCTCCGGTGCCTGGGACGAGTTCAAGGGCACCAAGGCACCGGCTGCGGCCGGAGCCGAGTCGTGAGCGACGCCGACGCCACCCCCGAGGTGGACGAGGCCGAGGCCGAGGCTGCACCCGGCGGTGCGCCCAACGCCGTCTCCGTGCTGACCTTCGTCGTCAAGCAGGTCGTCGACGACCCCGACGCCGTGTCGGTGTCCACCACCGAAGGCCGCCGTGGCGGCCTCCAGCTCGACGTCCGCGTGGGCGACGGGGACATGGGTCGGGTCATCGGCAAGCGCGGGCGCATCGCCCAGTCGATCCGCACCGTCGTCCGGGCTGCTGCCGTCAAGGACGGCGCCCAGGTCGACATCGAGTTCGTTGACTGACACACGGGGGGCTTCGCCCCCCGTGGACCCCCCGAATCCGGACATGGTCGCACCCACGCCGTGACGAACCTGGAGATCGGCCGCATCGGCAAGGCCCACGGCCTGCGCGGCGAGGTCACTGCCGTCATCACCTCTGACCGCCCCGAGCGCACTGCGCCCGGGGCGAAGTGGGTCCTGGAGTCGGGCTCGCACACGGTCCGGTCGATCCGGCCTTTCCAGACCAAGTGGATCGCGACGCTCGACGGCGTCGACACCCGCGAGGCGGCCGAGGCCCTCACCGGGCAGGTCATCTCGGGCGATCCCATCGACGACGACGACGCCCTCTGGGCCCACGAGCTCCTCGGCGCCACCGTGGTCACCCCGGACGGCACCGAGTGGGGGAGCGTCACCGGCGTCTACCCCAACCCGGCCAACGATTTCATCGAGCTCGCCGACGGCACCCTCATCCCGACGGTGTTCGTCACGGACAGCTCCGGCCTCCCCGGCCGGGTCGTCGTCGACCCGCCCGAAGGCCTCCTCCAGGACGAAGCCGAAGAAGCCTGACGCCAGGTCCCGTGCACCTGAGGGTGGTGGAGGCGCTCAGCTGGCCGCAGTGTGACGGGTTTGCGATCAGGCCAGGTCGAACTCGGCGAGGAGCTTCTCGTCGGCGGGGGTGAGGCCGCCGCGGGCGTCGATGAGGTCGGGGCGGTCGCGGATCGTGCGGGCGAGGGCCATCGCCGTGCGCCAGCGGGCGATGCGGCCGTGGTCGCCGGAGCGAAGGACGTCGGGGACGTCCCAGCTACGGAAGGTGGCCGGGCGGGTGTACTGCGGGTACTCGAGGAGGCCGTGGCTGAAGGACTCGTCGTCGCCCGACGTCGTGTTGCCCATCACACCGGGCACCAGGCGGCCAACGGCCTCGATCACGACCAGCGCCGCCACCTCGCCGCCGGCCAGGACGTAGTCGCCGATGGAGATCTCCCCGTCCACGAGGTGGTCCACGACCCGGGCGTCGACGCCCTCGTAGCGGCCGCAGAGCAAGCTGAACCCGTCGCCCTCGGCGAGCTCCCGTGCCATCGCCTGGTCGAGCGTGCGGCCGCCAGGACCCATTAGGTACAGCGGTCGGGGAGGGCTGACGGCCTCGACCGCAGCGAACACCGGCTCGGCCATCAGCACCATGCCGGCGCCGCCGCCGAAGGGCGAGTCGTCGACCGTGCGGTGCGGATCGGTGGTCTCGGCACGGAGGTCGTGGGCCCGGATGTCCAGCAGGCCCTTGTCCTGCGCCTTCCCCAGCAGGGCCTGCGAGGCGAAGCCCTCGACCAGGTCCGGGAAGATGGTGAAGACGTCGATGCGCACGCTCGCCAGCGTGGCACAGTGCCGATCCTGCAGGATCAGTCGGCGATGCCGGGGATCCCCCGGTCGGGGCGGAGGCCGATGATCAGCGTCTCGAGGAGCGCCTCGAAGTGGGCGTCGGTGTCGTCGACGAAGCAGATGGAACGCAGCTCGAGCGACACCGCGCCGTGGATGCTGGCCCAGATGCGCTGGGCCAATTCGGCGGGGGAGCCGCCCACGAGGCCGCCGGCCTGCTGGGCCTGGGCGACGATGTCCACCAGGGCGTTGAAGGACCGGGCGGCAGCCTCGATGCCGTCGCTGTTCGGCTCGAACTCCCCCGCGGCACGGTCGAACATGAGCGAGTAGGTCCCCGGTGAGCGTCGGGCGAAGGACCGGTAGCTGCGACCGGCGATGCGGAGGCGGTCCACGGACTCTGCTGCGGAGAGCCCGGTCCCGCGCAACTCCGGAGCGCCCGTGTGTCGGTGCAGCTCGGTGAACCCTCGCGTGAACAGCGCCTGCAAGACGCCAGCCTTGTCATTGAAGCGGTTGTAGATCGACATCGGGGCCACGCCGGCTTGCGCAGCCAGTCGGCGGATGGTGATCGCGCCGGGACCCGCCTCGACAACGAGGCGGTCGGCCGCATCGAGCACGACCGACTCCACGTCCGCCGCGGGCGTTCGGGTTGCCCCGGAGGGGCCGTTGGTCGCGCGGGCGGGTGTGCGAGGTGTCACGTTGACGACTCCATAACGTTGTTCTACAACTGTGGAACAACGATCTACAAATGGCAAGGATGAGCGCATGACGGCAGAGCAGACAGACCCCCAGCATGACCGCAGGTGGGCGATCCTCGCCGTGTTGTGCTTGACCGTGTTCCTCGTGGTTGTCGACAACACCATCGTGAACGTCGCCCTCGTCACCTTCTCCCGGGAGCTCGGGGCGACGACCAGCCAGCTCCAGTGGATCGTTGACGCCTATTCACTCGTGTTCGCCGGGTTGCTCCTCGCGGCGGGAAGCCTCGGTGACCGAAGGGGACGCAAGGGGACCATGCAGGTCGGGCTGGTGCTGTTCGCGTTCACCTCGGTCCTGGCCGCCGTGTCCACCACGGCCACGCAGCTCATCGCCGCCCGTGCCGTGATGGGCATCGGCGCCGCGCTGATCTTCCCCGCGACGCTGGCCATCCTCACGAGCGTCTTCACCGAGCCCAGCGAGCGGGCGAAGGCCATCGGTGCCTGGTCCGGGGTCACCGGGCTGGCCGTGGCGCTCGGTCCGCTCTCGGGCGGGTTCCTGCTCGAGCACTTCTGGTGGGGATCGATCTTCTTGGTCAACATCCCGATCGTTGCCTTCGCCCTCGTGGCCGGATGGAGGCTCCTGCCGACCTCGCGTGACCACCACGCGGGCCGCCCCGACCCCGTTGGCGTGGTCGCCTCGATCGCTATGATCTCCCTGCTGGTGTGGACCGTCATCGAAGCGCCGGACAACGGCTGGACCTCGACGGCGACCCTCGGCGGGTTCGCGGGCGCCGCGATCCTGCTCGGCGGGTTCGTCTGGTGGGAGGGGCGTCGCCCAGACCCGATGCTCGACGTGACCGTATTCCGAAACGCCCGCTTCTCGGCCGCCAGCTTGGCGGTGGCCACGGCCTTCTTCGGCCTCTTCGGGTTCATCTTCTTGGTGACGCAGTACTTCCAGGTGGTCCGGGGCTACGACACGCTCTCCGCAGGCGTGCACACGCTTCCGTTCGCCATCACCGCGGCGATCATCTCGCCCGTGAGCGCTCGGCTCGCACTGCGTTTCGGCACCAAGCTCATCGTGGGCTCCGGGCTGCTGGCGATGAGCGGCGGGTTCCTTGCGGCGTCGTACCTCGATGCGGCGAGCAGCTACTGGACCGCCGTCGTGCCGTCGATGGTGCTGATGGCGGCGGGGCTGGCCCTCACCACGGCGCCCGCCACCGAGGCGATCATGGGCTCGCTCCCGGTCGACAAGGCCGGCGTCGGATCCGCGGTCAACGACACCACGCGTGAGATCGGCGGCACCCTCGGGGTTGCCGTCGTGGGCTCGGTGTTCTCCTCGCTCTACGGGCCACAGGTCGCCGAGTCGCTCACCAAGATCGGCGTACCGGCCGAGCCAGTGGCCATCGCACGGGAGTCGGTCGTTGCGGCCGTGGAGGTGGCCAACCGGGCGCCGGAATTCGCCCGGCCCGCCATCTTGGACGCGGCCTCGGACGCCTTCTTGCATGGCATGGCTGCGGGATGCCGAGTCGCCGGTCTGGCGACGCTGGTGGGTGCGGCGATCGCGTTCGCCGCTCTGCCGGCTCGAGCTCGCACCGCCCCCTCGTACACCGGATCGATCGACCTGACCGATGGTGGCGACGGCGCCGATCCGGCCTTGACCGGCGTCGTGGCCTGACCGCACGCCGGCGCCGGTTGGCCTCGAACCGACCGAAACGCCTATCGTTGCCCTCTGCTGTGAACGCCCCTCCGGCGATCCACCCACACCTCGTTCTCAGGATCAGAGTCCCATGAAGACCACCGATGTCATCGACCACCAGAGCCTCCGCACCGATGTGCCGGACTTCGCCCCTGGCGACACGCTGAAGGTCCACGTCCGCGTGGTCGAGGGCAACAAGCAGCGCATCCAGGTGTTCCAGGGCGTGGTCATCCGCCGGCAGAACGGCGGGATCCACGAGACCTTCACCGTGCGGAAGCTGTCCTACGGTGTCGGCGTGGAGCGCACCTTCCCGGTCCATTCTCCGATCATCGAGAAAATCGAAGTCTTCACCCGCGGCGATGTGCGCCGGGCGAAGCTGTACTACCTGCGCGATCGCGTTGGCAAGGCCGCCAAGGTCAAGGAGAAGCGCGACTTTTAGTTGCGCTCGGGTGGCTCGCTGCCGCCCGTCCGTCCGCTCCCGTTGTCACCGGTGCGGCGTACCATGCCCTCGTGATCTTCACGACATTGAACTCGTCTCGGAGTTCAATGTCGTGAAGATCACGAGGGCATGGTACGCCGCACCGGTGACAACGGGAGCGGACGGACGGGCGGCAGCGAGC
>JBKJPY010000027.1:0-3196 GCA_046594195.1 Acidimicrobiales bacterium | reverse complement strand
CCGGACCGATGATCCGCCTGGTGCTGGTCGACGACCATGCGCTCGTGCGGGCCGGCATGCGGGCCACCCTGGCGACGGAGTTCACGGTGGCCGGAGAGGCCGGGACCGTCGCCGATGCCGTCGACCTCATCGTCCGAGAGAAGCCCGACGTCGTGGTGTGCGACGTCCACCTTCCCGACGGGACGGCGACCGACGTCATCCAGGGCGCGGTGGCACGCGGGGTCACCACGGTGTTCTTGGCCCTCTCGGTCTCCGACGCCGCGACCGACGTGATATCAGTGATCCGGGCCGGCGCCCGGGGCTACATCACCAAGGCGACCGAGGGCGACGACCTGATCCGTGCGGTGCACCGCGTTGCCGGAGGTGATGCCGTGTTCTCCCCCCTGCTGGCAGGGTTCGTGCTCGACGCCTTTGCCACGGAGCTCCACGCACCGGAGGCCGACCCCGACCTCGACCAGCTCACGGCACGCGAGCAGGAGGTGATGCGCCTACTCGCCCGCGGCTACGCCTACAAGGAGATCGCACGACGCCTCACGATCTCGGTGAAGACCGTCGAGACCCACGCCAGCGCGGTGCTGCGCAAGCTCCAGCTGTCGAACCGCAACGAGCTCACCCGCTGGGCCGCCGACCGCCGCATTCTCTGATCCTGAAGAGCTGGCCTCGTGTGGGGGCGGGAAGATCGAGCGTGACTGACTTGTGAGAACGCGGGCTAGCGAGTGGAGTGCGACGCCTGTCGGAGGTCCTCGTGGTCGGCCTCATCGAGCTCGCTGTCCGCTCCGGCTGATCCAAGGACCTCGAGCATCGGTGACCCGCGCTCGCCAAGCGGGCTAGTCGCGAGCCGCCCGACAAGGGCGTAGCCAGCGTCGTGCAGGTCGATATCGAAGCCGGCCGATTCGTGAAACGCGGTGCCAGCGGCAGGGTCGGCCAGTTGGATGATGGGCTGGAACACCACGTGGCCCGAACGCGCCGCCAGCCAACGGATGCAGCCGCGGCAAAGGCCGACCTCGGGATTGTGTTGGAGGCCAACGACGCCCGTCGACCGGCTGCGGCCTGCCCACCGGACACGGTGGGGACCTTCGCCCCTGGCGCCAGTCGATCCCGGGGCCCACGCTAGGTACGACAGCATGTCGTAGGTACTCGAACCAGGAGGGTTGCCCATGATGTATTGGAACGGCGAATGGAATTGGGGCGCATGGGTCGGGATGACCGTGATGATGGTTGTGTTCTGGGGGGCACTGGCATGGGGCCTGGTGTCGCTGGCTCGCGGCCAGAGGCATCCGAGTGACCTGACGGCGCAGCAGATCCTCGACACCCGCCTGGCGCGGGGCGAGATCACGATCGACGAATTCGAGTCTCTGTCGGCTGCTCTACGCCGCTGACCACGGCCTGGCACGTCGCCGACGGTCAGTCCGGACGTGCGCTCAGCGGTGGACGAGCAGGAAGACACAACGGTGTCTCAGCGCGACCGGGACCCCGTCTCGAACTCTGACGAGTACTCGTCTCGACACGTGCTCGAGCAGAACCACGATGTTTGCCCGTCGAGAGTGAGGTGGATCGTGGTGTTCTGATCCGCAGTGACTGCCATGTGACAGATCGGGTCGACGGCCATTGCGGTGAGCTCTCGGAAGGTGCCGTCCTCGAGCCACAGGACGTGGTCTGCGATCTCACGGAGGCGTTCGTCGTGAGAGACGATGACGACGCTGCGTCCGTCATCGGTGGCCAGCCGCCGAAGCAAGCGTCCGATGTCGTGTCCGTGGCTCGAGTCCAAGTTGGCCGTGGGTTCATCGGCGAGGACCACCGAGGGGTCATTGGCAAGAGCCCTCGCGATCGAGACCCGTTGCTTCTCGCCGCCGGATAGCTGGTCAGGTCGGAAGGTGAGCCGGCGACTGAGGCCGACACGGCCGAGAAGATCAGTGGAGCGATCGGCGGCGGCGCGGCCGGTGATGCCACCGAGGTTGGACGCGAGTTGGACGTTCTCTTGTGCGTTGAGCGCGCCGAGCAGGTTGAAGTCCTGGAAGATGAACCCGAGGTGAGAGGCACGGAGTCGAGGGAGCTGACGCTCAGGGGCCGCTGCTACATCGATGCCGTCGATCACGATGCTGCCCGAGGTGGGGCGGAGCATGGCGCCGAGCATCAGGAGAAGGGTGGTCTTTCCGCTCCCCGAGGGGCCCATGACGAGGACGACTTCGCCGGCCGCCACATCGAGGTCGACGTTGCGCACGGCGGCGACGGCGAGCTCGCCTTCGCCGTAGGTTTTGGTGAGTCCGCGAACGGTAATTGCGGGCGTGTTCATGATGGCCTCCGGAATGCCGTAACCGGGTCGACGTGAAGGACTCGGCGCAGGGGTATCAGCGCAGCGATGGCACCGACGATCAGCGCTCCGACGGCGACTCGGATGACGGAGCTGGCTTGGACGACGATGCGGACGTTCGGGCTGATGGCTCCGATCGCTGCGCCAAGGGCGAGCGTGGCGAGCACGGCGAGCACGAGGGCGAGTGCGATCGTCCATGCGGCCTGAGCGAGGACCGTCGCGGCAAGACGACCGCTCGTGGCGCCGATCGCCTTAACGATGCCGTACTCCCGCAGCTTCGCGAGGGTCACGGTGAACAGGGTGAGTGCGACGACGGCGAGGGCGATGAGGAAGCCAATGATGGTTATGATGCGCATCACGTCCGCCGCCATATCTCGCACGATGCGCGATTCCTGCGTGGAGAACTCGGCGCGCGTCTGCGCAGTGGTGGCGGGAGCTGACGCCGCAATCTCCGTGGCCAGTGCCGTGCTGTCGATGCCCGGGCGTGCGCCGACCAGGACGTAGTTGACCCCTGGGCCGCGCAGCCCGGTGAACTGGTCAGCGGTGACGAAGACGGTGGTGTTGACGAGGCTCGTGCCCCCCACCGACAGGCCCGACACCCGCAGGGGCGCGCCAAGGACTTCGACGGTGTCACCGACCTTGACGCCCATGTCGTCCGCCGCCTCTTGATCCACGAGGGCTTGCCCAAACCGGGGTGCCGCTCCTCGGGTGATCTTGCGGGGTCCGGCTCTTCCAGTTGCCGGCTCGTACCCCAGGACGTAGGTGACCTGGCGGGCGTCGCCTTTCGCGACGAGTCCGGTCGTGTAGCGCAACGGTTCCGCCCAGGCGACGCCGTCGACCTTTCGGATTCGTGTCACGGTGTCCTCAGGTAGCGAGCTGACGGAC
>JBKJPY010000080.1:0-18700 GCA_046594195.1 Acidimicrobiales bacterium | reverse complement strand
CGTCGAGCATGTGTGTTCTCTCTTCTCTCTCAGTCGTTCCGGTCAGGCCCGCTCGGCCCGGCGACGCTCGTCCTCTTCATCCGACCCACGTTCGGGTCGGGAGAGGTCGATGCCGAGCTCTTCCGCGGTGCGGAAGACGTCTTCATCCAGTTCCCGCATCTCGATCTCGGCGCCATCGACGGCGAGGACCTCGACGTTGAGGCACAGGGCCTGCATCTCCTTGATGAGCACCTTGAAGGACTCGGGGATGCCCGGCTCGGGGATGTTCTCGCCCTTGACGATGGCCTCGTAGACCTTCACGCGGCCGAGGACGTCGTCGGACTTGATGGTGAGCAGTTCCTGCAGGCAGTAGGCGGCGCCATAGGCCTCGAGGGCCCACACCTCCATCTCGCCGAAGCGCTGGCCACCGAACTGCGCCTTGCCGCCGAGGGGCTGCTGCGTGATCATCGAGTAGGGGCCGGTTGACCGGGCGTGGATCTTGTCGTCCACGAGGTGGGCCAGCTTCAGGATGTACATGTACCCGACCGTGATCGGGTTGTCGTAGGGCTCACCGGTGCGACCGTTGTAGAGGGTGGTCTTGCCGTTGTCCTGGATGAGCCGGCCGCCGTCGCCGTACTCCTCGTAGGGAGACTCGGGCGTGAGGTTGGTGAGGATCTGCTGGATCGTGGGGTGCTTGGTCCGATCCTCCTCGTCCCAGAACGCACCGTCGAACACCGGGGTGGCGATGAGCTTGGCCGGCGGGGTGGCGGGACGGGTCTTGCGCTCGTTGCGCCACGGCTCGTCACCCACCTTGCCGGACTTCTCGTGGTCCCAGCCCCAGCGGGCCGCATAGCCCAGGTGGGCCTCCATGACCTGACCCACGTTCATGCGGGACGGGACGCCGAGGGGGTTCAAGATGATGTCGACGGGGCTGCCGTCGGCCAGGAACGGCATGTCCTCGATGGGGAGGATCCGCGAGATGACGCCCTTGTTGCCGTGGCGACCAGCGAGCTTGTCGCCCACGCTGATCTTGCGGCGCTGGCCGACGTAGACCTTCACCAGCTGGTTGACGCCGGGGGGCAGTTCGTGGCCGTCCTCGCGGGTCTGGACCCGGACGTCGATGACCTTGCCGGTCTCGCCGTGGGGCACCTTCAGCGAGGTGTCGCGCACCTCTCGGGCCTTCTCGCCGAAGATGGCGCGCAGCAGGCGCTCTTCGGGCGTGAGCTCGGTCTCGCCCTTGGGCGTCACCTTGCCCACCAGCACGTCGCCGGCCTCGACCTCGGCGCCGATGCGGATGATCCCGCGCTCGTCGAGGTCGGCGAGGATGTCCTCGCTCAGGTTCGGGATGTCCCGCGTGATCTCTTCGGGACCGAGCTTGGTGTCGCGGGCATCGATCTCGTGCTCCTTGATGTGGATCGACGTGAGCACGTCGTCCTTCACCAGGCGCTCGGAGAGGATGATGGCGTCCTCGAAGTTGTAGCCCTCCCAGGGCATGAAGGCCACGAGGAGGTTCTTGCCGAGGGCCAACTCGCCGTTGTCGGTGCTGGGCCCGTTGGCGAGGATGTCGCCGGCGTTGATCTTCTCTCCGGCGGCCACGATGGGCCGCTGGTTGATGCAGGTGTCCTGGTTGGACCGCTCGAACTTGTTGAGCTTGTAGGTGACGTTGCCCTGCGACTTGTACGCCACCTTGATGAGCGTGCCGTCGACCTCGGTGATCACACCGTCGTCGGTGGCGATGATCATGTCTGCGGCGTCACGGGCGGCGCGGCTCTCGACGCCGGTGCCGATGTAGGGCGCCTCGGCCTTCACCAGCGGCACGGCCTGCTTCTGCATATTGGCGCCCATGAGGGCACGGTTGGCGTCGTCGTGCTCGAGGAACGGGATGAGGGCTGCGCCGATCGAGACGATCTGCTTCGGCGAGACGTCCATGAGCTGGACCTCGGCGCCCGGCACGTACTGGATGTCCGTGGTGGCACCGAAGAAGATGTCGCGCTCGAGCTGGAGGCGCAGGTCCTCGAGGGAGGCGGCCTGCGGGGAACGGCGCACGAGCACGCGCTCCTGGGCGAACGAGCCGTCGGGGTTCACCGGCGTGTTGGCCTGGGCGACGACGTACTCCTCCTCCTCATCCGCGGCGAGGTACATGATTTCGTCGGTGACGACCCCGTCGACCACCCGGCGGTACGGCGACTCGATGAAGCCGAACTCGTTGACCCGGGCGTAGGTGGCGAGGGCGCCGATCAGGCCGATGTTCGGGCCTTCCGGCGTCTCGATCGGGCACATGCGGCCGTAGTGGCTGAAGTGCACGTCTCGGACCTCGAAGCCGGCCCGCTCGCGCGAGAGGCCACCCGGGCCGAGCGCCGAGAGGCGACGACGGTGGGTGAGGCCGGACAGGGGGTTCACCTGGTCCATGAACTGCGACAGCTGGGAGGTCCCGAAGAACTCCTTGATGGCCGCGACCACGGGACGGATGTTGATGAGCGTCTGGGGCGTGATGGCCTCGACGTCTTGGGTGGTCATGCGCTCGCGCACCACCCGCTCCATGCGGGAGAGGCCGATGCGGACCTGGTTCTGGATGAGCTCGCCCACCGAGCGGATGCGGCGGTTGGCGAAGTGGTCTTGGTCGTCGAGGCGGTACCCGGGAGTGGCCTGGACGAGGTGCAGGAGGTAGGTGCACGCGGCGAGGACTTCACAGCGGCTGAGCACGGGCTGTCCCGGCTCGGGGCGGTCGAGCAGCGGGGTGACGCCGTCGGCCATGTAGACGGGGGCGACGGCCTCGGCCGCGTTGCCCCGGCCCTCGAGCATCGGGAAGAGCTCGGCGATCTTGTCGATCTCGTGGCCGAGCTTGCGATCGAGCTTGTAGCGGCCGACCCGGCTGAGGTCGTAGCGGCGGGACTCGAAGAAGGCATTGCGGAAGTAGGCCTTGGCCGACTCCACCGACGGCGGCTCGCCCGGACGGGCGCGCTTGTAGATCTCGACGAGCGCCTCTTCCTGGGTGGGCGCGATGTCGCGCTCCTTCTCCCACTGGCCCTCGAGGAAGTCGAAGTGGCGGACGAACGCCTCCAGGAAGCCCGGCGCGTTCTCCTCGTCGTAGCCGAGGGCCCGCAGCAGCACGAAAATGCCGAGGCGGCGCTTGCGGGCCACGCGGGTGCCGGCGGTGACGTCCTTGCCGGGCTTCTGCTCGACGTCGAACTCGATCCACTCGCCGCGGTAGGGGTGGATGGTGCCGGTGACGAGCTGGTGCTTGGCCAGGTTGCGCAGACGGAAGCGCTCACCGGGCTGGAAGATCACGCCCGGCGACCGCACGAGCTGCGACACGACCACGCGCTCGGTCCCGTTGATGACGAAGGTGCCCTTCGTGGTCATCTTGGGGAAGTCCCCCATGAAGACCGTCTGCTCCTTGATCTCACCGGTGTTGGCGTTGATGAACCGGGCCCGCACGAAGATCGGTGCGGAGTAGGTCATGTCCCGCTCCTTGCACTCCTCCACCGTGAACTTGGGGGTCGGGCGCAGGTCCTCGTCGTTCGGATCGAACTCGAGTTCGAGCTGCAGGGTTTCGGTGAAGTCCTTGATAGGCGAGATGTCGCGGAACGTGTCCGCCAGGCCCTGGTCCAAGAACCAGTCGAAGGACTCACGCTGGATGGCGATGAGGTCCGGAAGGGGGAGGACGTCCGTCAGGTTCGCGAACGAATAACGGTCCCGGATGGTGGAACGAGAGGACAACGCAGGCTCCTCAGCAGGTGGTGATCACGCGACGAATACCGGTGGCAGGGCGCGTCGCTTCGATCAACCATTTCTGAGAGCCAGCACGCTGCACCACGGGCGAAGGGCGACCCTAGCGGGCATCGCAACGCGAATACAACCCGGATCGCGCGGATCCGAGCTGGACGGGGCTGGGTTCCGGGTGACGGTAAACCGATGCCCCCCCGAGGTCAAGGATTTCGTCAGGTCCGAACCGAGGCGCCCCCGGGGCGTAGCGTCGCCGCCATGATGCAATCCCACGTGGTGCTGGCTCCGAGCGCGCCACCGCCATCTGGTGGTTGACGTGACCGACGGGGCCGACGAGGCCGACCGGGCCGCATGGGAGCCCGTCGGCGATCCGGCTGATCCGCGCATCGAGGAGTTCCTGGGGCTGCGCGACCACGAACTGCGGCGCCGGCGGGAATCCCCCGGCGGCGACCTGGCCGGCATCTTCATCGCCGAGGGCGACGTGGTCGTGGAGCGGGCGGTGCGGGCCGGCTACCGACTGCGATCGGTCCTGGTCGACGCCACCCGCACCCTTCCCCTCCCGGACGCCATCGGACCGGAGGTGCCGGTCTATGCCGCCGGCCAGGACGTCGTGCTGCGCATCACGGGCATGGCGATGCACCGGGGGCTGATCGCATCGCTCGACCGGGGGCCGGACCGCGACCTGGACGAGGTCCTCGCGGCCGCCACGCGCGCCGTGGTCCTGGAGAACGTCAACAACCCGACGAACCTCGGTGTCATCGCCCGCAGCGCCATGGGTCTGGGTGCCGATGCCCTGGTGCTCGATCCCTCGTGCTGCGACCCGCTCTACCGGAGGGCATCGCGGGTGGCGATGGGCGAGGTGTTCGCTCTGCCGTGGGCACGGACCAAGCGGTTCCCCGAGGGCATCGACCAGGTCGTCGCCGCCGGGTTCTCGTTGCTGGCCCTCACGCCCGACCCTGGGGCGGAGCCCATCGACGACGTCGTGCTGGGGCCCGACGAGAAGGTCGCCTTGGTGCTGGGGGCCGAAGGGCCCGGACTCACCGAGGAGACCATGGCGCGCGTGGGGAGGCGGATCCGCATCCCGCTCCACCGCGGCGTCGACTCCCTCAACGTCGGCGCCGCCGCCGCGATCGCCTGCTACGTGCTCGGCCGGGGCCGGCCCTGATCGCATTGCCCGCTCGTAGGGTGAGGTGGTGAGCGACCTTCCGGCGTCCGAGCCGCCAATCGCCGACGCGGACACGTCAACGGTGCTCGACGTGCTCAGCCGCACCGGGGCCAAGGGCATCACCGTCACGATCTCGGTGGTGCACCGCACCATCGAGCTGATCTGCCTGGCCGCCGGCGCCACGGGCCTCGTCGCACTTCTGCTGGGGGTCTGGGCCTGGCATCGATCGCTCTCCGGCGCCGCCATTGCGGTGCTGGGCGGCGGGGCGACGCTGGCGGTCGCGATCTACGTGCTGGTGCGGATCCGGGCGCTGGCGCAAGCCGTCAAGCACCCGACCGAGGCACTCGCCCAGGCGCAAGACCTGGTGCTGCGAGCCAAGGGAAGTCCCGAGCTCCACCAGCTGGCCCGAAAGGTGCGAGCACGCAAAGCGGCGAAGGCCACCGGGCTGGGTCGGTTCCGCCGCGCCCTCACCACGGGCAAGCTCATCAGCAGCGTCATCGGGCTCGCCGCTCCCGACCCCGAGCGCCACCGCTACCTGATCCCGTTCGCCCCGGACCGGCTGCGGAACCTCTGGCTCGCGATCCTGATCGGTCTCTGGGCGTGGCTCATCTCCGCCGTGATCGCCTCGCTCGCGTTCCTCAGCCTGGCGATCCAGTCGCTCTGAGCTCCCGCTCCATCAGGTGAGGTCGGCTCCGGTGAACCCGGCGAGTGGCCCATCGCCCCGCAGGACGTGGGCGCCCTCGACCGACCGCACCAGGACGGCACGGCCTCCGAGCTCCCGACCATCGAGCGTGGTGATGCCGACCGAGTAGGTGCCCTGGCCTATCGGGGTCGCGTCCAGCGCGTAGGCGACGCACTCCCATTGCAGGGCATCGGTCCCGTCCTGCTCCGCCACCAGCAGGTACGCCGCCTTCAAGGAGATCGGGATGCCTTCGACGAGGAGGGTGGCGACGTCGAAGCGGGCGTGGCGCATCGCCCCATCGTCGCACCGCACGAGCGTCCCGCCCGACTCAGCAGTCGGTCGGAGCCTCGGGGTTGGCGGCGAGCCAGTCGCCGACCGCCCGACTGATCACCTCGGTGCCGTCGCCGTTTACGTGGGCCGCGTCCGACCAGTAGCGCTCCTGTTGGACGAGCGAGCGGAGGTCAAGGCGCTCGGCGCACCCGGCAGCCTCGACGTCGAGCATCGCCTCGTGCGTGGTGTCGAGTGCCCCCGGACTCGTCGCCTCGTCCCACCCCGCGCCGTAGACCGGCAGCTCCACCACCACCAGGCGCTTGCCTTGCGAAGCCAGCGTGTCGGCAAGGTCCTTGATCGCCGCCACCTCGGGCTCGATCGGTGCGAGCTGATCGCCGGCGTCGCCAGCGTCACCGGCGTTGTCCACGGGCTCGGGCGCGGTGTAGGTCGCGTCGCGGTGGCGCAGCAGCGAACCGGTCTCGGCATCGAGGAAGGCCGGCGTCGTGGGGCTGCGGAGCCACTGCGCCAAGCGGTACGGGTCCCGGAGGATCTCCCGATGGGCGATGAGGTCGGAACGGCGGGAGAAGGCGTCGTCGATGCGGTCGCCCAGCGTCGGGTTGCCGCTTGCGAGCCGGTAGCCCCGCGACCGGCTCAGCTCGTCGCCCAGGGCAGCGGCGTTCGTCGGAGCAGCGCCGATGTCACCCGGGTACACGCCGAGCACGACGGTGTCGGGGTCGACCTGGTCGAGGACTGCCGCCTCCAAGAACCGCGCCGTCGTTGAGGAAAGCGAACCCTCTTGGGCGTAGTTGAAGGAATCCACATCCAGCCCGGCGGCCTCAGCGGCGACCGCGGGGTCGAACGCAGCGTCCGACACGCTCGATCCCGCGAAGATCAGCGGTTCGGTCCCGCCGCTCGCCTGGACCGCCGCGGCGTGCTCGGCCTTGAACTGGCTCTCCGCGTCGGGCCAGGTCCGGTTGGCGGGGAGCGGTGCAAGCGCTCGCACGAACAGTTCCGCGACGAGGAGCACCACGACCGAGCAGGCGATCGCCCAGAGCAGGACCGTGCGCGTCCGCCGGTGCGCGACCGGGCGAACCTGATGGCCGCCGTGATCGTCCGCGGGTGCGTCCCCCACGACGGGAGCCGGTGCCTCGTGCTCGGCCTCGGTCCCACCGACGTCTTCGGACTCAGAACTGGAAGTAGATGAAGGGTTCACCCGCACCTCCCGAGAAGACGACGAGCAGCAGGAGCGAGACCCCGACCGTGACCCCTTGGAGCGGAGACGGCAGCGACGCCAAGAAGGCGTCGTCGCCCTTCACCCGCTGCGCCAGGTCGATGGCGAGCATGAGCGGTCCGACGAACATCAACAGCAGGAGCAGCGACCAGTCCATGGTGCCGCCCTGGAGCGTGATGATCCCGTTGATGAAATCGAACGCGGCGCTGAACGAGTCCGCCCGGAAGAAGATCCAGGCGAACGTCACGAGGCCGAAGGTGAACACGACCGATGGGACCGACCGGAGCCCCGTCTGGATCGGCCGGTGCCGGCGATGGCTGATCAGCAAGAACACGCCGTGGAGGGCACCCCAGACCACGAACGTCCAGGCCGCGCCGTGCCACAGTCCGCCGAGCAGCATGGTGGCGAACAGGTTGAACGACGTGCGGCTCGCCCCCTTCCGGTTGCCGCCGAGCGGGACGTAGAGGTAGTCGCGCAGCCACGTCGACAGGGAGATGTGCCAGCGGCGCCAGAACTCCGCGATGCTTCGTGACAGGTAGGGCTGGTCGAAGTTCCGCAGCAGCTCGATCCCGAACAGGCGGGAGACGCCTCGAGCGATGTCCGTGTAGCCCGAGAAGTCCCCGTAGATCTGGAGCGAGAACCCGACGGCGGCGAGCACCAGCGTGGCCGCGTTCCGGGACTCGATCGCCGACCACGTCTCGTTCACCATCGGAGCCAGGGAATCGGCGATGACGATCTTCTTGACGAGACCGATGAGGATCAGCCACACCCCCGACCGGGCCTGGTCGCCGTCGGGCGGGGTGCGGTCCGATCGGAACTGGGGCAGCTGGATCTGGGCCCGACCGATGGGTCCGGCCACGAGTTGGGGGAAGTAGGCGACGAAGACGGCGAACGTCGGGAGGTCGTCGACCGCGTCGATGTGCCGGCGGTAGACGTCGACCGTGTAGGAGATGCCGTGGAACGTGTAGAAGCTGATGCCGATCGGCAGGAGCAGCTGGAGCGTCGGCGGGTTGACCTGCACGCCCACGGTGTCGGCGAGGTTGGCGAAGCTGTCGGTGAAGAAGCCGAAGTACTTGAACGTCGCCAGCACGCCCAGGTTCACCACCAGGCTGATGATCAGCACCCGCTGGCGGATCCTGTCGTCGGTCTCGCGCTGGAGCCGGCGGCCCACGAAGTAGTCGACGAGGGTGGTGAACCACATGAGCAGCAGGAACCGGACGTCCCAGGCGCCGTAGAAGACGTAGGACGCGACGAGGAGCAGGAGGTTCTGCCGCTTGTGGCCGCGGAGGAGCCAGTACCCGCCGAGCACCAACGGGAGGAAGATCGCGAAGGCGTACGAGTTGAAGACCACCGACTGCCCCTCGCTCCGGACCGATCCGGTGCGCCGAGACCCTAGCCCCCGACCCTTTGGTGCCCTGGTCAACGCCGGCTGACCTCTTGTCGGCTCGGCCGGCTCGAAGAGTGGCAATCACTTCGGGGGCCGGGAGGGGTGCTCGGTAGGCTCCACGCTCGTGACCAGCGACGCCCAGCCCCCGTACCCGAAGGTCCCGAGCCGAGCGGACTACCCCGCCATCGAACGCCGGATCCTCGAGTTCTGGGCGGCTGATGGCACGTTCGAGGCGTCGGTCGACCAGCGGCCCGCCGCGGACGAGTACGTGTTCTACGACGGCCCGCCGTTCGCCAACGGCCTTCCGCACTACGGCCACCTCCTGACCGGTTACGTCAAGGACGTCGTGCCGCGCTACCAGACCATGCGCGGCCACCGCGTGGCCCGCCGCTTCGGGTGGGACACCCACGGCCTGCCCGCCGAGATGGAGGCCGAGAAGGAACTGGGGATCGCCGGCCACAAGGCCATCAACCAGTTCGGCATCGACAAGTTCAACGAGTACTGCCGCACCTCCGTGCTCCGCTACACCGCCGAGTGGGAGCGCTACGTCAACCGCCAGGCGCGCTGGGTGGACTTCCAGGACGACTACAAGACCATGGACCTCTCCTACATGGAGAGCGTCATCTGGGCCTTCAAGCAGCTCTGGGACCAGGGCCTCATCTACGAGGCCTACCGTGTGCTGCCCTACAGCTGGGGGGCTGAGACCCCGCTGTCCAACTTCGAGATCCGCCTCGACGACGCCACGCGTCCCCGCCAGGACCCGGCCATCACGGTGGCCTTCGACCTCGATCCGGTCGACGGCGATCCGGCACCGCTCAAGATCCTCGCGTGGACCACCACGCCGTGGACCCTCCCGTCCAACCTCGCCCTCGCCGTCGGACCGGACCTCACCTATGCAGTGGTGGCGCTCGACGGCGTGCACTACGTCCTCGGCGAAGCCACCCTCCCCCACTACGCCGCCGAGCTGGGCGAGGCCACCACCGTCACCACGCTCACGGGGTCGGACCTGATCGGGCGGACCTACACGCCCCTGTTCGGGTACTTCGCCGACAACCCCGAGAGCTTCCGTGTCCTGGCCGGCGACTTCATCGACACCGACGAGGGCACGGGCGTCGTCCACATCGCCCCCGGGTTCGGCGAGGACGACCAACGGGTCGGCAACGCCGCAGGCATCCCACTCGTGGTGCCCGTCGACGAGAAGGGCCAGTTCTCCGACGAGGTCCCGGACTGGGCCGGCGTCAACGTGTTCGAGGCCAACCCCGACATCATCCGACACCTCAAGGGCGAAGGCCGCGTCGTTCGGCACGAGACGTACGACCACAACTACCCGCACTGCTGGCGGACCGACACGCCGATCATCTACCGGGCGATGTCGTCGTGGTACGTCCGCGTGAGCGACCTCACCGACAAGCTGCTGGCCCACAACCAGGAGATCAACTGGATCCCCGAGCACGTCAAGGACGGCTCCTTCGGCAAGTGGCTCGCCGGTGCCCACGACTGGTCCATCAGCCGCAACCGGTTCTGGGGCTCCCCCATCCCGATCTGGCAGAGCGACGATCCTGTCTACCCGCGCACCGACGTCTACGGCAGCCTCGACGAGATCGAAGCGGACTTCGGCGTGCGCCCCCACGACCTGCACCGCCCGTTCGTCGACGAGCTCACCCGACCCAACCCCGACGACCCCACCGGGAAGTCGACCATGCGCCGGGTCCCCGAGGTTCTCGACTGCTGGTTCGACTCCGGCTCGATGCCCTACGCCCAGGTGCACTACCCGTTCGAGAACAAGGAGTGGTTCGACTCCCACGCGCCGGCGGACTACATCGTCGAGTACATCGCCCAGACGCGCGGGTGGTTCTACACGCTCCACGTGCTGTCGGTTGCGCTGTTCGACCGGCCCGCGTTCTCCAACGTCAACTGCCACGGCGTGGTCCTCGACGCCGAAGGTCGGAAGCTCTCGAAGAAGCTCCGCAACTACCCCGACCCCGAAGAGGTCATGGAGGAGATCGGATCCGACGCGCTGCGCTGGTACCTCATGTCGTCGCCCATCCTGCGCGGCGGCGACCTCAAGATCGCGGAGGACGGCTCCGGCATCACCGACATGGTGCGCCTGGTCCTCAACCCGATCTGGAACGCCTTCCACTTCTTCACGCTGTACGCCAACGCCGACGGATACCAGGCCCGGTTCCGCACCGACGCCACCGGCGAGCTCGACCGGTACCTGCTGGCCAAGACGCGCACGCTGGTCGACGCGGTCACCCAGTCCATGGACGCCTACGACATCGCCGGCGCCTGCAACCAGGTCACGTCGTACCTCGACGCCCTCAACAACTGGTACATCCGCTCGAGCCGGGAACGATTCTGGGCGCCGGGTGCCGTCGCCGCCGACGGCGGTGCCGCCTCGTCGGACAAGGCCGACGCGTTCGACACCCTCTACACGGTGCTGATCACCCTCTCGAAGGTCGTCGCTCCCCTGCTGCCGATGTTGGCCGAGGAGATCCACACCGGGCTCACCGGCGAACGCTCGGTCCACCTGGCCGACTGGCCCGACGCCGCCACGCTGCCGTCGGATCCCGAGCTGGTGCAGGCGATGGACGAGGTCCGGGCGGTCTGCTCCACCGCTCTCGGCTTGCGCGAAGAGCGCAAGCTCCGCAACCGGCTGCCGCTCCCCTCGCTGGCGGTGGCCGGTGAGCGCGCCGCCGCCCTCGAGCCGTTCGGCCACCTCATCGCCAACGAGCTCAACGTCAAGGCCGTCGAGGTGTCGGGCGACCGCACCGCCTACGGCACCGAGGTCGTGCGCCCGAACCCTCGCGTACTGGGGCCCCGGCTTGGCAAGCAGGTCCAAGAGGTCATCAAGGCGGCCAAGGCGGGCGACTGGTCGCGCATCGACGACGGGGCGGTCGTCGTCGGCGGCCACCCGCTCGAGGATGGCGAGTACGAGCTGGTCCTCCAGACCGCCGAGGACGTGGCCGCGGCACCGGTGCGCTACGTCGATCCCGAGGGCCGCACCGTCGACACCGGCCTGGTGGTGGCGCTCGACACCACCGTCACCCCGGAGCTCCACGCCGAAGGCGTGACGCGCGACCTCGTGCGCGCCATCCAGTCCGCCCGCAAGGACGCTGGCTTCGACGTCACGGACCGCATCGCCCTCGCCCTGCAGCTCCCCGCCGAGCAGCAGGCGATGGTCGCTGCCAACAAGCAGCACCTCGCCGACAGCGTGCTGGCCACCTCCGTGGCCTACGTCGACGAGGTCCAGACCGGCGGTTGCCTCCTCGACGGCACCGAGATCACCTTCTCGGTCACCCGAGCCTGACCGCCCGGCGGAATCGTCGGCCGGACCGGCGCCCCGCCACCTAGGGTCGCGATCGTGAGCCTGCCGGTCGACCCCTCACGCCGCCGTGCCGTCGGGCTCGGGCTCGGTGCCGCCGCCGCCATCGCCGTGGCGGGCTGCGGCAGCAGCGCTCCGGGTGCCCAGGAACCGGACCCCCAGGTCGACCGCACCGACGAGCGGGCGGGCGGACGGGTCATCGTGGTCCGGGCTGGTCTGGCCGGGTTGACCGCGGCGCTCGACCTGGTCGAGGCCGGGTGGGATGTGGTCGTCCTCGAGGCTCGCAACCGCGTCGGCGGCCGGGTCCACACCGTTCGGGGCGAGGCGTTCAGCGGGGGCCTGCACGCCGAAGCGGGCGGCGAGTCCATCGACGCCGACCATCGCGACCTCCTGGCGATGCTGGACCGGTTCGACCTGCGGACCGAGGACCGTCCACCGAACAAGATCCTCGACGGACTCACGTCCTGGCAGGGCCGGCGCCAGACCACCGCCGAGTTCGCGGCCGGTCGCGACGGCCGGGTGGGTGCGGACTACGAGCGGTACTACGCCGCGCTCGAGGAACTGGCACCGGAGATCGACCCGCAGCATCCCGACGAGTTCGAGCAGGCAACCGAGCTCGACGAGCAATCGCTGGCCGACTTCGTCGATGCGCTCGACCTCATCCCGGAGGCTCGCTTCCTGGTCGACACCGACAACCGCGGCGAGTTCAATGCCGAAGCCGCCGACGTGTCGTTGCTGTTCGTCGCCCAGCAGTGGGCGGTCGGCGGGGACATCGCCGATGAGGACGTCGAGGCCATGCGGGTCGCCGGCGGCAACGACCGGCTCCCGCAGGCCATGGCCGAGGAACTGGGTGACATCGTGGTCCTCGAAGCCCCGGTCACGAAGGTCACCCACGATCGCAACGGCGTCACGGTGACCGCCGGGGGTGCCACCTACGACGGTGCGTGGTTGGTGCTCGCCTGCCCGTTCGTCCCGCTCCGGGCGGTCGCGTTCGATCCCCCGCTTCCACGAGCGGTCGACGACGCCATCCGGGGCCTCGAGCTCGGTCAGGCCGCCAAGGTCACGATCCAGTACGACGAGCGGGGCTGGGCCGACGACGAGACCGGCGCCACGTCGGGGTTCACCGTGACCGATCTGCCGTTCGGCATCGCCTGGTCGCCCACCGACTCCTACGGGGACGAAGACGGCCCCGGCCTGCTGACCGCCTTCATCACCGGCGACGGCGCCCAGGCCGCCGCGGCCCAGACCGACGCTGAGCGCATCGCTGCGGTGCAGGACCAGTTCGCCGAGGTCTACCCCCAGCTCGCCGGCCAAGAGACGAGTCATCGCTCGACCATCGCGTGGACGAAGGAGCGCTACACGGGTGGCGGCTACGCCGTCCCCCACCCCGGTCAGATGGCAGCGTTCTGGCCGGTCATCCGCTCGGGCACCGGCCGCATCCGCTTCGCCGGCGAGCACACCGAGACCCTCGCCGGCTACATGGAGTCCGCGGTGAGGAGCGGCCACCGCATCGCCAAGCAGCTCGGCCAGCCCCAAAACTGAACGAACTTCCTGTGGAGAGGCGGCGATTTCGCCTCCTCATCACAGGAAGTTCGGTTCAGGATTGCTGGTGAGCGCCCATCAGGCGCTCGTACTACTTGAGCTCGACGCTGGCGCCGGCGGCCTCGAGGGCCTCCTTGGCCTTGTTGGCGTCTTCCTTGGAAGCCTTCTCCAGGATGGGCGAGGGGGCGCCGTCCACCAGCTCCTTGGCCTCCTTGAGGCCGAGGTTGGTGAGGGTGCGCACCTCCTTGATGACGTTGATCTTCTTCTCACCGGCAGCGGTGAGGATCACGTCGAACTCGTCCTGCTCGTCTTCCGCAGCGGCTGCGCCGCCACCGGCGGCGGGGGCGGCGGCGACCGCGGCCGGAGCCGCGGCGGTGACGCCGAACTTCTCTTCGAAGGCCGTCAGCAGCTCGGAGAGCTCCAGGACGGACAGGTTGGCGATGGAATCGAGGATCTCTTCTTGGGTAGCCATGTCTCAGCTCTCCTGTTCGGTGTCGGCCGAGGTGGCCGGTTCGGTTTCGGTTGCTTCTGCTGCCGGGGCCTCGGGGGCCTCGGCGGCGGTGTCTTCGGCGGGGGCGTCAGCCTCTGCCTCGGGGGTGGGTGCCTCGGCTTCGGGCTCGGCCGCAGGGGCCTCCTCCGCAGCGGGGGCCGGGGCATCGGCAGGAGCGCCGGGAGCGCCACCCTGGTCGATGAGGGCCTTGAGGCCGTACGCGAAGTTCCGCGGCAGGGCCTCGAGCAGACCGGCGAACTGCTGCAGCGGGGCAGCGAGCAAGCCGGCGAACTTGGCGAGGAGCACCTCTCGGGGCTCCAGGTCGGCGAGGGCCTTGACGTCGGACTCGCTCAGGACCTGATCGCCGAGCAGACCGCCCTTGACCACGAGGGCCGGGTTGGTCTTGGCGAAGTCCTGGAGCGCCTTGGCGACGCCGACGGCATCGCCGGTGACGAAGGCGATGGCGGTCGGGCCGGTCAGCAGGTCGTCGATCTCGAGGCCCAGGTCCCGCGCTGCGATGCGCACCAGGGTGTTCTTGTAGATCTTGTACTCGCCTCCTGCGTCGCTCAGTGCGCGACGCAGATCGGCGGTGGCTGCCACGTTGAGCCCGCGGTATTCGGTGAGCACGGCAGCCGACGACTCCTCGAGCTTTCCTCGGACCTCGTCGACCACTGCGACCTTTTCCGGTCGGGGGTTCTCCATGGGCACCTCCTCTCATCTGTTCTTTGTAGGGATCCGGCGCAGGTGCCCCGGAATGCGAAATGGGTGTCCGCAGCAGCGAACACCCATGAAACAGACGAGAACTGGATTCGTCCGCCTCATCTGGCGGGCCCGGGGGGCCCTTTCAACGCCCGAGGGCGCACCGGAGGTCTTCGGCGTACTGCAGGTTGTGCAGGGGCCACCGTAGCGGGTGGCCCCTGGGAACTCCTAGACCGCGAGGTCGGGCTTGAGCCGCCCGCTGTCGATCTTGACCCCGGGGCCCATGGTGGAGCTGACCGAGATCTTCTTGAGGTAGCGGCCCTTGGCCGAGGCCGGCTTGGCCCGCTGGAGCTCGTCGAGCACGGCCCGGAAGTTCTCCTCGAGCGCATCGGGCGAGAAGCTCACCTTGCCGAGGGGGACGTGCACGTTGCCGTAGCGGTCGGTCCGGTACTCGACCTTGCCGCCCTTGAACTCGCCCACGGCCTTGGCGACGTCGGTGGTGACGGTGCCGGTCTTGGGGTTGGGCATGAGGCCGCGCGGACCGAGCACTCGGCCGAGGCGGCCGACGATGGGCATCTGGTCGGGGGTGGCGATGGCCAGGTCGAAGTCGAGCATGCCGCCCTCGACCTCGGCGGCGAGGTCCTCGGAGCCGACGAACTCGGCACCGGCCTCGCGGGCAGCTGCGGCGGCGTCACCGGTGGCGAACACCGCGATGCGGACGTCCTTGCCGGTGCCAGCGGGCAGGGCCACGGTGCCGCGCACCATCTGATCGGCCTTGCGGGGGTCGACGCCCAGCCGCACGACGAGCTCGACGGTCTCGTCGAACTTGGCCGGGGCCAGGGCCTTCACGTGACCGAGCGCCTCGGCGATGCCGTGGAGGGCATCGGTGTCGTAGCGCTTGATTGCGTCGGAGTACTTCTTGCCTTGCGCCATGGTTGGCTCCCTCAGGGGTCAGGCCGCCGGGCGAGGTCGTCCCGGTCGTGCCGTTGGTGGATCGCCCGCAGGTCGCGGACGGACTGGATCTAGTTGACCGAGAGGCCCATCGAACGGGCGGTGCCCTCGACGGTCTTCTTGGCGGCGTCGAGGTCGTTGGCGTTCAGGTCGGGGAGCTTGATCTTGGCGATCTCCTCGATCTGCGCGGCGGTGACCGAGCCACCGGACTCCTTGCCGGGGTTCGACGATGCCTTGGCGACACCGGCGGCTTCGCGCAGCAGCACGGCAGCCGGCGGGGTCTTGGTGACGAACGTGAACGAGCGATCTTCGAAGATCGTGATCTCGACGGGGATGATGGTGCCCCGGTTGGCTTCCGTCTGGGCGTTGTACGCCTTGCAGAAGTCCATGATCGCCACGCCGTGCGGGCCGAGTGCGGTGCCGACGGGCGGTGCGGGGGTGGCCTGTCCAGCTGGGATCTGGATCTTGACGACGGCCTTGACCTTTTTCTTGGCCATGGGGGTTCAGTGCTCCTACGAATTTTTGGGGACGGGTCAGCCTAAGCGCGCGGGCTCTGGCTTGCCTAAGCCGGTGGGGCTAGAGCTTGGCGATCTGGCTGAAGTCGAGCTCGACGGGCGTCTCGCGCCCGAAGATGTTGACCAGCACCTTGACCTTGAGCTGGTCCTCGTTGATCTCGACGATCTCGCCGCTGAAGTCGGCGAAGGGACCTTCTTTGACGCGGACGGTCTCGCTGATCTCCCACTCGAGGCGGGGCTTCGTGCGGGTGCCCACCGCGGGTGAATCCTCGCCCTCGACCGGGGCGGACAGGAAGGTCTCGACCTCGCGGCGGCGCAGCGGCGAGGGCTTGGTGCCCTGGCCGACGAACCCGGTGACGCCGGGCGTGTTGCGGATCACGTACCAGGAGTCGTCGTCGAGGAAGCACCGCACCAGCAGGTAGCCGGGGAACATCTTCTTCTGGACGACGACCTTCTTGCCGTTCTTGAACTCGGTCACCTCCTCCATGGGGATGACCACCTCGTGGATGCGGCCCTCCATGTTCATGGACGAGGTGCGGGCCTCGAGGTTCTGCTTGACCTTCTTCTCGTAGCCCGACTGCGTGTGCACGACGAACCACTTCCCGGGCCGGTTGGCCGGGTTGTCGACCACCGGAGCGGCTTCGGTGATGAGGTCCTCGGCGTCGATGGCGACCGCAGCCGGCTCGAGGATCTCGCCCGTTTCGGGGTCGACGGCGGGCCCCGCATCCGCCTCGGCGGGAGCATCGGCCTCCGGGGCCGACGCGGCGTCGGGTGCTTCCTGCTCTGTGGGCTCCGCCTCAGCCGCGCCGGACGCGGCGACGACGTCGGCCGTCTCGGGCGCGTCTTCGGTGGGGAGGTCTGGGTGGTCGAGGCTCATGTGGGTGGCACCGTTTACTGGTTGATGATCCAGAGGACAGCTTCGGAGAAGCCGAAGTCGAAGAGGGCGATGATCGCCGTCATGATGATGAGGAACACGAGGACGATGGCCGACAGGCTCACCGTCTCGCGGCGGCTCGGCCAGGCGACCTTGCGCAGTTCGGCGTTGACCTCGCGCCCGAACTGGCGCGGCTTGGTCCGAGGCTCCTTGGGCGCGGTCGGTGACGGCGCCTTGCGGCGCTCCGCCTTCTGGTTGCCTTCCGCGTCAAGCTGGCCTTGTCGCTGCAGCAGTCGTTTGTGCTCTCGGTTCATCGCCATGGCTGGCCTCGGCGCGTTGGGGACGGGATCTGAAAAGCAGGGCAGGAGGGACTCGAACCCGCAACCGCCGGTTTTGGAGACCGGTGCTCTACCAATTGAGCTACTGCCCTTGGGGGTTCTTGCTCGGCCGACCACCTTACGCCGTGCCCGGGAGGGGGCCAATTCGGGTTTCGTGCGGTCCAATCGGGGGGACTCGGCCGTGTTCGTGCCAGGCTGACGGGGTGGACACCGTCGATCCGACCCGGGAAGTCGGCGCCGGCGCGCCGGTAACGATCGAGGCCATCGAAGGGTCAGAACGCCCGATGCGGTTGGTCCACCCCCCCAGCGCCAGCCTCGACGAGCTCGTCGAGGCCGCCAAGGCGGGTGATGCCGCGTCGTTCGAGGAACTGGTCCGACGCACCAGCGCGGACACCTTCACCCTGGCCCGCCGGCTCGTGTCCGACGACGACGACGCTCGCGACGTCGTGCAGGACGCCTACCTGAGGGCCTACCGGTCCATCGGCAAGTTCCGCGGCGATGCCCAGTTCACGACCTGGCTCTACCGCATCACCGCCAACTGCGCCTCCACCCATCTCGGGCGGCGGCGCCGGAACCGCCACGATGAGCTCGATGAGGAGGTGGACGTGCCTGACACCAAGCCCGAACACGACCCCCAGATCGCCGCGGACGGGGCCTTGCTGCGCCAGCAACTCGAAGGTGCCATCGCCGAACTGCCCGCCCGGCTGCGCGCCGTGGTGGTCCTGCGCGACATCTATGACCTCAGCCATGCCGAGATCGCCGAGGAGCTGGGCATCTCGGAGTCGGCCGCCAAGGTGCGGCTGCACCGAGCCCGGCGTCGGTTGCGCACCCAGGTCTTCCCGCTGGCTGGCGAGGCCGCTCGGATCGATCCCGAGGAGCGTGCCCATGCAGTCTGAGCGGGTCCGGGACCGGGCCACCCCCTTCAGCGCCTCGTGCGAGGCCCTCGCGGAGGTGCTCCCTGGCGTCGTCGACGGCACGACCACCCTCGATCGCGCCGACCGACGCCACGTCGAGCGCTGCCTGCGCTGCCAGGCCGAGCTTGCGCAGTACCGCAAGCTCCTGCGGGCGATGCGGGGCCTGCGCGCTGCCACGGTGCCCGAGCCGACCGGCCTGGTCACCGACATCATCGCCCACCTCGAGGCAGCCGGCGAGCGCCGTGCGGTGCGAGCCGCCCTCACCGGGCGCAAGGTCGCCTACCTCGGCGGCATCGCCGTCGCGGCGACAGCGGCCGGAGCCGGCGCCGCCATCGTCTTGGTGAGCCGCGGCCGCAAGGGCCGCCTCCCCCTGGCGGGCTGACCCCGACCAGTCGAAAACGGCGACGGGGCGCCCGAAGGCGCCCCGTCTCCATCAGGTCTCCAACCCCACCAGGCCGGCTTGCCTCGGGGGGCGAAGCCCCCCGTGCGATGTGTTACTTGATGATCTCGGTGACGCGGCCGGCGCCGACGGTGCGGCCACCCTCGCGAATGGCGAACCGCAGACCCTCGTCCATGGCGATCGGAGCAATGAGCTCGACGGTCATCGACGTG
>JBKJPY010000034.1:0-137835 GCA_046594195.1 Acidimicrobiales bacterium | reverse complement strand
GAAGATCGTGCGCTGCATCCCCCCATCCTGCCAGCCGCGACCCGCGGGCAGACTGGGCGGATGGCGAGGGTCACCCGACCAGTCTGCCCGCGGGTCGCGGCTGGCAGGATGGGGGGATGCAGCGCACGATCTTCACCGATGAGCACGACATGTTCCGCGACGCCTTCCGGCAGTTCGTGGACAAGGAAATCGTGCCTAGCTTCCTCCAGTGGGAGGCGGACGGGATCGTCCCCCGCGAGCTCTTCGCCGCGGCCGGTGCGTCCGGGTTCCTGGGGATGGACGTACCCGAGGAGCTGGGCGGCGGGGGCGTCGAGGACTTCCGGTACAACCTGATCATCGGCGAGGAGCTCCAGCGCTCCGGAACGGGCGGCGCCGGCCTCGGCATCACGCTGCACAACGACATCTGCCTGCCGTACTTCACCTCCCTGTGCACCGACGAGCAGAAGCAGCGCTGGCTCCCCGGCATCTGCTCGGGCGAACTCATTACGGCCATCGCCATGACCGAGCCCGGCATCGGCTCGGACCTGGCATCGATGGGGACCACCGCCATCCGCGACGGCGACCGCTACGTGGTGAACGGCTCCAAGACCTTCATCACCAACGGCATCAACGCCGACCTCGTGATCACCGCGGTAAAGACCGACCCGACGCAGAAGCACAAGGGCATGAGCCTCCTCGTGCTCGAGCGGGGCATGGAGGGCTTCGAGCGGGGCCGGAACCTGGACAAGGTCGGGCTCCACAGCCAGGACACGGCCGAGCTGTTCTTCACCGATGTGCAGGTGCCCGTGGCGAACCTCCTCGGCACCGAGGGCCAGGGCTTCGTGCACCTCGTGCACAACCTCCCCCAAGAGCGCCTGTCGATCGCCGTGTCGGCGGTCGCCGCCGCCGAGGCCGCCCTCGGGTGGACCCTCGAGTACGTCAAGGACCGCAAGGCGTTCGGCCAGCCCGTCGGCTCGTTCCAGAACAGCCGCTTCAAGCTGGCGGAAGTGCGCACCGAGATCGACGTCGCCCAGGCGTTCGTCGACCGCTGCATCGAAGGGCTCAACGACGGGACCCTCACCGCCGAGGAGGCAGCCGAGGCCAAGTGGTGGTGCACGGAGCTCCAGAAGCGCACCGTCGACACCTGCGTCCAGCTGCACGGCGGCTACGGCTACATGCTCGAGTACCCCATCGCCCGGGCCTACACCGATGCCCGCATCACCACCATCTACGGCGGCACCACCGAGATCATGAAGGAGATCATCGGCCGCTCCCTGGGCGTCTGACCTGTCGGAGCCGCTCGTGCTCGCGACGATCCCACCTTCGGCCGTCGGCGAGACACAGCCGTCGATGTCCGTGGAAGGGTCCCGCGACCGTCGGATCCTCCACGATCTCGTCATCGGTCGGACGTTCATGGTTCGGTCACGCCCCAAGGCGCATCGTGCTGGTTGTTCGCCGGCGACCGTCGGCACAGACCACGCCCCCAAGGGCGGATGGAGGAGGATCCAATGAAGCGACGCATCGTTCGTGGCGCAGCACTCGCCCTTGTTGCAGGGGCAACCCTGGTGCCGACCATGGCCAGTGCCGACCCGGTGGTGAGCATCACCATCGCCGGCACGCCGTTCGTGGACGGTGGCACCGGGACGATGGGACAGAACGTGACCCTCGCCGGGAGCGGCTGTCAGAACCCCACGCCGGGACAACCCACCTACATGGGCCTGTTCATCGCAGCCCCAGGCGACGATCCGAATCTGCCGACTATCCGCGGCTACGAGACCCAGACGAACGAAGCCAACGGCTTCAGCCTGGACTCCGTGATCGACGTGGATGCCCCCGGGGTCCAGCAGGTCCGCTTCTACTGCAGCACCGCCCAGGTCACGGCCGTCAACGATCCCTCCATGCTGTGGGTCTCCCCGGTCGTTTCGATGTCGGTCCAGAACACGGGAGCGCAGCCTGCTGCTCTTCGTACGGCGCTCACCTCGACCGTGGCGCTGGCCTCGACGGACACGGCCTCAGCCCGCACCACCAGTGGTGGCAGCAACCTCGGCGTCGTCGTCAAGACCGACCCCAACGCCCTTCCACTGATCGACAAGATGGGAATCGTCGGCAAGAAGGCTGCCGCCCTCAAGGCCAAGGTCGACGCCAGCACCTCGCTGGTGGCCCGGGCCGAGAACCTGCACCGAGCCTTCTACCGCCGCACGGCCACCCACACCGAACTGGCGGCGACCATCAAGCGCTTCCGTGCCGGTGAGACCGACAAGGCCATCGCCAACAGCCTCGCCCAGAAGAGCGAGTTCACGTACACGGGGGACCGGGCAGCAGCCATCACGGCGGCGCTGGCCAAGGCGAACTCGCCGGTCTTCAAGGCGGCGCACGCCAACGAGAACTACGTGCTCTCGGCCTTCCGCTCCCTCGCCGACGTCAAGCCGAGCCCCTCGCAGGCTGCCAAGTACACGAGGCAGCTCAAGGCCGGCATGGTCCGGGTCCAGGTCATCGAGGACATCGCCCTGACGATGCACGGCGCCGGCTGGTGGAACAGCCACTGATCACCGCCTGACCCAGGCCACCGACCGATCGCACCCCCGGGAACCCCGGGGGTGCGATCGCGTCCGGCGTTCGGTCAGCAGCGAAGGTCAGCGGCGGAGGAGGTCCTTGGCGATGTGGGTGATCTGGATTTCGTCGGTGCCGGCGCCATCCGAGCGGAGCGAGGCAAACGAGGCGTCTGCGCCAGATCTCCGCCGGCACCCGCTCCGCCCACCTCTACCGGCGGAGGAGGTCCTTGGCGATGTGGGTGATCTGGATTTCGTCGGTGCCGGCGTAGATCTGGAGGACCTTGGAGTCGCGTGCGAGTTGCTCGACGCGGAACTCGCTCATGTAGCCGTTGCCGCCGAAGATCTGGACGGCCTCGAGGGCGACCTCAGTGGCGGCGCGGGCGGAGTAGAGCTTCATGGCGCTGGCCTCGGCGAGGGTCATGGAGTGGCCCGCAGCGCTCATCTCGATGGTGCGGAACACCAGGTTCTCGACGTTGAGGCGCGCGACTTCCATCCGGGCGAGCTTGTCCTGGATGAGTTGGAAGCTGCCGATCGGCTCCCCGAACTGGACCCGGTTCTTGGCGTAGTCGATCGAGAGGGCGAGGCACTCCTCGATGATGCCGAGGGCCATGGCGGCAACGCCGGAGCGCTCCTGCATGAACGTGGCCTTGGCACCTTCGCGCCCGCCCTTGGCGACGTCTTCGGATTCTCCGACCAAGCGGTCGATGCCGACGCGGACGTCGTCGAGGAACAGTTCGCCGGTGGGCGACGAGTGCATGCCCATCTTGCGCAGCGGCTTCGACTGCTCGAGGCCGGGGGTGCCCTGGTCGAGCACGAACGACAGGATCTTGCGGTCCTTGGGGTCGTTGCCTTCGTCGAGCTTGCAGATGTAGACGATCGTGTCGGCGTAGGGGCCGTTGGTGATGAACGTCTTAGAGCCGTTGAGGACGTACTCGTCGCCGTCCTTGCGGGCGCTGGCCTTCATCGACCCGAAGGCATCCGATCCCGATCCGGGCTCGGTGATGGCCCAGGCGCCGACCTTGTCCATGGTGAGCAGGTCTGGCACCCACCGCTCCTTCTGGGCGATGGTGCCCTTGGAACTGATGGCCGCTGAGGTGAGGCCCATCGACACGCCCATGGCGGTGACCATGCCGGGACAGACCTTGCAAAGCTCGATGATCGGGATCATGGTCAGCGACGATGCGCCGCCGTCGCCGTCTCGCTTGGGCTTCTCCGGCGGGTCCTCGCCCTTGGCCACGGCCTCGGCGACCGTCTTCTCGAAGGCGATCTGCTTGGCGAAGCGGTCGCGGGCGGCGACGTCCATGCCGAACTCGCGGAACATCTTGCGCAGCACCTCGTACGGCGGGGTGTCGCCGTGCTCGAACTCGTCGATGCGAGGCCGGATTTCCTTGTTGATGAACTGCCGGACGGCGCCTCGCACCATCTCCTGCTCGTTGGTCCACTGGTACATGGCGTCATCCCTCGTTCCGGCCGGCCGGCGAGCCAGCTACTGATGGGACGAGGCTACCGAACAACTTGACCGTCCGGTCAAGTTGTCCGATCGCGTCGGTACGCCTGGCGGTAGGGCCACGCCCTCCACGAGCTCGGCGGCTATCCACCCGTACCGGAGTGACCGAGCGTCGCGGTTGGGGGTCGACCGGGACGGATCTCTAGGGTTGGAGCACCCATCCGCTGCTCGTCTCTGGAGACTCGATGCGCAACCCCAAGGACTTCTTCAAGCCACTCGCCGCCGGTGCACCCGCACCGCTGCGCGAGATCCCCTTCCGCCCGTCGCGGATGATCCACTTCTTCGACCCGAGCAACGAGAAGATGGCGGCGAAGGTGCCCGACATCGCCAAGAAGGTCGACATCATCCTCGGGAACCTCGAGGACGCCATCAAGGCCGAGAACAAAGAGGCCGCCCGGCTCGGTTTGGTGAAGATCGCTCAGGACACCGAGTTCGGCGACACCCAGCTGTGGACCCGCGTGAACAGCCTCGACTCGCCGTGGGTGCTCGACGACCTCACCACGCTGGTCACCGAGATCGGCGACAAGCTCGACGTGATCATGATCCCGAAGGTCGAAGGCGCCGAGGACATCCACTACGTGGATCGGCTGCTCGCCCAGCTCGAGGCCCGTGCCGGCATCACCAAGCCGATCCTCGTCCACGCCCTGCTCGAGACCGCTCGGGGCGTGGCCAACGTCGAGGAGATCTGCGCCGCCAGCCCACGGATGCAGGGGCTCTCCCTCGGACCGGCCGACCTGGCCGCAGACCGCCGCATGAAGACGACCCGTGTCGGTGGCGGCCACCCCGGCTACCTGGTCCGCCAGGACCCGATCGACGGCGACATCGAGGGCACCACCAATGCCCGCACCACCTACCAGCAGGACCTCTGGCACTACACGATCGCCCGGATGGTCGATGCCTGCCAGGCCAACGGGATCTTCGCCTTCTACGGCCCCTTCGGCGACATCAAGGACGTGGTGGCCTGCGAGGACCAGTTCCGCAACGCCTTCCTGCTCGGCTGCGTCGGCGCCTGGTCGCTGCACCCGGTCCAGATCGACATCGCCAAGCGGGTCTTCTCCCCGGACCCCAAAGACGTCGAGCACGCGCTCCACGTCATCGAGGAGATGGGCGACGGCACCGGCGCCGTCATGATCGACGGGAAGATGGAGGACGACGCATCGGTGAAGCAGTGCCACGTCATGGTCGACCTCGCCAAGCAGCTCGCCGAGCGCGACCCCGAGCTGGGCGTCCTCTACGGGTTCACCTCCGCCGCCGCTGCCGGATCGGAGGTCTGAGCGATGGCTGATCCGACCGTCGAGGAGATCCTCCCCCGCCGTTCCGTCCTGTACATGCCGGGCGCCAACGAGCGCGCCCTCGAGAAGGCCAAGGGCCTCGATGCCGATGCCCTGATCCTCGACCTCGAGGATGCCGTCGCCCCCGACGCCAAGGCCGAGGCCCGCGAGCGCGTCTGCGCCGCCGCCACCTCCGGCGAGTACGGGTCGAAGGAGGTGGCGATCCGCGTCAACGGCCTCACCACCCAGTGGCACGCCGAGGACATCGCCGCCGCCGCCAAGGCCGGTCCGGCCGCCGTCGTCGTCCCCAAGGTCGACTCCGTCGCAGACGTCCATGCCATCGAGAAGGGCTTGGAGGCCGGCGGCGCGCCGGACTCCACCAAGATCTGGGCCATGGTCGAGACCCCCATCGCCATGCTGCATGCCGAGGCGATCGCCGCGGCCAGCGAGCGGCTCACCGTGCTCGTGATGGGCACGAACGACCTGGCCAAGGAACTGCACGCCGAGCACGTCCCCGGCCGCCAGCCGCTGCTCACCGGCCTGGGCCTCTGCGTGCTCGCCGCCCGCGCCACCGGCAAGGTCATCCTCGACGGCGTCTACAACGACATCAAAGACGACGCCGGGTTCGAAGCCGAGTGCCTCCAGGGCCGTCAGATGGGCTTCGACGGCAAGACCCTCATCCACCCCAGCCAGCTCGAGCCGGCCAACCGGATCTGGGCACCGACCGCCGAGGCCGTCGAGGACGCCGCCGCCCTGATCGCCACGTTCGAGGAAGCCATCGCCGCCGGCAAGGGCGTGGTGACCCACAACGGCCGAATGATCGAGAACCTCCACGTGGCCAACGCCCAGCGCATCCTCGCCGTCGCCCAGGCAATCGCCGCCCGCCAAGGCTGATCAGAAGGTCGCACCGGGTGTGACAGGCTCCGGCCATGCGCTACCGCCGGATGCCGATCGAGGTGGAGTCTCCCGAGGAGCTCGGGTACGACACCATCACCAACAACCTCTCGGAGAGCTCGGTTGCCGACCGCAAGCTGTCCGACCTCGGCCTTGACCTGGACCTTGACGAGCTGGTGCTCTGCTACGGCGACCACCTCGGTGACCCGCTCCTTCGCGAGTCCATCGCGTCGGGTGGCAACGGGCTGACCTCCGAGCACGTGATCGTGACGCCCGGCGCCGCCAGTGCCCTGTTCGCAGTGGCCACCTCGCTGCTCGACCGGGGCGACCATGCCGTCGTCGTCCGCACGAACTACGCCACCAACCTCGAGACGCCGCGAGCGATCGGGGCCGACCTCGACATCGTGGACCTCGCCTTCGACCAGGGGTGGAAGCTGGACCTCGACCAGGTGGCCGAGAAGGTGAAGCCGGGCACCACCCGCCTCATCAGCGTCACCTGCCCGCACAACCCGACCGGCACGATGCTGGACCTCGACGACCTCAAGCGCCTCGTCGGCGTGGCGGAGCGGGCCGAGGCGGTGCTGCTGGTGGACGAGACGTACCGGGACCTGACCCACACGGGCGACCGGATCCCGCTCGCCGCGACGCTGTCCCCGAACGTCGTCAGCGTGGGCTCGATGAGCAAGGCGTACGGCCTGCCCGGGATCCGCATCGGCTGGGCCATCACCACCGACCCCATGCTCGGCGAAACCCTGCTCGCTGCGAAGGAGCAGGTGGTGATCTGCGGGTCGACCATCGACGAGCACATCGCCGGACGGGTCCTGGCCGATCGCAAGCGGGTGCTGACGCCGATCATGGCCGACGTCCGCGACCGGCTCGCCATCGTCGACGGCTGGATTTCGACCCAGGACACGTTCGAGTGGATCCGCCCGAGCGGCGGCGTGGTCGGGCTTGTGCGGTTCCGCGAGGAGGTCGAGGTCGACGAGGTGGCCTTCCACCACAAGCTGCTCGCCGACCACGGCACCTACGTCGGACCTGGTCACTGGTTCGAGGTCAGCGATCGGTACTTCCGCTTGGGCTTCGGCTGGCCGACCCACGACGAGCTGCGCACCGGTCTCGACGCCCTCCTCCTCGCTGCGGCGGACGCAGCTCGCTGATCAGGTAGGAGTCGTCGCGGCCTGACCGCGGCGGACCTCGGCAATGAGTGCGAGCTCGGCCGCGACAGCAGGGTCACCGGTGTGGTTGCGCCGGCGGTCGACGGGACGGCGGACGGAGCCTCGGGAGCGCATGAGTTGCTTCATGGAACTGAGTATGCGCCGTTGAGTTTCATCACGCAACCCATTAGGGTGTGACCCATGAAACGCGCCAGCTTCGACGATCTCGACTGCTCCGTCGCCCACACGCTCGAGATCATCGGCGAGTGGTGGACGCCGCTCATCCTGCGCGACTGCTTCTTGGGCGTCACCCGCTTCGGGGACTTCCAGGAACGCCTCGGGATCGCTCGCAACGTCCTCACCACGCGCCTGGAGACGCTGGTCTCGCACGAGGTCTTGAAGAAGGTGCCGTACCAGGACAACCCGCCCCGGTACGACTACAAGCTCACCGCAAAGGGCCGCGACCTGTGGGTCGTCGTGGCCGCCCTGCGGGAGTGGGGCGACCGGTGGGAGTCACCCGACGGTCCCCCGGTCGAGATGGTCCACACCACCTGCGGCCACCTCACCCACGTCGTCCCCACCTGTGCCGAGTGCGGCGAAGCGCTGAGCCCGTTCGACATCAAGCTGAAGCGAGGGCCCGGAGCGAAGGCCAACACGCCGGTGGTCGCGTGACTCGCAAAGCCAGGGCCCTGAACCGGGGCCGTACGCCTCGGCCGGTCATCACGGAGCTGTCCGAGATCGGGGTCACGGTGATCTCGAAGTGGCTCTACAACTGCTACGTGATCCACGACGGGGGCGATGGCCGTCCGTTCGTCGTCGACCTGGGGATGCCGTCGCAGCTCCCCCTCGTCGGCGGAGCCCTGCGGGCGCACGGTTCGGACGCGTCCGAACTCGGCGCGGCCATCGCCACGCACGGCCATGCCGACCACGTCGGCGGCCTTCCGACCCTGCGCCATGTGCACCGCACGGCCATCCACCTCCCCCAGGCCATCGCCGAGATGCGCGACGGCACCCGTCCCCTGCGGCCACCCGGGCTTCGAGCCGTCGCCGAGATCTTGCCGGTGATGGCGAGCCAGCCCCGCGACCTGGCGGCCACCAAGGAGATCGCCGGGACCATGAAGGAGATCGGGTGGGACGGGAAGGGCGTGCGCCTCCCGTTCGAGCCGGATTCCTGGCTGGTGGATGGCACCCATCTGCCCGGACTGGCGGACTGGGAGGTCCTCACCACTCCGGGCCACAGCGACGACTCGACCTGCCTCTACCACCGACCCACCCGCACCCTGCTGTCGGGCGACGCGGTGCTGTCGGTCGAGGGACGGGGCTGGTTCAACCCGGAGTACGTCGATGGTCGCCTGTCGGCCCAGACCGAGGTCCGGCTCCGGCAGTTGGACGTGGAACACCTGCTGCCCGGCCACGGTCTGGTGGTGCAGGGTCGCGACGTGATGGGTGGCGCGCTCGGGTTCGCCGAACGTCCCAAGGAGTCCTCGAAGGTGAAGGCGCTCGCACGCGTCCTCACGAACCACGCCGGCCGCGCCTGACGACAACGCGGACGCGGACGAGATCAGACCTCGATCACGTGCACCTTGCTGGTCTGGTAGCCGGACCACAGGAAGATGAGCCCCAACCGCCCCTGGGCGCCATCGCCCGTGAACGCACGGTCGCCCCGCACAGGTGAGCCGTGCTTGACCCGCCCTGGCCGTCAGGGCGTGACGATGGGGAACATCATCGTGAAGGCGTCCAACGTGGCGAGGAACGCCTCGAGGGCGCCACGGTCCCCGTCGACGCGCACCGACCCGCCATCGACGAGGGTCGCCAGTTCGGCCACCGGCTCCGCCGAGAAGAGCAGCTGCGCAAGCGGCGCGTGGTCGCCCTCGAGCGCGAGGTCCGCCGGGGACAGCCCCCCGGGAGCTCCGTCGATGCGGATCGCGTGCAGGGCTCCGCGCTCGATGCCGACCCGCCAGCGCTCACCCCGGTCCGTTGCCGTGAGATCGATCGCCCAGGTCCGGGTCGCCGCGGCCAGTCCATCGATGCGCACCCCGAGGTAGTCGAAGAGCATCTCGGTCGTCATCGCTGCCACCGTGTCCGGCGCGGCCGTCGAGCTGATCCCCAGCTGGGGGTGCCCATGGCGCAGCTCCTGCGCGCCGGTCAGGTAGAAGTCGCGCCACGGGCCGGATTCGGCCTGGTAGCCGAGCTGCTCGAGGGCATCGGCCTCGAGGGCCCGGGCCTCGGCGTTGGCCGGGTCGGCGAACACGACGTGGCTGACGACCTCCGCCACCCACCGGTAGTCGCCTGCGGCAAACGATGCTCGGGCCTTGGCGAGGACGGCGTCGGCCCCACCCATGTACTCGACGTAGCGCGTGCCCGCCTCCGTCGGCGGGTGCGGGTGGAGGTGGGCCGGGTTGCCGTCGAACCAGCCCAGGTAGCGCTGGTACACGGCCTTGGCGTTGTGGTTGACGGTGCCGTAGTAGCCCCGGCTCGACGCCGTGGCCTCCAGTTCCGGCGGCAGCCGCAGCTCCTCCGCGATCTCCGCCGCGGTCAGGCCGTGGTTGGCCATGCGCAGGGTCTGGTCGTGGATGAACCTGTAGGTGTCGCGCTGCTGGGCGAGGTGCGTGACGATGTCGCTGCGACCCCAACGGGGCCAGTGGTGGCTGGCGAAGCACACGTCGGTCTCGTCGGCGTAGAGGTCGATGGCCTCCTGCAGGTACTTGCTCCAGCCCAAGGCGTCGCGGACCTGGGCGCCGCGCGGCGTGTACAGGTTGTGCAACGTGCACGTGCAGTTCTCCGCCATGCACAGGACCCGGTGGTCCGGGAAGTGGAAGTTCATCTCGGCGGGCGCCTCCGTGTTGGGGGTCACCTGGAAGACGATGCGGATGCCGTCCACCACCAGTTCGGTGTGCGTGGCCCCCACCTCCTCGGTGGGAGCGATGAGGCCCTGGGTGCCAAGGACGGGGACGCCCTTGCCCAGCCCGGCGTCGACGTGGCCCCGGGGGCCGGGCGGGAGCAGGGCGCCGTACATGTAGCTCCCGCGGCGGGTCATGACGTTGCCGGCCACGACGTTCTCGCTCACGGCGGCCTCGAGGAAGCCGGCCGGCGCGATCACCCGCACCTTCCCGCTGATGACGTCGACCTCATCGATGACGCCGCGCACCCCGGCGAAGTGGTCGACGTGGCTGTGCGTGTAGATCACCGCGGTCACCGGCCGAGCGCCGAGGTGCTCGTCGACCATGGCGAGCGCGGCGCGGGCCGTCTCCACCGAGGTGAGGGGGTCGATCACGATGCGGCCCTCGGTGCCCTCGATCGTCGTCATGTTGGCCAGGTCGAGGCCGCGCACCTGGTGGAATCCCGGCGCGATCTCGAACAGGCCGGCCTCGTTGTTGAGCTGCGCCTGCCGCCACAGGCTGGGGTTCACCTCGGACGGTGGTGTGCCGTCCAAGAAGGTGTAGGCGTCGAGGTTCCACGTGGGCCACCCGCCGTCGTGCAGCACCTGGCGCGGTGCAGCCGCCACGCGGCCCCGGGTCGCCCGCTCGCGATCGGCGTCCTCACCCTGGAGGAACGGCAGCGCGGTCATGGCGGCGTTGGCCGCCGTCGTGGCCTCGGTCGCGGGCTTCGGCGTGAGATCGGGTTCGCTCATGCCGGGAGTCTGGCCCACGAGGCGGATCCGTGGCGGGCAATCTTTTGACAATGGTTCTCATTTCCGGCCAGAGTGAGGCCGTGTGCCCGTCCGATCTCGTCCGGTCTGCGCTGGCCTTCGCCATCACGACGGTGGCGCTCGGCGGGCTCACGGGCTGCGGATCGGATCCCGGAGGATCCGGCACGCCCGACGACCCGCTGCAGGTCGTCGCCTCGTTCTATCCCCTCCAGTGGATGGCGCAGGAGGTCGGGGGCGACCGCGTCGAGGTGTCGAGCCTGACCAAGCCGGGCGCCGAACCCCACGACCTGGAACTGACACCTCGGGACGTCGGCGCGATCCAAGATGCCGACGCCGTCGCGCTCCTGTCGGAGTTCCAGCCCGCGGTGGACGCCGCGGTGGCGGAGGCCACCGGCGAGGTGTTCGACGCTCGAGACGCGACCGAACTGGTGCCGCTCGAGGCACCGCCGACCTCGGAGCCGCACGACCACGACCACGATGACGCGTATGAAATCGGGACCACCGATCCCCACTTCTGGCTCGATCCCAGCCGCATGCGCGAGGTGGCCACGGCGTTCGCCGACACCCTGGCGACGGCCGATCCCGCACACGCCGCCGCCTACCGAGCCAACGCGAAGGCACTGGGCGCTCAGCTCGCCGACCTCGACGGGCAGATGCAGGCCGGGCTCACCGACTGCGATCGGACGGATCTCGTCACCATTCACGAGGCGTTCGGCTACCTGGCCCGGCGCTACGGGCTCCAGCAGGTCGGCATCACCGGGCTCGCTCCCGATGCCGACCCCTCGCCCAAGGACCTCGCCGCAGTCGCCGACTTCGTCGACGAGCACGACGTCACCACCATCTACTTCGAGACGCTCACCAGCCCCGCCGTGGCCGAGGCCCTCGCTTCCGAGTCCGGCGCCACGACGGCCGTGCTCGACCCGATCGAGGGCCTGACGGAGGGGTCGAAGGGATCCGACTACCTCGAGGTCATGCGGTCGAACCTCGCCACGTTGCGGGCCGGGCAGGGGTGCTCGTGACCGCGCCGTCCACCCCGCCGGAACCGATCGCTGAGTTCCGCGCATGCGACATCGGCTACGAGGGCCACGCCGTCCTGCACGGACTCGACCTGACGATCTCCGCCGGTGAGGTGCTGGGCGTCCTCGGTGCCAACGGGTCTGGGAAGTCCACGATGATCCGCGGCCTCCTGGGCCTCACCCCCGTACTCGCCGGCGAGGTCCGGTTGTTCGGGACCCCTCGCAACCAGTTCCACGACTGGGCCCGGATCGGCTACGTGCCCCAGCGCCAGACCGTGGCCGGCGGCATCCCGTCGACGGTCGCCGAAGTCGTGTCCTCGGGTCGGCTGACCAACCTGCGCCCCTGGCGGCGGTTCACCGCCGCGGATCGGGACGCGGTGGCCGATGCCATCGCCGCCGTGGACCTGACCGGTCACGAGCGGACGTCGATGACGGCGCTGTCCGGAGGCCAGCAGCGGCGCGTCCTCATCGCGCGAGCGCTGGCGACGGGCCCGGACCTGCTGGTGCTGGACGAGCCCACGGCGGGCGTCGACCGGGCGAACCAGGAGGCGCTCGCCGTCGCGCTCGGCGTGCTGGCCGGCCGGGGCACCACGATCATCCTCATCACCCACGAGCTCGGGCCGGTGGAGCCGCTCATCACCCGAGCCCTGGTCCTCCGCGGCGGTGCAGTCGTCCACGACGGCCCCCCGGTGGAGCACGACTTCCACCACGAGCACGATGACGAGTGGCACCACGCGCACGGCGAAGAACCGCCGCGCCGGCCCGGCCTCGGATTGATGGGCTGACGCTGGTGTCGATCCTCCACTACTCCTTCATGCAGCGAGCGCTCATCGCGTCGGTGCTCATCGGCCTCTCCGCTCCTTCGGTCGGCGTCTACCTCGTGCAGCGGCGGCTTTCGCTCATTGGCGACGGGCTCGGGCACGTGGCACTGGCCGGCGTCGCCGTGGGCGTGCTGACGTCGACCTCGCCGGTGTGGACCGCCCTCGTGGCTGCAGTGGCCGGCGCGGTCGCCATCGAGCTGATCCGCGCCCGGGGGCGCACCAGCGGCGACGTGGCGCTTGCCGTGCTGTTCTACGGCGGCATCGCCGGCGGCGTGGTGCTCATCTCCCAGGCCCCCGGGGGCACGCCGAGCAACCTCAACGCCTACCTGTTCGGCGCCATCACGACCACCACGCAAGCGGACCTCGTCGTGTTCGCCGTGCTCTCCGCCATCGTCCTGCTGGTCACGCACGGCTTGGGGCGTTACCTGTTCGCCGTCAGCAACGACGAGGAGTACGCCACGGCATCGGGCCTGCCGGTCCTGCCCCTGAACCTGCTGCTCGCCGTGATGACTGCGGTGACGGTGGTGGTCTCGATGCGGGTGGTCGGGCTGCTGCTCATCAGCGCCCTGATGATCGTGCCCATCGCCACGGCTCAGCTGGTGGCCGGGAGCTTCCGGACCACCGTTGCGCTGGGCACCGTCATCGGCGTGCTGGTCTCGGTGGCAGGCGTGACCACGTCCTTCTACCGGAACACACCATCGGGCGGGACGATCGTCCTGTTCGCCATCGCCCTCTTCGTCGTCGTCGCCGTTGGCTCGAGCCTGCGGGAGCGGCGGCGCGAACGAGCGCTGCGCTCCGCCTGACCACCACGTCCAAGTCCCCGTGGTCCGCCCTCCCGATCGGTACCGTGCTGCCGATGGGTACCCATGTCTGAACTCCTGGCGGTGCGCCGCGTCCGCTTCGAGTGGCCCGACGACCTCGAGCCGGTGTGGACGCCGCAGACGCCCGAGCTGGCCATCGCCGCCAACGCCGTATCGATGCTGATGCCCCACGCCGAGCCGTACGTCGTCGCATCGACCCGCGCCGCCATCGGCGAGGGGTTCATCGACGACCCGGCCCTCGCCGAGCAGGCGCAGACCTACCTGACGCAGGAGGCCCAGCACCACGCCCAGCACCGTCGCTTCAACGACCTGTTGCTGGCTCGCTACCCATCGCTTCGCGGCATGGACCGGGCGACGGCGTGGGTCTTCGGCAAGCTCCGTCGGCGCAGCACCCGCTTCGGGCTGGCCTTCGCCGCCGGTTTCGAGACGGTCGCCTTCGTCGCTGCCCGCTGGGTCGACAAGCACACGGGCCTGCTGCGAGATGCCGAGCCCGTCGCCGCCACCATGTTCCTCTGGCACCTGGCCGAGGAGGTCGAGCACAAGCGGGTCGCCTTCGACGTGTACCAGGCCGCCGGCGGTGGACGCCTCCGCTACGCCTGGGCGATGACGGTCGCAGCGGTGATCCTCGCCCTCGGCGCGTTCACCGGCTCGATCATCATGCTCGGGGCCGAGCGCCGCATCTTCCACCCATCCGCCTGGTTCCGACTGATCGGCTGGTCGCTCAGCTTCATCTTCGTGGCCCTACCGGTCATGGTGATCTCGGCGCTCCCCGGCCACCACCCCGACCAGCTCGTCGACCCCGCAGGCCTCGAGCACTGGCTCGAGCACCTGGACCCCGACACCTCCACCGTCCCAGAGTGGGCGCTCCCGTAGCTCGGGACCCCTGTGGTGCAACCAACCGGGCCGGCTTCGGGTCAGATCCCCGATCCGCCTCGCCTTCTGACCCACGATGAGTCCCGTGACCTCTGCTCCGCTTCCTGCGTTCCGCTTCGGCGTCCAGTGCTCCTCGCCGCCTGACATCACCGCCAAGCACTGGCGCGAGCTGGCCCAGAAGGTCGAAGACCTCGGCTACCACCGCCTGACGGTGTCTGACCACCTCGATGACCAGCTCTCCCCCGTCGCCGCCCTCATGGCCGCCGCCGATGCCACCACCGACCTGCGGATCGGCGCCCTGCTGTTCTGCAACGACTACCGCCACCCGGCCGTGCTGGCCAAGGAGGCGGCCACGCTCGACATCCTCTCCGAAGGGCGCTTCGAGCTGGGGATGGGTGCGGGCTGGATGACGTCGGACTACCTGGCCGCCGGCATCCCCATGGACAAGCCGTCCGTCCGCATCGCCCGGCTGGAGGAGGCCATCGCCGTCGTCCAGGGCCTGCTCTCCGACGGGCCGTGCACGTTCGAAGGCGAGCACTACCGCATCGACGGGCTGAGTGGCTCGCCCAAGCCCGTGCAGCGCCCGGTCCCGCTCCTGGTGGGCGGCGGCGGGCGGAAGATCCTGGAACTGGCCGGCCGCTGCGCCGACATCATCGGCCTGAACCCGAAGCTCCCGAACGGGGTCATCGATGCGTCGGCCGGACCCGATGCCACCGCCGAAGCGACCGACCGCAAGATCGGCTGGATCCGCGAGGCCGCCGGCGACCGCTTCGACCAGATCGAACTGCACACCCGCATCCACCTGGCGATCATCAGCGATGACCGCCAGGGCATGGCCGAAGCCCTCGCCCCGGCACTAGGCATCAGCCCGGCCGACGCGCTGGAGTCACCCCACGCCCTGTGCGGGTCGGTCGACGAGATCGCCGAGGACCTGCTGCTGCGACGCGAGCGCCACGGCATCGCCAGCATCGGCCTCAGCCTCGACGCCATGGACGCCATGGCTCCCGTCGTCGCCAAGCTCCGCGACGCCTGACCGCCCGGCGGGTTGGAACGCTACGGGGCGGTGGCGATCTGGACCTGTTCGCCGAAGAGTTCGACGACGTCGCCCGGGTGGAGCTGGCAGCCGCGGCGGAGCTCCACCTCGCCGTTGACGGTGGCCTCGCCGTCGGCGATGAAGTGCTTGGCCTCGGCGCCGCCATCGGCCCAGCCGGCGAGTTGGAGCAGCTGACCGAGGCGGATCATGTCGTCCACGATCTCGATGGTCCTCATGCCGAGTCGGCAGCCAGGATCGCTCGGATGCCCGCGGCGAAGGTGCGGACGTCGTCCTCGGTGGTGGTGAAGCTGGTCATCCACCGAACCAGCGAGGCGGCCGGGTCCCACTCCCAGAAGAACGACCAGGCCTGGAGCTCGGCGAAGCGGTCCCACGGGATGCGGGCGAACACGGCGTTGGCCTCGGGCGCCACGGGGACCTCGACGCCGGGGATGTCGCACACCAGCTCGGCGAGCAGCGCCGCCATTTCGTTGGCGTGGGTGGCGTTGGCCAGCCAAAGTCCGTCGGCCAACAGGGCCGACGCCTGGGCGGCGACGAAGCGGGCCTTCGACGGGAGCTGCCCCGCCTGCTTGCGCACGAAGTGGGCGTGGGTGGCCAGCTCGGGCCGGAGGAAGACGACCGCCTCGCCGTACATGGCGCCGTTCTTGGTGAGGCCGAAGGTGAGGACGTCGACGCCAGTCTCGACGATCATCTGGCGCACATCGCCGCCCGACGCCGCCACTGCGTTGGCGATGCGGGCACCGTCGACGTGGAGCAGCATCTCGTGGCCGTGGGCGAACTCCGCGAGCGCCGCCAGCTCGTCATCGGAGTAGCGGGTCCCCATCTCGGTGACCTGGCTGACCGAGAGCACCCGGGGCTGGACGTGGTGCTCGGTCCCCTGCCAGTCGATGAAGGGCTCGACCGCAGCGATGGTGAGCTTGCCGTCCACGTGGGGGACGGGCGTCATGGTCGATCCGCTGAAGCGGGCCGGTGCACCGCACTCGTCGACGACGATGTGCGCGGTGTCGGTGGCGATCACCGACTGCCAGCCCTGGAGCAGCGAGGCCAGGCCGACGACGTTCGCACCGGTGCCGCCCCAGCACCACACGACCTCCACCGGGCTCCCGAACAGGTCGCGCATCTGGTCGAGTGCGGCGATGGTCCAGCGATCATCGCCGTAGGCGAGCGCCGGACCGGTGTTGGCGGCGACGAGGGCGTCCATGACCTGCGGGGAGACGCCGGCGGCGTTGTCGCTGGCGAAGGACGCCGCGGGGATGGGGGGCAGCGCGGGCATCGGCCCATCGTCGCACGTCCCCGCCCAACGGGCCGCACGGCCTCGATCGAGCACGTCACCACGACGTGAGGCCGGTCATCGGGCACGTCCCATGGTCGGATCGGGGGCCAGCACCTACCGTGATGAGGTGCCTGCACTCGAGAAGCGCTCCATCACCATCCACGGTCACGAGGTCGCCTACCGCTTCGGTGGGCCCGAGGTGGCCGAGGGCGCACCGGTGCTCCTGTTGATCCACGGGATGGCGGGCAGCTCGGCCACGTGGCGCGAGGTCGGCCCGGCCCTGGCGAAGGAGTACACGGTGGTCGCGCCGGACCTGCTGGGGCACGGGGCGTCGGCCAAGCCCCGCCACGACTACTCGCTGGGTGCGTTTGCGGGCGGTCTCCGGGACCTGCTCGTGGCGCTGCGGATCGACCGGGCGACCATCGTCGGCCAGTCGCTCGGCGGCGGCATCGCCATGCAGTTCGCCTACCAGCATCCCGAACGGTGCGAGCGCCTGGTGCTGGTCAGCAGCGGCGGCCTCGGCCCGGACGTGTCGTGGATCCTCCGCGCCCTCACGCTGCCCGGTGTCGAGTACGTGATGCCGGTGCTCTTCCCGTCGTTCGTCCGCGATGCCGGCGACGCCGTGCGGCGCAAGCTCGGGTCGTTCGGCCTGCGCGCGCCCCACGTCGAAGAGGAGTGGCGGGGCTACGCCTCGCTCACCGATCCTGACACCCGCAAGGCGTTCGTCAAGACGCTCCGCGCCGTGATCGACCTCGGTGGCCAGTCGGTGAGCGCCCACGACCGGCTCTACCTCGCAGAGCTCCTCCCCACGCTCATCGTCTGGGGCGAACGGGACAAGATCATTCCGGTCAGCCACGCCCACGACGCCCATGCCGCCATGCCGGGCAGCCAGGTAGTCATCTTCGAGCACTCGGGGCACTTCCCCCACGTCGAGGAACCGCAGCGCTTCGCCGAGGTGCTGTGCGATTTCCTCGAGGCCAACCCGCCGGTCCGACTCGACCCGACCGAGTGGCAGGAACGCCTCGTCGGCGGCCGCCCCGCCGCCTGAAGACCTGAGTCGCTACTTGGCGGTGAGCTGGCGGATGATCCACTCGCTCGGGACGTCAGCGCCCGGGCCGCTGTAGTGCATGCCGTCGGGACGTAGCTCGGCCTCGCTGCCGTCGGGCAGTGTCACGTGGCGCTTGCACTCGCGGGTGCTGCGGCAGGTCCACCCGGCGAGATCGATGACCGCTGCGCCGCCGGCCTCGGCGGCGCTGCGGATCAACTGGTTCTTGCAGGCCGTGTGGCGGTAGCTGGCGTCGGGGTCGATCGTGCTGTCGTAGTAGGCGACCGTCGTCAGCGACACCCGGGCGCCGCGCTTGGCCAGCACGCGGATCGCCGACTCCAACTCCTTCTGGTACCAGCGGTCGTAACCGGGATCGCAGTCGGTCTGCCACCGGCCGTCGACCTTCCGCTCGACCCCGCCGGGCGCCACCATCAGGAGGAGGACCGCGTCCGGCTCGACCTCCGTGAGGTGCTTCGCCCAGCGGGTGGGCCAGGACCGGCACCCGGGCGGGTCCTTGACGATCTCGCCGGCCGGGTACCGGCCGAAGCCGTCGCCTCGGGCCACGCCACAAGCGGGGGTGCCACGCCCGACCACCTCGACGTCGTTGGCTGCGCCGACCTGGCCCAGCGAGTCGCTGATCGCGTAGGCCCCCGAATCTCCGACGAGCAGGAGGCGCGTGGAGGCCTGCTTCACGGCCGGTACTGGGTCGTCGTCCACTCTCAGGGCCTCGCGACCGGTGGGCTGATCCGCGAGCGGGACGACCCCACCTGCCGTCGCCCACAGGACCAGCAGGGCGACGGCCGCGAAGCCGACGGGGGCGCTGAGGCGCGCCGGCCAGCCGGTGAGCGCGCCGTGGCGGATGGGCTTTTCGATCAAGTAGAAGCTGAGCAGTGCGAGGCCGAGGGAGAGGGCGATGCGCAGCGCCGTCAGCTCGAGTCCACCGAAGCCGACCCGCCCGGCCGTGATGAAGGTGATCACCGGCCAGTGCCACAGGTAGACGCCGTAGCTGATGAGCCCCAGGTAGCAGAGGGGCCGCAACGACAGCGCCTTCGACAGCAGCCCGGGCTCGGAGTGGCTGATGGCGGCGATGACCACGGCCGCCGCCAGCCCGCAGAGCGCGAGGCCGCCGTCGTACAAGAAGCCGGACGTGCCCGAGAGCATGAACCACGCCACGCTCAGGCCGATGGCGGCGACACCGGCGCCGACCTCCAGCGCCTGTCGCGGACGGCCGAGGGCCACCTCGCCGAACCGGGCGACGATCAGTGCCAACGCCGCACCGAAGAGGATCGACGCAATGCGGGTGTCGGTGCCGAAGTAGATCCGGTTGGCGCCGCTGGTTCCCTCCGGTGCCAGCGCCGCAGCCGCGGCGCTGAGCGCCGCGATCCCCACGGTGACGCCCAAGAGCCAGGTCAGCGCCGTCGCGCGTTGGGCGCCGACCGAGGCCTCGCTCCCGCTCCGCTTGGACCGCCACCGCACGACGCCCACCAGGACGCCCGTCACGATGAGGGGCCAGAGCAGGTAGAACTGCTCCTCGATCGCCAGGCTCCAGGTGTGCTGCAGGGGCGAGGGCCGCGAGAACAGCGCCCAGTAGTCGTTGTTCGCCAGGACCGACCGCCAGTTGGCGACGTACCCGAGCGTGGCCAGGCTGTCGCCGCGCACCTTGGCGTAGTCGCTCGTGGAGCCCCAGAAGTTGGTGGCGAGGGCAACTGCGGCGAGCATCACCAGCAGTGCGGGCATCAGGCGCCGAGCCCGACGGCCCAAGAAGGCGCCGAGCGCGATTCCGCCCGTGCTCCGGTGCTCGGCAATCAGGAGCCGGGTGATGAGGAAGCCCGACAACGTGAAGAAGAGGTCGACCCCGAGGTAGCCGCCGTCGAGGTAGCCGAGGTGGAATGCCACCACCGCTGCGACGGCGGCGCCGCGGAGCCCGTCGAGGGCAGGGACGTGCTCGGGCTTCGGCGGGGTGGGCATGGCTGATGCCATTCTGCTGGACGATGGGGCCCGGACTGGAATGTCGGTGCCCGATCCAGCGGCTGGTCAGCCGAGACATCTGGCACCCTCGCGTGCCCGTCGCGGTCCCCGGCTCGCCCCGAGGGTGCCGCGCGTGCAACGGTGCAGGGTGACTCCCGATCAGTTCCTCCACCGCTGTCCCGCCCTGTGGCACGTCGCCCCCGCCGGCGCCTGGGACACCATCCGCGAGACCGGCCTGCTGACCGCTGCTCAGCTCATCGATGCCGCTGACCTCGACGACGCCCGTCGGACCGAGCTCCACGGCACCCCGCGAGGCGAAGCCGTGACCATCAGCGTCGATGGCGCCGACGTGGTCCTCCGCGATCAGGCCGCACTGCTGAAGGCGGACCTCGGGAAGGTCCTCGAGCCCGGCGTGAGCGTCTCCGACTGGGTGCAGGTGCTGAACCGCCGGGCGTACCTCTTCGCCGACCGCGCCGCGATGCAGAAGGCGCTCGACAGGTACCTGGCCCTCGAGGGCGAGCAGGACGTGCTCATCTTCTCGCCCCGACGTCTCGTCGAGCAGGAGCAGGCCCGCATCGAACTGTCCGCACAGAACACGGCCGCCAACAGCCGGCGGTCCGACCCATCCAAGGGCCGCGACACGTTCGTGTCCGTCACCCGGTTTGCGGACCGCAAGCCCGCCGAGGTGACCATCGTCGGCGGCCTGAGCGACCTCACGCCGATCGTGCGCGCCGAACGCCACCACGCCGACGGCACCCGCACCGCCCTCCCCCGCTGACGCACAAAGCCCCGGTCGTCCGTGGCGAACCTCCTAGGACAGCTCTCGAACCCCTGTGGCCAAGTCAGCGGAGTAACTCGTCGAGGTCACCGGATCACGCGCCGGTCCCAACCATGCGCACCGGAACGCCGCCACGAGGGCGATTGACGACCATGCCTTGAGGGCTGGGGGTGTTCGGGTTCACCGCGTGGAGGTCCACCCGCATGGCCAAGCGGGCAAGGATGAGCGTTAGTTCCATCTGGGCGAGAGCAAAGCCGATGCAGCGTCGGGGGCCTCGGCCGAACGGCACCCACGCGGCATCCATGTGAGCGGCCTCCTCTGGCGAGTTGTTCAGGTGGCGGTCGGGCCGGAACTCAAGGGGATGGTCCCAGGCGAGCGCGTTGCGTCCAGCCAGATAGGGCGACCACAGCACCATGGCGTTCTTCGTGATGATGTGCTCGCCGACCGCTACCTCGGTGGTGGCTTGTCGCGGGGCGAAGGAACCTGCTGGGTGCAGGCGCAATGCTTCGTGCACCACCGCCGAGGCGTAGGTGAGGTTTGCCAGCACATCTGCGCCGGGAGGTGCGGACGACTCGAAGGCGTCGCTGGCCTCGGTGGCGAGCCGGGACCACACGCCCGGCGTGGTCAGCGCTCGCTGAACGGTCCACGCCAAGGTGGCGGCCGTGGTGTTGTAGCCGGCGCCGATCAGGGTGTTCACCTGATCGTGGATCTCCTCGGTGGTCATCGCTGATTCCGTGTCGTGCACGAACACGTCGAGCAGGTCGCCAGCCCCCTCAGCGGCTGCCTCGGCGTCCGCTGCTGCATGGTTGCGTCGACGCTCCACCTCGTTGTCGACAATGCGGTCGAACGCATGGCGCGCTGCTCGGGCCCGGGCACGTTGCGTGAACGGAATGCGATGCGGGATCTGCTTGTGACCGGGAAGCTCAAGGTAGGCCTGCAGCTCATCGAATATGGCGCCGATCTCCTCGGTTCGATGCTGCAACCCGTTGCCGAAGAAGGCCCGAACGGTGATCGCCAGCACCAGGTCCTTGCCGAAGGGGTACAGGTCGGCAATGCCGCGGCGGTCCAGCACCGGTCGTAGCTGGTCGTCGATCATCGCGTCGGTCTCCGAGACGATCATCGGGATCCAGCCATCCAACCTCCGGCGGGCGAACGCGGGCTGCACCGCCGAGCGGCGGCGGCGGTGGGCGTCACCGTCGGACACGATCAGCGACGTCGGCCCCACGATGAAGCCCAGCACGTTCATGGCGAAGCCCCACCGATACGAGGTATTCGGCTGACCGAGTACGTCGGTCAGGTGCGCGGGATCGCCCACCACCACCATGTGCATCGGGCCGACGCGCACCGAGAAGGAGGGGCCATAGATGTCGGCACATGCATCGAGCGCAGTCGTGGGATCATTCAGCAGCCATCGCAGCGCCCGCACGTTCCTGCGAAGCCCTGTAGGCCCCGGTATCGGCCGGGAGGGTGTCCTGGTCGCCGTCATCGCTCGGTCTCCTTGGCGGCGTCGTCAGTGGTCATCTCAGCGACGCGTCGTCCCCTCGAACGAACCCGGATATGGCAGCGCAGGTTCAGAGACCACTCACCGCGCACGCAGTGGCCAACGAGAGGCCGACGACCTCGACCGGCCCGAAGAGTTGCCCCAACTTGAGTCCGAGCGAATGCTGGGCGAACTCGTCCGTGACCCCCTGACGCCAGTTCACCGTGTCCTTCGCAACGAGCAGCCCCGAGGCCACCGCGAGCAACACCGCCGACGTTGTGTCCACCCAGGCGCTGAGCGTCGAGGTCGTCAGGACGAACGCTACCGAGATCAGGATGGGTCCGTTCATCAGCCCACCGAGGTGAAGCATGGTGAGGTACTTGGGCACGGCCTGAGCACCCCCCTGCCGCTCTACTGCCATCGGAATGCCCGACAGGGCTCCAATGAGCAGATTGGCCATGCCCGCGACGATCAGGATCTTTGTGGCGTTGTCCATGAGATGGCCTTCCGGTTGACTCGATGAGCCTGTGGGTGATGTCCTCGATAGCGTGATCCCAGCACAGTTTGGCGAAGCCTTCCGCGGCGATCAGAGTTCGAGCGGCAGGCAGGCCAAGCGGGCACCGGCCGAGCCGTTCGGCATGGTCGGCATCGCGTGGATGACGATCGAGCGAGCTGCTCCAGCAGGAACAACGAACGGTACCCGGGCAACAGCTCGCGCACTGCCGCTGGAGCGCACGATGAAGTCGAGCCACACCTCAGTGGAGCGGTCGACGACGACGCCTCCCGTGGTGTTGTAGTGGGGTCCTGCGGCTGAGCCGTCGCCTGGGACGCACGGCCCGACGTGCACGTGGGCGCCGTACTTCGTCCCTGCTGAGCTTCGGTCCATGCCGGTGACCCGAAGCAAGACGAGCGAACCACGATTCGTTCGACTTATCACCAGCGCCGCCGCACTCGCTCCGTCGGTCGGATCAGGAGTCGACGGAGTCAGATCCGACAGCGCCCCCGAACTTCTCTCCGCCCCCACTGGGTGGGACCCGGTCGCTCCGGCGGGAACTGCTGGCGCCATGCCCACCAGCGCACTCACAACCGCAACCGCAGCCCATGCTCGATAACGCAACATCACACACCCCCGTGCTTCGACGCTCGTTCGTCAGCCCTCTTGTCGCGCGTGGCACCCAAACTGGTTCACGAGTACGAGCGGCTGCCTCTGTGCGCAGGCCTCGATGCCGTCGGTCGAAGGAGTGAACCAATCGAGCGGAGGATCGCGACAGAGGGGACGATGGGGAACGTGGAGCGCACTGATGCCGAGCTGTTGGCGGCCATCGCTGACGCTGATCGTGGCGCCTTGCGGGAACTCCACGAGCGCCATGCGCCTTGGCTCCGGGCCCGTCTCCGGCGGCGGTGCGCCGACACCGATGTCGTCGCGGAAGCGATCCAGGACACATTCGTGGCGGTGTGGCGGAGCGCAGCGAAGTGGGACGGAAGCGGCGAGCCCGCAGCCTGGATGTGGGGCATCGCGATTCGGCGTCTGATCGGGGTCCTCCGGAAGCGCAACCGCTGGCTCCCCACCACCAGCCGGCTCCCGGGCCTCGATGGGGGACGTTCCGACGAGATTGTGGTCGCAGCCGAGGAGCAGGTCCTGCTGGGCATCGAACACGGGGCCCTGGCTGGCGCCCTCGGTGGCTTGTCGCCCGAGCTTCGAGCCGTGGTCCAGGCCACGGTGCTCGACGGTCTCACCACCCGCGAAGCAGGTCGCCTGCTGGGAATCCCGGCTGGCACCGTCAAGACCCGTTTGGCACGCGCCCGCGTGCAACTCCGAGGAGCCCTCACATGAACACCTGGCACGCCCCACCCGAGCTGCTGAACCGGTACACCACCGAGCCGCCGTCGGTCGGACCGGTGACGGCATCATCGGTCGAACAGCACCTGCTGGGCTGCGAGATCTGCCGACGAGCGGTCGCGGATGCCACGCCATTGGAGGGTCGAGACGAGCTCGATTCGATGTGGGCCGAGATCATCGACCGCGTCGACCGCCGACAGCCCACGGTGTCGGAGCGGCTACTCGTGCGTCTGCGCCTCGACCCAGGGCTCGCCCGTTTGGTTTCGGCCACACCGACGATCCGCCTCCAGGCACTGATCGCGACGTTGAGCGTGAGCGTGGGCGCCGCTGTGGTCTCCCGACAGGTCGCCGCAGAGGGGATCTTCTTGGCAGTGGCTCCCCTCATCCTCCTGGCCAGCGTGGCCCTCACGTTCGTTCCCGGGGCCGACCCGGCCGGCGAAATCGAGGGTTCGACACCCATGCACGGCTTCGGGCTCTTCTGGCGGCGCGCCGCGGTCGTCATGACTGGAGCGCTCGCCTCGCTTGGCGTGGCCACCACCCTGCTACCGGGAAGCGGCTGGTCCGCGCTGGCCTGGGTGACACCCGCGCTCGCCCTGGCCCTTGCGTCCCTGGCGCTGAGCGCCCGCCACTCGTCCGCGGTCGTTGCCGGCTCTCTCGCTGCCGGATGGGTGCTCCTCGTGCAGCTCACCGTGCTGCAGCCCCACGAGCTTCGATTTGCTGACACCGCGCTGTTCGCTCCGGCATCCCAGCTGGTGTTCGGCGCAATCTCTCTCGGCTGCATTGGGCTGCTCGTGCGGTGGCGAGACGACTTCGACCGCAACCTCACCATCGCTTCCCACACCGGAAGGTTCCTTTGATGCGATCCGACGATCCGACCATCGCCGTGAGCGGCCTGACCAAGTCCTTCGGTGAACTACGCGCCGTCGACGGCATCGATCTCGAGCTGCGCCCCGGAGTCACCGGGCTGCTCGGCCCCAACGGTGCCGGCAAGACGACGCTGCTGCGCATGCTGGCCACCGTGACCGCCCCCGACGCAGGAGAGGTGCGCATCCTCGGGAGCGATCCGGGCACCCGCGATGGCCGGCTCACCATCCGACGACAGCTCGGCTATCTCCCACAAGAGCCCGGTTTCCATCAGAGCTTCAGCGCCTTCGACTTCGTTGACTACGTAGCGATCTTGAAGGAGTGGACCGATCGTCGTGAGCGCCACGACGAGGTCCGCCGGGTCCTCCAGCTCGTCGGATTGGCCGACGTTTCCAAGAAGCGCATCCGCCAGCTCTCCGGGGGAATGCGCCGACGTGTCGGGATCGCACAGGCGATGCTCGGGGCGCCCGACCTGTTGCTTCTCGACGAGCCCACAGCAGGACTCGATCCAGAGCAGCGGCTGCGCTTCCGTGAGCTGCTCGGATCGGCGGCGCGGGACGCAACGGTGCTCCTGTCGACCCACCAGACCGACGACGTCGCTGCCCTGTGCCAGCACGTGGTCGTGATGCTCGGCGGTGAGATCCGATTCTCTGGCCCACCGGCCGAGCTGGCGGCGCTCGCCCAAGGTCGGGTCTGGACAGCAATCAACCGGGACCCGGCTGCGGGCCTGGCCTGGGTCACGAGCGAGGGGCGCTGGCGCCATGTCGGCACCCCACCCGACGGAGCCGACCTGGTGGCGTCGACCGTCGAGGACGGCTACCTCCAGCTGGCATCCGCCACGGCACTCTCCGAGACGGGGGCCTGAGCATGGACCGGCACCGCCTGCTCATGGTCGTCGCCATGCTCGTGGGCGTTCCACTGGTCGCCTTCATCATGATCGGGTCCGCAAGCCCGATGGTCGCCGGGCTGGCAGTGATCCTCCTCTCGGTCGTCTTGGCGACGGCATTCGGGCGGCGTTCGACCCGTGATGTCGGCTGGTCGCGCACCCCAACGGGTCACGCCGCAGCGCCGACGGAGCCAGCGGGCACGCCCGCTCGTGGTGCGGTCGCTCGTTCGCTGGCCCCAGTAGAGGCGGCCAGGCTCTTCTTCAACCCGTGGTTCGTGGTGGGCCTCGGCTTCTGGGTGCTGATCATCTTGATGTTCGGCGTTCTCTTCACCGACGACCTCGAACCCACGTGGTGGGGGCTGGCATCGCTGTTCCCGCTCTTGGCCCACCCGCTTTGTGGATGCACGGTCGTCGCCGCACATCGCGGCATCACCCGCTCCCGCCGAGACGGGGCCGAGGAACTGTTCAGCAGCTGTCCGGCCGGATGGCCCGCCCGGACGCGAGGCCACCTCCTGACCCTGTGGGTTCCCGTAGCGGCGACCGCCGTCCTCGGCGCCGTGATGTTGGCACTCATCGTGACCGGCTCGTCGAACGTCTACGGGGCCCTCGACGACCAGGTCCTGCTCGACGCAATCGTCGCATTGCTCCTCCCCGCAGGAGCGGCCGTGCTCGGGGTCGCCCTCGGCCGTTGGCTCCCACCGGTGATCGCGCCGATCCTTGCGATCGTCGGCGTGATGGCCGTCGACGCGCAGATCGGCACCGCCGGCGGTCGCAGTTGGGACAACTTCAGCTGGCTCGGCACGTTCACCCCCAGCACCACTGCGGAGAGAATCTTCTACGACCCGCCCGGTTGGCAACGGATCGTGTGGTTCGTCGGCCTCATCGCACTGGTGAGTGCCGTCGCTCTGTTCCGAGGCGAGCACAGCCGCCGCGTGTCAATCGCTCTGGCCGGCAGCATTGTCGTGGTGATCTCGGGTGCGGCGCTCGTGGCCCGACCCCTCCCAGCGGCCCAAGCCCAAGCCCTGGCCGACATGATCAACGAGCCCTCCCAACACCAGACCTGCTCACGCGCAGGGGAGCGGGTCAACGTGTGCGTGTACCGCGGCCTCGGCAAAGGCGGCCGGGAGATGGCTGCCGAACTGTCTCCGACCGCAGCAGCGATCGAGTTCGCCGACCTCGATCGCGCAACCTTCCGACACCTCCTCGACGCCGAACCAGCGGACCTCCAACCCGAGGTCGGGAGCCGAGTGCGGGCGATCGACCAGGACCCCAACACGTTGCGCCTCCGCTTCCGCCTGACTGATTCGGCCCGCGAGGCGGCCAGGCTCCGCCTAGCCGCATGGGCCACAGGGTTGCCGACCGAACCGGTCGGCGACGAGGTCGGTACCGTCGTGGCAGGCCAATCTCGTGGACTGGTGGTGCTCTGGCTCGCCACTCGCGGGATGAGCGTCGACCGGGCAAATCGGATGCTCTTCGCCGACACCCAGCGGGCCGAAGCCGGAACCGACGGGAATGGGCCGGGTGACATCTGGCCAGGCCGGTGCGAAGACGAGGGACCCGTCCTGCTCTGGTCGGTCCAGGACATCAGGGCAGCGAGACAGCTCGTCGCTGCCGACCAAGGCGCGGTCGCCGCCGCGGTACAGGCGAACTGGGACCGATGGATGGATCCAGCGACCACCACTGATGAGCTACTGGTCGCGCTCGGCCTCGAGTCCGAAGGTCGAACCGACCGCGTCGATTCGTACTCCCGCAGTTGCTACTGATGCCGCAACCGACCCCCGCCCCCGTCACGATGCCGGGGAAAGCGCAGCGAACCAAGGTGCTGCTGACCGCCGCAAGACCGATCGGCCGGGCCCTTGGGCTCACGCCAGGCCCTGCACTCGCCGCGCTGGGGGGGGTGCCCGTGCTCTGGACGCTCGCTCGCGGAGGAACCGACCTCACCGTCGCCGTGACCGCCACGGCGCTCATCGGTTCCTCGTCGCTCGCCGGCGCGGTCGAGGACGCCGCCGCCACCACCACATCAGCTGCTCCCCTGACCCGCCTCGCGGGTCGAGTCCTCCGGATGGCCATGCTCGGTTGTGGCGTAGCGCTGATCTGGGGCACCTGCTTCGTTGGTGCCGCACTCGCCGATGTGCCGATCCAGGCGCCGGACCGGCTGTTCGCCGTGTGCCTCGCGACTGCCGGTCTGTCGGTCGCGGCGGCGAGTTGGATGGCCAACGACGGCGAGCGAGGGGCCGGGGCCGCCGGATCGCTCGCGGGCATCATGATCGTCTTGACCTCGACCGCCATGAACCAGCGGATCCCGGCCTTCCCCACCTTGATGGATCTCGACAGCGGGCGTGACACGTGGCTGGCGGTGACCGCGATCGCATGGGCCTCGGCCGCATGGCTGAATCGCGACCCAGCATCTCGGACGCCTTGGTCTACGGCATGAAGTGAGATCGGCGCCGTCGCCGGGTGGCGATCAAACGACCCAGGTCTGCACGGCGAGGGCAACTGCGAGACGTGATAGCGCCCTGACCGGATGTGACGGCGCTTGGCCGCCTATCAGAAATCGTTGGTGATGCCGTCGCCGACCTCGTCGACGTCCTCGGAGTTGTCCACGCCGTCGCCATCGACGTCGGAATCTTCGGCGTTGTCGAGTGAATCGCCATCGATGTCGGAATCTTCGGCATTGTCGACCGAGTCGCCGTCGACGTCGTCGTCGGTGCTGTCATCGATGCCGTCGCCGTCGATATCGGTCTCGGTGTCTGCGGTGTCGAGGCGGTTGTCGCCGTCGATATCGGTCTCCGTGTCTGCGGTGTCGAGGCGGTTGTCGCCGTCGATATCGGACTCCGTGGCTGCGTCGTCGGCCTGTCCGTCGCCGTCGATGTCGGTCTCGACAACCGAGTCATCGGCCCGGCCGTCGCCGTCGATGTCCGTCTCCAAGGCCGAATCGTCAGCCATGCCGTCACCATCGACATCGGTCTCCAAGGCCGAGCTGTCGGCCAGGCCGTCACCGTCGATGTCGAGCTCCAAGGCCGAATCGTCGGTCCGGCCGTCCCCGTCGATGTCGGTCTCGAGGCTGGACGTGTCAGCGAGGTTGTCGCCGTCGATGTCGACCTCCGACGCAGCGCTGTCGGTCCGGCCGTCACCATCGATGTCGCGTTCGGTCAGGGCGGTGTCGGCCCGACCGTCACCATCGATGTCGCCTTCGGCCAGGGCGGTGTCGGCCCGACCGTCACCATCGATATCGGTCTCCAACGCGGAGGCGTCGTTCAGGCCGTCACCGTCGATGTCGAGCTCCAGGGCCGAGTCGTCGGCCAAGCCGTCACCGTCGATGTCCAACTCCAGGGCCGAGTCGTCGGCCAAGCCGTCACCGTCGATGTCGAGCTCGAGCGGCGAGTTGTTCGCCAGGCCATCGTGGTCGGTGTCCACTGCGACGGCACTGGCCGGGGCAGCACTGCCCACCACGACGGCGGCGGGGACCAACGAGAGCACGGCGGCAGCCACAGCGCGACCCAGCCGGCTCCTCATGGACCGGACCCGGACCGGCCAGCGGCCGGACAGGTACTCGTAGTCAGCGGTCATGTCGTGTCCCCCTCTAGGCAGCGCAGCAGGCCCTGCGCCAGATGCAGAGGGTAACGGCAGACCAAGCCGCTTGCTTGAGCAACGATTGGGGATCGTGAAGGGTCGCGCAACAAGCCCTGAGCACCGGGTCTGGAACGATCGGTGTCGGAGCCATCGGCAGGACGCGCGATAGCGGGTCTGAAAACGGCGTCAGGCACCCTTAGAAAGGGTGCCTGACCTGCGTGGGCGTAACAAGACTCGAACTTGTGACCCCTGCCGTGTGAAGGCAGTGCTCTAGCCAACTGAGCTATACGCCCGTGCGGAGGACGGACCTTAGCCGGACCGTGCCAGACCCCTCCACATCGGTTCGTGGGGGTGCTCGGGGTCAGGTGGTGGGCTCGTAGCGGCAAGCGTGATCGAGCTCGAGGGTCTCCTCGAGGACGGCGAGCAGGCGCAGGACGGCCACGTCGGCGTGCTGGGGCCCGACGACCTGGAGGCCGACGGGCATCCCGTCGGCGGTGAACCCGGCGCAGACCGATCCGGCCGGCGAGCGAGTCAGGTTGAACGGGTACGTGTAGCGGACCCAGCTGACGTCCTCGACCCCGTTGACGACGCCGGAGGCCGACCCGAGCGGCGTTTGGCCGGCGACCGTCGGCGTGATCAGGAGCGGCGCTTGGTGGAAGACCTCCACGAGCTTGAGGTTGAGCAGGTGGGCCGTGTCCGACGATTCGAGCGCAGTGGTGGGGCCGGCGTCGGCCTTCGCCCACGCAAGCATCGAACCCAGGGCCGGGTCGAGGTCGTCCCACGACCCGTGCCCGGCTGCGATCGCCGCCTCGACCACGCGCAGGTTGGCGGTCAGCGAGAGCATGAGCCACGGGATCGCCGGGTCCTCGTCGAAGAGGTCGTCGAGGACGATGACCTCGGTGCCCCGGGCCTCGAGCTTGCGGACCGCCGCCTCGCACACCTCTCGGATCTCCGGGTCGAGGACGGCGTATCCCAGCGTGGGCGACCAGACGACCTTGCGCGGTGCGTGCAGGTTCTCGACTGCGTCCCGCCAGGACTCGTCAGGCATCGGCAGGGCCCGCAGGTCCGTGGGGTCCGGCCCGATCACCGCATCGAGGACGTAGGCGCTGTCGCGCGCCGTGCCGACCAAGACGCCCTTGCTCGACAGATCAGCCCAGCCGGGCGGGTTCGGGCCGCCCGCCGGAACCCGACCGAGCGACGGCTTCATGGTGGTGAGACCGCACAGCGATCCCGGAATGCGCAACGATCCGCCCCCGTCGGAGCCCGTCGCCAGGGGGACCATGCCGGCCGCCACTGCCGCGGAGCTACCACCGGAGGAGCCCCCGGCCGACCGGTCGAGCGACCACGGGTTGCCGGTGCGGCCGAAGACGCGGTTGTCCGTGTCGGCCTTCCACGCCAGCTCCGGGGTGTTCAGCTTGCCGATGATCACGCACCCCGCCTGCCGCATCCGGGCGACCAGCACCGAGTCCTCGGTGGCCGGTGGGCCGTCGGCGAACAGGAGGGAGCCCTTGGTGGTGCGGAAGCCAGCGGCATCTTCGGTGTCCTTGACCCCGAGCGGGAGCCCGGCGAGGGGACCCAGCTCCTCGCCCGCCGCGACCCGAGCATCGATGTCGGCGGCCTGGGCCAGCGCGCCATCCGCATCGATCGCGACGAAGGCGTTCACCTCGTGGTTCGTCGCCTCGATGCGCGCCAGCGAGTGCTCCGTGAGCTCACGCGAGGAGACCTCCTTCGATCGCACCCGTCCGGCGAGGTCCTCGATGTCGTGGCGTCGGAAGTCCATGGACGGCGACCCTACGTCTGGCGTCCGCGCTGTGCGCCCGATCCTCGACGGCTGCGGACGGTCGTCGGTGCTAGTAGCCGGCGTCGACGTCGATCAGGCCGACCAGCGGGGCCCCGGCGGCGTAGCGCCGGACGTTGTCGGTGATGCGAGAGCCGAGTAGCGGCCGCGCCATTGCCTGGGTGTTGGCCGTGTGCGGCGTGATGATGGCGTTCGGCAGCGACCAGAGGGGGTGGCCGTCGGGCAACGGCTCGGGGTCGGTGACGTCGAGGCCGGCGCCACCGATGCGGCCGGACGCGAGGGCGTCCACCAGGGCGTCGGTCTGGATGTGGGCACCCCGGGCCACGTTGACCAGCCAGGCATGGTCTTCCATCGCGGCCAGCTCGTCGGGGCCGATGAGGCCCTCGGTGCTCGGCAGCAGCGGGAGGGCGAGCACCACGGCGTCGGCTCCACGGAGCGCGTCCCGGCGGTCTGCGGGTCCGAGCACCCGCTCGACGCCGACCATCGGTGCCGGGTTCTGGCGGACCACCGTCACCGAGCAGCGGAACGGCGCGAGGAACCCGATGAGCGCCTCGGCGATGCCGCCACCGCCGAAGATCGTCACGCGAGCGCCGATGAGGTTGCGTCCCGCCTGCCCGGTCCACCTCTCCGCCTTCGCGTACGCGTGGAGGTTGCGAAACCCAGCGAGGAGCAGGGCGAGCGCGTGCTCGGCGACCGGATCGGCGTACACGCCCTTCGCGCAGGTCCAGGTGCGGTCGTGGCCGAGCAGCGGGATGTACGGCTCGATGCCGGCCCACGGCAGCTGGACCCAATCGATCTGGGGGTTGTCGGCCAGCAGCGCGGCCAACCCGTCCGGGTCGTCCGCCTGCGTCCACACGACCGCCGTCGCCTGCTCGAGCGCCACCAGCTCCGCGCCACCGGCCGTCACCGCGGCATCGATCCAGCGAGAGGAGACGGGTGCAGTGGCGATGGCGGGATGCGCTCGGGGAGCCATGGGGCGACGGTACCGCCCCTCGGCCCCCGCTCGGACGGCTGGCGCGCGAGATCACCCGTGCGCCGGTCCGGAGGCCACCCGACGCGAAACCGACCCGCATTCGATTCTCATCTGACGGTGTGTCAGAATTTGCCGACGGCGCGTCCCGGGGAACTCGGGGGACGATGCGCCACAACACCAGGGGGACCTGCACGCAATGAAGCGACCTTCCGTTCGACACATCCTGTTGGCCATGGCCGCAGCGGTTGCAGGGCTGGTCGTCGTGACCACCGGCGGCTCCCCGGCGAGCGCCGCCGTGGTGAGCCAAGGACTCAGTTGCGGCCTGGGCGGGAACCAGACCGCCACGCTGTCCACCACGGCTGCGGCCACGGTGGAGACCGGTGGCACCGTCCTGGTCACCCTCGCCCCCTCCGGCCCGGCCGGCACGGCATCGGGAGCGGAGATCAAGAACATGGTCACCACGTTCAACGTTCCGAGTGGGGCGTCCATCGTGGCCGGCTCGGCGTCGGCCTCCGGCGGCAGCGGCACCCTCGGCAGCTACTCGGTCGCCATCATCGGAACCACCGTGAAGCTCACGGTGCCCGGGCCGATCGCCAACGGCGCGTCCTTCGTCAACCCGACCCTGAAGTTCAGCCTCAAGGCGACCGGCGCGGCCGGCGCGACCATCAAGACCACGTTCAAGCAGACGGGGGCGTACACGCTGACGGCTGCCGGCTCCATCAACGTGAGCTGCGACGCCACCGTGCCCCTCACCACGTTGACGAGCACCGCCATCCAGGCCGCGGCGACGACCACCACGACGGCGGCATCGACCACCACCACGACCGGCGGCGCCACCACCACCACCACCACGGGGGGCGCCACCACCACGACGGCTGGTCCGACCACGACGACGACCGCAGCCCCGACGATCTCCACGCAGAACTGGTCGCCCGGAACGGCGTGCGGGACGGCGCAGTCCACCACGGCTCCAGCCAACACCATCTCGGTCAGCGTGACCGCCGTCGGCGGCAAGGGCGGCCAGAGTGGCTCGCAGGCCTCCAGCGCGAACCGCCCCGGCGGCAACGGCGGCCAGGCCTTCGGCACGTTCGCCGCAACCGGCGGTGACACCTTCTCCGCCGTCATCGGCTGCAACGGCGCCAACGGCCAGAACGGCACGGCAACCAACTCGAACGCTGCCGGTTGGTCCTACGGCGGCAACACCGGCAACGGCTCCATCGTCCTGCTCCAGCCCGGTGCAGGCGGCGGCGCCGGCGGCGCATCCAGCGGTGTCTGCCTCGGCACCGAGTGCGCAGCGGGCTCCGGGACGCCCCTCGTCGTCGCCGGTGGTGGTGGCGGCGGCGGCGTCAGCAACTGCGCCGGGACCCCCTCGGGCACCGGTGGCGCCGGTGGCGCCGGCAGCAACAGCACCGGCGATGGCGGCTTCGGCCCCCGCGGCGCCAACGGCGGCAACGGCGGCAACTCCGGCAGCACCAGCGGCTCGATCCTCGGTGGTGCCGGCGGCGTCAACACCGACAGCCCAAATAGCCAGGGCGGCAACGCACCGTCCACCGGCATCACGGACGGACTCGGTGTCAGCGTCGTGGGCGGCGGCGGTGGCGGCGGCTACGCCGGCGGTGCCCAAGGGCAGAACGCCAACACCGGCTGCAAGGGCGCCGGAGGCGGCGGCGGCGGGTCCTCGTGGGTCAAGAACACGGCCTCCAACGCCACGTTCTCCACGGCGGCCTCGCCGAGCGTGGTGCTGACCTTCACGATCAGCACCCCGGCCCCGACGACCACCACCACCAGCACCACATCGACCAGCACGAGCACCACGACGTCGACCACCCAGGCGACCACGACCACCACCGCGGCGCCGTGCAGCGCCGACAAGGTTCCCTTCGCCACCGTGCAGGCCCTCGTCACGCAGCAGTACCTGGACTTCACGGGCGTGACGCCGACGACGGCGCAGAACAACCAGTGGGTCCCGGCCATCACGAACTGCTCGGCCACCGCCGACGCCCTCATCGTGAGCCTGCTGCCCTCCGACCTCACCACCCTCGACGACGCCCGACTCGTACGCCTCTACCTCGCCTACTTCAACCGGCCACCAGACCCCTCCGGCTTCGCCTACTGGCAGCGCCAGCTCGACAACGGCAAGGGCCTCATCAACGCCGCCAAGAAGTTCGCCGAATCCAACGAGTTCAAGACCAAGTACGGCTCGGTGTCCAACGACGCCTTCATCGAACTCGTCTACCAGAACGTCCTCGGACGAGCCTCGGACCCCACCGGCAAGAACTTCTGGCTCACCCGCCTCAACAACAAGACCAAGAACCGCGGCGACGTCATGATCAACTTCTCCGAATCCTCCGAGAACGTGACCAAGAAGGTCAACCACGTCCAGGTCTTCCGCATGTACCGGTCCATGATGGCCAAGTTCCCATCCAAGACCGCCTACTTCGACCTCCTCACCCCCATCCTCAGCGACGGCAAGACCCTCGACGACGCCGCCAAGGCCATCCGCCTCAGCCCCGGCTACGACGCACGCGTCTGACCGAACCATCGTCCGCCGACACGTGCCTTGACCCGCGGGTCAAGTTACGATCGGCCGCGATGACCACCACCCCCGATGCCGATCCCGTGGGGACTGGCGAAGACGGGCAGGTGGAGGAGCTCGAGGACGCGTACCTCGAAGGCGATCGCACCTTCGAGCCCGGCACGGCGCGGGCTGCGTTCGCCCACCGGACCTTCCGGATCGTGTACCTCGGGGCGTTCGCCTCGAACATCGGCACGTGGATGCAGAACGTCGTCCTCGGTGCGCTTGCCTGGCAGATGACGAAGTCGGGCTTCTACCTGGGGCTCGTGGCCGCCGCCCAGCTGGGTCCCCTGCTGCTGTTTTCCGTCATCGGCGGGATGATCGCGGACACCTACGACCGGAAGCGCTCGCTGCTCGCGCTCTGCCTCCAACAGGCCGTGTTCTCGCTGATCCTCGCCCTCGTCACCCTGCCCGACCACCCATCCGAGGCGCTGCTGCTCGTCGTCGTGTTGATCATCGGCATCGGCAACGCCCTGTACGCACCGATCTTCAGCGCGGTCGTGCCGATCCTCGTTCCCCGCCGCGATCTGCCGGGAGCGATCTCGCTCAACTCCGTCCAGATGAACGCCTCGCGGGTGATCGGGCCGATCATCGGGGCCCCGATCTACGCCCGGTTCGGGCCGTCGCCGGTGTTCGTGCTCAACGCCGTGAGCTTCGGCTTCGTCCTGCTCGCCCTCAGTCGCGTCACGCTCCCCAAGCCGAAGCCGTCAGGAGCACAGGGGCTGCACCGCGTGCTCGAGGGGTTCCACGCCGCCCGCCAGAACCGCGTCATCGGCCAGTGCCTCATCGTCATCGCCGTGTTCTCGTTCTGGTGCCTGCCATGGATCCCCCAGCTGGCGGCCATCGCGGATGAGAACCTCGGAATCGACTCCGACAGCGCGGGCTACGGCATCTTGTACGGCTGCTTCGGGCTCGGCGCGGTGATGGGTGCCCTGTCCATCGGCACGATCTTCGCCAAGTCTTCCAAGTCCCTCCTGACCCGGGTTGGGCTGATCGGCTTCGCCGTCCTCGTGTTCGTGTTCGGGACCCTCCACTCCGCCGGTCCTGCGTTCGTCGCCATCGTCGTGCTCGGCGCGGTCTACTTCGCCGTCATCACGTCGCTGTCGACCGTGCTCCAGCAGACCCTCGACGACTCAGTGCGCGGCAAGGTCATGGCGCTGTGGATCATGGGCTTCGGCGGCATGGTGCCCTTCGGCGGGATCGTCGGCGGCCTGGTCATCGAGCAGTTCGGCATCGCGCCCATGATCGCCATCTGCTCGATCGTCTCCCTCGCCCTCGCCTGGTGGGCCGACCTGCTCCCCAGCCGACCACCGGGACCCCTCGCCCTCGAGCCCCGCACCCCGACGGCCGCCGCCAGCACCTCGTAGGCCCGAGCGCCACGCGCTCCGGCGCGACGGCCGCTCAGCCAGGCGGTGCCAGCAGGGCCGCTGCCGCGCGATCGAGGCCGGCGGACCGGCTGGCCTTGACGAGGACGACGTCGCCGTCGCCCAGCCCCAGGTCGTGCAACCGCTCGATGGCCGCATCCACGTCGGGCACCGCATCGTCGCCTCCGGCCTGGTACCAGGGCTGATCGACCGCGATGAGGTGGATCCCCAGTTCTTGGGCAAGCACGGCAATGGCGTGGTGCTCCGCCGCCTCGTCGCGGCCGAGCTCGGCCATCGTCCCGACGACTGCGAAGCGGCGCGTGGCGGGCAGCTCGTCGATGGAACGCAGTGCCGCCGCCATCGAGGTGGGGTTGGCGTTGTAGCTGTCGTCGAGGACCCGGTAGCCGGCCTCAGCCGTGGACAGGTCCATGCGCAGGGCGGACAGCCGGGCGCCGCCGAGCCCCACCACCACCTGGTCGAGCGGCACCCCGAGTGCCAGCCCCGCCGCGGCTGCGCCGAGGGCGTTCACGACCTGGTGGCGACCGGCGATCGACAGGCGGACCTCGGCGGCGCCCCACGGCGTGCGCAGCTCGAACGAGGGGTGCAGGTGCTCGTCGAGCGTCACGTCCGCCGCGCGCACCTCGCCGGCATCTTGGCCGAACGTGAGCACCGTGGCGTCGGTGCGAGACGCCATGGCCGCCACCCGCGCATCGTCGGCGTTGAGCACGGCAGTGCCCGACGCCGGAAGGGCGGCGACCAGTTCGCCCTTCCCGGTGGCGACGTCGTCGATGCTCCCGAACACCTCGAGGTGCACCCCAGCCACCACCGTCACGACCCCGACCGTCGGCCGGCCGATCTCGCACAGCTCGGCGATGTGGCCGATGCCCCGAGCCCCCATCTCGAGGATCGTGCACTCGGTGCCGTCGGGGGCATTGGCCAGGGTCAGTGGTACCCCGAGCTCGTTGTTGAAGGACCCGATGCTCGCCGTGGTGGCGAAGGAGGTCGACGCCACCGACGACAGCAGGTCCTTCAGCGACGTCTTCCCAACGCTGCCCGTGATGCCGACGACACGATCGCCGAGACGGCCGCGCGCGGCGATGCCGAGGGCGCGGAGCGCCGCTGCGGTGTCGGGGACCCGTATGGCCGTGCCGGCCTCCAACGGCCCCGAGGTCACGTACGCCTTCGCCCCGGCGCGGATCGCATCGCCGATGAACTCGTGGCCGTCGCGCTCCGCAATCAGAGGGATGAACAACTGTCCGGCCTGCACCAGGCGGGAGTCGATGGCGACGCCATCGACCTCGGTGTCGCGGCCGAAGACTTCGCCGCCGGTGGCCTCGGCCACCTCGGCCGTCGTGAAGCGCATGAGCAAGGACCGTACCCGAGCCTCCAGGTCACCCCGACGACCTGACGAGAACGGATCCGTCCGAGGCGCCCGAGCGGCGACCGTATGCTCGGACGCCATGACCGATGCGCCCAAGCCCGTCCGGATCGTCCTGGTCTACGGCGGACAGTCGGCCGAGCACGAGGTCTCGCAGAAGTCCGCTGCCAGCGTCCTCAAGGCCATCGACACCAGCCGCTACGACGTCATGCCTATCGTGATCACGCCCGATGGCCGGTGGCTGCGCTCCGACGCGACCCTCGCCCTGCTGGCGGATCCGACCCAGACGCTGCCCGAGGCGCTCGATGGCGTGGGCACCGATCTGGCACCGCTCGCCAGCGTCGCGCCGGGGCACCCGGACCAGCAGGTCGTGGTGCTCCCGATCCTCCACGGGCCGCGGGGTGAGGACGGCACCGTGCAAGGGCTGCTCGAGCTGGCTGACGTCGCCTACGTCGGTACCGGCGTCCTCGGATCCTCGCTCAACATGGACAAGGCCACGAGCAAGGTCCTCGCCCAGGCGGCCGGCATCCCGGTGTGCCGCTGGATCGCGGCACGAGACTCGGAGATCGACGATGCCTTCATCGCCCGGGTGGGCGCCGAGCTGGGGTGGCCCGTCTTCGTGAAGCCGTCGAACATGGGCTCGTCGGTCGGCGTCAGCCGGGCGGATGACCCGGCCGGCCTGCGGGCGGCGCTCGCCGACGCCACGCAGTACGACGAGTGGGTCGTGGTCGAAGAAGCGGTCGACGCGCGCGAGCTCGAGGTGGGGGTCATCGGCAACGAGGCGCCCCGGGCGTCAGTCGTCGGCGAGATCGTCCCGACGCACGAGTTCTACGACTACGAGGACAAGTACCTCGATGGCGCCGCGGAGATGGTGATCCCTGCGGACGTCCCCGACGACGTCGCTGAGCAGATGCGCGTCCTTGCCGTGCAGGCGTACCGCGCCCTGCGGTGCGACGGGCTGTCCCGCGTCGACTTCTTCTACGAGGAGAACGGGCGCGGCCTGCTCTTCAACGAGATCAACACGCTGCCCGGCTTCACCCGCTATTCGATGTTCCCGTCGTTGTGGGCGGCGTCTGGGCTCTCCTACTCGGACCTGATCGACGAACTGGTGCGGTTGGCGCTCGCCCGCCACCAGCACCGAGCCCCCCACCGCCGTCTGCGCTGATCTGCATCAGCCCAGGGCACCTGCCAGCCAGTCGAGCAAGGCCCGCCGCCGCTCGCGGAGCCACGCCAGGTCAGCCGGGAGGCCGAGGTCTTCGCGCACCTCGGCCTCGGTGGCGATGCCGATGACCCGCGCTCCCGCCGCCAGCAAGACCCGACGGACGTGGCCCTCGTCGACGTCGCCCGATCGGGAGAGCACGGTGGAGGCCGTCGCCACCAACGGGTCGGCTGCACGAGCGAGGTGGGTCGATGCCGGTGGACCCAGCCGCGTCACCTCGCGGACCACCGCGAGGAGCTCGGGGCGGATCGAACCCAGGCGGAACGTGGCATCGACCACCGCCGTGACCTGTCCGGCGAGGTCGGGGCCACCGGAGACGGCGGCGTGCGAGAGCACCCGGCCGAGCTCGTCGACGGCGTGGTCGACCACGCCGAACAGCAGTTGCTCCTTGGAGGGGAACCAGTAGAGGAGGGTCTGCTTGCGCACGCCGACCTCCGCCGCCACGAAGTCGAGGGAGGTGGCCTCCACGCCGCGCTCCGCGAAGGCCCCGAGGGCGGCGTCGAGGATGCGGTCCCTCGTGCTCGGCCCGGGGTCTGGTGCGGTGCTCACGAAGACATGCTCGCACAGCTCTCTACCATTTGGTAGACATGGTGGGTGATCGCCGACGACCTGGCCGGGAAGCGCATCGCCGTCACCGGCTCAACCGGTTTCTTGGGCACCGCGCTCGTCGAGCGCCTGCTGCGCTCGGTTCCCGACTGCGAGCTGGTGCTGCTCATCCGCGCGGGTCGGATGCGCAACGTCGAGCAGCGGGCCCAGCGCGAGATCTTCAAGAACAACTGCTTCGACCGCCTCCGGGAGCAGGTCGGCGGCAAGGCGGCGTTCGACGAGCTGGTCGCCCGGCGGGTGCAGGTCATCGAGGGCGACGTCGGCACCGACGGCCTCGGCCTGACTGACGAGGGTCGCCAGCTCCTTGCCGGCTGCCAGATCGTCATCCACTCGGCGGCCACGGTGAGCTTCGACTCCCCCCTCGACCTGGCGGTCGAGGTCAACCTGCTCGGCCCCACCCGCATCGCCCTCACGCTCCAAGACCTGGGCGTAGCTCCCCACCTCGTGGCCGTGTCCACCTGTTACGTCGCCGGCAACCGCCGAGGCGACGCCCCCGAGATCCGGGTCGACGACAGCCCCTTCTGGATCACCGACATCAACTGGAAGCGGGAGGTCGAGGGTGCCCGCCGCGTCCGGGCCGATGCCGAGGCCGCCAGCCGGATGCCCGAGCAGCTCGCCACGTTCATGGTCGCGGCCCGCAAGGAACTTGGCGGCGCCGGTACCCCGCTGCTGGCGACCAAGTCCGAGCAGCTCCGACAGGAGTGGGTGAAGGCGCAACTGGTCGACGCCGGCCGCGCCCGGGCGACGAGCCTCGGGTGGCCCGACGCCTACGCCTACACGAAGGCCCTCGGCGAGAAGGCCCTGGCCGAGAACCGCGGCAACGTGCCGGTGAGCGTCGTGCGCCCCGCGATCATCGAGTCGGCCTGGGCCGAGCCGGTGCCGGGATGGATCCGCGGCTTCCGCATGGCCGAACCCGTGATCATCAGCTACGCCCGCGGCCTGCTCAAGGAGTTCCCCGGGGTCCCCGAGGGCACGGTCGACGTCATCCCCGTCGACCTGGTGGTGGGCGCCATCATCGGCGTCGCGGCTCGCGGCCCGAGCAACGAGGACGGCTCCCCGGACATCACCCAGGTCGCTTCGGGCTCGGCCAACCCGCTGAAGTACGAGCGCCTGGTCGAGCTGGTCCAAGGCTGGTTCAGCGAACACCCCCTCTACGACGCCTCGGGTCAGCCCATCGCCGTGCCCGACTGGGGCTACACGTCCCGCAACCGGGTGCAGGGACAGCTCGAACGGGCCAAATCCCTCCTGGAGCGCACCGAATCGGTCATCGGAGCCCTCCCGCTGCGTGGCAAGCAGGCGGCGTGGTCGGCCAAGCTCGAAGAGCAGCGAGACACGGTCAGTCGGGCGCTCACCTACGTGGAGCTCTACGGCGCCTACACCGCGTGCGAGGCGATCTACGGCGTCGATCGACTGCTCGCCCTCCAGGAGTCGCTGGCCCCCAGCGACCAGGTCGACTTCTCCATGGACCCCCGGATCGTGGACTGGACGCACTACGTCCACCAGATCCACCTCCCCTCGGTGGTCGAGCACGCCCGAGTCCGCACGGACGGCAAGAAGGGCCGCGGCGAATCCCGCGAGGCCCGCCTCCGTCGGCAGGTCCTCGCGCCGGAACGCCAGATGGCGGCCTTCGACCTGGAGAACACGCTCATCGCGTCGAACGTGGTCACGTCCTACGCCTGGCTGGCCTCGCGCCGCCTCGACCGCGACGACAAGCTCCGGCTCACCGCCAAGCTCATCGGGGAGGCACCCGGCCTGTTGAAGATGGACCGGGCCGATCGGAGCGACTTCCTGCGCTCGTTCTACCGGCGGTACGAGGGGGCCTCGGTGCAGCAGATGCAGGAGGATTCGGGCGAGATGCTCTCGCAGCTCATCTTGACCAAGAGCTTCCCCGCCGCCATCCGCCGGGTCCGCGAGCACCGCGCCCTGGGCCACCGGACGGTGCTCATCACCGGAGCGCTCGACTTCGTGGTCGAGCCGCTGAAGCCGCTCTTCGATGACATCATCTCCGCCTCCCTCGCCATCGGGGACGATGGGCGCTACCTCGGCCAGATGGTCGATGTCCCGCCCACCGGCGAATCCCGGGCGTCGGCGCTCTACGACTACGCCGCAACCCACGACATCGACCTCGCCGAGTGCGTGGCCTACGCCGACTCGTCCAACGACCTCCCGATGCTCGAGGTCGTCGGCTTCCCCGTCGCCGTCAACCCGGAGACCCGCCTGGCCAGCCTCGCCCGCAAGCGCGGCTGGCTCGTCGAGCAGTGGTCCAAGTCCCCTGGCTTCAAGCCGAGCCCGATCCCGCTCGCCCCGAGGCGCTTCGTCACCAAGGCGGCCCCCCGATGAAGGCGCTGCGGTTCTCGCGCAAGCCGGGGAAGTACGTGGCGGCCGGCGTCGCCGGCCGCATCGCGGCGGGCAAGGGCGCGTCGGTGGGGCCGCTGAAGCTGATCGACGCCGACGACCTGAAGCTGCCGGCCGACGACTGGGTGCGGCTGCGCCCGCGCCTCTCAGGCATCTGCGGCTCGGACCTGGCCACCATCGACGGACACTCCAGCCGCTACTTCGAGCCGATCGTGTCGTTCCCGTTCACGCCCGGCCACGAGGTCGTGGGCGATCTCGAGGACGGCAGCCGGGCGGTGCTCATCCCGATCCTCTCGTGCGCCACGCGGGGCATCGATCCGATGTGCGGTGCGTGCTCGGCGGGACGCACCAACCTCTGCGGACGCATCGCGTTCGGCCACCTCGAGCCCGGGCTGCAGAGCGGGTTCTGCGAAGACACCGGCGGTGGGTGGTCCGGCGAGATGGTCGCCCACCCCAGCCAACTGCTCCCGATCCCCGAGGACCTGAGCGACGAGGCGGCCGTCATGGTCGAACCCCTCGCCTGTGCGGTCCACGCCGCCCGGAAGGTCGCGGCCACCGGCCCCCACCAGCGCATCGCCGTCATCGGCTCGGGCACGCTCGGCCTGCTGACCATCGCCGCACTACGCAGCGAAGACCCGTTCGGGACCATCATCGCCACCGCCAAGTACCCGCACCAGCACGCGCTCGCCAAGGCCCTCGGGGCCGACCAGGTCGTGAGCCCCCGCACGCTCCCCCGCGTCGTGCGCAGCCTGACCGGAGCCTTCGTGCTCGACGGCGGCCAGCTCACCGATGGCGTGGAGTTGGTGGTCGACTGCGTGGGCTCCGAGGCCAGCCTCACGCAAGCGCTTCAGGTGGTCGCGCCGGGCGGACAGATCGTCGTGGTCGGCATGCCGGGCCACACCTCGCTCGACCTGACCAGCCTCTGGCACCGCGAGAGCAGCATCGCCGGGTGCTACGCCTACACCCGCGCCGACTTCGAACGGTCGCTCGAGCTGGCGCAGGAGCACGACCTCGGCCGGCTCGTGAGCGCGACCTATCCGCTGGCCCGCTACACCGAGGCCATCGAGCACGCCGCCAACGCCGGCACCCGCGGCGCCGTGAAGGTGGCCTTCGACCTCCGCAAGCCGGCCAAGGCGAAGCGATGAGCCCGTCCTACTCCCCCGATCCTGCTCCGAACGAGGAAGCCCCCTGATGCCCCGTCCTGGTTTCGTGCTCGACGTCGATAAGTCGACGCCGCCCATCCTCTTCCACCACGGCGAGGGCTTCCGGCTCGAGAAGCTGCCGGCGGACCGGACGCGGGTCATCTACCCCGGCGAGCCGCTCGACGCCCTCGACGACGTGGAGCAGTCCATCCAAGACGCCCTGCTCCACCCGTTGGACATGGACCCGCTCCCGGCGCTGCTGACGCCCGGGATGAAGCTCACCATCGCGTTCGACGATGTGTCGTTGCCCCTGCCACCGATGAAGCGTCCCGACATCCGCCAGCGGGTCATCGAGGCCGTCCTCGACATGGCGGCGGCGGCTGGTGTCGACGACGTCCACCTCATCGCCGCCCTCGCGCTCCACCGCCGGATGACCGAGGACGAGCTCCGCCACGCCGTGGGCGACCGGGTCTACGACGCCTTCGCCCCGCAGGGCGCGCTCTACAACCACGACGCCGAGGACCCAGAAAACCTGGCCTTCCTCGGCGAGACGAAGCACGGCGAAGAGGTGGAGATCAACAAGCGGGCGGCCGAATCCGACCTGCTCGTCTACGTCAACATCAACATCGTCTCCATGGATGGCGGCCACAAGAGCACCGCCACCGGCCTCGCCAGCTACCGGTCCATCAAGCACCACCACAACGTGCACACCATGGAGCACTCCAAGAGCTTCATGGACCGCCACAATTCGGAACTGCACCACAGCAACTGGCGCATGGGCAAGGTCATCGCCGATGCCGGCGTGAAGGTCTTCCAGATCGAGACCACCGTCAACAACGACACGTTCGGCGAGACCGGGCCGATGTCCGTGCTCGCCAAGCGCGAATGGGAGTGGACGGCTCGGGACCGGGTGTCGTTCATCGGCATGCAGAAGGGCCTCGGCCTGCTCTCGGCCGGCGCCCGCCGAAAGGCGTTCCAGTCGCACCGGGCGCCCTACGGGGTCACCTCCGTCACCGCCGGCGCCATCGAGCCCGTCCACGAGAAGACCCTCCAGCACTGCTTCGACCAGCACCTCGTCGAGGTCGACGGGCAGACCGACATCCTCACCATGGGCCTGCCCTACATCTGCCCCTACAACGTGAACTCGATCATGAACCCGATCCTGGTCATGTGCCTCGGGCTCGGATACTTCTTCAACATGTACCGGGGGAAGCCGCTGGTGCGCGAGGGCGGCGTGCTGATCATGACGCACCCGACCCCGTGGGAGTTCCACCCGGTCCACCACCCGAGCTACATCGACTTCTTCGAGCAGGTGCTGTCGGACACCACCGACCCGAAGGTCATCGAGGAGAAGTGGGAGAAGCAGTTCGCGGAGGACGAGTGGTACCGCCACCTCTACCGGACGAGCTACGCCTACCACGGCGTCCACCCCTTCTACATGTGGTACTGGGGCAGCCACGCCCTCAAGCACCTGGGCCGCGTGATCATCGTCGGCGGCGACAAGCGCGCCGTCCACCGCCTCGGCTTCAAGGCCGCCTCGACCTTGAACGATGCCTTCGAGATGGCCGAGGACGTCGTCGGCCGCCACCCCACCATCACCCACCTCAAGAACCCGCCCATCGTCATGGCGGATGTGAAGTGATGGGACGCAGCTGATGGCGAGCAAGAAGGGCGTGGAGAAGGCACTGGCCTCGCTGGAGAAGGCTCGCGCCAAGATGCCACCGGTTCGCGCCCTGGTCTCGCAGGCTTCGTTTCCCTATCGGGCGCCCACGACGCCGCTCACCGTCGAGCCGGCCCCCGTCGAGCAGACGCTGCTCGGGCACTACGACTCAGCGTGGGCCCGCAAGCTGCCGGCACGGTACGCACGGTTCTTCCTCACCGAGGGGCTCGTCCGGCCGGTGATCGCCGGGTTGGCCCAGCCCGAGCGCAACGGACTCGACCGCCTCGCCGACCTCGAAGGCCCGGCGATCTTCGCCGCCAACCACCACAGCCACCTCGACGCCGGGCTGTTGATCACCTCGCTGCCCGAACCGCACCGCCACCAGGTGTTCGCGGCGGCCGCCGCCGACTACTTCTTCGACAGCCGGGTGAAGGCCACTGCCTCCGCCCTCGTCCTCAACGCCATCCCGATCGAGCGCACCAAGGTCGGACGCCGCTCCGCCGATCAGGCGGCCGGGCTGCTCGACGACGGCTGGAGCATGGTCATCTTCCCCGAAGGCGGCCGGTCCCCCGACGGATGGGGCCAGCCCTTCCGCGGCGGCGCCGCCTACCTGGCCATCCGCTGCGGCGTGCCGGTGGTCCCGGTGCACCTGGCGGGAACGGGCCGCATCCTGCCCAAGGGCAAGAACCGGCCGAAGCCCCAACGCACCGTCGTCACCTTCGGCACCCCGATCTCGGCCGCCGAGGGCGAGCGCTCCCAGGCCTTCGCCGAACGCATCGAAGCCGCCGTTGCCGCCCTCGCCGACGAGGCGACCACCGACTGGTACTCCGCCCGCCGGCGCGCCACCGCCGGCGAGACGCCCACCCTCGCCGGCCCGCAGTCGGGCGCCTGGCGCCGCACCTGGGCCCTCACCGCGAACCGCAAGAAGACCTCCACCACCAAGCGCTGGCCCGAACTCTGACCCATTCCCACCCAACTTCGCCGGTCACCGGCCCGAACCGGGCGCGCTCACCGACGATGTTCGCGGGACGGGGTTGCTTACGGGGCCGAGGTGGTGGTGCTGGCCGGGTCGAGACGGGCGCCGTCGGTGCCCGGGGTGACGGTCGTGGTCGTCGGCGCTCCACCTTCGGGCTCAGCCGGAGCGAGCGGCACGGTCGTGGTCGGTTGGCTGGCGACCTGGAGGTCGCGACACGTCGAGAGCGCCTTCGTCAGGTCGTCGATGTTCTCGCCGGATTTCTTGGGATCATCGACCGGAACCCCGCCGGCGCCCCGCTCGGTGATCTCGGCCAGCTCCGACGACGACAGCGAGCCAGTGAGCGCCTTGGCCGTGCAGTCGGACACCTTCCGGCTGAGGCCCGAGTCGACCAAGGCGTCGGACAGGTCCTGCTCCTTCGGTGCCGGCGTCGAGCAGCCGGCCGCACCCACGATGGACAGGGTCAACACGACAGCTGCGATCAGGCGGCGCTGTCGCACGCGGCGAGGGTCGAGGGAGGTGGGGGGCACAGGAGCCGAGGCTACCGGTCGTCCGCCAGTGGACTCAGCCGGGGGCCTGGCAAGGTCCGTCACCGCACACGTTGGTGAGGGTGCCGTCGGTGACGAACGACAGCACGAGGGCGAGCGCCTCGGGCACGTTCGAGAGCTTGCCGTGGGGGTCGTCGCCGGCCCGGTTCGGCAGGTTCTCCACCGGGGGCGCCGGGGTCCCGAAGTCCCACACGAAAAGACCGGAGCCCTTCGACGGAAGCTCGGTCGGATCGATGCCCCAGAACGGTTCTTCGTCGGTCGACCGCCCGTCGGCGATGGTCGGAGCACGACGGCCGAGCCCCAGCGTTCGGGCCAGCTTCTCGGTCGAGACGTTGGCCACCTGGTGATCGCCGAACGCTTCGAGCAGCAGCACGTGCTTCGCCTCCACCCCTGGATACGGACTGTCAGTGAGGTGCTGGGCGTACCCGGCATTCTCGCCCCGCTGCCAGAGCTGCTCGAGCAGGTCCAGCACCAGCGTCTGGTCCAGCTCGTCGGGATAGCTGGCCTCCACCGCAGGGAAGAACTCGTCGAAGTCGACGGAGCGCCGCAGGAGCAGGTTGTAGCCCATGCCGGGGACGGCGAGGATCACCTGCTTCCAGTCGTCGGTGAGGGCCGAAGCGACCCCGCCGAGGATGCCGCCCTGGCTTGCGCCCAGCAGGGCGACCTCGTCCGTGTCGATCGTGGGCCGACCCGCCTCGTCCTGGAACGCCGGATCGGAGGCGAACCCCTCCGTGCTGGCGAGGAGGCGGCCGAGCAGCAAGAAGCTGAGGTGGCCCTGCTGGAGCCGATCCGGGAGGCTGCGGAACGCAGAGAGGTCCTGGAACGAGGCGACGATGGAGCCGACATCCGGCGCGCTCATCCCCAGGTAGTCGAGGCCGCAGAAGCTGAGCCCGACCGATGCACCGAGGAGGCCGATGTCGAGGGTCTGGTCGCGCGTCCCGAGCAGTCCGTGGCCGTAGATGACGGTGCCGGCCGGGTCGTCCGCCGAGGCGTTCGCGGGCACGGTGCAGACGAAGTCGGCGGTCATGGTGCCGTTCGCCGTGGGGATGCCGTGCGGATCGTCCTCGTTGTTCAGCACGGTGCCGGGGCCGCCGTCGCCTTGGAGGTACTGGGGCATCTCGAACGTGCCCCGGATGACGCGAGCGGCGCCGGCCTGCTCGTCGGAGTCGACCGTGAACGGTGGCGCACCGTCGCCCACCTTCGCTCGGGTTTCGTCCCACATCGAGCGCAGCCGACCGGAGATGTCGTCGCCGGACCCGACCGTGAACGACCAGGCCACATCGAGGTCGCCCGTCTCGACGCCGGCATCCGCAAGCGCAGCGAACGTTGTGCGCGCCGGTGCGTCGGGGGTCTCGACCAGGTCGGCGAAGCCCGGGCTGGGACGCACATCGCTGCCATCGCTGTGCACGAGGTTGCGCAGACCGATGACGTGCTGGTGGCCTTCGAGCAGGGCAGTGGCCGGCACGATCAGAAGGGGTTGCTTCGCCAGGTCCTCAGCGTTGGCATCGAGCTCCGCCCAGGCCGCCACCCGCTTGCCGGTGTCCACGTCGACGAGGACCAGCGGGGAGTCCTTCGCAAGCGAGGAACCGATGTCGGTGACGGGCGGCAGGCCCGATGCCTCGACATCGAGGTCCGGGATGACCGTGATCAGCGTCGAGGCCGGGGCGAACCCGTCGTTGCGATTCCACTCGGTGGGGTCCATCGGCGTGCCCTTGGCATTCGCCGGCATCCCATCGATGGGCAGATCGAGGCGACGACCCGTCTCGGTGGATGCATCGGCCCGGGTGAAGCGATCGTTCGGCCACGGGAGCAGACAGGCGGAAGGATCGACGTCGTCGCACGCTCCGATCCCCGGCCGCTCGGTAACGACGCGAGGCGCCGTCGACGTCGTGGACCTCGAGCCGCCTGGGCGCTCGCGGTCGCCGCTGTCCGAGCAGCCGGCCGCCAGCAGGCCGACCACCACCAGTGCCATCGCCAACCGGCGCATCGTGGCTCCCTTCCGTCCCCCGCGCCGATCGTACGGATCTGGTGAGGTCCACGCTCGGACCCTCACCGTGCGACGAGGCCGCTCGCGTCTCAGGGGACGGGCATCCGCCCGACGAGCTCGCCGTCGTCGACCCAGGATCCCGTGATGTCGTCGGGCCGCGGGGCCGTTCCGGCCCAGAGCAGGTCACCCGAGCCGGTGAGGATCCGCACCCGCGGCGACCGGGCGAGCGCCCACCGCACGGCGGTGCGCGCCGAGCCAGCCCGGGCGCGCTCGGCCAGGACGTCGTCGTCGTCGCCGCCGTACCACTGGCACAGGTAGTCGCCCCGGAGGACGTCGGCATCGAGCCACACGATCCCGGTGCCGCGCTCTACGGCGCTCACGAGGATCGCTGCGCACGGTTGGGGAACAGGGCGTCGTGGCATGGCGGGCAGGCCCACCAGTCTCCGGCTGCGCCGCCGTCGGGACCGGGGTCGACCGGGAACCACTTGCGGCAGCGGCCACACTGCAGGCCGGCGCCGGGAGGCGTGGCCGGGTCGGTCACGGGGACAGGGGTGGGAGACATCGTCATTCCTCAGAGAGCGTTCAGCGGAGGCGACGAGTGGGACCGGCGCACGTGCTGCCGATCCGAGAGGCGTCCCGACCAAGCGGAGCGGAACACTCACCTTACCGTCGCGACGCTCCGGCGCCCCCGGCGGCAGCGACGAACCTGATGACGACACCGCCCAAGCTCCGGATCGGATAGCAAGAGACGTCGTCTCGCCGTAGGAGTTCCTCGATGCACGTCTCCATGACCGTCCCGACCGAGGACCTCCGCGAGGCACGCACGATCTACCGGGAACTCGAGGAGATCGGCTACGACCGGGCCTTCAGCTTCGAGGCCAAGCACGATCCCTTCATCCCGCTGGCGGTGGCCGCCGAGCACACGGAGCGCATCGCCCTCGGCACCGCCATCGCCATCGGCTTCGCCCGCACGCCGATGACGCTCGCCAACGTGTCCTGGGATCTCCAGACGCTGACCAGCGGCCGTTTCGTACTCGGGCTCGGCTCCCAGATCCAGCCGCACATCGAGCAGCGGTTCTCCATGCCATGGGGCAACCCCGTTGCCCGAATGGACGAGCTGGTGCGCGGGGTGCGCGCCATCTGGTCGGCGTGGGAAACTGGTGGACGGCTCGCGTTCGAGGGCGAGTACTACACCCACACCCGGATGATCCCCGCCTTCAGCCCCGGTCCGAACCCCTTCGGCACCCCGCCGATCTTCACCGCCGGGTTCGGCCCGCAGATGACCGAGGTGGCCGGTCGGGTCGCCGATGGCTTCCTCGTCCACCCGGTGAACAGCAGGCGGTCCCTCCAGGAGCTGACGCTCCCCGCCTTGGAACGGGGCGCAGCCCAGGCCGGCCGCTCGCTCGACGACCTGGAGATCGTCTGCGTCACGATCATCGTCACCGGCCGCACCGAGGAGGAGCTGTCCCGCTCCCGCGAGGCGGTGCGCGAGCAGCTCGCGTTCTACGGCACCACCCCGGCCTACCTGCCGGTCTTCGAGCTCCACGGGTACGGGGACCTGCATCCGGAGCTGCAGGCCCTCGCCCGCCAGGACCGCTGGAAGGAGATGGCGACGCTCATCGATGACGACCTCATCGAAACCATCGCCGTCGTCGGAGAACCCCGAGAGGTGGCCGCCAAGGTGCGCGCGCGCCTCGCCGGCATCTCCGACGCTGTCAGCCTCGTCAACAACCGGGCTCCCGACCCTGCGCACTTCGCCGAGGTCGTCGACGCCCTGCACGCCAGCTGAGCCCGTCCGGCGGGTGCGTCGTCAGGTCTCGAGGAACGGGCGGTTGCCGTAGGTGTCGAGGTGGACGACCTCACCGATGGGACGGCGGGTGGTGGGGCCGTAGTTGCCCTTGGCCCACCCTCGCCGGGTCCCAGCGTCTCGACGTGCGCGACTGGGGCCTCCAGCCCCCGCGCGTCGGCTTCCTGCGGGTGCACCCGGACATGCCGTGCGCTTCGAGGCGGTGGGGCGCCCGGCCTGACCGCCCGGTCGGCGGCGATCAGCTCGATCAGCGCGACCGGCGCCGTACGGTGCGATCCAGCACCCCGAGGGTGGCACGCAGGGCCGCTTCCGAGATGATCGGGAAGATGCCGGCCTCCCGCCACACGGGATCGATCGACGACCAGTCGTAGTACGAGGTGACGAGGGTGCCCTCCTCCGTCGGCTCGAGCCGGTACCCGTAGGTGTGGCCCATCGGCGGTTTGATCTGCCCGATGATGCTCCAGGAAATGTCACGGTCCTGCTCGAACGTCTCGATGATGACCGTGACGTCGTAGAGGCCGAGCGGGTAGTCGTTCAGCGCATCGCGGTCCATGTGGACGACGAATCGATCCCCCACCGCCGTGACCGGCTCCCCGGTCGCTTCCATCAGCATCCCGGTGCTGTCGATGTCGACGTGGCCCTGGGGATCGCACAGCACGGCGAAGATCGAGGCGGCATCCGAGGGCATCTGGCGCGCCACCTCGATGCGCTCGGTCGGTGCGTCTTCGGTCTCGGGTGTGTGATCGGTCATCTCCCGAGCCTGCCACCGATCGGTGCGTCCCCCCACCCGAGCCCGTCCCGAGGCAACGCCGGACGACAGGGTGTCCACCGACCGAACGCGATCGAGTCTCGCTCCAGCACCTGACGGGTCCGATCAGTACGATCCGGGGGCTCTTCGTCGCGCGGACGGAGACGAGCACGGAGATCGGAGCGCGGTGGATCCCAAGGTCGATGCCTACATCGGACGGTCGACGAAGTGGCCCGAGGAAATGACCGAGCTCCGCACGATCCTCCTCGGTACCGGCCTCGGCGAGTCGATCAAGTGGGGCAAACCGTGCTTCGGCCACGGCGACAAGAACATCGCGATCATGCAGGAGATGAACGACTTCCTGTCGCTCATGTTCTTCAAGGGCGCGCTCATCGAGGACCCGGCCGGGCTCCTCTCCTCGCAAGGACCCAACAGCCGGTCGGCGCTGCGCTTGGAGCTCACGTCGGTGGGACAAGTTCAGGAGCAGGCGGGCCTCATCCGGAACTACGTCGCCAGTGCCATCGCCGTCGAGGAAGCCGGCCTCTCCGTCGGTCCCGCACCCGACCTGGAACTGGCCGAGGAGCTGACGGAACGACTGGCTGCGGATCCCGACCTTGCTGCGGCGTTCGAAGCCCTCACGCCGGGGCGCCAGCGGGAGTACAACCTGCACATCTCCGATGCCAAGCAGGCCAAGACACGTGAAGCCCGCATCGAAAAGTACGTCCCGCAGATCCTCGCCGGCAAGGGCATGCAGGACCGGTGATCGTCGGGTCGCCCGGCACTGCCACGGCGGCGTCAGTCAGGCGTACACCGTGCGGGTCACCCACTCGGCGACGAGGGCCGGCTTCTCTTCGCCCTCGATCTCGACGGTGAAGTTCCGGGTGACGTCGATCGAGTTGCCCTTGAGCTCCACGTTCGACGTGACGGCGCGGGCGCGGATGCGGGCGCCGACCTTCACCGGGTTCACGAACCGGACCTTGTTGAAGCCGTAGTTCACGCCCATCAAGAAGCCGGCGAACTTGGCCGGATCGGGCGGGCTGGAACTGGTGCCGGCCGAAAGGTGGGTCAGCATCGACAGGGTCAAGAACCCATGGGCGATGGTCCCACCGAACGGGGTCGCCTTGGCAGCCTCGGGGTCCACGTGGATGAACTGGTGGTCGAAGGTGACGTCGGCGAACCGGTCGATCTGCTCCTGGGTGACCGGGAACCACTCGCCCGTACCCTCGTCGTTGCCGACATCGGCCTGGAACCGTTCGAATGCCTTGGCTGCTGCTTCGCTCATGCTCCAGTCCTAGCCGACCCGACCGCCACGGTGTCTCGAGTCGGCTCCGGCGGCGGCCGAGTCGACGGATGACGGTCTGAGCGTGCCTTTCGTTCATCTGACCGAGCTGTCGAATCCGGGGTCCCCGGCTAGGGTCGTTCCGGGAATCGGCGGCCGTGAGGTCTTCCGAGCGCATGGGGGGGAGTTCGGACATGGCTCGTCTGGCGAACGTGCATCCGCGGGGACGGATGCGGGGAATCGGTGTGGTGCTGGCTGTGGCGGTCAGCGTGCTGGCCCCCGTGGCCCTGCTCGGTGCGGCGGATCCATCGGGAGCGACCGCGGTCGCACCGAACCCCGGCCCCATCGCCGAGGTCGCGATCGGTCCGACGAGCGCCTGTTCGCTCAGCCAATCCGGCGTGGTCGCGTGTTGGGGGGACAACACCTACGGCCAGCTGGGGGACGGCAGCACGACCGACAGCACCCGGCCCATCCCGATCACCACCGCCGGTACCCCTCTGGCCACCAAGACGGTGGCCCACGTGTACGTCGGCAACGGGCGGGCGTGCGCCCTCACGACCGATGGCGCGCTGGCGTGCTGGGGTCAGAACACCTACGGGCAGCTCGGCACCGGGGGCACCAGCAACTCGAGCCTGCCGAAGGCGGCGGTTGGGGCGCTCGTCGGAGCCACCGTGGTCGACGTCGCGATCGGCAACGGGCACAGCTGCGCGGTGACGTCCGCCGGGGCAGCCGTGTGCTGGGGCGGGAACGGCAACGGGCAGGTGGGCAACGGCACCTTCACCACTGCGACCACGCCAACTGCGGTGACGGCCGCCGGCACGCCGATGGAGGGCCAGAACATCGTGCAGGTCACGGCCGGCGGCGCCCACACGTGTGCGATCTCGAACGACGGCGTCGCCTACTGCTGGGGCTTCGGCGGAAAGCTCGGCAACGGAGGCGCCGCCAACGACAACCAGACCAAGCCGGTGGCCGTCACCACGACCGGAACCCCGCTTGCCGGGAAGTTCCTGGCCGAGATCCGCGCCGGGGAATCCCACACCTGCGCCCGGGCGACGGATGGCACGTTGGCCTGCTGGGGCACCGGCACCTCCGGTCAGCTCGGATCCGGCACGTACGACGTGTTCACCAGCGCACTCGTGCCTGTGGCGGTCAAGACCACGGCCAACGCCCTCACCGGGAAGACGGCAACGCAGCTCACTGCGGGCGACTCCCACACCTGTGTTCGGACCAGCGACGGGACCGCAGCATGCTGGGGAGCGGACAGCCGCAGCCAGCTGGGCGACCGAGGGACCACCTCAGTCGGCTCCGCCGTGGCGGTCGATCCGTCAGGCACCAACCTTGGCGCATCCATCGCCAAGGTGGCCGCCGGCGGCTCGTCCACCTGCGCCATCTCCGGGACCGGCGCCTTGGGTTGCTGGGGCTTCAACCACACCGGCCAGCTCGGCCGGGGGACGGAGGGCCAGTCGAAGGTGCCGGCCGCAGCCGTGTCCGGCGTGCTGACCGGCCAAGCCGTGCAGGAGGTAGCGGGCGGCTACCGCTTCGCCTGCGCCCGAACCGCCTCGAGCGTGGCGTGCTGGGGCAGCAACACCTACGGACAGCTCGGCGACGGCACCACCACCGATCGGAACACCCCGGTCGCGGTGGCCACCGCCGGCACCGCGCTCGCCGGGAAGGGCATCGCCGACCTGGCCGTCGGCTCGTACCACGCCTGTGCCCTCGCAGACGACGGCACCGTGGCCTGCTGGGGCCGGGGGGCGAGCGGTCGCCTCGGGGCCGGCTCGACGACGAACCGTTCGACCCCCGGCGCGATTACGACGGCCGGCACCGCGCTCGACGGCAAGACGATCACCACGATCGCTGCCGGGGGCAGCCACAGCTGCGCGGCGGCATCCGACGGCACCGTGGCGTGCTGGGGCTTCAACAGCTACGGACAGGTGGGCGATGGCACCACCACCGGTCGTACCGTGCCCACGGCGGTTACCCGGCCCGGTTCCCCGCTCGAGGGCCACGTGGCCGTGCAACTGGTCGCCGGGAACTCGCACACCTGCGCCCGCACGGACGCCCAGGGCCTGACCTGCTGGGGCGACGGCGACTTCGGGCTGCTCGGCACCGGCGTCACCAGCGGCGCACCCGATGCCTTGACCCCGGTTGCCGTGACGACGACCGGAACGCCGCTCGCGGGAAAGGCGATCAGCCACCTGACCGCCGGCTGGTACCACAACTGCGTCACCACCACCGATGGCGTCGCCGCCTGCTGGGGCTACAACGGCGACGGGCAGATCGGCAACGGCAACAGCACCAGCGTCTCGGTCCCCACCGCGGTCACCACGGCCGGTGCGCTCGGCGACGGACCCGTCGGAACGATCGAGGCGAACGGCCACCACACCTGTGCGACCGGCGGGGCCACCGGTGCCGTCTGCTTCGGCGCACAAGTGAACGGATCGCTCGGCATCGGCACGAATACCGCCCGGTCCACCTCCCCCGTCGCCGTCGCCACCACGGGGACCCCGCTGGCCGGCACCAACATTGCGGGCCTCGCCCAGATGTACACCGGATCGTGCGCCATCACCTCGAACGGCGTCGTCAGCTGCTGGGGCGCCAACGCCGACGGCCAGCTCGGCAACGGCACGCCCTCGTCGGAGCCGGTCCCCGCCCCGCCGCTGTGGGCCGGCGCAGGGCCCGTCGTGCCGGGCGCGCCCACGATCTCCGGTGTGGTCCGGGGAAACCAGCAGGCCGACCTCGCCTGGTCCGCACCGGTGTCCGACGGCGGCTCGGCGATCACCGGCTACCTCATCACCCCGTACATCGACGGCGCAGCCCAGCCGTCCGTCACGACCACCGGGACCGGGACCACCAAGACCGTGACGGGGCTGACGAACGGCACCCCCTACACGTTCAAGGTGGCGGCCACGAACATGGTTGGCACCGGTGCCCAGTCGGCGGCCTCGTCCGCCGTGACGCCGGCGACCGTGCCCGGCGCGCCGTCGTTCAAGACCTACACCCGAGGCGACCAGTCGGTTTCGATGTCCTGGTACGTACCGGCATCGGATGGCGGGTCGCCCATCACGGGCTACGTGATCACCCCGTACATCGGCGGCGCCGCCCAGACGCCCGTCGACGTGGCGGGCACGGGCACCAACCACGTGGTCACCGGGCTCACCAACGGCACCTCGTACACATTCCGACTCGCAGCTCGCAACGCGGTGGGGGTGGGCGCCACGACGACCACCGTCTTCGCGATCGCCCCGGCGGGCGTCCCGGCCGCACCGTCGATTACCTCGGCCGTCGCCGGCGACGCCCAGGCGACGCTCACGTGGACCGGCGTCGGCGGCAACGGCTCCACCATCAGCGGCTACGTCATCACCCCCTTCATCGGCGACGTGGCGCAGACCCCGATCGACTCGACCGGAGCGGGGACCACCAAGGTCATCACCGGTCTCGCCAACGGGACTACCTACACGTTCACCGTGGCGGCGACGAACGCCGTCGGCACCGGCGCAGCGTCGGCCACGTCGTCGCCGGTCACCCCGACCGGTGATCCGTCGGCGCCGAGCATCCTCTCGGCCGTTCGCGGCAACCAGCAGGTCGCGCTGACGTGGGCGGCTCCGACGAACAACGGCGGCTCCCCGATCACCGGCTACACGATCACGCACTCGATCGGCGGTGTCGCCCAGACGCCGATCGCGTCGGCCGGGACCGGAACCAGCAAGGTGATCACCGGCCTGGCCAACGGCACCGCGTACACGTTCGAGGTGGCGGCCAGCACTGTCCTCGGCACCGGCCCGAAGTCGGCCGCCTCCGCGCTCGTAACTCCGGCCACCCTGCCAGGGGCGCCGTCCATCGGTGCGGTCACGAGCGGCAACGGCACCGCCAACGTGTCGTGGAGCGCACCGGCGTCCAACGGCGGCGACCCCCTCACCGGTTACGTCATCACTCCATCGATCGGCGGCGTCGCCCAGCCCCCCGTGGTGTCGTCGGGCTCCGGCACCACGTTCGTCGTATCGGGGTTGACCAACGGCACGACCTACACCTTCATCGTCGCAGCACGCAACGGCGTGGGCGACGGCGCACCGTCGAGCGCCTCCGCTGCGGTCACCCCTGATGCACCGGCACCGTTCGCCAGCTGGCTGCTGTTCGTCCGGCGCCAGCACCAGGACCTCACGAACGCCCTCCCGTCGCCGGGCGTCGAGAACGCAGAGATCAACGCGCTCGCCAGTGGCATCACGGCCAAGGGCGATCTCGACGACTCGCTGCGCCGAGGCCCCGAGAACCTGGCCAACGTCGACCCGGTCGTGCGGGTCTACCGGGCGTTCCTCGGCCGGGCCCCCGATGCCGGCGGTCTCAAGTTCTGGATCGCCCGTAAGCGAAACGTCGCCCCCGCGAAGACGTGGACCGTCACCCAGATCGCCACCGAGTTCACCAACAGCAACGAGTTCAAGACCAAGTACGGGTCCCTCACCAACCGCCAGTTCGTGACCCGCATCTACACCGACGTCCTCGGCCGTACCGCCGATCCTTCCGGGGTGGACTACTGGACCCGCCAGCTCGACACGAAGAAGAAGACCAAGGCTCAGGTCATGGTCGGGTTCTCCGAGTCCAACGAGTACAGGACCAAGCAGGCCCAGAACACGGACGTCGCCGTCGCCTACACCTACCTGCTCGGCCGGGCGCCCACCTCGTCCGAAGCGAGCGACTGGGTCACCCGCCAGAAGGCCGGCACGAGCCACGCTGCCCTCCTCACCGAACTCCTCGATAGCGCCGCCTACGCCACCCACGTCAGCGGCTAGCGCGGAACACGACGTCTCTGCTGACGACGGAGAACGGTCAGATCTCCGTCGTCAACGACATCCCCCAGCGCCCACGCGCCAGCAGCGGCGTCGTGAGGCTTCCAGAAAACGGGGAAACCCCCAACTCTCTGACCTGGGGGTTTCATCGAATTGCTTGGTGAACTAAAGGTTTTCTCACATCGGGCCGATGGTTAGGAACTTCCAGCGCTCTCTAGAATCGGAAACCACAGATGTTGACCTACGAGTTCCTCGCCACCTACTTCCGTGCCCGCTTCGGTAACGACGAGCGCGGCGCCTCCCTCGTCGAGTACGCGCTGCTCGTCGCCCTCATCGCCGTCGTGTGCATCGTCGCCGTCACGTTCCTCGGCTCCTCGGCTTCGTCGAAGTTCGACACTGTCGGAAAGTCCATCGCCGGCTGATCCCTGTCGGCACGGCGGGCGCTCGATCGGTGCCTGAGCTTCGCCGATCGTTCCGCCGATCACGAGTAGCCGTGCACCGCCCCGATCGTGCGGGCCAGCTGTCTGCATCGGTCACCGAGGACTGGTTGACCTTCCGGTCCCCCACCTCGGACTCCACACGCTCTCGGTGGCCGGTCGCCCCCGAATGGGTGTCCGTGCAGCAGGCGTCGTTGCGCTGTGGTGCCCTGGGGCTTGACCGGGTGCACGCGGGTGCCCGGAGGGGCCTGCTGCGGAACCTGACCCCCGGCCTCGTGGCTACTGCGCCTCAGTCGGAGCGATCCTCGATCTGCCGGACGACCGTTTGCTGGTCGGAGTTCACGGAGCGCCGCCCGCTCACTGTCGCCTTCTCCGAGGTGGGGCTCAAGGCCCCACACTCGGAGATTGGTGGTGTCGAAGGGGGGACTTGAACCCCCACGCCCCTAAGGGCACTAGCCCCTCAAGCTAGCGCGTCTGCCAATTCCGCCACTTCGACGTGGCTGGTCGGGCGAACCCGACCGGGTGGGTACCTTAGCCGACTCGACGAGTCGTCCCGGCACCCGGATTCGTGCTCCGTCAGACCGGGGTGGAGAGGAACAACCCCAACGAGAGCGTGGTGAAGGTGAAGCACACGGCGGCGATCACCGTCGCCCGATCGAGGTTCTTCTCCACGACCGTGGAGCCCTGTGCCGCCGCACCCATGCCGCCGCCGAACATGTCCGACAGGCCGCCGCCCTTGCCGCTGTGCAGCAGCACGAGCAGGAGCAGGACCAAGGAGTCGAGGACGTGGAGTCCGACGAGGAAGTACTTGAGCGGGGTCATGGAAAAGCCTCTCGAGAGCATGCCCCTGTCGCCACGGGCCGCATCATCGTAGCCGGGGCGAGCCGTCGCCCCGAATCAGGCGATCAGGGCGCGGTGGCCGTCGATCCCAGCAGGACCGGGGTCTCAACCGGGTGGTGGCAGGCGAAGGCATGATCGGCATCGCCGGTGAGCTCGGGCTCCTCGGTCGCGCAGAGCTCGGTCGCCTTCCAGCAGCGGGTCCGGAAGTGGCAGCCGCTGGGCGGGTTGATGGGGCTGGGCACGTCGCCCTCGAGGATGATCCGCTTGCGGCGGCGCTCGAGGGTCGGGTCCGGGATCGGCACCGCTGACATGAGGGCCCGTGTGTAGGGGTGACGCGCCTCGCCGTAGATGGCGTTGCGGGTGCCAATCTCCACGATCTTGCCGAGGTACATCACTGCCACGCGATCGGAGATGTGCTTGACCACCGAGAGGTCGTGGGCGATGAAGAAGTACGCCATCCCCCGTTCGTCCTGCAGCTTCTTGAGCAGGTTGACCACGCCGGCCTGGATGGACACGTCCAGGGCGGAGACCGGCTCGTCGAGCACGACGATGTCGGGGTTGAGGGCGAGCGCCCGGGCGATGCCGACGCGCTGGCGCTGGCCACCGGAGAACTCGTGGGGGTACCGACTGGCGTGCTCCGGCGACAGGCCGACGATCTCGAGCAGCTCGGCGACCCGTGGCTGCGCAGCACCTCGCTTGACCTTGTCGTGCACCAGGAACGGCTCGGCGAGGACTTCGCCCACCGTCATCCGCGGGTTGAGGGACGCGTACGGGTCCTGGAACACCATCTGCATCCGTCGCCGCAGCGCCTTCTTGTCCTGCTTCTCGAGCAACGCAGTGTCGACGCCGTCGAGCAGCACCTGGCCACTGGTGGCCGGGAGCAAGCGCATGATGACTCGCCCGAGGGTGGACTTGCCGCAGCCCGACTCCCCCACCACGCCGAGCGTCTCACCCCGGTCCAGGGTGAACGACACGCCGTCGACGGCATGCACGGTGAGGTGGCGGATGCCGAGGGGATCCCGCCGAGGTCCCTTGAACTCCTTGACCACGTCGGTGGCCTCGATCAGGTGGCTCACGACTCGACCTCCACTCGACGCACCAGGTTTCCGGCTTCCAGCAGCTCGGCCGAACGGTGGCAGGCGGCCAGCTGGCCACCCGGCTTGGGCTCGAGCTCCGGCATCACCGTCATGCAGCCGGACTCCTCGCGGGCGAACACGCACCGGGGGTGGAACGAGCAGCCGGGCGGCGGCTTGAGCATCGACGGGGGCTGGCCACCGATGGGCACGAGGGGCTGGTCGATGTCGCCGTACAGCCGCGGGAGCGATGCCAGCAGGCCGGCGGTGTACGGGTGCGAGGTGGAGTCGAACGTGTGGTCCACGGTTCCGGTCTCCACGATGCGGCCGGCGTACATGACCGCGATCTGGTCCGCCATGCCGGCGACGACCCCGAGGTCGTGGGTGATCAGCACCACGGCGACGGACAAGCGGTGGGCGAGGTCTGCCAGCACCTCGAGCACCTGGGCCTGCACCGTCACGTCAAGGGCGGTCGTGGGCTCATCGGCGATGATCAGCTTCGGGTTGCACGACAGCGCCATGGCGATCATCGCCCGCTGGCGCATGCCGCCCGAGAACTCGTGGGTGTACTGGTCGATGCGCCTCTCGGGCTGCGGGATGCCGACCAGGTCGAGCATCTCGATCGCCCGCTCCCGAGCTTGCTTCTTGGTCATCTTCTCGTGGACGAGCACCGCCTCGACGATCTGATCGCCGACCCGGTACACGGGGTTGAGCGCGGTGAGCGGGTCCTGGAAGATCATCGCCACTTCGGCGCCACGGACCTTCCGCATCCGCTGCGGGGTGGCATCGATGAGGTTCTCGCCCTGCCAGAGCACCTCGCCGCGCACGGTTGCCGAGGGCGGCAGCAGCTTCAGCAGGCTCATCGCCGTGACCGACTTGCCGGACCCGGACTCGCCGACGATGGCAAGCACCTCGCCCGCCGACACGGAGAAGTCGACGCCACGCACGGCCTGGACCGTCCCGTCATCGGTGCGGAAGTCCACCGTGAGGTCGGTGACCTGGAGGATGGGCGGAGGCAACGCTTCATCCGCGGGACGTTGGGCAATGGCCGACAGCACCAGGTCGGGGTCCTCGTCGGCCAGGGCGTCGAGCTGGGGCTCGGTGATCAGGTCCTCGACGGCGTCCTCGCGCAGCGGTGCATCGGACACCGGCAGCGGGTCGGCCGGAGCGGCGGCCGCCGGAGCGACCGGTTCGGCCGGTTCGACCGGTTCGATGGGCTCGTCGCCCGGGATGCGATCGGCCATCAGGTGTCCTTCACGTCGAGCGCATCGCGCAGGCCGTCGCCGACCAGCAGGAAGCCCAGCACGGTCATGGCGATGGCCAGGCCGGGGAAGATGAGCAGGTGCGGCGCCGAGCCGAACGAGGACTGCGACTCGGAGATCATCAGGCCCAGCGACGGCGCCGGCTTCTTCACGCCGACCCCGAGGAAGCTGAGGGCAGCCTCGGCCAAGATGGCGCTGCCGACGCCGACGGCGGCGAGCACGACGACCGGCTGGAACACGTTGGGCAAGATGTGGCGAGCCATGATCCGTGTCGACGAGACCCCGACGGCCTTGGCCGCCTCGACGTATTCCGTCTCTCGGGCCTGGAGGAAGCCGGCGCGGACGTTGCGCGACGTTTGCAGCCACGCCGTAGCGGCGAGGGTGAGGATCACGGCCGAGACGCCCTTGCCGATGATCGTGACCATCGCCAAAGCGAGCACCAGGTAGGGGATGCCGAGGAGCACGTCGACGAAGCGCATCAGCACGCTGTCGACCCAGCCCCGCCGCCAACCGGCGACGGCACCCACCAAGATGCCGATGAACGTCTCGATCAGGGTCACGACGATGCCGATGAACAGCGACAGCCGGATCCCGTGGACCACCCGAGCCATCACGTCACGGCCGAGCCCGTCGGTGCCCATCCAGTGCTCGCCCGAGGGGCTCTGCTTGGCGAGGCCGGACGTATCGAGCGGGTCCTTGACCACGAATGGTCCGATCAGTGACACGAGGGCGAGTACCACGACGAGCACCAGGCCGAACATGGCCAGCTTGTTGCGCCGGAAGCGCCCCCACGCATCGCTGGCCAGGGACCGGCTCGGGCCGACCTCGGCCAACGAGGCGTCGACGTTCGGGCTGGGCGGCGGAACCGGGCCCGGGGTGAGGATCAGGTCGCTCATCAGTCATCTCCCAGCTTCACGCGCGGGTCGAAGTAGGCATACGAGATGTCGACGGCCATGGAGGCCAGGCCGTAGACGAAGGTGACGATCAGCGTCAGGCCGAGCACGACCGGCGCATCGAACGCCTTCGCGGAGGCCACGATCTGGCTCCCGAGCCCCGGCAGGTTGAACACCGTCTCGGTGAGGATGGCGGCACCGACGAGGGTGCCGAAGTCGATGCCGATCACCGTGACCACCGGGATCATGGCGTTGCGGCGCACGTGCTTGCGCATCACCCGCTTCTCGGTGAGCCCCTTCGCCCGGGCGGTGCGCACGTGGTCGAGGCGCATCGTCTCGAGCATCGACGTGCGGGTGATGCGGGCGAGGATGGCGGTGCCGACGGACGCCAGCACGAACACCGGCTGGACCAGGTACTTCCAGGTGCCGTTGATCGGGATCACCCCGAGGGCGTACTCATCGGGCCCGTACCCGAGCGTCGGGAACTTCGCCCACGCCGGCCACTCGTGCTGGAAGGCGTAGACCCCCGTGACCTGCTTGATGAGGTAGGCGAGCACGAAGACCGGGATGGCACTCAGCACCACCGCCGTAATGGTGGTGATCCAGTCCCCGGCAGAGTTCCGCTTGCGGGCGGAGAGGGCCCCAGCCGAGATGCCGATCGCCGATTCGACCAGGATCGCCCAGAAGGCCAGCCGCAGGCTGGGTGGCAGCGTCTCCTTCACAATGCCCGACACCGGTTCGCGGGTCACGTAGGACGTTCCGAGGTCGCCGTGGAGCAGGCCCGTCATGTACGAGACGTACTGCTGCGGCAACGGCCTATCGATGCCCATCTGGCGTTCGAGGTTCGCCACGACCGTGGGATCCGGGGCGCGGTTGCCACCTCCGGAGGCGAACTGCTCGGCGGGGTTGGTTGGCAACGCGTAGAAGAGGAGGAAGAGGAGGGTCGCGCCACCCCACAGCACGAAGATGAGCTGCAGGGAGCGGCGCAGGAGGAACGAACCCATGGGGCCTCGGATTTCGGCTGGCTCGGGGGGAAGAGCGGGGGCGGGCGAGCGTGCGCCCGCTGCATCGCGATGATCGGGGGCCGAGCACGATGGCCCGACCCCCGTTCACCACGGGTTCAACTGATGCGGATCAGCTGGCCGGGACGTCGACCTGCTCCCACAGCATGATGCCGAGGGGCGTCGACGGGTAGGCCTTGACGCTGTCGCGGAACACCTGGCTGCCGGTGTAGAAGACCAGCGGGATGGCGCCGGTCTCCTGGTTGAGGAGCACGTCCTCCGCTTGGTTGTAGAGCTCGCCGCGCTTGGTGTCGTCGGTCTCTGCTTGCGCATCGGCGATAAGGCCCTCGAACTCGGCGTTGTCGAAGCGGCCGAAGTTGTTGCCACCGATCGACGACTTCGAGAAGAGGTCCACCATGAAGTTGCCGTACGTCGGGTAGTCGGCGTACCAGCCGGAGCGGCAGATCTGGCAACCACCGGGCTCGGCCACGACCACGAAGTAGTCCTCGGCCACGGCGCCGAGCTCGGTCTCGATGCCCAGGTTGTCCTTCAAGTTGGCCTGGACGATCGTGGCCACGTCACCGTGGCTGCCACCCTCGTTGAAGTTGATCTTGATCGGCTTGGTGAGCTTGCCACCAGCGTCTTCCCATTCGCCCATCAGCTTCTTGGCCTTGGCGACGTTGAGATCGCAGTACTCGCAGAGGTCCTTCTTGTAGCCGGGGATGCCGGGAGGCGTGATGCCCGTGGCGATCGGCCGGGTGTCCTCGTAGACCTTCTGGTTGATCTCCTTGCGGTCGATCGCCAGGGAGATGGCCTGACGGAGCTTCACGTTGTCCGGGCCACCGACCTGCGGGTCGTCCTCACCGAAGTCGAAGTAGTACGAGCCGACGTTCGTGGTCGTGACCGTGTTTTGCGGGTAGGCCGCTTGGGCATCCGCGAACTTGCCGGCCGGGACCGGGGCGTCGTCGCCCTCGCCGGCCTCGAACGCCTGGTAGGCGGTCTCGACGTCGATGGTCTGCTTGAAGACGAGCTTGTCGAGCTTCACCTTGGTGTCGCCGAGGACGTTGCCACCCCACTTCTTGTTCGGGGTGAGGACGACCTCCTTGGAGTTGGCGGAGTCCAGCACGAACGGGCCGTTGCCGATGGTGAGGCCCTTGGTCCCCCAGCCGGTCTTGTTGCCGATCTTCTCGAGGTCCTTGGTGTTGACCGGGGAGAAGAACGGGTGCGAGACGATCGACGGGAAGTCGGCGTTGGGCGCAGAAAGCGTGACCTTCAGGGTCAGCGCTTCGTCGTCGGCGACGATCGAGGCGAGGCCCTTCGACGCGTCGACCGGGTCCTTGCACTTCTCCTTCTTCTCGGGATCGGGGAGCGGGTCGTCGTTGCAGCCGGCGTTCCACGCAGCGCCGCCCTCGACGTTGTTGATCAGGTACCCGTAGGGCGAAGCGAGCTCGGGCGAACCGGCGCGCTCCCATCCCGCCTTGAAGTTGGAGGGCAGCACGGGGCTCCCGTCGGAGAACACCTGGTCCTTCTTGAGCTGGAAGGTGTACTCGGTGGCGTCGTCGTTCGCTTCCCAGCTCTCGGCGACATCACCCTTCAGCACGGGCTTCTTCGGGTCAGAGAAGTCGAAGTCGGTGAGGCCGTTGTACAGGGCCGTCGTGATCTGGGATTCCGAGAGGGTCTGGACCACGCCCGGATCGAAGCTGGTATTGGTGCCCGAATCGCTCAGGTACGCGTAGTCGGTGAACACCTTCTGGTTGGAACTGGAACCTCCGCTGTCGCTGCTACCGCAGCCCGAGGCGATGACGCCCAGGGTCAGGGCGCCGGCGACGAAGCCAGTCCGAATCGATCGACGAGCCATACAATTGCCTCCATGTCTAGGAGCAGCGTGCGCCCGGTTCACCGGTGCGCAACGCCAATAAGGGTGGGGAGAGACGGTGACGCAGGACACCCTGCGTTCACCGAGGCAGGACCATAACGCGGACATAAAGCCCCTGCGTAGATGGGTGCGTGAAACGCGTGTGTCGCACCGCTGACCGATTTGGCACATCTGTTCGCACCGGCCGACGCCCTCACCGCTGTGACCGGCGGTGACGCCACATCTGATGGAGCGTCAGCTCGGCTGAGCGAACTCCACGATTCCTGCGAAATCTTCTGCGATGAGTGAGGCACCGCCCACCAATGCCCCGTCGATGTCGGGCTGAGACATCAGCTCGGCGGCGTTGACCGGCTTCACCGAGCCGCCGTACTGGATGCGCACCGATGCCGCGGCCTCGGCGCCGGCGACCTCCTCGACCACGGTCCGCACCAGCTTGCAGGTCTCCTGCGCGTCCTCGGCGCTTGCGGTCTTGCCCGTCCCGATGGCCCAGATGGGCTCGTACGCGATGACCATCGACCCGACCTGCTCGGCCGTCAGGCCTGCGAGTCCGGCGCGTACCTGGCCCGCCACCTTCTCCTCGGTGCGCCCAGCCTCTCGCTCCTCGTCGGTCTCGCCGCAGCAGAGGATCGGCGTCATCTCCCACTTGAAGATGGCGTGCACCTTCCGGTTGATGAGCTCATCGGTCTCCCCGAAGATCTCGCGCCGTTCGGAGTGGCCGGCGATCACGTACTCGACGTTCAGCTTGGCGAGCATGGCGGGCGACACTTCACCGGTGAACGCCCCCTTCTCCTCGATGTAGCAGTGCTGGGCACCGATGCTGATGGGCGTGTCGTCGGCCTCGAGGACGGTCTGGACCGAGCGGATGTCGGTGAACGGAGGGTGCACCGACACGTCCACCTTGTCGTAGGTGTCCTTGTGGAGGAGGTACGCCAGCTTCTGGACCGTGGAGATGGCCTCGAAGTGGTTGTGGTGCATCTTCCAGTTGCCCGAGATGAGCGGCGTGCGGGTGGTCTTGGCCATGGGAGTGCTCCTGGTGCTGGCGGTTTCGGGTTGCACGGGCACCGTGGGGTGCACCGGGGACCCGATTGCGGGTGGGTCAGGTGGCGTTGGAGGCGCCGCGAAGGGCGGCGAGACCGGGGAGGTCACCCTGCTCGATGAGCTCGAGGGAGGCGCCACCACCGGTGGACACGTGGTCGATCTGATCGGCCAGGCCGAACTGGGCCGCGGCCGCTGCGCTGTCACCGCCACCGATCACGGTGAAGCCCCGGTTGTCCGCGACCGCTTCCGCAACGGTGCGGGTGCCGGCTTCGAAGCGAGGATCCTCGAACACGCCCATCGGGCCGTTCCAGAGGACCTGTCGAGCGTCGGCGATCACGTCGGTGAACTCGGCCGCAGTCCCGGGGCCGATGTCGAGGCCCATCCAGCCATCGGGAAGGTCATGGCCGAACTGGCGCACCTCTCCCCCGGCCGACGGGTCGCCGATCTTGCCACCCGGCCCGAGGGCCGTGATGTCCGACGGCAGGTGGATGACGGCACCGCTGTCGAGCAGACGGGCGCAGGTGTCGACTTGATCCTCCTCGCACAGCGAGGAGCCGATCGAGTGGTCCTGCGCCTTCAGGAAGGTGAAGCACATGCCGCCCCCGATGATCAGCGAGTCGCACACGTCGAGGAGGGCGTTGATGACCCCCAGCTTGTCCGAGACCTTGGACCCGCCGAGGATGGCCACGAAGGGCCGGCGAGGATCGTTGCGCAGGCCGAGGAGGACCTCGACCTCCTTCTCCAGCAGCCGTCCGGCTGCCGACGGCAGCGTCAGCGGCGGCCCCACGATGGAGGCGTGCGAACGGTGCGAGGCTCCGAACGCGTCGTTGACGAAGGCGTCTTGGCCCTCGACGAGGCGGGCGATGAACGCCGGGTCGTTGCTGGTCTCACCGGCGTCGAAACGCAGGTTCTCCAGCAGCTCGACACCCGGTGCGAGCTCGCCGAGGCGAGCCCGCACCGGGTCCATCGAGAAGGCAGGGTCGGGTGCACCCTTCGGGCGTCCCAGGTGGCTGCACGTGGTCACCGTGGCGCCGTGCTGTTGGAGCCACTCGATGGTGGGCAGCGCGGCGCGGATGCGCAGGTCATCGGTGATCCGGCCATCGCGGATCGGCACGTTGAAATCGCACCGGACGAGGACTCGCTTCCCGGCGACGTCGCCGAGGTCCTCGAGTTGGGGAACGCCGTTGATCATCGTGCAGCCGGCTTCGTCGGCTACTTGTTGGCTGCGCCGACGATGGCGGTCAGGTCGACGAGGCGGTTGGAGTAGCCCCACTCGTTGTCGTACCAGCCGAGGATCTTGACCAGGTTGCCCATGGCCATCGTGAGGCCGGAGTCGAAGGTGACCGAGTACGGGGTGCCGACGATGTCGGACGACACCAGGGGCTCCTCCGAGTACTTGAGGATCCCCTTGAGGCGGCCGTCGGATGCTGCGGCAGCGAACGCCTCGTTGACGGCGTCGACCGTGGTCTCCGTCTTGAGGACGCCCGTGAAGTCGGTGATGGAGCCGGTGGGAACCGGGACCCGCAGCGAGGTGCCGTCGAGCTTGCCCTGCATGGCCTGGAGCACGAGGCCCGTGGCCCGAGCAGCACCCGTGGAGGTCGGGACGATGTTGATGGCCGCAGCACGGGCCCGGCGGAGGTCCGAGTGCGGGCCGTCGACCAGTTGCTGGTCGCCCGTGTAGGCGTGGATCGTGTTCATGAGGCCCTTCTCGACGCCGAACGCGTCGTCGAGGACCTTGATCATGGGCACGAAGCAGTTGGTGGTGCAGGAGGCGTTCGACACCACGATGTGGTTCTCGGGATCGAACGTGTCCTCGTTGACGCCGACCACGAACGTGGCGTCGGCGTTCGTGGCCGGAGCCGAGACGATCACGCGAGGCGCACCCGCCTCCACGTGGGCGATGGCCGTTTCCTTGGACGTGAAGAAGCCGGTGGACTCGATGACGACGTCGACACCGAGGTCACCCCAGGGGAGCTTGCCCGGATCGCGCTCGGCGAGGATCTTGATGACGTGGCCGTCGACCTCGATGCCGTCGGCGTGCTCCTTGACCTCACCGTCGAAGCGGCCCATGACGGAATCGTTCTTCAGCAGGTGGGCCATCGTGGCCACCGAGCCCAGGTCGTTGGCGGCGACGAACTCGATGTCCGCCCCCTGCTCCTTCACGGCCCGGAAGAAGTTCCGGCCGATTCGCCCGAACCCGTTGATGCCGACGCGGATGGTCATGGGTGATGCAACCTCTCTGATGCTGCGGCGCGGCGGGCCGAACAGCCCGAACCATTGGCGCCTCTTGTGCTTCGGAACCTACCCGACCTCGTCTCGGACGGCCCAACGCAGCCCTACGTCGCACCTGCGAATCTGACGATGCGTCAGGGGACGAGGTCGGCCAGCGCCGCCGCCAGCAGCGCAGGGTCGTGCACCCGGCCGGATGCGGCGGCGACCGGCGTCGGCACCGCGAGGACGTGGGGTGCCACCGCCCCGAGGTCGCCCGCCTCCCGAGCAGGATCGGTCACGACGACATCGACCGGCACGCCGTGTCGGATGAGTGCCGCAACCTCGTCGGCGACGCAGAACCCCGCAGTCTCCGGCATCTGGGGACCGAGGTTCGCCACGAACACCCGCTGAGCCGACGTAGCGTTCAGCGCGTCCTTCACCGCCGGGACGATGGCGGCGGCCAGCACACTGGTGAACAGGGAACCGGGACCGATCACCACCTGGTCCGCCCCGAGGATCGCCCTCGCGACCTCCGGTGACGACGCCGGCGACGCCGGCTCGAGCTCGACCTCGAACACACCGGTCGCGTTCTGCACGGCGACCTGGCCGTCGACCGTGGCGGCCGGCGCGCCGTCGGCACCCGGCGCGACGCTCCTGCCCCGCAGATCGACGGGATCGATGGTGGCAGGCAGGACCCGCCCCACGGCTCCCACCCGCAGCGCGACCTCGTCGACCGCAGCTGCGAACGAACCCATCTCCTGCGACAGGCCGACCAGCAGGAGGTTCCCGAGCGCGTGGCCCTCGAGGCCCCCTTCGCCGAAACGGTGTTCGAGGACCCGGCCGAACGCCGAACCTTCTTCCGCCAGGGCACCGAGGCACCGACGCACGTCGCCAGGCGCGGGTAGGTCCGGCATCAGGGCCCGCAGGGCGCCGGACGAGCCACCATCGTCGGCCACCGAGACGATTGCGGTCACCGTGCCGGCGTAGCGCCGGACGGCGCGCAGGGACGCGGACAGCCCGTGACCGCCGCCGAGGGCGACGACCCTCGGCCCCTCCCCCCGCATCGAGCTCGGGGGCACGGGCGCGTCAACGTGGTTCGCGTCCACCATGGCCTCAGCTGCCCTTGGCGATGTCGCGGTGCTGGACGCCCGGCGACAGGCCGCGCGTTCGCAGCCGACGCGCCACCTCCTCGGAGATGGCGACGGACCGGTGACGGCCGCCCGTGCATCCGAACGCGAGCGTCAGGTACGCCTTGCCTTCCTGCTCGAAGGCCGGGAGCAGGACGTCGAGCAGCCCATCGACCTTGGCGAGGAATTCCTCGGCAAGCTCCGACCCCAGAACGTAGGCCCGCACCGGCTCATCGGTCCCGTTCTGGGACCGCAGCTCATCGACCCAGTGGGGGTTGGGCAGGAACCGGCAGTCGAGGACCATGTCGACGTCGCTGGGAAGGCCGTGCTTGAACCCGAACGAGGTGACCGTGACCTGCATGCCGGGTGCTCGGGGGTCATCGTCGAAGAGTTCGACGACGCGGTCGCGCAGCTGGTGGACGTTGAGGTCGCTGGTGTCGACGACCACATCGGCGTCAGCACGCAGCGGCTCCAGCATCTGGCGCTCCTGTTCGATGGCTGCGCCCAGCAGGTCGCCGGAGCTGGCGGGGTGACGACGCCTGGTGCTCTCGTAGCGGCGGATCAGCACGTCGGTGCGAGCATCGAGGAAGATCATCCGGACCCGGGAGCCCGACCGGCGCAGGCCGTCGAGCATGGGACGGAGCTCGGCAGGATCGGTGTTCCAGCCCGCCACGAACCCGACGCGATCACTGGCGGACCCGGGCACTACGGCGAGCTCGGCCACCTTGGGCATGAGCGCGACCGGCATGTTGTCGATGACGAACCAGCCCTGGTCCTCGAGCACGTCCGCAGCCGTGGACCGCCCTGCGCCCGACAGCCCCGTGATCACGACGAAGTCCGTCATCGCGCCAGCCTACGGGCCGCCGTCGCCCGCTCCCGCCACCGTTGCCGTCCGCTGCAGGTCACGCGGGGCGCGGTCCGAGGGGACTGTCCACCACCGAGGCACCCGTCGGAGCGGGTAGGGCGACCAGGGCGGCGACAACGGCGCCGACGAGCCCCGAGAGCACCACCGTGCCCGACCACATCGCGGTGCTCCAGCCCAGGCGGCCGTCGCGCTGGAGCAGGGCGAAGGTCGACGCCCAGATCATCGAACCCATGAGCGCGCCAGTGGCGGCGGCGGCCAGTCGGCCGAGGGTGGGCTTGCCGGTCAGCGCCACCATGGCCTCGGTGACGAGACCGGACAGCGCATAGCCGACGACGAGCGGTTGGATGACCTGTGGGTCCGTGAGCAGCAGGGCCGGGGCGCCGCAGAGGAAGACGCTCACAGCCACCAGGCCGGGCATCGGGCGGAAGCGGACGAGGACGACGGTGAACGCACTAACCAGCAGGGCCGTGGTCCAGACCGCGATGCCGAGCCCGCGAACCTGGTCGTAGTCGATGGGCGACTCCCCGATGAGCGGCTCGACGTACCCGAGCGACAGGGACATCCCGCTGGCGAGGGGTGACAGGAAGCCGGTGAAGAGCGAGATCACCAAGACGGTGGTGACCACCGAGCTGAGGGCCACGATCGAGGCGACCAACCCGAGCCGGCGGGCCTCGCGCCGCCAGAGCACGACGACCGGCGAGGCCAGCAGGAACGCGAGGCCGGCGAACACGGTGAGATGCGGCGGGCTGACCAGAGCCTCGACGTTGGCCTCGGTGCCGAACCGGGCGTGCCAGACCGAGTCGAAGGCGCCCCCGAAGGCCAGCAGGAGGAACCCGATCGTTGTGGTCCCGGCGGACCACACGAACGCCGGGCCGTGGCGCAGCGCGCCGATGCCCAGCCACAGCGCCACGGTCGTGACGCCGCCGTAGAGCACGAGGTGCCAATTCGAGAGGAAGTCGCCCTGGAGGTTGTCCGGGTTCTGGAGGTGACGGGCGATGTCGCCGGCGAGGCCCACCGTGGTGAGCACGTTGCAGGCGATGAGGACCAGCAGCTCGGCGTCGCTGATGGCCACCTGCTCGTCGCCGCGCAGCCGGCGGATCCGCTCGCGGATCATGAAGCCCCGGTTGCTCAAGCCGCGCTCCCCTTTCGCCGGTTCCCGACGATGACGCCGAGGACGCAGACCGTCGTGTACACCGCCACGACCGTCCACACCGTGGCGTCGAACGTGTCCTGGAGGTACATCGAGTACCCCACGCCCGCCGCCAGGGCGCCGGCCGCAGACAGCCACATCTGGCGGACCGGCGAGTAGTCGATGAGCCCCAGGTTGTCGAGGACGAACTCGATGACCCCGGGGAGCGGAAGCAGCCACAGCACCCACGGGTTGAGCGACTCGGGCCACCACGACCCGAGGCTGATGGCCACACCCGTGAGCAGAGCCACCGGGTACAGGACGAGGCAGCGGCGGCAGACGTGGAACCCGGCGATGACGGCGCAGCGGTCGTAGTCCTCGGGGAAGTGGTGCGACAGCATCATCGGCGTGTCGGGCTGCAGGCCCACCGCAAACGGCTCCTCGCTCAGCGGGACGTACGGCTCGAGCGGCTCGTCGTCGTCCCAGCGGTCCGACCCCGAGGTCACGGCGACCCGAGATCGAGTTTGTCGGCCACGAGGACGAGCAGGCGCGGGATGGACGCTGCCTCCTGGTATTCGATGGCGCGAATGAGGAACCCCGGCGGCGGGGACGGCTCGAGCATCCGCCGCAGGACGAGGCCAGACTCAGCCATGGCGTTCACGTAGCGACTCATCGGCCGGTGGATGAACGGGATGAACACGTCCTTCTCCACCTCCTCGATCGAGTTGTCCTCGACGAGGTACGGGCCGATGCGCCAGTACTGCTCGGGCGGATCGACCATGTGGTCGTCGATCCAACCGCTGTTGGGTGTCTGGAGCAGCGGGTGGTTCAAGAAGAAGGCGAAGCGGCCGCCGGGGCGCAGGACGCGGGCGACCTCGTCGATGGCGGCGTCCACGGCCTCGATGTGCTCGAACACCAAGCAGGCCACCACGGCGTCGAAGGCCGCGTCGGCGAACGGGAGCGCGTCCGCACCGGATCGGGCGTACACCGGGCCACCGGCGCGCTCGGCGGCCACGGCGACCTGGTTGGCCGTCGGGTCGATGCCGGCGACCAGCGACGAGCCCTGGGCGGCAGCGAGGCGGGCCACCTGTCCCTCGCCCGTGCCGACGTCGAGGATCCGGTCGTAGCCGCTCAGCAGGTTGGCGGCGATCGGCAAGATCTGCTCCTCGTACTCCGGGTCCGCACCGTCCGTGAAGCCGTCCTGCCACCAGCCGGAGTGCGCTTCCCACAGATCGATGTCGTCGGCCACGTCCCGACGGTACGCGGTCGGGCGGTACCGTCCGGGACATGGGCGACCTGGTGCTGCCGGCCGACACGTACTGCACCATTGCGCCCGGGCACGAGTGGCACGGCCCCTACCACGACACCGAGTACGGGTTCCCGGTCGATGACGAGTCGGCGCTATTCGAACGGCTCGTGCTGGAGATCAACCAGGCTGGCCTCTCGTGGCTCACGATCCTGAAGAAGCGCCAGGGGTTCCGCGCTGCGTACGACGGCTTCGACGTCGATGCGGTGGCGGGCTACGGCGAGGTGGAGCGCGCCCGGCTCCTCGGCGACGCGGGGATCATCCGCAACCGGCTCAAGGTCGACGCGGCCATCTCCAACGCGGCCGTGATTGCCGGGATGCGGAGCTCGGACGGCGGCTTCCACGAGTGGCTGGCCACGCATCACCCGCTCGACAAGGCGGCCTGGGTGAAGCTGTTCAAGCAGACCTTCCGCTTCACCGGCGGGGAGATCACCGGCGAGTTCCTCATGTCGACGGGGTGGATCGACGGCGCCCACCACCCAGCGTGCCCCGTTGCCGCCGAGATCGCCGCCCTCCCCCCGCCCTGGGCGTCCGCCTGAGGGTCAGCGCGGGGCCGGGTCGTGGAGCTTGGCGTAGACGGCCTCGGCCACCGCGTCGGGGAGCCAGCTCAGGTCCTTGAGCTGCTCGAGCGATGCCGTCTTGACCGCCTTGACGCCGCCGAGCTCCTTGGTGAGGCGCTTCTTCCTCGTCTCCCCGAGGCCGGCGATGCCGTCGAGCGCCGAGGTCGTCATGCGCTTGGCGCGCAGCTCGCGGTGGAAGGAGATGGCGAAGCGGTGGGACTCGTCCCGGAGCCGCTGGAGCATGTAGAGCGCCTCGGACTGGCGAGGGACCCGGACGGGATCGGCCAGGCCCGGGACGTAGACCTCCTCGAACCGCTTGGCCAGCGATGCCACGGGGATCTCCTCGTCGAGGCCGAGGTCGGCCAGGACCTTCACGGCCACGCCCAGCTGGCCCTTGCCGCCATCGACCAGCAGCAGCTGGGGCGGGTACTGGAACCGCCCCCGCTCGCTGACGGGCAGCTTGCGCTCGGCGAGGTAGGCGGTGAGGCGCCGGGTGAGGACCTCTTCCATGGCCCGGAAGTCGTCGTTGCCCTGACCGCTCTTGATCTTGAAGCGGCGGTACTCGGACTTCTTCGGGAGACCGTCCTCCATCACCACCATCGAGCCGACGTAGTCGGTCCCCTGGAGGTGGCTCATGTCGTAGCACTCGATCCGCAACGGCGGCTCGGGCAGCCCGAGCGCCTCCTGCAGCTCGTTGAGCGCCTTCGCCCGGCTGTTGTGGTCCTGCGCCCGCTTGAGGCGATGCCGGACGAGCTCTTCCTTGGCGTTCTTGGTGACGGTCTCGTGCAGGGTGCGCTTGTCGCCCCGCTGGGGCACCCGGATGGAGACCGCCGAACCGCGCTCGAGGCTGAGCCACTGCTGGTAGAGCTCGACGTCATCGGGGTCGTGCGGCACCAGGACCTGCTTGGGCATCCCGATGCGCGGCGGATCGTCGTAGATGCCCTCGAGGATGCGCCCGGTCAGCTCGTGCTCGTCGAGGTCCTCGACCTTGTCCATGACGAAGCCCTTGCGCCCCACCACCCGGCCCTTGCGCACGTGGAAGACCTGGACCGCAGCCTCGAGCTCGTCGTCCGCGACCCCGATCACGTCGATGTCCTCGTTGCGATCCGCCACCATCTGCTGGCGGGAGATCGCCTTGTTGACCGAGGTCAGCCGATCACGCAGGCGCGCCGCCCGCTCGAACTCGAGCTCGTCAGCGGCCTCGCGCATGCCGGTCTCGAGCCGCTTCACGACCTCATCGGTGTCACCCTCGAGGAACTGGATCAGCTCCTCGACGTAGACCCGGTACTGCTCCTGGGTCACCTCGCCGACGCAGGGCCCCGAGCACTGCTCGATGTGGAAGAGCAGGCACGGCCGGCCCAACCGTTCGTGGTGGTGGAACTTGTTGTCCGAGCACGTCCGCACGGGGAAGGTGCGCAACAGCAGATCGAGCGTCTCGCGGATGGCGTAGGCGTGGCCGTACGGGCCGAAGTAGCGCACGCCCTTCTTCCGAGCACCCCGCATCACCGTCGGACGGGGCCATTCGTCGGACACAGTCACGGCGAGGAACGGGTAGCTCTTGTCGTCGATGAGCCGGATGTTGAACCGCGGCCGGTGCTGCTTGATGAGGCTGTACTCGAGCATGAGCGCCTCGACCTCGTTGCTCACCTGCATCCACTCGACCGTTTCCGCTGTGGCCACCATCTGTGCGGTGCGGACCGGGAGGTTGGTCTGGAAGTAGTTCGAGAGGCGCGAGCGTAGGCTCTTGGCCTTGCCGACGTAGATCACCCGGCCGTGCACGTCTTTGAACTGGTACGAGCCGGGTGCATCGGGGATGGTGCCGGCGGGAGGACGTTGGACCACGTCCCTAGGTTGCCGGATCGAACGGCAGTTCGCGCGCGCATCGCATCCCGGCGCGTTGATCGGCCGGCGGGTCGCCGGACGGCTCCTCAACCCGGCTCTGCGCCTGCCGAAGGAGAGGGGTGTCCCCGTCGACTGCATCCACTCCGACGCGGGCCGACTCCGATCCCGGCCCCTCCGCCCGTGCGATCGCGGTGCTCGTGGGCCTGGGCGTCGGCGTCATCTTCCTGGTCCAGCTCCTCGGCATCTCCGCCTCGACGCCGGGCAACGACGGCGAGGGCGGCGCCTGGCACCCGGCGGTCACCCGGTCGGAGAAGCTCGTCGCCAAGATGGACGGCCGTTCCTTCGCCCAGATCGCCGCCGATCCGTTGATGCGCCGAACCGTCGCGGACTACCACGGCGATGCCGGGAAGGCCGCCTACCGCGCCAGCCGTCCACTGCCGGGCTGGCTGTTCTTCCTCGGTTCGCTCGGGGGGCGGCGCACGCTCCTGGCCCCCACGATGCTCGTCCTCTCGGCGATCACCATCGGCTGGGGCATCTTCAGCCTGGACGTGCTGGGCCGAGCGCTCGGCCTCCAGGTCCGCCACCTAGCCGCCCTCGTCCTGTCCCCTGCGATCCTCACGTCGATCGCCTACCCGGGCCTCGGCGACCCGCTCGGCCTGGCCCTCACCATCACCGGCATGGCCGCGTGGTTCCGCGACCGGAGGTGGGCGGCGGTTGGGTGCTTCGCCGCCGCCGGCCTGTGTCGGGAGACGATGCTGCTCGTGCCCCTCGGCCTCGCCCTCAACCTCGTGTGGGAGAAGCGGTCGCTCTGGCCGGTCCTGCCGCTCGCCCTGGCGCCGCTGGCCTACGTCGGGTGGGTCGCGATCGTCACCACCCGCATCGGCACCGCCCCCGACGGGGGCTCGCAGTTGGCGGCCCCCTTCGCAGGGATGGTCGATGGCACGGAATTCTGGCACCTCGCCGAGTACCTCACCGCCGCGCTCGTTGTGGCATCCACCGCCGTGATCTTCCGGCGGGGTTACGGCTGGATGAAGGCCATCGCCGCGGTCAACCTGGGCTTCGCCTCGCTGATGGGCACGGTGGTGTGGTTCCAGTGGTGGGGCTTCGGCCGGGTGCTCACGATCCTTCCGGTCTTCGCCCTCGCCGCACTGGCCCGCCCTCGCCTGGCCGAGGCATCCGCCCCCGTCGCCATCCCCGCCGCCATCACCGTTCCCGCCTGAGCCCACCCACGGCCGATCGAACCATCGAACCATCGAACCATCGAACCATCGAACGTCGTCGGGGAGCGCGCCCGATTCGGAGGGCAAGTTCCGACCTACGTAGTTCGATTGCTGTTGCTCGCTGCGGGGTGGTTCGTGATGAGGCTCAGGCTCGGAGGATCGCGTCGGGCTCGGTGCGGCCGATGGGCTCGACCGGGCCCGGACGGGCCACGAGGGCCGGGATCACGACGAGCAGCGAGAGGGCGCCGAGTGGAAGCAGGACCCGGGCGAAGTCGGGGAACCGGTGCCAGACGGGCTCGCCCAGGGTGGCAGCCAGGGCCAGGTTGGCGGCGATGACCGCCCGCAGCCCGGAACGACGCCCGAGCGCGATGGCTGCGACGGCGAGGCCAAGCAGCAAGGCGGCGGAGCCGTACTCGCCCCGGGCCCAGGTGCCGGCCGCATCGACCAGGCCGCCGAAGGGCACGAGCGACAAGCGACCGTCGACCGACCCCTGAGGCCACGAACCGATGCGCCACCGGAGGACCACCACCCACACGACGTACGGCGCCGCGCTCAGCGCGGCGCCGAGCGCCCGACGCCACCTTCTGGCCAGGACGGACGTCATCATGAGGACGAACGGGACGACCAGCAGGGTCTCCCGGCACAGCCCGGCCGCAGCAAAGCAGGCGACCGACATCCAATCCGCTGGCGCCAGGACCGGCAGATCCCGTTCGCGCACGTGGGGGCGATGGGCGACGTCGAGCCAGCGGTGGAGACCGAGCATCACCAGCGCGGTACCGAGCACCTCGGGCCCGATCCAGGTCAGGTCGACGAACACCCCGGGCAGCAGCAGCATCGTGAGGGCCCAACGGGGATCCGTCGTTCGGTTGCGGAACCACCGGGCACCGGCGAACACCAGCAGCCCGGTCGCGAGCACGGTGACGGTGATCAGCCCCCAGGCGACCGCGTTCGGCCGTCCTCCGGACGCGATCCAGCCCAGCCAGCCGTACGCCGGACGCTGGTAGCGGTAGGCCTGCTCGGCCTTGTCGCCGCGCACCATCTCCGGCCTCCGCACCATGGGGTCCGTTGCCTGGCCGGCGAACAACTGGCCGTCGCCCTTGTCGATGGCGTTCTCGACCGAGTTCGCCGGTGGGTCGTACATCGCGCTGATCAGCTTGCCCGCATGGGCGGAGCGGTCTGCTGCAGTCGGCTCGGAGGCCACGGACGTGAACCAGTAGGCAACGGCCGCCGCGCACAGGACCACGGCGATCAGCGCCACGGCGACGAGATCGGTCCATCCGGCGGAGGCAGGGGTCGCCGACGGCGCTCGGACGGCGGACTCCACGTCCTTCCGTCGGCCGGTCACCACGCCAGTTGAGCAACCGATCGGCCGCGAGCCGTGGACCCTCGGCGGGAATGGCCCCGAGGTCCGAGCGGTTGTCACGATGCTCTGACCGCCGGGGCACCTACACTGACCGTGCCGGCCTGGAATCCGGCCCCCTATCGATCCCGTGCCGACATCCCCGTGGCGAGGCGTCCAGGCTGTCCCCACCGGCACCAAGCGGGATCCCCCACCTCACCGGAGGCCCCCGAAATGCTCAGGCTCCAGACCCCCCTCCCCGAGCGGTACCGCGACGCGTCCCCCGAGGCGCTCGACGAGATGATCGGTGCCGCCAAGGCCTCCTTGGGCGAACGGCTGTTCATCCTCGGCCACCACTACCAGCGCGACGAGGTCATGAAGTGGGCCGACGCCCGCGGTGACTCGTACCGGCTGTCCGTCCTCGCCCAGGAGCGGCCCAACGCCGAGTACATCGTGTTCTGCGGCGTGCACTTCATGGCGGAGTCGGCCGACGTGCTCACGGGCGACCACCAGGCGGTCGTGCTCCCCGACCTGAACGCAGGCTGCTCGATGGCGGACATGGCCGACATCGACGAGGTGACCGAAGCGTGGGAGTCGCTGGCCGAGGTCATCGACACCAACGAGCTGGTCCCCATCACCTACATGAACTCATCTGCCGCCCTGAAGGCGTTCGTGGGCGAGCACGGCGGCGCGGTGTGCACCAGCACCAACGCCCGCGAGATCCTCGAGTGGGCGTTCACGCAGGGTCGCAAGGTGCTCTTCTTCCCGGACCAGCACCTGGGGCGCAACACCGCGATCGCCATGGGGTACGACCACGACGACATGCGGATCTGGAACCCGCGCTTCGAGCTGGGCGGGCTCTCCGCCGACGAAGTCCGAGACGCCACGTTCCTACTCTGGAAGGGGCACTGCTCGGTCCACCAGCGCTTCAGCCCGGCCCACGTCGATGCCTTCCGGGCGGAGCACCCCGACGGCATCGTCATCGCCCACCCCGAGTGCAGCCACGACGTGTGCCGCGTCGCCGACCAGGTCGGGTCGACGGACTTCATCATCCGGGCGGTCGAGGCCGCTCCCGTCGGATCGACGATGGCGATCGCCACCGAGATCCACCTGGTCAACCGCCTCCGCGACGAGACGCCCGACAAGACGATCGTGTCGCTCGACCCCCTGATCTGCCCGTGCTCCACCATGTTCCGCATCGACGGGCCCCACCTTGCCTGGGTGCTCGAGAACCTGGTCGAGGGCCGCGTCATCAACCGGATCACGGTCGATGCCGCCACCACCGAGTGGGCGAAGGTCGCCCTCCAGCGGATGCTCGACATCACCCAGGGCAACCCCGTCGAGGCCGTCCGCGACCCGGCCACCGACAGCCGGGCCCTCCCGGTCTGAAGGTTCGCCACGCTCCGTGAGAAGACGGAGCTGGCTCAACCCCACGGCGTATCCTGCCGATGGAGCGCCACGCATCACCTGGGAGCGGTCATGACCGAGCAACCGATCGACGCACGCATCTTCGTGGCCGGCCACCGCGGCCTCGTGGGCGCCGCGATCGTCCGCCGCCTCGAAGCGGCCGGGCACACCAACATCCTCACCGCGTCGCGCAACCAGCTGGACCTGCGCGATCAGGCCGCGGTGAACTACTGGTTCCGCGCCAACCGCCCCGAGTACGTGTACCTGGCCGCCGGGACCGTCGGCGGCATCTTGGCCAACTCCACTCGGCCGGCCGAGTTCCTCTACGACAACATGATGATCCACGCCACGGTCGTGGAAGCGAGCCGCCTCCACGACGTGACGAAACTGCTCTACCTCGGGAGCTCGTGCATCTACCCCCGCGATGCGGCCCAGCCCATCACGGAGGACTCCCTGCTCACCGGGCCGCTGGAGCCCACCAACGAGGCCTACGCCATCGCCAAGATCGCCGGCATCAAGCTGTGCCAGTCGTACCGGCGCCAGTACGGCTGCAACTACATCTCGGCCATGCCGACGAACCTGTACGGGCCGAACGACAACTTCGACCTCACGTCGGCCCACGTGCTGCCGGCGTTGATGCGGAAGTTCCACGACGCCAAGGTCCACGGCGTCCCCGAGGTCGAGATCTGGGGCTCGGGCACCCCGTACCGCGAGTTCCTCCACGTCGACGACCTCGCCGACGCCTGCGTGTACCTGATGGAGCACTACGACGAGGAGCTCCACATCAACGTCGGCACCGGCCAGGACCTGCAGATCGGCGAGCTCGCAACCTTGATCCGCGACGTCGTGAACCCCGGGGCAGCCATTCGCTTCGACCCCAGCAAGCCCGACGGCACGCCCCGCAAGCTGCTCGACGTCAGCCGCCTCGACGCGCTGGGATGGCGAGCGTCGACCTCGCTCGCCGACGGGATCGCCGGGACCTACGAGTGGTTCCTGGAGAACGACACCGCGCTGCGCGGCGCGGCAGCTCCTACGCCCGCCTGATCCGTGCCAGCCGGAACCGGGCCCGAGGCCTGCCTCACGATCCTGTCGACGCCGAAGGCCTTCCACGGCCTGTTCGCCGTGATCCAGCGCAACGCCATCGAGAGCTGGACGAAGCTGTCCCCCCGTCCGGAGATCATCCTCTTCGGAACCGACGACGGGACCGCCGAGATCTGCGCCGAGCTCGGGATCACCCACGTACCCGACGTCGCCACCACGGCCGAGGGCACCCCGCTCATCAGCGACATGTTCCTGCAGGGCCAAGCCCTCGCCACCACGCCCGTCGTGTGCTGGTCCAACGCCGACGTGATGTACACCGATCGGCTGCTCGACGCCGCCCGGGCCGTCGCCGATCGGACGACGCCGGCCTATGTCGTGGGCCAGCGCACCGACATCGACCAGCTCGACCTCCTCTCGTTCGACCCCGGCTGGCAGCAGCGGCTGGCGTCACGTGCCCAAGCCGAGGGCGAGCGCAAGCCCGTCAACTGGATCGACTACTTCATGTTCACCCGGGGCCTGTTCCCCGAGCTCCCGCCGTTCGCCATCGGCCGTCCGGGCTACGACCCGTGGCTGATCTGGCGGGCCGCGGACCTCGGTGCCGAGGTCATCGATGCCACGCCCTACCTGACCGCGATCCACCAGCGCCACGACTACTCCCACGTCGGCACCCGCGAGGACGCGTTCAACGGAGCTGAGGCGAAGGAGAACGCTGCCATCGTCGACGACTGGCGGCACTACCACTCGATCTCCTACGCCACGAAGGCGTTCGACCCCGATGGCGCCATCGGCCCGGCAACCGGACTGCGGTACCGGATCGCCCGACCGCGGTCCTACGCCGCCCACCTCCTCCGGTTCACCCGACCGCTTCGGCGCAAGCTGCTCGGCGAGCGAGCCACGTGGCGTCGCACCCGGACGAGCACGCGCCCGTCGACGTCGTAGGCCCCCGCCCGTCAGCGGAGGATGCGCCGGTAGGCCTCGATCGTCCCGGCGGCCGTGGAGGACCACGTGAACCCGGCGGCGAAGGATGGCCCGTCGCGTCGCTGCCGCTGGACCTCGGGGCCGGCGGCAAGCAGCCGCTCGATGCCGCCCCCGATCCCGTCGACGGTGGGCTCGACGAGGATGGCAATGCCGCCGACGACCTCCGGGATCGCCCCGACGTCGCTGGCCACGACTGCGCAGCCCTGTGCGAGCGCCTCGAGTGGCGGAAGGCCGAAGCCTTCGTAGCGCGATGGGTAGACCAGCCCGGCTGACGCGGCCAGCCGGCCCGCCACCTCGGCGTCGCTCCCTCCCTCGAACTGCACCCGGCCGTCGAGCGCCCGGCCATGGACGGCAGCTCGGTCGTACGACGAGGCAGGCGCTCCGATGCACAGCAGATCGACGTCGTCGACCCCACCCTGCAGCGCGTCGAGCAGGGTGTCCCAGTTCTTGTACGGGCTCCGCCGGTCGCCGATGTACACGAGATAGGGGCGGTCCCCGAAGGGCGGGGGCTGTCGGACCGGAGCGACGGGCGTGACCCCGAGCGGGGTCACGGCGATCTTGGCGGCGTCGATGCCGAGGCGCTCCTGCAGGTCGTGGGCGGTGTCGTGGGAGATGCACAGCACCAGGTCAGCGGCGGCACAGGCCGCAGCCTTGCGTGCCGCGCTGGCGTCGCGCGGGGACATCGATGCCGCGAACCGCTCATGGATCATGTCCAGGACGGTGATGGCGAGACGAGGGCGCTCGGCGGTTCCTCCCGATGGCACCCGGCGTGGGTAGTAGCTCGGGTGCCAGATGTCGCCCCGCTGCAACCCGCCGACGGCTCGCGACGCAACCGCCTCGGCGACGAACCGGGTGAGCACGTTCGCCCCGGGCAACCCGCTGACCGGCGCAGCTCGGCCCCGCACCCGGGCTACCCCGTCGAGCGCCTCCGAGGTGTGCCAGCCCGCCACGATCTCGGAATCGACCTGTGCATCGAGCAGCGCTCGGTGCAGCTCGACCACGTAGCGCGACACCCCGCCGCGCGCCTGGATGCGGAAGATCTCCGGGCCGAACCGGACCCGGGCCCCACCGAGCGGGTCGGCCGACGCGTTCACCGGGACAGGCCGCTCAGCCCCACGAGGAACCCTGCGCCCCAGCACAGGTGCATGATCGGCAGGGCGACGAGGTAGACCGCCCTGCGGATCGGGCCCGGTCCGCCGTCGACGGCCATGGCGGCGACGACACCGGCGGCGTAGGCACCGAGGGTCCAGCGGCGCTTCGGCAGCACGACGATCGCGACCAGCAGGGCCGGCGCGGCGAGCTGGCGGGCCTTGAGCGACTTGGGGTGGCGCTTGGCCGTGGCGGCCCGGCTGCGGCCATACCGGTAGAACTGCTTGGCCAGCGCGCGCAGCGACGACCGCGGCTCGTAGACCGAGCGAATGGCGGGGTCGAACCAGATCCCGCCGTGGGCGCTCATCCGATGGGCGAGTTCCGAGTCCTCGTTCACGCCGACGTCGGTCGCATAGCCACCCACCTCACGCACGACGTCGCGCCGGTAGGCCCCGAGGTAGACGGTGTCGACCCATCCCGCACTGCCGCCCGTGTGGAACCGGGCGGGCCCGGCCCCGAAGCGCGAGCCCATGGCGTCGGCAATCCCCTGTTGGACCGGACCGTGCGCGACCGGCGTCATCCCACCGCCGACCATGGCCGCCCCTGACCCTTCCAGGGCGGCGACGCAGTGCTCGACGTAGTCGTCGGCGATGACGCAGTGCCCGTCCACCCGCACGAGCACCTCCCCTGCTGCGGCGGCGATGCCGATGTTGAGGGCGGCGGCCTGGATCCGGTCCGGGTTGTCCAGCACGGTCACCCCGGAGTGGGCCGCGGCCATCGCCTGGGTGCCGTCATCGGAGCCGCCGTCGACCACGAGCGTCTCCACGATGGCCGGGTAGGTCTGGCGCTCGACCGCCTCGAGGCAGGCGTCGATGGCGCTCGCCTCCTGGTACGTAGGGATCAGCACCGTGACCGTCGGCATCGCCCCCACCGGCGGGCTCATCGGGCGCCTCGCCGGGTCAGGCACAACATCCGTTGCCGGGCGGCATGCTGCTCTCGGTCCCGGCGCACGGGAGCGAGTCTGTCAGCCGCTGGAGCCGTCATCGGTGATCTGCTCAGCGTCCTGCGCCTTCCGTGCCGGCGACGCTGCGCACGGTTCGGCCCATCACCCGGAGGTCGAACCGCAGGCTCTGGTGGCGCAGGTAGAAGAACTCGTACTGGAGCTTCTCGAGCGCATCGTCCTCGTCGCCGGCATAGCCGTACTTCACCTGGGCCCAGCCGGTGAGCCCCGGGCGGACCAGGTGTCGCATGCCGTAGAACGGCAGCGAGGCACTGAGCTCGGCCACGTAGCGCGGCTGCTCGGGCCGCGGCCCCACGAGCGACAGCTCGCCCTTGACGATGTTGACCATCTGCGGGAGCTCATCGAGGTGGGTCGCCCGCAGGACCTTCCCGAACGACGTGATCCTCGGGTCGTCGACCGCCGTCCAATCACCGGCACCGTCGGGCTGGACCGACGACTCGGTGCGCATGGTCCGGAACTTCAGGATCTGGAAGTGCTCCCCGTCGCGCCCGACCCGCTCCTGGCGGTAGAAGAGCGGACCGCGGTTGGCGAAGAGGTTGGCCAGTGCGACGAACGGCACGGCGAGGAGGAACGGCACCAGACCGATGCAGCCCAGCACCAGGTCGAGCAGCCGCTTGATGCGCGCGTAGCGGACCCGGTGGATCTCGCCGATGTCGAAGAAGAGCGACGCCCGCTCCAGCTCGCCGACGGGCAGCTTCCCCAGCCACTCCTCGTAGAACTGGACGAGGGTCCGCACCCGCAGGCCGGCCTCGTGGAGCGCAGCGGCCTCCGTCACCACGGCAGCCGACGACGACGCCTCCCGATCCAGCACGACCACGGAGGCCCGCTCCCGGAGGACGAGATCGACGAGCGGTCGGTCGACGCCCGCCGGAGCAGCCGCCGCAGGCGCAAGGTGCCCGACCAGCACGGCCGGCTGCTCGGGCACCAGCCCGAGGTCCACCTCCAGGCGGACCAGCTCCTCGCCGGTCCCCACGAGGATGACCCGGTCCCGGCCTTCGTCACGACTGCGGCCGCTCCGGGCCAGCGCGTTGACGGCGACCTGCCACGGGACCAGCAACAACGCACTGCCGAACACCACGAACCTCGGCAGGAGGGCATCGCCCACGAGCAGCTGGAGCACCGAGACGGCGAGCGCGGCCGATGCCGAGACACCGAGGGCCACCACGGTCGCCTCTCGCGCCGAACGAGGGAGGTCGGGCAGGCCGAACCCGTACCCCGCGATCCACAGCAGGAGGATGTACCCCAACGCCCAGGTCAGCCGGAACGAACCGGTGAAGTCGTACGCCGGATCGGCGATGTACGCTGCGTGGACCTTGCTCAGGGCGAGCACCACGGTGGCCGCGCCGAGGAAGCTCAGCAGCCGGGCCACGCGTCTCACTCCGTCATCGTACGAACCCGACCCCGGTGGGCGGGCGATGCCGCAGACTGGTTCCCCGCTGGTCGCGGAACGGTCAGGTGACCGTGGTGCTCCGGGTCACCGCCGCTGCCGGGATGGCGCCGTAAGCATGCGGGAAGGCCTGACCGGAGCCGTAGCTGTCCTCGTCCAGGACCTCGACGTCGCCGAGCGCAGCGCGGTCCAGTTCCAGGGCCAACAACCCCATCACCCCGTCGAAGTGCTTGGCGACGGTGCCCGCCACCTGGTGGCCGTAGGAGCAGTGCACGAACCCTTCGGCCTCGATCGATGTGGGGTCGATGGTGCCGCGGTCCTGGTAGTCGGCCCACTCCTCGGCCGAGGCCAGGTGATAGAGCGCATCGGGCCGGAGGTCGTCGAGGGCCACGGCGTCAGCCTTCCATGCCGAGCAGCGGACGGAGGAACTGCCCCGTGTAGGACGCAGGCGTGTTCGCCACCGTCTCCGGCGTGCCCTCGACGAGGACGGTGCCACCGCCGGACCCGCCCTCGGGACCCAGGTCGATGATCCAGTCCGCCGTCTTGATGACATCGAGGTTGTGCTCGATCACGAGGACCGTGTTTCCCTGGTCGACCAGCCGGCCGAGCACCGTGAGCAGCTTGCGGATGTCCTCGAAGTGGAGGCCGGTCGTGGGCTCGTCCAGCAGGTAGATGGTGTGACCGGTGGACCGCTTCGACAACTCCGACGCCAGCTTGATGCGCTGCGCTTCGCCGCCGGAGAGGGTGGGCGCCGATTGGCCGAGGCGGACGTAGCCCAGCCCGACGTCGACCAGCGTCTGCATGTGCCGGGAGATCACCGGCTGGTTGGCGAAGAATCCGAGGGCTTCCTCGATGGGCATGTCCAGGACCTCGGCCACGTTCTTGCCCTTGAACTCGATGTCGAGGGTGTCGCGGTTGTACCGCGCCCCCTTGCAGACCTCGCACGGGACGTACACGTCCGGGAGGAAGTGCATCTCGATCTTGATGGTGCCGTCGCCGGCGCAATTTTCGCAGCGGCCGCCCTTGACGTTGAAGCTGAAGCGACCGGGCAGGTACCCGCGGACCTTGGCCTCGGTGGTCTGGGCGAAGAGCTTGCGCACGTGGTCCCACACGCCCGTGTAGGTGGCCGGGTTCGACCGGGGGGTCCGGCCGATGGGCGACTGGTCGATGTTGATGACCTTGTCGAGGTGCTCGATGCCGGTGACCTTCTTGTGCAGGCCCGGCGGCGTCTTCGACTTGTAGATCTTCTGCATCAGGGACCGCAGCAGGATGTCGTTGACGAGGGTGGACTTGCCCGATCCCGAGACGCCGGTCACCGCAAGCAGCACGCCGAGCGGGAAGTCCACGTCGATGCCCTGGAGGTTGTGCTCCCGTGCCCCTTTCACCGTGACGTGCTGGCCGTTGTGGGGCCGGCGGGTGGCGGGCACCGGGATGGTCTTCTTGCCCGACAGGTACTGGCCGGTGAGCGAGTCCTTGTTCTTGAGCAGGGACTTGTAGGTGCCCGCGTGGACGATGGCCCCGCCGTGCTCCCCCGCACCCGGACCGATGTCGACGACGTAGTCCGCCACCGCCATGGTGTCCTCGTCGTGCTCCACGACCAGGACCGTGTTGCCGAGGTCCCGCAGGCGGGTGAGGGTGTCGATGAGGCGGCGGTTGTCGCGCTGGTGGAGCCCGATGGACGGCTCGTCGAGCACGTACAGCACGCCGACGAGGCCCGACCCGATCTGGCTGGCAAGGCGGATCCGCTGCGCCTCGCCACCGGCGAGCGTGGCCGACGACCGGTGCAGCGAGAGGTAGTCCAGCCCGACGTCGAGGAGGAACCCGATCCGGGCGTTGATCTCCTTCAGCACGCGCTCGGCGATGAGCTTGTCCCGCTCGGACAGCTCGATGGCCCCGAAGGCGACGGCGGCGTCCTTGATGGAGATGCTGGAGAACTCGTTGATGCTCCTGCCGTCGATGGTGACCGCGAGCGTGAACGGCTTGAGGCGGGCGCCCTCGCACGCGGGACAGGCCACTTCGCGCATGTAGCCCTCGAACTGCTCGCGCTGGCTGTCGGAATCCGTGTCCGAGTGGCGGCGCTGGATCCACTGGATCGCCCCCTCGAACGTGGCCGTGTAGGTCCGGACCCGCCCGTAGCGGTTCTTGTACCGGACGTTGGTCTTGCCGGCACCGGTTCCGTGCAGCAGCAGGCGCTGCTGCTTGGCCGTGAGCGTCCGCCACGGTTTGTCGAACGGGATTCCGTTGTCCTCGCACACCGACTCCAGCAGGCGCTGGTGGTACTGCATGTGCCCGGAGGACCAGGGCTGGATCGCCCCATCGGCCAACGTGGCATCCGGATCCGGGACGACGAGCTCCGCATCGACCTCGAACTGGGTGCCGAGGCCATCGCAGCGCTCACACGCGCCGTAGGGCGAGTTGAACGAGAAGTTCCGCGGTGACAGCTCGTCGTAGCTCTTGCCATCGACCGGGCACGCCAGGTGCTGGCTGAAGGTCAGGCGGGTGCTCTCCTCGCCCTCTTCCTTGGCCACCAGTTCGACCTCGGCGACGCCCTCGGCCAGCCGCAGGGCGGTCTCCAGGGAATCGGTGAGCCGACGCTCGATGCCCTCGCGCTTCACCAGGCGGTCGACCACGACCTCGATGGTGTGGTTCTCGTAGCGAGCCAGCTCGAGGTCCTTCACCGGGAGGTCGTAGAGCTCCCCGTCGATGCGGGCCCGGGCGTACCCCTGGGCCGCCAGGTCGGCGAGGAGGGTGTGGTAGTCGCCCTTGCGACCGCGGACCACGGGCGCCAGCACCTGGAACCGGCTCCCCTCGGGCAGTTCCAGGACGCGATCGACGATCTGCTGGGGCGTCTGGCGGGAGATGACCACGCCGTGCTCGGGGCAGTGCGGGACGCCGATGCGGGCGAACAGGAGGCGCAGGTAGTCGTAGATCTCGGTGACGGTGCCGACCGTGGAGCGCGGGTTGCGGCTGGCGGACTTCTGGTCGATGGAGATGGCGGGTGACAGTCCCTCGATGAAGTCGACATCGGGCTTGTCCATCTGCCCGAGGAACTGCCGGGCGTACGACGACAAGGACTCCACGTAGCGGCGCTGGCCCTCGGCGTAGATGGTGTCGAACGCCAGCGAGGACTTGCCCGAGCCCGACAGCCCGGTGAACACGATGAGCTTGTCGCGCGGCAGATCGAGCGACACGTTGCGGAGGTTGTGCTCGCGAGCACCGCGGATGATCAGCGAATCAGACACAGGCAGGGAGCCTATCGGCGCCACACGATCCGATGGCGAACACCTGTTCTGTTTCGGTGGACCATCCTCAGTTGAGGAGGGGTCCGTCCGATGGAATGGGGCCATGAACCCCGTCGTCGCGCCTGCCCCGGGTGCCTCCCTCACGACGCCACCGGAAACCGAGCTCGACGAGCCGGTCGCCACGCGCGCCGCTCGGGCGCCGTTCGATGACGAGTCCCGGGTTGCGGCGACGATCATCGCCCTGCTGATGATCACCATCCCCTTGGCCGATGCCCACCTGCTTTGGAGCGCCCCGGGGGCCGTCAAGGACTGGAACCGCAGCGTGATCGTCGCGCCCTTCGACCTCGTACTGCTGCTCGCCGTCGGCTGGACGCTGCGGCGCCCCCGCCTGCTGGGCGACCTCTTCCGATCCCGCGCCGTGCAGATCGCCGCAGGCGCCTACGCCGCCGTCTTCGCGGTCTCGCTGGTCGCCGGGTTCAGCTGGCTCGGGGTGAACCTCGGTCTGCGCCTCGGTGCTGGGCTCGTAGTCATCGCGCTCGTGGCCAAGGGTGCCGAGAACGCCAGCGGCCGCCAGTTCATGCTCGGCACCATCGTCGTGGTGGGCGTGCTCCAGGCCGTGCTCGGCATGGCCCAGTCAGCCCACGGCACCGCGTTCGGGATCGACTACCTCGACTTCGCCGGGCGCCTCTACCCCTTCGGCTCGTCCCGTGCCGGCCGCGGCGGACTCGGCCATCCGTACCACCTCGCCGTCCTGCTGGCCGTGGCCCAGGGTGCCGCCCTCCTCGGCCTGCGCCATACCCGTTCGGCCCGCTGGCCGTGGGTCGCAGGCCTCGCCGTCTTGGGCGCCGGCATCGCCGTTACCTACACCCGCGCCGGGGCCATCGGGCAGGTCCTCCTGGTGATCTGCCTCCTGCTCGGTCACCGCGACCGCCGACTGATGCTGCCCGCCGCCGCCATCATCGTGGGTCTGACCATCGGCGGGGTGTCGTTCGGCGACGGCTGGCTCGCCCGGTCCGAGGTGACCATCAACGCCGACGGCACCCAGAACGTGTCCAGCAGCCGGACCCAGCGCCTCCGCGAGGCCGGCGAGCTGATCTCTGCGCATCCAGTGGTCGGGGTCGGTCCCGGCACCTACGTCGATGCCCTGCACGCCGAGAAGCGGATCGAGTACCTCCCGGCCCACAACCTCGTCGCTCAGGATGCGGCCGAGATGGGGATCTTGGGCGGCATCGCGGCTCTGGCGCTCCTCGGCCTGCTCGGCTTTCGCGTGCTGCGGGGAGGCGCGTGGACCGGAGCCGTGGTCCTGCCGGTCGTGCCGTTCCTCGTGCTGGACGCCTACCCCTACGTCTTCGCGACGGGCATCGCCCTGGCGTCGATCTGGTTGGGACTTGCTCGCGTGTCGCTCAGCCGTGCCGAGCCCGCTGCGGCGGTGCCCACGAGCGTGCCAGCGCTCGAGCCGGCGACGTGACCGACCTGCAGCTCGATCCGCTCGCCGACGACGACACCGCGGTCGGTCCCGCTCACGACGCGGCCGCCGAACGCACTCCCGTGCCCTGGCGGGAGATCGTGCGCTGGTCCCTAATCGGGATCGTCGGCCTGCTGCTGCTCGTGATGGTCGACGTCTCCCGCTACGGCGGCGGAAACCCCGTCAGCCTGATCCAGCCGGGCACCAAGGGACCTTCCACCCAGGCCGTGGCCCGCGACTTCCCCGACGTCGAGCAGCCCAACGGCGACGGGCTCGACGGCCAGCAGTACTACGCCATCGCCCGGGACCCGCTGCACCTGGACCGGACGGCCGACCAGCTCGACAACCCGCGCTACCGGCTCCAGCGGCCGCTGCTGCCGTGGACTGCCTGGCTCTTCCAGCCCGCCGGCGGAGGCCTCGGCCTCGTGTACGCGCTGTTCGTCGTGGGATTGGTGGCCATCTTCTGCGGTGCCCTGGCCTCGGGGGCACTCGCCACCATGTGGCGGGGGCCGCCGTGGATCGCCGCCATCTTCCCGCTGCTGCCCGGGGCCTACTGGTCGCTGCGCGTCACCGTGTCCGACGCCATGGCGCTCGGGCTGGCGCTCGCCGCCATCGCCCTGGCGGCGCGGAGCCGCCACGGCGCGGCGATCGTCGTCGGGGTCCTCGCCGTGCTGGCCAAGGAGCCGGCGATCCTCCTCCTGCTCGGCTGGGCGGTGCACCGCCGGACCAAGCGCGATGCGCTCCTGGTCGTCGTCCCGGCTGCGGTCATCGTTGCCTGGATGGGCTGGCTCGGCCTGCAGCTCCCACCCGACACCGCTCGCCCCAACGACCTCGGCCTCCCCTTCGCCGGACTGGTCGGCGCATGGAGCGACGTGTGGTCGCAGGGTGAGGAGCTGGTGGGCATGGCGTGCACCGTGGGTGGCTTGGCCATCGGCGCCACCGCCCTGGCCCTGCGGCGCTTCCGCCACCCCCTGGGGTTGGCGATCGCCATCCAGCTCGCGTTCTTGCTGGTCATGGGCACCAACCCGACGGCAGCGAACTTCGGCGCCACCCGCATGGCCATGCCGGTCATGATGTTGTCCGTGATCGCCCTCGCCACCCCACGCGCCTCCGAGACCGAATGACCCGCACCCGCTCTCGCGTGTACGAGAACGGTGTGGTGGTCGCCGAGGACGTGGACCACACGGCCCTGCTGGGCCACCTCCAAGACGGCGAGTGCGTCGTGTGGGTCGACCTGTGCGGGCCCAACGCCGAGCAGCTCCACGAGCTCCGGGACCAGCTCGGCCTCCACGAGCTCGCGGTGGAGGACGCGCTTGAGCCGCACCAGCGCCCCAAGCTGGACCACTACCCCGACCACCTGTTCATCTCGTGCCATGCGACCGTCGTCGATCCCGTGGAGGCCGTGCTCCAGGAGACGGAGGTCGATGCGTTCGTCGGCGACCGTTGGTTCATCACCGTGCGCGCCGACGACGGCTTCGACATGGACCAAGTGGTCGAACGGTGGGACCGCTCCCCCAACCTCGCCTCTGGCGGCGTCAGCTTCCTCCTGTACGGCCTGCTCGACGTCGTGGTCGACGGCTACTTCGACTCGGTCGAGGTGTTCGACGAGTACTACGACCAGATCAGCGAGACCATCTTCTCCGAGCGCCCGATCGACCCGCGCGAGCAGGTCCACTGGTTCCAGATGCGGCGGGCGCTGTTCCGCCTGCACCGGCTCGCCGTGCCCATGCGGGAGATGCTCAGCGCCCTCATGCGTCGCGAACGCGATGCCGTGGCCGAAGAGCTCTACCCGTACTACCAGGACGTCTACGACCACATCCTGCGCGTCACGGAGTCCACCGATGCGCTGCGGGACCTCGTGGCGACGATCGTCGAGACGAACCTCAGCCTGCGCGACTACCGGCAGAACCAGATCATGAAGAAGGTCACGAGCTGGGCCGCGATCATCGCCGTGCCGACGCTGATCACCGGCTTCTACGGGATGAACGTGCCGTACCCGGGTTTCGCCCGCCACAGCGGGGTGCTCCTCTCGATCGGCCTGATGGTCGCGCTCTCGGGCACGCTCTACGTGCTCTTCCGCCGCAACGACTGGCTCTAGACAGCCGTCAGCCGGTGCGCTCGGTCGACCAAGTGGCGCCGAAGCAGGGCTCGACCGGACGCTCGGGTCCGGGAGCGGGATCCGGGGCATCCTCGAAGCGGTAGACGAGGACGCTGCCGCCGCCGAGCGTCCCCACCGGGCAGTACGTGCGCAACCAGGCCAGCTCGTCTCGCCGGGTCTGCATGAGGGGGGTCACCCCCACCGCCACCCATCCCCGGATCTCCGACGGGTCGGTCTTCCGCAGCGGCCGGCTACCGCCGCCCACGTCGAGGCCCCGGGTCCGGTCGATCGCCACGTAGGGACGGTCGTGTTCAGATGCCCAGTCCCGCACCTCGTAGAGCGCCTGGCCGGCGTCCAGGCTGGAGTCGCTCACCCACCGGTAGGCCGGCGTCCACGGCGGCGGGGTCCAGGCCAATGACGTCGGCGCGGCGACGAACATGGCCGCGAACTGGACCACGACGACGATGCCGATGCCGCCGAGCGCCAGGCGGCCCCGGGAGGTTCCGAGGTCGTCGGGCACGAGCGCGGGCAGGGCGCCGAGGCCCACGAACGCCAGCACCACGATGGGCATTGCCAGGCGCAGTCCCAAGTTCAGCGGCTGGGCCAGCAGCAGGAGCCACAGGGCCAGTGCCGGGATGACGACGTACATCAGCAGCGCCCGACGGTGCAGCGCTCGGCGCGCGATCGTGAACCACCCGACGACGATGGCGGCCACGAGGGTCAGCGGCAGCTTGAGCGCCGCACTCACCGGGAAGAACCACCAGACGCCGCCGTCCCAGCTCTGGCCCAACAAGGATGCTGGACGATCGGTGGAGGTGAGGTCGAGGTAGGCGAACCCGGCCCGCCACTCCACCGGGAGGGGCAGGAGGCCCACGAGGCGCGCCGGCGCCCCGGCAGCGCCGTCGATCAGACCGTGGAAGCTCGCCTCGACTTCGGCCGAGGAGCCCGTCGGTGCCAGGCCCCGGTAGATGAGCCAGAGGCCGGCGAGCGCCGTGAGCCCGGCCACACCCACCGCCGTCGCCGCATCCCGGGGGGACTTCCGCAGGCGGTGGACCATGACGCCGACGGCGACCAGGACGAGTACCAGGGCCGTGTGGCGCGACCCGAGGGCCGCGGCCAGCACCAAGCCGAGGGCGACCGTCCGACCGGTGGCGGGGTGGTCGACCCAACGGGCCAACAGGAGGCAGAAGCCCAGGGTCACCACCACGAACGGGATGTCGATCATCGCGAAGTGCCCGAGTCCCACCACGTAGGGCGTCGTCAGCCAGGCCACGGCAGCCAGCAACCCGCCGTCTGGCCCGAAGAAGCGCTTGGTCAGGAGGTACAGCAGCGCCCCGGCTGCCACCGACTCGAGCAGGAGGACGGCGCGAGACCACAGCAGGATCTCGTGGAGACGCCCCGCCTCGGTGTTGGCGGCGATGAAGTCGTCGGACCATCCGAACCAGTCCCCGTCGCGCCAGGCCTTCGTGTCGGGCACGATCGGCTGGGCGATCAGGGCCGGCAGCGCGGCGACGACCTTCGGGAGCACCGGGTGCTCGGGCACCATGCGGAGGTCGTGACGGACGAGTGCCGCCACCCCCGAGGAAACGTCGACCCCTTCATCGATAGTGGGCGCGTCGCGGTCGGCCTGGTGCATGCCGACGGCGAAGAAGAGCAGCGGCAGCACGATCAAGATCGTCCGGCGCCACACCGTCGGGGTGCGGACCGCGCCGATTGCTCGGGCTGCCGACGCCAGCGTCCCGATGGCGGGGTCGGCCGGTGGACCGGGTTCGGTGCCCGCGGGTGCATCGGCGTCGACCATCGGGCCATCTTGGCGGCTGGTACCGGACCGGCTGCGGATCCGCCGCCGGCTACTGGACCTGGGAGAGCTCCCGGCGCAGGTCTTTGATCTCATCCCGCAGGCGGGCGGCGTACTCGAAGCGCAGCTCCTGCGAAGCCTCGGACATCTCGGCTTCCAACGTGCGGATCAACCGCTCCAGCTCGTCGCCGGGCAGCTCGGCCAGCTCCAGGCGCCGCTTGCGGTCCGCCTCGGTCTCGCGCCGGCGCTCCTTGGCCGGGAGCGGTGCACCCGTGGACGGACGGAGGTATTCGAGGATGTCCGTGATGGCCTTGCGGATCGTCTGCGGGTTGATCCCGTGCTCGAGGTTGTACTCCTGCTGGAGCTTGCGGCGGCGGTTGGTCTCGCTGATGGCCTTCTGCATCGAGGGGGTCACTTGGTCGGCGTACATGATCACCTGGCCCTCCACGTTGCGGGCGGCGCGCCCGATCGTCTGGATGAGCGAGGTCTCCGACCGCAAGAAGCCCTCCTTGTCCGCGTCGAGGATGGCCACGAGCGACACCTCGGGCAGGTCCAGGCCCTCCCGCAGGAGGTTGATGCCCACCAGCACGTCGAACTCGCCCAGCCGGAGGTCACGGAGGATCTCGATCCGCTGGATGGTGTCCACCTCCGAGTGGAGGTACCGGACCTTGACTCCGAGCTCGAGCAGGTAGTCGGTGAGGTCCTCGGACATCTTCTTGGTGAGGGTGGTGACGAGCACGCGGTCACCCCGCGTCACCCGGTCGTTGATGTTCTCGATCAGGTCGTCGATCTGGCCCTTGGTGGGCTTCACGATGATCTCGGGATCGACCAGGCCGGTGGGGCGCACCACCTGCTCGACGATGTTGGTCGAGATCTCCCGCTCGTAGGGCCCAGGTGTGGCCGACACGAAGATCACCTGGCCCACCGTGTCCATCACCTCTTCGAACCGCAGCGGCCGGTTGTCCGCTGCCGAGGGCAGGCGGAAGCCGTGCTCCACCAGCTGCTCCTTGCGGGAGCGGTCGCCTTCGTACTGGCCGTGGAGCTGCGGCACCGACTGGTGGCTCTCGTCCATGACGACGACGAAGTCCTTCGGGAAGAAGTTGAGCAGCGTGCCCGGCGGTTCTCCCGGCCCGCGCCCGTCGATGGGCGCCGAGTAGTTCTCGATCCCGTTGCAGTAGCCCAGCTCCTGCATCATCTCCAGGTCGTACTGGGTACGCATGCGCAGGCGCTGCGCCTCGAGCAGCTTGCCCTCCTTCTCGAAGTAGGCCAGTCGCTCCTGGAGCTCCTTCTCGATGCGGCCGATGGCCGCCTGCATCCGCTCCTCGCCGGCGACGTAGTGGGTGGCCGGGAAGAACGCGAACTGCTCCTCCTCCCGAACGGTCTCGCCCGTGAGCGGGTCCACCACCAGGATCCGCTCGATCTCGTCGCCGAAGAGCTCGATCCGCACCGCCGTCTCGTCGTAGGCCGGGTGCACCTCGATGGTGTCGCCGCGGACCCGGAACTTGCCGCGGACCAGGTTCATGTCGTTGCGGTCGTACTGGAGGTCCACCAGCTTCTTGAGCGCCTGGCGCTGGTCGATCTCCTGGCCCTTCTGGACGATGAGCGTGTGGTCCCGGTACTCGCCGGGATCTCCGAGGCCGTAGATGCACGAGACCGACGCCACCACGATGACGTCCCGACGGGTGAGCAGCGATGCCGTGGTCGAGTGGCGCAGCCGGTCGATCTCGTCGTTCACCGACGAGTCCTTCTCGATGTAGGTGTCCGAGGCGGCCATGTACGCCTCCGGCTGGTAGTAGTCGTAGTAGCTGACGAAGTACTCGACCCGGTTCTTGGGGAAGAACTCACGGAACTCGCTGGCGAGCTGGGCGGCGAGGGACTTGTTGGGCGCCAGCACGAGCGTGGGCCGCTGGTACTGCTCGATGGCCCACGCGATCGTGGCGCTCTTGCCCGAGCCGGTGATGCCCTGGAGCGTCTGGAACCGCTCACCGCCCTGGATGCCCTCGACCAGCTGCGCGATGGCCTTGGGCTGATCACCTGCGGGGCCGAACGGGGACACGACTTCGAAGCGGTGAGAAGAATCGGCCATGGCCGACAGCCTACGGACCCCCTCCGACAACGAAGCCGAAGAGGAGCTCCTACCGAGGAGGGTCCGAGGACCACACCCCGCCGGCGTAGGTCCAGGTGTGCCGGACGTGGATCGATGGACAGCACGCCGGGTCGCCCTCGGCCAGATCGTCATCATCAGTCACCAGGTGACCGGCGATCACCTGCGGAACGGCCAGGCTCCTGAGCGGCTCGCCGAGCAGGACCGGTCGACCGCCCTCCATCGTGAACACGTGGAGCTTGCCCGACAGGCTCGATGCGGTTCCTCCCGGCACGCAGGTCACCGACACCATCGCCTCCTCGCCCGGGGTCGCGGCGACGTCGCCGTACACGGTCCCTTCCACCCCTCCGGCGATATTGCCGGAGTAGGGGTCCTGCCACTGGCCGTCGACCATGACCATCTCGGATTCCCCGTCGCAGTCCTGCCGGTACGTGAAGTTCTGCCAATCGACGGCGCGCAGCGACTCGTTCGGTCCCGACGGCGGCGGCGTGGTCGTCGCTGGCTTCGGCGTGGTCGTCGTGGAGATCGGACCCGTCGCCGGGCTCCCCGAACCGACCGGCACCTTCAGGGGCTCTCCGGTCTTGGTATCCGTGACGGTGAGCGTTCCGCCCGTGTCTGCAGGCACCACGGACACCACCTGACCGGGCGAGTAGAGCTCCCACGGCGTGCCCTCGATGTCGGCATTCTCGAGGTCGACGGCAGGCGCTCGCCCGAGCGGGTTGCCGCAGTTGCACTTCACGCGCGGCGTTCCCGTGTCGTCGACCAGGACCGCGGTTCCGGACTGGAGGACCGACGGTGCAGCCGTGGCCCTGCCATTGCGGAACCCGTGGTTCACGACCAGCGTGTCCGAGGCGAGGACCACCGGCGTGAGCTCGGCCACGAACGCGCCGATCTGGCTCGGCTCGATCCCAAGGACACCCGCCCAGGCGCGGGCCTTGGGCGCGTCGTCGCCCAAGAACGCCACCAGCTGATCCGGGTCGCACACCTTCGCCTCGCCCGATCCCCCGTACAGGCCCGGCGTCGAGCCCTTCGCGACCAGCCCGGTCGTCTTCGAGTCGGTCCTCAGGTCCTCGCGGACGGTTGCGCTGATTGCCTCGACGTTGCCCGGCAACGACACGGCCGGCCCCGCCTGTACGGAACCGGTGAACGGGTCCGCCCCGGCCTTCGATGCCGGCACCAGGGCCACGGCCTCGGCCTGGCCACCCCCGCACCCCGCCAGCAGCCCGGCGAGCACCACGGCGGCGAGCACCGCTCGGCGCCGCATCACCCGGCTCCGCAGGCGATGGGCCGCACGGACTCCGGCACCACGGTTCCGGTGCAGTACGGGCTGGTGGGCGACGATGCCGTGACCTCCCAGCCCCCCTGCGCCGAGTTCCAGATGAGAAAGCCCGGGGTCAGCGAATCACCGCTGGCCAGGTCGTAGGTGCCAACCGCTGCGAAGTCGCCGGCGCAGTCCAGGAATTCCAGGCCCTCCCCGTCATCGAGCTTGAAGCCCAAGATGTCGCCCACGTTGCAGGGATGGTCGCTGGCCGACGGCGACGGCACCGTCGTCGTCGCCGACGCCGTCGTCGAGCCCGGCACCGGAGCGGCGATCTCCGCAGAGACCGCGGTGATCGGGTGGTCGACGGTGTCGACCTTCTTCCACGTCCGTCCGGTGCGACTGATGAACACGTCACGCCCGGCACCGGCCACCAGACCGACTCCGACCCCCCCATCGGGGCCGTCGATGTCGACCGCCGGCGTGTCGGCGAACGGCGTGCCGGCGATGGGCTCGGCGTTCTTGGCGCCAGGGTTGATGGTGATCGGCTCCACGATCCGGTGGTCACCACCGCCGTCGTCGGCCGGGACCGCCCCGAGCACCAGCCCTTCGTCGGTTGCCGCCAGCGCCACGGAGTCGCCGCCCGCCCGCAGGAGCGGGCCGTCTTGCTTCCAGGTCCGCCCATCGGTGCTGCTGATCAGGGCCAGATCGCGAGCGTTCCCGCCCTCGGGCGCGTCGTACACCACCACGGCGTGGACCGCCCCGTCGACATAGGTCACCGCGCCCACCCGGCCGCTCCGGCCGGCGGCTCCGGGCACCTCGGCCTCGACCCACGAACCAGGTCCCCCGTTGCTCATCATGGGCTGAGACGCGATCACTGGTTCCTCCGCATCGTCCGAGCCTCGGGAACCCACGGCGACGATGGGTCCGGGGTCCGGCGTCGAGAGGTAGCCCTCGACGCGGAACCCGACGCTGGTGGTGGACCCCCCGGACCATCCGACGTCTTGCGTGAAGTACTCCCGCCCGATGCCGTCCGGTGCGTTCGCGGTGACCACGAGGGCATCGAAGCCGTAGAGCCTCTCGTCGTCGGGACGCAGGGCGCTTGCCGCATCTTCTGCGATGTCGGAGATGACCGCCCCGTCGATCGTCGCGCCGTAGGCCGTCGACGACCCGTTCTCGTCGTCGGTGGCGACCTCCCAGCTCACGTCGGGGATCTCCTCCGCCGGAGGCACCTTCGGCTTCGGGCTGGGCGTGCTCCCACCCACCGGCACCTCGACGGGCTCGCCGGTCGAGGTGTCGGTGACCGTCAGGGTCCCGCCAGTAGGCGCCGGGACCACCGTGATCACCTCCGACGGCTCGAACGACGCCCATGCGGCGCCCTCGACCTGATCGAGGCCGCCGCCGGATGCCCGACCGAGCGGGTTCCCGCAGTTGCACTTGACGCGCGGCGTGCCCGCCCGATCGACCATGACCGCAGTCCCCGCCTGGAGGACCGACCGCTTCGCCGTCGCCTTCGCGTCCCGGAACCCGTGGTTCATCACCAACGTGTCCGAGGTGAGCACCACGGGGGTGAGCGACCGGACGAACGACTCGATGCCGCTCTGGCGGATGCCGATGACCCCAGCCCACGCCTTCGCCTTTGCCGGGCTCCTCTTCAGGAACGCCACGAGCTTGTCCGGGTCGCAGACCTGCGCCTCGCCGGATCCCCCGTAGAGACCGGCGGTGGACCCCTTCGCCACCCGCATGCCCGTGTCCGGATCCGTCTTCAGGTCCTTGCGCACCGAGGCGTTGATGGCCTGCACGTTGCCGGGGAACTCGGCGGTCGGACCGACCGACACCGAATCGGTGAATGGATCGGCCCCCGCCTTCGACGCCGGCTCCAAGGTCGTGGCGGCGGCGGCCTGGTCCTTGCTGCAGCCCGCCAGCATCCCCGCGCACACCAGCACGGCGACCATCCCGAACCGGGCACCGTGCACCGTGCGCTTCATTCGTGCGGATCCAGCCATCCGATTCCCCCCATGTCGGACTGCAGGCCTGGACCGACCCGTCCGCACGGGGTGATCGTACGCTCCCCTTCGCCCGAGATGCTGCGATTCGCGCGATCGTCCGGCCGGGCTCACGCCGTGGCCTCCTGGCAACGGGCGATGAACGCGCGGGTGATGGCGATGCCGATGACGAAGACCCCTGCGGTCCAGAGGTACAGGCCAAGGCCCGGCTGCACGCTCACCTTGGCCAGATCTGCGAGTTCCGGCGCGTAGAAGCCCGTCGACGCGGCCGGGGCGCTCGCCGTCTGCGCCGCATCCATGTCACCCGCGATGACGTGGAACTTGGCCACGACGAAGAAGGCCATCATCGCGGTGACGACAGCCAGCCCGGCCAACCGGCCCCACGACAGGACGTTCCACCGCGAGGACCATCCGAGGGCGGCGACTCCGCCGACCAGGGCCAGGAGGAGAAGCACGGCTCCCGCACGGGAACTGGGCGTCTGCACCTGCGACCCGTAGGCCGACGAGACCTTCTCCCAGGGGAGGAAGATGCCGATCGTGGCGAGCGCCGACCCGGCGAGCAGCGTCGCCGAGGTCCCCGTCATCGCAACGCCGGCGAGGGCGCCCGCAACCGGAGCAGAAGTGCGCTCCGTCGGGTCGGTCGGACCGGCGGGGGTGGCCGCAGAGGAACCGGCGGCGGGCGGAGGGGGAAACGTGGCGAGGACCGGCGGGGTGGCCGCCGGGGCTGGCGGGGCCGCGGTGTGCTCGGCCGTCACCTCGGGAGTCGCCGATGCCCCCGCCGCAGCGGGGGCGGCCACCCAGTCGTCGCCGTCCCAGCGGAGCTCGCCGGTCCACCCGGTGCCGTCCCAGTAGTGGGAGACAGTGGGGTTGCGGTCGTCTTGATGCCATCCGATTGCGTTGTTCATGGTGGTGATCCCTTCGTGAGACGGGCTCGGCCCGTCGTGGTCGGTTGCTGACGGTCACGATCTGCTGGCGCACTCAAAGCGCCCTCAGGTCGCGCTCAGGCCCCCAGCCGGTACCGCCAGCCCGGAAGGCCGCTACCGTTCGGCCCGTCGGAGCAATCGACCATGGGCAAGGGGGTGCCATGACCACGGACGCAGAGGCCATCTCCGCCACCCTGCCCGACTACGAGGTGGGCGACGAGGTGGGTCGCGGCGCGTCCGGGACCGTCTGGCGGGGCCGGCACCGGCAACTGCACCGAGAGGTGGCGATCAAGCAGCTGACCCCCGTCGCGTCGACCGAGCAGGCCGCCCGGTTCCGCCGCGAGGCGCGGATCCTCGCCCAGCTCGACCACCCCCACGTGGTGACGGTCTACGACTACCGAGAAGCGGACGACCGCCGGCTCCTGGTCATGGCCTACCTGGGTGGCGGCACGCTGGCTGACCGCCGAGCGGTCGGCCTGTCGACCGAGACCGCCGTCGCCGCCACCCTCGCCGCCGCGTCGGGCCTGCACCACGTCCACGAGCGGGGGATCCTTCACCGCGACATCAAGCCCGAGAACCTGATGTTCGACCGCGCCGGCGTCCTCAAGGTCACCGACTTCGGAATCGCCCGCGATGACCCGGTCGACGCAACGGCCGTGAACCTGACGCACGCCGGGTCCCTCTTCGGGACGCCGGCCTACGTCGCACCGGAGCAGGCGGCGATCGCCCTGGGCGAGCAGACGCCGTCGATCGGCCCCGCCTCGGACCAGTACTCCCTCGCCGCGGTGCTCTTCGAGCTCCTCTCCGGTCGGCTCACGCACGACACCACCGGCGGTGCTGTTGCGCTGTGCACCCGGCGCCTGAACGAAGACGCCACGTCGCTGCACGAGCTGCTTCCGGCGCTACCCGCAACCGTGTCCGACGTGGTGATGCGGGCCCTCGCCCGCGATCCCGAAGACCGCTATCGCTCGATCGAGGCGTTCGGTGTGGCCCTCGGCGCAGCGGCGGGCGCGACCTTCGGCCCCGGTTGGCTCGACCGCTCGGAGGTGCAGCTCCGAGACCTCGGGGCCATCGCCGTCGCAGCGTCGGGGTCGCTTCCGCCGTCCGGTCCGACCCCAGGAGGCGAACCACCGGAGCCCGCCGAACCTGCGGCCGAGGAACCCGGCGGCCGCAACCGGCGGGTGTTGGTGGGCGCGGCAATCCCGGTGATCGCACTCCTCGCCGCCATCGCGCTCGTCGTCTACGTGACCACCCGCGGATCCGCCGGCGAGGAGGCCAGCGGATCCAGCGCGACCACCTCCACCGCGGAGCCCGGAGCGACTCGATCGAAGGGGACCGGATCGGTCGAGGTCACCGAAGCCTGGACGTTCGAGACCGGCGGCCAGGTCGTGTCATCACCAACGGTCGACGGGGATCTCGTCGTCGTGGGCAGCAAGGACACCTACGTCTACGGGATCGACGCCCAGACCGGCGAGCAGCGGTGGAAGGCGCCCACGGGCAAGCCGGTCTGGTCGTCGGCAGCCATCGTCGGTGACCGGGTGTTCATCGGAAGCAACGACGGGAACCTCTACGCCCTCGACCGGGAGACCGGTGCGGTCCGCTGGAAGCGGCCGACGGGGTTCGAGCTGGTGACCACCCCCGCCGTGAGCGATGGGATCGTGGTGGTGGCTTCCGGTGACGTCCGGGCGTTCGATGCCGCCACCGGCAACCCGCGCTGGACCTTCCCGTCGAAGGAGCAGATCGTGTCGTCCCCGGCGATCAGCGACGGCACGGTGATCTTCGGCAGCAACGACCACCACGTGTACGCGATCGGCTTGGCCGACGGCAAGCAGCGCTGGTCGACCCGCACCGGAGCCGAGGTCCGTTCCTCGCCCGTGATCGTCGGCACCACTGCCTACGTCGGCGGGTTCGACGATTACCTCTACGCCTTCGACGTGACGACGGGAGCGAACCGGTGGGGGGTGGACCTCAAGTCGCCGATCCAGTCGTCGCCCTCTGCCAGCGCCACGGAGGTCATCGTGGGGACCCGGGGCGGCGCGGTCCGCGCCGTGTCCACGGGGGACGGTTCCGACCTCTGGGAGGCGATGACCGGGGACGGCATCGACTCGTCCCCGGCGTCCACGGACGACTGGTCGGCCGTCGGGAGCAACGACGGCAAGCTCCACGTGTACGAACCCGGGTCCGGGACGCCCTCGGGGACCTTCGAGACCGGCGGACCGATCATCTCCTCGCCCGCCGCCATCGACGGCGGGTTCGTCGTCGGCAGCTACGACGGCAGGGTCTACCGGGTCACCGTCCACGGCTGAGGACCGCCGGCTCACGCCGGTTCGAAGAACGTGACCTCGACACCGCCGAGGCCGATGACGTCGCCGTGGGCGAGCTCGACCTGCTCGATCCGGGCGCCGTTCACGGTGGTGCCGTTGCTCGAGCCCAGGTCTCGGATCGAGCACCGCGTCACGCTGGCGTCGATCTGGGCATGGCGGCGGCTGACCCGGTTGTCGACGAGACGCACGAGCGCCGACGGATCGCGGCCCATCAGGCTGGTCCCCGCGGTGAGCACCACGATTTGGCCGTCGGGCATCCGCACCCGACCCAGTTCGGCCGCCCCAGCCTGGAACGTGGCGAAGACGTGGGCATCGGGCCGATCGGTCGGGCGGTCGAGCGCCGGGCTCTGCACCAAGATCGCCTGCTCCAGCGCCTGGAGCTCCGATCCCGGCTCGATGCCCAACTCCTCGACGAGCGCCGTGCGCGCCGAGCGGTACGCCGAGAGGGCGTCGGCCTGCCGACCGCTGCGGTAGAGGGCGAGCATCAGCTGGCCCCGCAGGCGTTCGCGCAGGGGGTGCTCGGCCACGAGGTGCTCCAGTTCCGGCACCTCGTCCGCTCCTCCCCCCTGAGCGAGCCGGGCATCGATCCGACGCTCCTGGACCTGAAGGCGCTGCTCGTCAAGGCGCGCCGCAGCGGCCTGCAACCGCGGGGTGGCCCGTCCGTCTGCGATGGCCGGTCCGCGCCAGCACGCCAGCGCCCGAGCGCAGGCGTCGGCCGCCGCGTCCCAACGGCCTTCGCTCGCCGCGGCGCTTCCTGCCGCCGCTTCGTCCTCGAACCGGGCCAGATCCCCGACAACCGCGTCGAGGCGGTAGCCGGGCGACTGGGTGACCAGCGCCGGCGACGTTGCGGAGCGGTCCGGGTCGAGGAGCTTGCGCAGGGCGAAAACGTGCTGCTGCAGGGTGTGCTCCGCCCGGTCTGGCACCGGCTCCCCCCACACGGCGTCGAGGATCGATGCGACCGGCGCGACGTGTCCGGGTTGGAGCGCGAGGTGGGCCACGATGGCCCGCTGCTTGAGTCCGTTGAGCGGCACCAAGCGCCCATCCACGCGGAGTTCCAACGCCCCGAGGAGGGAGACCTCCACGGCGCTCACGGCAACCAGCCACGGGTCGGCTCTGCGATGAACGCGCTCTGTTCCACGTGCCCACCCCCGTCTCACCGGCCTGGCGGGCCGACCCTACCTCGGGCCGGATCGGGCGGCTGCTCCGGTCACCGGCCTCACGCGGGTGACGAACCCCGACGGCGGCATTGACTTCCCCGAAGTTGTTAGGCAGACTTACCTCTCGATGGTCGTCTGTCATTGCAACGCCGTGAACGATCGAGAGATCCGAGCCGAGATCCTTGCCGGCGCGCTCGATGCCGAGGGCGTGGCCGAACGCTGCGATGCCGGTACCCGCTGCGGCAGCTGCCGGCCCATCGTCGAGGCATTGCTCGCCGAGCACGGCGTCACCATCCGGCGCGCCAGCGTCGTCGCCGCCTGACCTACGGTGGGCCACTCCCACTCTCCCGCTACGAGGCAGACATGCAAGGCGATCCCGAGATCATCGAAGCACTGAACGAGATCCTGACGGCCGAGCTCACGGCCATCAACCAGTACTTCATCCACGCCAAGATGCGGGAGAACTGGGGTTTCAAGAAGCTCGCTGCGGTCGCCCGCCGGGAGTCGATCGAGGAGATGGAGGACGCCGACAAGATCATCGAGCGGATCCTGTACTTCGACGGCGTGCCGAACCTGCAGCGCTACAACCCCGTGCTCGTGGGCGAGACCGTCCCCGAACAGCTGGCTCTGGAGCTCGAAACCGAGAAGGCCGCCATCGAGCGGTACAACCGAAGCATCGCCCTCGCCGTCGCCAAGGGCGACAACGGCAGCCGGGAGCTCATGGAGCACCGACTCGTCGACGAGGAATCCCACGCCGACTGGCTCGAGGCGCAGCTCCACGTCATCGACACCATCGGGGTCGAGAACTACCTCGCGCAGCAGCTCGACGATTGACCCCGGCTGAGCAGGCGGGACCGGGTCCGACGGGCGGGTCCCGCTGGACCGATCGAGACGACGTCCCGCGCGGCGCGGACTACGACCAGCGCTTCGAGCGCCTGGCCGCATCGGGGGCGGACGTCCACGGCGAGGCCGACCTCGTCACGGGCACGACCGAGGGCCGCCGCATCCTCGATGCCGGCTGTGGCACCGGACGGGTGGCGATCGAGCTGGCTGGCCGGGGATACGACGTGACCGGCATCGACCTCGACGCGTCGATGCTCGCGGCCGCTCGGCGCAAGGCACCGGACCTGACGTGGGTCGAGGGCGACCTGGCCACGATGGATCTCGGCACGGCGTTCGACACGGTGGTGCTCGCCGGCAACGTGCTCATCTTCGTGGCTCCCGGCACGGAGGGTGCGGTGGTCGAGCGCTGCGCCCAGCACCTCGTGCCCGGCGGTCTGCTCGTCGCCGGGTTCCAGGTGCAGCCCGGGGGCTTCGACCCGCCGGCGCTCGATCGCGCCGCCTCCGACGCCCAGCTGGACCTCGTCGACCGGTGGGCCACCTGGGACCATCGGCCCTGGTCCCCCGACGCCGGCTACCAGGTGTCGGTCCACCGCCGGCGCTGAGCGGTCACATGTTCGCCCACCGCGGCCCGTGGCGACGGACCCCGCCGAGGAATCAGGCGTCCGTGGGCAGTCGCTTGGGCGGTCGTGGGAAGAACGCCGAGGTCCGCTCGACGTACTCGACGTAGCCGGGCCGGCGCTTGCCGATGGTCTTCTCGAGCATGGCCACGCCGGACACCCGGATCAGCAGGAACGACATGACCAGCGGCCCGACCAGCCCGAAGCGGCCCGGGACCGTCTCGGCCGCGATCAGGAAGATCCCCCACCACACGCAGAAGTCGCCGAAGTAGTTGGGGTGCCGCGTGTAGCGCCACAGGCCCTTTTCCATGACCCGGCCCTTGTTGTGGGCGTCGGCCTTGAAGCTGGCGAGCTGGGCGTCGCCGACGGTCTCGAAGAGGAGGCCGACGGTCCACATCGCGATGCCGATGAACGCGAGTGGTCCCAACGACGAAGGCTCGGCCGCCGTGGCCGAGAGCTGCACCGGCAGCGACACGACCCACATGAGCACACCCTGGAGCAGGAAGACCTGGAAGAAGCTGATCCACCAGAAGCTGCTGCCGAACTTCTTGCGCATGGCGCCGTAGCGGTAGTCCTCGCCGTGCCCGAGGTTGCGCCAGGCCAGGTACCCGCTCAGCCGGAGGCCCCACACCGCGACGAGCGAGAGCAGGAGGTAGCGGCGATCCGAGAACCCGTCTCCCACCACGGCCGACGTGGCCGCCACCACCACGAAGCCGGCACCCCAGATGATGTCGACGATGCTGGCGTCGGTCATCACGAGCGAGACCAGCCACGTGACGACCATGAGCACGACGATGGCGACAGCGGACGCGAGCAGGACGGAAGCGGACACGATCAGGCTCCTACCCGGAGTGCCGCCGGCGCATCCACCGGGACCGCAGGTGCCTTCGGGTGGACCGGGGCCAGGCGCTGGTACGGAGCCCCCACTGGGGGGCGCGGATCGGCGTCGCCCTTGTTGGGCCAGAAGCTCATCGCCCGCTCGGTGAGGGCCGTGATGCTGAGCGACGGGTTGACGCCCAGGTTCGCCGACACCGCCGAGCCGTCGGTCACGGTCAGGCCCTCGTAGCCGTAGACCCGGTGGTAGGGATCGATGACCCCGGCCTCGGGGCTGTCACCCACCACGCAGCCACCGAGGATGTGGGCGGTGGTCGGTGCATCGAGGATCGTTTCGTTCCAGGCGCCCCACGCATCGCCGTCGAGCATGTCGGCCACCTCGCGCGCCGCGTCGTTCGCGATCGGCAGGTACGACGGGTTCGGCTCGCCCTCGCCCGGACGGCTCACCAGCACGCCGAGCTTCTTGGTGCGACGCAGGGCGATGCTGTTGTCGCGGCTCTGCATCACCAGCAAGATGATCGACCGCTCGGACCACCGGTGCACGGACAGGGACCGCAGGAACGCAACGGGGTGGCGCACCACCTTGGCCAAGAACTTGACCTGCCGGGGAGCGCCAGCGCCGCCGTCGACGAGGACGGTGCCGAGGAGGCCCATGGCGTTGGAGCCCGGCGGATAGCGGCACGGCTCGATGTGGGTGGACTCGTCGGGGTGGATCGACGAGGTGATGGCGACCCCCCGACTGAGGCCGGGCTGGGGGACGCGGGCGGTGGCGCCAACGATGGCTTCGCTGTTGGTGCGCACGACGTCACCGAGCCGGTCCGACAGCGCAGGAAGGCGGCCCTGGTCACGAAGCTGGAGCAGGAGCTTCACCGTGCCGAGTACCCCGGCGGAGAACACGACCTGTTCTGCGGTGAACGTGCGGGCCTGCTTGCGCACCCATGCACCGGGCCGCTCGGTGCTGAGGCGCCATCCGCCCCCCGGAAGCAGCTCGAGGTCGGTCACCTGCGTGTCGGGGTGGACGACGGCACCGTTCTTCTCGGCGAGGTACAGGTAGTTGCGGTCCAGCGTGTTCTTCGCTCCGACGCGGCACCCGACCATGCAGCTACCGCAATGGGTGCAGCCGACCTTGTCCGGCCCCTCGCCGCCGAAGTACGGATCGGCCACTCGCTCGCCCGCCTTGCCGAACCACACGCCGACGGGGGTGCGGTGGTACGTGTCGCTGACGCCCAACCGGTCGGCGAGCTCGTGCATGTACCGGTCGGGCGGGGTGTCGGCGGGGACCTCGTTCACGCCCAGCATCCGCTTCGCCTGGTCGTAGAACGGCGCCAGCTCGGCCTTCCAGTCAGTGATGTGGCCCCACTGCTTGTCCGTGTAGAAGGGGGCGAGCGGCTCGTAGAGCGTGTTGGCGTACACCAGCGAACCGCCGCCGACACCGGCGCCCGACAAGATGGCGATGTCCTTGAGCGGCGTGATCCGCTGGATGCCGCGCAGGCCGAGCTTCGGCGCCCAGAGGAACCGGCGCAGGTCCCAGCTCGTCTTGGGGAGCGTGTCGGTGTCGAAGCGGCGTCCGGCTTCGATCACCCCCACCCGGTAGCCCTTCTCCGTCAGGCGCAGCGCGGTGACGCTGCCGCCGAACCCGGAACCGACAACCAGCACGTCGTAGTCGTAGGAGGCCATGGCTGCATCGTCTCAGATCGGGCGTGGCGGCGGCGGATCGGCGTCGAACCACCCCAAAACGGGGAGCGGACCGGGCCCGAAGGCCCGGTCCGCTCCAGCCTCCCCCACGAGGGGGATGCGGTGATCGAGATCAGCTGGCCGGGGGCATCAGCACGGAGTCGATCAGGTAGACGGTGGCGTTGGCGGTCTGCACGCCGGAGCACACGACCGTGGAGCCATCGGCACCGACCTCGAAGGACGGGGCATCGCCGGACACGGTGAGCTCGGCGCCGTTGACCGTGGTGTAGGTACCACCAAGGTCAGCGGGATCGATCTGCTCGGGAACGACGTGGTAGGTCAGGATCGAGGTGAGCAGTTCCTTGTCGGCCAACACGGCCTTGAGGTCAGCAGCCGGGATCTTGGCGAAGGCGTCGTTCGTGGGAGCGAACACCGTGAAGGGGCCACCCGTGTTGAGGGTGTCGACCAGGTCGGCTTCGCCAACGGCGGTCACCAGGGTGGACAGGGCCGGGTTGTTGCTGGCGGCGGTTGCCACCGGGTCCTGGGCCATGCCTTCGAAGGATCCGTCACCGCTCGTCGGGACAGCGGCGCAGCCGTCGCCCTCGGGTGCGGCCATGTCGGTGCTGCCACCGTCGGCCATCGTGGTCTCGGTGCCCTCGTCGGCCATCGTGGTCTCGGTGCCCTTGTCGGACTTCGAGGAGTCGGAGCCACTGTCGCTGCTGCCACAGGCGGCGATGAACAGTGCGAACGGCAGCACGACGGCTGCCATCTTCTTGCGGTTGGAGAGCTTCATGGTTGGGGTGTCCCTTCGTAGTGGGTGAGTTGCCCGGTTGAGGGGCGGTTTCAGGAGGTCTACGAAGTCGTCCCCGAAGCCGGATGAGCGAATGCGCCGGATTTCTGATGATCGCCAGGTCACAGGGGTGGATCGGTCGACGGCGAGCCCCGGCATGACGCCGTGGGTGGTCTCGATGTCGAGCTGCCCCATCCACACCGGCGCCTTGCGCCGAACACCTCACATGGACGACCTCTCCCTTCCCCTTGCGGATGGCCCCACTGCCGACGACGGCGGCGGCCGCGCACCTCGGCCGTCGACCTGGCGCACCGGCCTCGCCGGGCTGCTCGCCGCAGCCTTGGCCCTCGCCGTAGGCGAGCTGATCGCCGGGCTGTCCTCGCGCCTCACGTCACCGGTCATCTCCGTCGGCAACCGGGTGATCGACGCGGTCCCGCGCCAGCTGAAGGACTTCGCGATCGAGACCTTCGGCACCAACGACAAGAAGGCGCTCCTGATCGGCATCTACTCGTTCGCCGCCGTGTTCGGCCTCGTCCTCGGCGTCTTGGCCGGGCGGAAGTTCCTCCTCGGCGCCATCGGCATCGGCCTCTTCGGCGCCGTCGGCGTGTGGGCAGCTGGCCAAGAGGTCGGCGCTCCCATCTGGGCCGGACTGCCCAGCATCATCGGCGCGGTCGTCGGCATCGTCGTCCTTGCCCTTCTGTTGGCGACGATCCCGCGCGCCGCGCACCCCCACGTCGTCGATCGGATCGCCGGCGAGGCGTCGCCCACCGCCGCCCCCGAGGGGCCAGCCGAATCGCCCACCGACGGCGCCTTCGCCCGGCGCGGCTTCCTGAAGATGAGCGGTGCGGTCGTTGCGGTCGGCGCGGTCGCCGCTACCGGTGGGCGTTGGCTCCAGTCCCGCTACAGCGCGGCGTCGTCCCGTCTGGCGGTGGTCCTTCCGAAACCGAAGAAGGCGGCCCCGGCGGTGGCCAAGGGTGCGGCCCTCGATCTGGAGGGCATCTCGCCGTTCGTCACGCCGAACAAGGACTTCTACCGGATCGACACCAACCTCACCGTCCCCCAGATCGCCGCCGAGACCTGGACGCTGAAGATCAAGGGCATGGTCGACAACGAGGTCGAGTTCACCTACGAGGACATCCTCGCCATGGACATGATCGAGGAGCGCATCACCATGACGTGCGTATCCAACGAGGTGGGCGGCGCCCTGGTGGGGACCGCCGAGTGGTTGGGCGTCCCGCTCGAGGGACTGCTGGCCAAGGCCGGGATCAAGGAGGGCGCCGACCAGATCGTCGGGCGTGCCTTCGACGGCTTCACCACGGGCTTCCCGGTGGACACCCTCGACGGCCGGCCCGCCATGCTCGCGGTCGGAATGAACGGCGAGCCCCTTCCCCTGGCCCACGGCTTCCCGGCTCGGATCATCGTGCCGGGGCTGTACGGCTTCGTATCGGCCACCAAGTGGCTCACCGAGATCGAGCTGACCACCTTCGCCGACTTCGACCAGTACTGGGTGAAGCGGGACTGGGCGGCCGAGGGGCCCATCAAGACGATGTCCCGCATCGACACGCCTCGCGGCCTGGGCAAGGTCAAGGCCGGCCCCGCCAAGATCGGCGGGGTCGCCTGGGCCCAGACCCGCGGCATCGAGAAGGTCGAGGTCAAGCTCGACGACGGCGAGTGGACCGAGGCAGAACTGGCAGCCGAGGACTCCACCCTCACCTGGCGACAATGGTTGTACGAGTTCGATGCGAAGCCGGGCCGCCACCAGGTTGTATGCCGCGCCACCGACGCCACGGGCAAGGTACAGAGCGAGGAACGCGCCAAGCCCTTCCCGAACGGTGCCAGCGGCTGGCACAGCGTCGCCTTCCTCGTCGACTGATCCACCTTCCGGGGGATCGATCAGGTTGGACCGAGGCAGACCGGTTGTCCGCCGACCCGCGAGATGCAACCATGACGCGCATCGCCAACCCTTGAGGATGTCATGAACGTCGGAGATCCGGTCGAGGTGCACAGCCAGTTCGACGACTCGTGGGCGGATGGCTTCGAGATCGCGGAGGAGGTGCCCGAGGGCTACCGGGTCCGAAGGCTGGCCGACGGATCGCTCCTCCCCGGCTTCACCTCCGAGGCCGACGTCCGACTCTGCCGATAGCCCGCCGCCACGGGCGTCCGAGCCCCCGCTGCGCCCGCGGTCGGGCCCACAGCCGGCGCAGGGTCACGCCGGGATGACGAGGCTGGGCTTGACGGTGCCCTCGCGGAAGGGCTCGTACACCGCAAGGAGGCTGCCTCCCTCGTCGAAGACGGCCCAGTTCGCGGCGGCGTCATCGGGGGCGATCTCGAGGAGGGCGCGGGGTAGGACCTTGCCGACGGCGATGTCTGCGGCACGTGCTTCGTCGACACCCACGCGCGGCAGGTGGCGGATGGCATCGGCCATCGGGAGCGCCGCCTCGGGCGTCACCGCGTCGAGCGCGACGGCATCGGCGAGCGCATAGGGGCCGACCGAGGTGCGACGGAGCGACACGAGGTGGCCGCCGCCTCCGAGCGCCACGCCGATGTCTTGGGCCAGCGTCCGGATGTAGGTACCGGAGGAGCAGGTGACCGAAAGGGCGAACGAGGGGCCCGAGCCGGCCGCGGCTGCAGCCAGCCAGTCAGCCGACGACGCACCACCGATCCGCTCCAGCCCGCCGACCTCCACGGTGCCATCGGGTCCCGACAGGGGTCCCACCGGTGCCGCCTCGATCTGGTGGATCGTCACCGGGCGCGATGCCCGGTCGACCTCCTTGCCCTCGCGCGCCAGCTCGTGGAGGCGCTTCCCATCGATCTTGACCGCCGACACCATGGGCGGGATCTGCTCGATCGGGCCGCGAAACTGCTCGAGGACGGCCCGCACCGCCTCGAGCGTCACACCGCCCATGTCGTGAACCGCCGTGACCTCACCGGACGCGTCGAGCGTCGAGGTGTCGACGCCCAGGCGGACCTCGCCGACGTAGGACTTGCCGAGGGGCGACAGGAACCGCAGCAGCTTGGTGGCCCGACCCACGCCGAGCAGCAGGACACCCGTGGCATCGGGATCGAGCGTGCCTGCATGGCCGACCTTGCGCGTGCCGAGCAGACCGCGGCACTTGGCCACGACGTCGTGGCTGGTCCAGCCGGTGGGCTTGTCGACCACCACCAGGCCGTCCGGGCCGTCGTGGGCTCCCCCGCGCCGACCCATCAGTCGTCGTCGTCCGCCGGCTCGGGCTTGTAGACCTCGGGGTCGTACGGCACGGGAGTCGCGCCGGGGTCGAGGTCGGGCAAGGTGCGGATGACCGCCTCGATGTGCTGAGCGCTTCGCAGCACGCCATCGAGCTCGAAGCGGGTCTCGGGGGTGCGCTTGATCCGAGCCTCGCGCCCGATGGCCTTCTGCAGGCGGGTCCGGTGCTCGTCGAACGCCTCGGCCACCTCCTCGTCGGCGTCATCGCCCCGGGAGTGGTCGTAGTAGGCGACTGCCTTCTTCAGGTCGCCGTCGACCACGACGGAGGTCAAGGTGACGAACTCGAGGCGCTCGTCGTCGATGCGGCCCAGCTCGCGAGCGAGGATGTCGCGCACCAGCGTGTTGAGCCGAGCGGTCCGGGGGTAGTCGCGGGCGGTCGTTCGCTTCTTCACGTCACTCTTCTTCCTCGTCGAGCCAGGACCGCCGAGCGGCAATCACCTCGACCTCGGGGAACGACCACACGAACCGTTCCACCGCGTCGAGCACCTCTCGGGCCTGGGATTCGCTGGATGCCACGGTGGCGAAGGCCAGCTCGCTGCGCTGCCACTGATCCTGGAACCCGACCTCGGACACCGCCACCCGGTGCCGACGCCGAGCGCCTTCGAGGATGGGGGTGATCACGGCACGCTTCGCCTTGAGCGAACCGGTCACCGGGAGGTGCAGGTCGAGGACCAGGACACTGGCAAACACAGCTCCGCGAGCCTACCGACCTCGACCGCCGACCTCCCGATCCGATTTCTGCTCGGTTCAGGGGGCGGACAGGGCCCGTTCGGTGGCGTCGTCGAGGCGGCCGGTCTCGCCGGCGATCCAGTGCCGTCGGCACAGCAGCTCGTAGGAGACCGCAGCCGGCGAGGCATCGCCCAGGGCCTCGACATCGCCGATGACCACGGTTTCGCCGTCGTAGACCTGGACGCCGTCGGCCAAGCGAGCGTTGTGGGTGGCCCGCGCACCGCACCAGCAGCGAGCCTCGACCTGGAGTTCGCAGCGTTCGTCCGCCACCTCGAGCAGTCGGGCGGTGGCCGGGAACAGCCGGCCCCGGAAGTCCGTCAGCAGCCCGAGCGCGTGGACGTCGGCATCGAGCTCGTCGACGATGCGGGCGAGCTGATCGGCTTGCTCCGGCGCATAAAACTGCGCCTCGTCGCAGACGAGGTAGTGCAGCGTCCCGTGGTGCTCGACCTGTTGTGCCGCGAGGGCGAACAGGTCCAGCTTCGGTCCGACGTCGACGGCTGCCGCGGCGACGCCGAGGCGGCTCGACACCTGGGCGCCCTCCCGGTCGAGGTGCGTGCACAGCAGGCCTCGCAGGCCACGGGTGGAGAGGTTGTGGTGGATCTGGAGGGCCAGCGTGGACTTGCCCGACCCCATCGTCCCGTAGGAGAACCGCAACACGCCCATGGCCGCAAGTTACACCCCTGTGGTTCGTCCTGCCCAGGGTCCGATCCCCGCCCGCCGCCGGAGACCCCGGCGGCTCCCGCTCGGGTTCAGGCTGGGTCGATGCGCTGGTAGGTGTTCTGGAGCTCGTCTTGAACCACGACGGCTACGCCATCGGTGCTCCGCACAGCGAGCGGCGCCTCGAGGGTGCGCACCCGATAGCTCCACCCCTCGGGCAGCTCGAGGCGATCGCCGACCGCGGGCAGGTCCGCCTCCTCGAGCGTCTCATCCACGATCTGCGAGCGCGCCTGCATGACGTAGGTCGTCCCGTCGGGAGCTACCAGCTCGTAGACCTCATGGCCTGCATCGAAGCCGAACACCGTCTCACGAGCCACCGGCCGCTCGGTGTAGGGGGTCTGGCTGGGAAGGTTCGGACCGAGGTCGACCGTGGCGGCCCGGAACATGCCGATCTGGCCAAACGTTGTCTCCGGTGCGCCCTTGCGCAGATCCGTGTCGATCGAGTCGAGGGTCCAGAACCGAGGTCCGTTGAGGAGCGCAGCGGTGGCCCCGCGTTCAGCGGCGATGGCCGTTGCGTCCAGTGCGTCCCACTGGTCCTTCGGGCAGTCGCTCATGCCCATCGAGTTCCAGACCTCGGCCGAGAACCCGTCGGCACCCTTGTTCAACAGCAGCACCTCGCAGTACCGCACACCTCGAAGCGCGTCCATGTCCGGCTTGACGGCGCTGCCGGACGCCTCGGAAGTCGATGATGCCGTCGTGGTGGTCCCATCGCCGCTCGACAATCCGATGGTCGACGCAGCTGAGCCCGCATCATCGGACGCGCCGCACGCAGCGAGGATGACGAGCAGGGGCGCCAACACGGCGAGCGCGAAGACGGGGCGGGGACGGGTCATGGAAGCTCCTGGGCGGTGGACGGGGTCGAGGGCGGGTGCCCGACGGGTCCCCATGCCAGCACTCCCCTCGGCCGATAACTGCACAGAGCGTGCAGTTGTCGGCGTCCGCTGTCAACCCGGCCCCGGACGCGACGCAGCGCCCCGGCGGACCGGGACGCTGCGACCAGATGGAACGACGGTGACCGACCTCGATCAGGTTCGGGGGATCTCGCGGTCCTCGTAGGTTTCGATGATGTCGCCATCCTTGAGGTCCTGGAAGTCGGTGAGGCCGATGCCGCACTCGAACCCCTGGTTGACCTCTCGCACGTCGTCCTTGAACCGGCGCAGGGACTGGACCGCGCCCTTCCAGATGATCGTGCCCTCGCGAAGGAAGCGGACCTTGGAGCCGCGGGTGATCTGCCCGTTGGTGACGTAGCAGCCGGCAATCTTGCCGACCTTCGGCACGGAGAAGATCTCGCGGACCTCGGCTTCGCCGGTGACCACCTCTTCGAACTCGGGGGCGAGCATGCCGACCATGGCCGCTTCGATGTCCTCGAGCAGGTGGTAGATCACCTCGTAGGTGCGGATCTCCACATCTTCGGTGGCAGCGAACTCCCGCACCTGGCGGTCCGGGCGGACGTTGAAGCCGATGATCGTGGCGTTCGACGCCATGGCGAGCTCGATGTCGGACTTGAGGATGCCGCCCACGCCCTCGCGGACGAACGACAGCTTCACCTCGTCGCGCTCGAGCTTCTTCAGGCTGGCCGTGACCGCTTCGAGCGAACCGGTCACGTCGGCCTTGATGATGAGGTTGAGCGTTGCCGCCTCACCGGCCTGGATCTGGCTGAAGATGTCCTCGAGCTTGGCGCCGCCGTGGAACACGGAGGCCGAGCCCGAGATGTTGGCGATGCGCTTGTAGTGCTCGCGCTGCTCGGCCACCTTGGCCGCGGAGCGCTCGTCCTTGGCGACCACGAAGTCGTCGCCAGCGGTGGCGACGTCGGAGAGGCCGAGCACCTGCACGGGCGTCGACGGACCGGCCACCTTGACCTGCTCGCCCTTGTCGTTGATGAGCGCACGGACGCGACCCCAGGCGGGACCGGCGACCAGCGGGTCGCCGACCTTGAGGGTGCCGCGCTGCACGAGGATGGTGGCGACGGGACCACGACCGGGGTCGAGCTTGGCTTCGAGCACGACGCCCTTGGCCCGACCCTTGGGGTTCACCCGCAGGTCTTCCAGCTCGGCCACGACCAGCAGGTTGTCGAGCAACTCGTCGATGCCGATCTCCTGCAGCGCCGAGATCTGGCAGACGATGGTGTCGCCGCCCCAGGACTCGGGCACCAAGCCGCGCTCGGCGAGCTGGGCCAGGACCTTGTCGGGGTCGGCGTTGTCGCGGTCGATCTTGTTGACGGCGACCACGATCGGCACGTCGGCAGCCCGAGCATGGTCGATGGCCTCGATGGTCTGGGGCATCACGCCGTCGTCGGCCGCCACCACGAGGATGACGATGTCGGTGGCGTCGGCACCGCGGGCCCGCATGGCGGTGAACGCCTCGTGGCCCGGGGTGTCGATGAAGGTGATGGCCTTGCCGTCCTTGACCACCTGGTACGCACCGATGTGCTGGGTGATGCCGCCGGCCTCACCGGCGACGACGTTGGCGTTGCGGATGCGGTCGAGCAGCTTGGTCTTGCCGTGGTCGACGTGGCCCATGACGGTGATCACGGGAGCCCGCCACTCGGTGGCCTCCTCGTCCTCGTCGTCCTCGAGTTCCTCGACGCCGAGCACCTTCTGGAGCTCGACCTCCTGCTCTTCGCCCGGGTTCACCAGGCGGATCTCCGCACCGATCTCGGCGACGAACAGCTCGATCATGTCATCGGACAGCGACTGCGTGGCCGTGACCATCTCGCCCTGTTGCATGAGGAAGCGGACGACGTCGGCGGCCGTGCGGTTGAGGCGAGGACCGAGCTCCTGTGGGGTGGAGGCGCGCTCCACCACGATGACGCCATCGGGCACCGGGGAGTTGTCCGGGGTATACGACGGGAGATCCATCGGCTGGAGCTCTTCGCGGTTGCGACGACGACGGCCCTTGCGGCGCGGGGGCCGACGGCCGGCCGGACCACCGGGGCGACCTCCAGGGCCTCCACCAGGACCACCGGGACGGCCACCGGGACCACCACCGGGCGAGACGCCAGCGCCGGGCACGTTGGGGCGCGGACCGCCCATGGGGCGGTTGGGTCCGCCACCGGTGCGGGCGGGCATGCCCGAGGGACCACCCGGACGGCCGGGAGCCGACGGGCGCGTGACGCGGCCACCCATGCCGGGCGGCGGCGGGATCGGCTTGCCGGTCAGGGAGCGGGGCGGCGGGGGCGGCGGGATCGGCTTGCCCGACGACGAGACGGGCGGCGCGGCTGCGGTTGCATCAGCGTCCTCGGCCGTGGCCGGCGCTGGCGCCGCAGCGGGCGGAGCCGCCGATGCGGCCGGGGCCACCGGCGCCACCGGGGCGGCGGGTGCGGGGGCCGGGCGCGGGGCCGGCGGCGTGGCTACGGGCGGTGCGGCGCGCGGCGGGGCCGGCGGCGGAGCGGGAGCCTCGACCGGACGGGCCGGAGGGCGGGGCGGGGCGGTCGAGCCGCTGGAGGTCAAGACGCGGCGCGGGGGCGGCGTGGCCACGGGCGGGGAGGTCGGAGCCTCGGGTGCCGGAGCCTCGGGGGCGGGCGGCGGGGCCGCAGGCGCCTCAGATGCGGGCGAAGCCGGTGCCTCGGGTTCAGGCTCGGCCTTCGGCTTGGCCGCGGCCTTCTTGGCGGTGGCCTTCTTGGGCTTCTCGGGCTCCGGCGGCTGTTCGTCGCGGATGAGCCCTTCACGCTCGGCCTTGCGCCGCACGCGGTCAGCCTGCGGGTCCTCGATGCTCGAAGAGTGCGTCTTGACGGCGATGCCAAGGGTCACGCACAGGTCCAGGGTCTCCTTGTTGGTGAGACCGAGCTCTTTCGCGAGCTCATGGACACGGATCTTTGCTGCCAACGTGTGTTCGCCAGGCCTTCCTGCGTTTGTTTGCTTCGAAGCGCCCGGGACGCCCCGGGCACAGTTCCTTAGTCTCGCGCAGCCGGCACTCCGGGCACGAAGTCACTTGTGGTCAGCTCTGCTGGTCAGCGGCCATCGCCGAGCGCAGCTCAGCGATGGTGGAGTTGCTCACCGACGACCGGAAGGAGCGGGCGAAGCCACCCCGCCGGACCGCCAGGTCCAGACACGAGGGGGAGCCGAGGCAGAGCCAGGCTCCCCGTCCGGGAAGTGTACGGCCCACGGCAAGCGTTCCGTCGGCCGTCCGCGTGATCCGCACCAGCTCGCGCTGGGGACGGGTCGTCTGGCAACCCACGCAGGTCCGCAGCGGGCCGAACCCCAGGTCAGGCGGGATCTTCGGCCTCGTCGGCGCCTTCGGCCGGAGCCTCGGCGTGTGCATCCGCCAAGCCGGGCTCGCTCGCATCGCGGGGATCGGCGGTGCCGTCGTCAGGCGTTGGTGCGTCGTCCGCAGGAGCCTCGCCCGCAGGAGCGGCTGCATCGTCCGATGCGGCTGCTGGCTCCTCGTCTTCCGCGACGGCGAGCGCGATCTCCCCGTCGACCTCGGTTTCACCCGCGGCCCAGGCATCGGCCGACACGGCCTCGCCGCCTTCGGCGTCAATCCAGACCTGCTCGCCGGTGGCCGGGTCGACCACCCACTCTCCCTGAGCCCAGTCGTCGCTCTTGTACGACTCCTCCTCGGCCAGCTGGCTCTCGCTCTTGATGTCGACGCGCCAGCCCGTAAGCCGGGCGGCGAGGCGGGCGTTCTGGCCCTCCTTGCCGATTGCCAGCGAAAGCTGGTAGTCGGGCACGATGACCTCGGCGGTGCCGGTGTCCTCGTGGATCCGCACCTCCTTGACCTTGGCCGGTTGCAGCGCCTTGGCCACGAAGTCGGGCAGGTCCTCGGAGAACGGGACGATGTCGATCTTCTCGCCCCGCAGCTCGTTGACGACCATCCGAACGCGAGCGCCCCGGGCGCCGACGCACGCGCCGACGGGGTCGACGTTCTGGTCGTTGGACCACACGGCGATCTTGGTGCGGTGACCGGGCTCGCGTGCGCAGGCCTTCAGCTCGACGATGCCGTCGGCGATCTCGGGCACCTCGAGCTCGAACAGGCGCTTGATGAGCCCGGGGTGGGTGCGGCTCACCACGATCTGCGGGCCCTTGGAGGTCTTGCGGACCTCGACGATGTACGCCTTGAGGCGGCTGTTGTTCTCCGGCCGCTCGTAGGGGACCTGCTCGGCCTGGGGCAACAGTGCCTCGACCCGACCGAGGTCGAGCAGGGTGTAGCGGGCGTCGGTCTGCTGGATGATGCCCGTGACGATGTCGCCCTCGCGACCCGCGTACTCGTCGTACTTCATCTCGCGGTCGACCTCGCGCAGGCGCTGCATCATGACCTGCTTGAAGGTCTGGGCGGCGATGCGGCCCAGCGTGTGCTGGTCCGGCGTCACGTCGAGCTCGGGGCCGAACGGTTCTCCGTCCTCGTTGAGCTCCTGCGCGGTGACGTGCATCTCTGCGGTGACCGGATCGATCGTGGCCCAGGCGTACTCGTACGCGCCGGGGAGGCGCTTGTACGCCGACTCCAGGGCATCCGCGAGCGCGCCCATGAGCGTCTCGGGCGAGATGCCCTTCTCCTGGGCAAGCGTGTTGATGGCTTCGATGCGATCGACGTTGCTCATGACTTGGCTGCCTTCTTCTTCTTGGCGGACGATGCGGACTTTGGCGCGGCGCCGGGCTTGGAGCCGCTGCCGGGCTTGGGGGCTGGCCCCCACTCGAAGACGGTGCGCGCTCGCTCGATGTCGTCGAGCGCGAGGCTCCGCGTGGATCCCGGAGCGGCATCGGACGGGGCGATGGTGGCGGTGCCGTCGGCGACGGACACGAGCGTGCCCTTGACCCGGCGATCGCCTTCGACGCCGGCCTTGGTCTTGAGGGCGACGACGGAGCCCACGGCCCCGGCGAAGTGCGACGGTGTGCGGAGGGGTCGCTCGAGTCCCGGACTCGACACCTCCAGGGTGTACTGGCCCGGCATCGGATCCTCCTCGTCGAAGAGGTGGGAGATCTGCCGGGTGAGCTTGCCGATGGTGCCGATGTCGACCCCGCCATCGGACTGGACGGTGATGCGCAGGACGCCGCCGGTGTACTCGAGGTCGTAGAGGGACACGCCCGCTTCGTCGACCAGGGGCTCGATGAGCAGGCGCACGCGGGTGGTGGTCTCCATCTGATGCCTCCTCTGGCTGGTGAACGACACGACCGATACCGGTCCGGACAAAGAAAGGGCGTGGGCCCAAGGCCCACGCCTCGCCACCCCGAGAGGTGAACGGGGCCAGCATAGCCGGTGACCGTTCGGTTCTCCCGGCCCGTTCCCGTTCCCGCCACGCAGGGTGGGCAGGCCGCACGCAACGAGCGGTTCGCCGTGCCGACCTCGGTGGGTAGGTGACTCATCGATGATTGCCGACCTGCTCCGACGCACCGCCGACGCCACCCTCGAGGCCACCACGATCGGCAGCTTCACCCGCATCGGACCTGCGGCGCGGCGTCGGATCTGGGACTGGGCCCCCATCGCACCCGATGCCCTCGCCGGCAAGGTTGTCGTGGTCACGGGCGCAACCTCCGGTCTCGGCGCCGAGATCGCGGTCGACGCGGCGCGGGCCGGCGCCCACGTGGTGGCCGTGGGTCGCAACGCCGAGCGCGGCGCTGCCACCGTGCGTCGGGTCCAGGAGGTGGGCGGCTCCGCCCGCTTCGCCGCAGCCGACCTGGCCGAGCTGGCAGACGTCGAGCAGCTGGCGAACGATCTGCGGGGAACGCACGACGCGATCCATGCGGTGGTGCACAACGCGGGAGCGCTCCTGCCCGAGCGCCGCGAGTCCGCTGCCGGGTTGGAGGTCACCTGGGCATCGATGGTGGTCGGGCCCCACCTCCTCACCCACCGACTGGCCGATTGCCTGGACCGAGCCGTCTGGATGGCGTCGGGCGGCCTCTACCTCCAGGCGCTGGACCTCGAGGACTGGTCCTGGGAGCGGCGTCCGTGGAACGGGACGCGCGCCTATGCCCAGGCGAAGCGGGCACAGATCGATCTGGTTGCCGAAGCGGATCGCCCGCCCCAGGGCCCGTTGCAGGTAGCCCTCCACCCGGGCTGGGCCGACACGCCCGGGGTCGAGGCGTCGCTCCCGGGGTTCCGCAAGGTGATGGGACCGCTCCTGCGCACGCCGGCCGAGGGGGCCGAGACCGCCGTGTGGCTCTGCGCCGCCGAGCCGGGCGAGCTCGAGCCCGGCCGCTTCTACCTCGACCGCAGGCCCCGGGGCACCGTGCGCTGGCCCGGCACCGCGACCTCCTCCGCCGACCGGGATCGGCTGCGGGCGTTGGTCGACCGCCAGGCCGGTCTGGCGAGCTGACGACCACGGTTCGTCGCTTCGCTGTCAGACCCCCGGGGGAAGATGCGGGAATGACGTCTTGGACCGACTTCGAACGTGCGGAGCCCGACCTGGCACATCGAGCTCGCCGCATCATCTCCTCCACCACGAACTGCGTGCTGGCCACCATCCGGGCCGACGGCTCCCCGCGCGCCAGCGGGATCGACCCGTTCTTCCGCGAGGGCGAGCTCTGGATCGGCTTGATGCCGCACTCGCGCAAGGGGGCGGACCTCGCCCGAGATCCGCGGATCGCACTGCACGGCATCCCGTGGGAGTCCCGCAAGGTGAAGGAGGGAGCCGAGGACCCCGGCAACGGCGACGTCAAGGTCACCGGCCGTGTGGTGAAGCTCGGCGACGACGCGGCATCGGCACGCATCTTGGGCGACTACTTCGCCGAGCTTGGGGTGGATACGCCCCCGGACGGTGGCGATCTCTACACGATCGATCTCGCCAGCGTCGTGGTGATCTCCGTCGCGGACGACCAGCTCATCGTCGACCGGTGGTCCGCAGTGGACGGGCGCAAGGTCGTCAAGCGCAGCTGACGCGCACGCGGCGGCCGGGCCGACGCCACCACCGTGGAGCGCCTCCGATGAGATGTCCCGCGCTCAGTAGGCGCGGGCGACGACGGCGACCACGCCGGGCTCGTCCTCCGAAGCGGGCACCTCGCCGTCTGCAGTCTGGAGGCAGCGCACCGTGATGGCATCTCGGGCCAGCAGCGCTTCGCCCTCTTCGCCGAGGGTCGCCCACGGGATCCGGGCGAAGCCGGTCTGCGCGGCCTCGCGCGCCTCGTCGATGGTGCTCACCGTGACCGTTCGGGCGTCGCGGCGAATCGTTGCCGCATGCAGCATGTCGGCCTGGATGCCGTTGAGGATGGCGGGCAGGTGGGCGGCCAGCCCAGCGATGCCGACCTGGGACTTCTCGCTCGTGTCCCGCCGAACCATCGTGACTTCGCCGTTGACGAGGTCCCGAGGTCCGACCTCGATCCGCACCGGGACGCCCTTGAGCTCCCACGCGGTGGCGCGACGACCGAAGGAGGTGTCGGTCCGATCATCGAGCTTCACCCGGATGCCTTCGGCCTTGATCTCGTCGACCAGCGCCTGTGCGGCGGCGCCCACACCGTCCTCGTCCTTGATCACGAGCACCACGACCTGGTTCGACGCGAGGCGAGGCGGGACCACGAGGCCCGTGTCGTCGCCGTGGCACATGATCAGGCCGCCCATCATCCGGGTCGACACACCCCAGCTGGTGGTCCAGCACGTCTCCTGCTGGCCTTCGGCCGACTGGTAGTTGATATCGAACACCTTGGCGAAGTTCTGCCCGAGCTCGTGGCTCGTGCCCATCTGGAGGGCCTTCCCGTCGCCCATCATCGCTTCGCACGCAAGCGTGTTGGTGGCGCCGGCGAAGCGCTCCTGACGGGTCTTGCGCCCGATGAGCACGGGCATGGCGAGCACGTCGACCATGAAGTCCCGGTACACGTCGTGGAGGATCCGCAGGGCGTAGGCGCTGGCGTCGACCTCGGTGGCGTGGGCGGTGTGGCCCTCCTGCCAGAGGAACTCCGACGTGCGCAAGAAGATGCGGGTCCGAAGCTCCCAGCGCACCACGTTGGCCCACTGGTTCAGCAGCAGGGGCAGGTCCCGGTGGCTGTTGATCCACTTCGCCATGAACTCGCCGATGACCGTCTCGCTGGTGGGGCGGACGACCACGGGCTCCTCGAGCTCCTTGCCCCCGGCGTGGGTGACGACGGCCAGCTCGGGGCTGAAGCCCTCGACGTGCTGGGCCTCACGGGTCAGGTAGCTCTCGGGGATGAACAGCGGGAAGTAGGCGTTCTCCGCTCCGGCATCCTTGATGCGGGCGTCGACCTCGGCGACCATCCGCTCCCACAAGCCGTAGCCGTAGGGCCGGATGACCATCGTGCCGCGCACCGGTCCGTTGTCCGCCAGTTCCGCCTTCGCGATGACGTCCTGGTACCAGCGGGGGAAGTCGTCAGCCTGGGGGGTGAGAACGGGGGGCTTGGCCATGGCGGGCCACCGTACCGGGCCACTCCCCCGGCCCCCGATCGCTGCCATTCGAGGTCACGGATCGAGTCCCGATCCGGTCCCAAGATCCGGGCGACTCGATCACGGTCGATCCGGGCATCCTGAGGGACATGGACATCGAGATCACCCACGAACCGCGGGGCGACAGCGGCCGCTACCACCTCCTCGTCGAAGGGACCGAGGCCGGCGAGCTCGACTACCGGATGGATGGCGACGTGCGCATCTACGTACACGCCGGCGTCCGCGACGAGTACGAGGGTCAGGGGCTGGCTGGCAAGCTCGCGAAGCACGTTCTCGACGACGCTCGCGCCGAGGGAATAAAGATCGGCGCCACGTGCCCCTACGTCCGCAGCTACCTCGAGCGGCACCCCGAGGAGCAGGACCTCCTCGCCCAACCACTCTGAACCCGGGGGTTCTGCCGTACCGACACGGTGGGGGCGAGCCGCGATACTGGAGGGATGTCAGCTGCGGATGAGCCGGTCGATGCCACTCGCGACCCGGTCGAGCCAGATCAGGACGTGACCACCGAGCCCGAGGCGGACCACGCCCAGACCCGCCGCGAACGGCTCCGTGAGGCGGCGATCCAGGCCGAGTACGCGACCGGTGCTCGTGAGGAGACCGAGGAGGAGGCTCGCCGCCACGTCGTCATCCGGGTCGGCACCATCGTGGTCGGCTTCCTCGTCCTCATCGCCGGGCTGGCGATGCTCGTGCTCCCCGGCCAGGGGATCATCACCGTCATCATTGGCCTGACGATCCTTGCCCGTGAGCTGCCGTGGGCCGAACGCATGCTCGAGTACGCCAAGAAGAAGGCGAGGGTCGACGAGCTCAAGCAGCAGCCGGTCTGGGTCAAGGGCGTGGCGTGGGGCTTCACGGCCCTAGCCATCGGCGCATCCGTGTGGTGGATGTTCCTCGCCGACCCGCAACCCGCGCTCGGCGAAGCCCTCCCCTGGAACTGGGACTGACCCGCTCCTCCACCTCAGCGCAGCGTCACGCCGCTCGCCACCGTCCGCGAACGCCTCCGGTACGACGTTCGGCCGAGGGGGGGTCAGCGTTCGGCGAGGTTCTTGCGAATGAGCTCGACCTTGGCCTCGGACGCGTTGGCGTCGGTGCCCTGCTCGTCGAGGAGGGCGGCGCGGTCGGCGTCGGCTTCGGCCTGCGCGCTGGCATCGGCGTGGGTGAGCGCGCCCTCGATGCCTTCCTCGCCGATGGTGCCGGCCCAGTGGACCAGCGCCTCGACCATCTCGTCTTCGGGGACGACGGCGACGACCTGGCCCTTGACGAACAGGTGGCCCTTCTTGCGACCGGCAGCGATGCCCAGATCGGCGTCGCGCGCCTCGCCCGGACCGTTGACGACGCAGCCCATGATGGCCACCTGGATCGGGAAGTCCAGCCCGTCGAGCGCGGCCTGCGCGTCGTTCGCAACCTTGATGACGTCGACCTCCGCCCGGCCGCACGATGGGCACGCGATGAGGTCGAGGCCCTTGCGCTCCCGCAAGCCCATCGACTCCAACAGGACCCGGCCGGCCCGCGCCTCCTCGACGGGGTCGGCGGTGAGGGAGTAGCGGATGGTGTCGCCGATGCCCTCGGCGAGGAGAGCGGCGATGCCGGCGGTGGCCTTCACGATCCCGGCGGGCGGGGGACCAGCCTCGGTGACGCCGAGGTGCAGCGGGTGGTCTGTGGCCTCCGACAGCTGGCGGTAGGCCTCGATCATCAGCGGGACGCTCGACGCCTTCACCGAGATCTTCACCTGGTCGAAGCCGACCTCGTCGAAGTACGCCAGTTCCTGCTGGGCGCTCTCGACCATGGCTTCGGGGGTGACCTTGCCGCCGTACTTCTGGTACAGCCGCTCATCGAGCGACCCGCCGTTCACCCCGATGCGGATGGGGACGCCCCGGTCCTTGGCCTCGCGGGCGATCAGACGGATGTGATCGGCCTTCTTGATGTTGCCGGGATTGAGGCGCAGGCAGTGGACGCCGGCCTCGAGGGCAGCGAGCGCCATCCGGTAGTTGTTGTGCACGTCGGCCACGATCGGCACGGGTGACCGGGGGACGATGTGGGCCAGTCCGGCGGCGGCGTCGGCATCGTTGCAGGTGCAGCGCACGATGTCCGCACCGGCGCCGTACAGCGCATACACCTGCTGCAGGGTCCCCTCGACATCGGCCGTCTTCGTGGTGGTCATCGACTGCACGGAGATGGGTGCGTCGCCTCCCACCGCCACGGGGTGGGTGGGGTGGGCGAGAACGATCTGTCGGGTCGTGCGCCGGGTGGCGAGGGAGATGGAACCGTCGTCCACGATCAGCCGATCGGGTTGACGACGTCGAGGTACAGGCTGGACACGAACAGCAGCCCGAGGACCACCACGACCCCGTAGGTCAGCGGAAGCAAGCGGGTCACATCGGCGAAGTACCGGCGCCGGTGCAGCCGCTTCTCCTGGATGTTCTCGTACACCGCGATGGCGACGTGGCCGCCGTCGAAGGGCAGCAGCGGCACCAGGTTGAAGATCCCGATGAAGATGTTGATCAGTGCGAACAGGGTGACCAACGAGACGACGTCGACGGACGACCCGAACTGCACGAGGCCCCAGATCGACAGGATTCGGTTCTCCCCCGATCCCGATCCCGAACCCGAGGGGGTGGCTCCGGACGAGGGGTCCTTGGCGATGGCGGCGGCCTTCTCCTTGCAAGTCTCGGAGGTGTCGGCCTTGGTCTCCGTCGCCTGCTCGCGGTCCTGGTGGGCTCGGCCCACCTGCGAGCCGAATGAGGAGATCCCCGACGGGCTGAAGAAGCTCCCGAGGCCCTTCATCGAGATGGCGAAGATCTCACCGAACTGCTGCGGCGCCTTGACCAGGCCCTCGACCGGGCTGACGGTCTCCTTCTGCGGGCCGGCCATGGTGATGCCCATGCCGCAGGTCCGGAAGATGCTGCCGTCCTCGAGCGTGAACGAGTAGGCGCCCAGGGTGACGGGGACGGTGGCCGTGCGTCCGTCGCGGACGTAGGAGACCGGCACGGTCTCGCCGTAGTGGGGCGCGGAAGCCGACCGCAGCGCTCGGGACGTGGGGGTTGGCGTCCCATCGACGGTTCGGATGCGGTCCCCGGACTCGAGGCCGGCCTCGTCGGCGCCGGATCCCGGGTGGACCTTCTCGATGACCGCCGGCGGGCTTGCAGGATCGGTGGAGAAGGCGTCGGCTGGTTGGCCGATGAACACCACGCTCACGTAGAGCAGCACGAGAGCCAGCAGGAAGTGCATGGCCGAACCGGCGACCGCCACGGAGACCCGTGACCCGAAGGCCTTCTGGCGGTAGGTGCGGGCCTCGTCTTCGGGCGCCACCTCGTCGAGGTTGACCATCCCGGGGATCTTCACGTAGGCCCCCGCCGGGATGAGCTTGATGCCGTACTCGGTCTCCCCGCGGCGGACCGACCAGATCTTGGGCCCGAAGAACAAGAAGAACTCGGTCACCTTCATGCCAGCCCGCTTGGCCATGAGGTAGTGGCCCAACTCGTGGAGGGTGATCATCAACACCAAGGCCATGATCACGAGCAGCATCTGGGGCTTCCAGACACCCAGGAGCGCGAAGGCCGTGATCAACGCGGTGAGGCGCAACCACGCGTACTTGACGGTTGGTGCCTCGGGATCGACCCCGTAGCCCTCCGACGACACGGAGGCGGCGAGGCGGGTGGCAACCCCGCCTTCGGGACGCTCGGGGGCTTCGATGGCGGCCGGATCGGATGGGGGCAGGTCAGACATCAGGCAGGTCCTGGAGCGGGTGAGGTGAACCCCATCACGCTACGGGCTGCGAGCCTCGCTCGGCGGTCGGCATCGATCACGTCGTCCACATCGGCAGGAACGGCGCCGTCGTGACGATCGAGTACCGACGCGCACACCGCCGCGATGTCGACCCAGGCGATCCGGCCCTGCAGGAAGGCATCCACCGCCTCCTCGTTGGCGGCATTGAGCCAAGCCGGTGCCAGCCCTCCGGCCCGACCGGCGGCGTAGGCCAAGCCCAGGCACGGGAAGGCGTCGAGGTCCGGCGGCTCGAAGTCAAGCCGTGACAGCGTCGTCCAGTCGATGGCGCCGAAGGGGGCGGCCGACCGGTCGGGCCACGCGAGGGCATACCCGATGGGCAGGCACATCGTGGGCATCGACAGCTGGGCGATGGTCGAGCCGTCGGTGTAGGTCACCATGGAGTGCACGATCGATTGCGGGTGGACCACCACGTCGATCTCGTCGAAGCCGATGTCCACGCCGTGCTCCCCCGCGGGACGTCCGAACAGCTCGTTGGCCTCGATGACCTCGAGGCCCTTGTTCATCAGCGTCGAGGAGTCGACCGTGATCTTGGGTCCCATGCTCCACGTCGGGTGGGCCAGCGCGTCCTCGATGGTCACGTCGGCCAGTTCCGCTGCGGTGCGACCCCGGAACGGTCCCCCGCTGGCGGTCAGCACGAGCTTGGCGACTCGCGACGGCCCGGCCTCATCCCGTGAGCGCAGGCACTGGTGCAGGGCGCCGTGCTCGCTGTCGACCGGGACGAGCTCCGCCCCCGGGGTGCGGCGGGCGCGCTGGACGACCGGTCCCCCGGCGATCAACGACTCCTTGTTGGCGAGCGCCAGGCGCTTGCCGGCCAGCAGCGTGGCCAGGGTGACCCGGAGGCCGGCGAACCCGACCACGCCGTTGACGCAGACATCGGCCTCCGCGCCGAGGCTGGCCAGACCCTCGGTCCCGACACGGATCTCGACGTCGGTGAGGCGCTCGCGCGCCGCGTCGGCCCGCGTCTCGTCCGCGATGGCGACCACTCGGGGCCGGATCGACTCCACCTGTTCGACCAGCTGGTCGAGGTTGCGGCCGGTGGCGCCCAGGGCGACGATCTGGTAGCGGTCGGGCTCGGCCGCGACGACCTCGAGGGTCTGGGTGCCGATGGAGCCGGTGGATCCGGCCAGGGCGATGGTGGTGGTCACACCACGTTGAACGGACCGAAGGCCAGCGTCAGCCACAGCACGGTGGGCAGCACGAACAACATGGCGTCGAAGCGGTCCAGCACGCCGCCATGGCCGGGCAGCAGCGAGCCCATGTCCTTGACGCCGAGGTCCCGCTTGAGGACCGACTGGCACAGGTCGCCCAGCGGCGCGGCGATGGCGGCACCGATGCCGAGCAGCAGCCCAGCGGTGAAGCCCTCCCAGGGCCCGACGTTGGCCATCCCCACCAAGATGACGGGCACGAGCAGGGCGCAGGCCATGCCGCCGATGAGGCCCTCGACCGTCTTGTTCGGGCTGGCCGACGACAGGGGCCGATGCCCCATGGCCTTCCCGATGAACAAGCCACCGACGTCGTAGGCGACGGTGGCGGCGATGGCGACGAGGAGGAGCGACAGGCCCTTGGGCAGTGCCGCCATGTACGTGGCCGACGAGCCGAGGCCGCCGATCCAGATGACCCCGAGCAGCGTGGCGCCGGTTCCTTCGAGCACCCTCGGGTCGGGTCCGCCGGCCCCGATGACGTACCAGGTCAAGATGGTGGCGACGACGAGGAAGGCGAGCAGCGGATAGGCGGCCAGACCCCGCCAGTGCACGGCCAGCGGCAGCGCCACCACGGCGACGAGGCCGACGACGCGCGCCGACTCCCATCCCACCTTGCGCAGGACCTCGAAGTACTCGACCGCACAGGCGGCCAGGATCAACGTGACGAGGATCGTCGTGGCGGCGGAGCCAGCCACGATGGCGATGACGCCGACGGCGGCGAGCCCGAGCCCGACTCCGACGGCCATGGGCATGTTGCGGTCGCCGCCACCGCCGGCGGGCGCATAGGCGACCTCCTCGGCGTACTCGTCCTCGTAGCCGTCATCGACCCACTGGTCGTCCTCCGTCCACGTGTCGTCGACCTCCGCTGGCGGATCGGCCGACGCGCTCCAATCGTCGTCGCCGACCTCCCAGCGAGGCCCGGGATCAGTGGGCACCCCCGGATCTCCGGTGCGCTCTTCCACCCGCTCCTCCATGTCGTCGAAGCCGAAGTACTCCTCGTGGCTCGGCTCGGCGTCCTGGTCGCCCAGTGCACCCACCCGCACCTCGCCACTCTGCTCGCTGGCGAGCTTCTCCACGAACCCGTCGTCGCCCCAGTCGTCGTCGGCGTCGCGCCAACGAGGGGTGGACGTGGCGAAGGACGACCAGACGTCGAGATCGTCCTCGTCGTCGGCCATGAGCGGGGCGTCGTCGCCGATCAGCACGGCAGGGACCTCGCCGGTGGGCGGCTCGGTCCAGTGCGGGAGCGACACTGGGCCGGTCACGGGATCGGGTGCCGGCTCGACCGGTGGCCGTTCGATCCGGGTCGGGTCTGCGTTCGCGTCGAGCGGGAACCGAAGGGCGGGCCGAGGCCCGGCGGGCGGCGCCGGAGGCCGGTCGCCGTAACGCAACTCGTCATCCGTGCGCCGGGGGGCGACGTCGTCGCGCTCCATTGCCTCGGCAGCCTCGTCGGCGCCGATGATGCGGACGCCTTCGGCCCCGTCCTTCGGCCGGGACTCGTCTGGTTGAGATCCTCGTTGATCGTCCATGGCACCTCCTGTGGTTGCGCCTGGTCCGGGCACGGGGCCCGGATCCGCCCGACGGCGGCAGGCCGCCTCCGGTTCGGGGATGTGATGCGGCCGTGTGCCGCACCCTGGTCAGTCTTCGAGCAGTTCCTGCTCCTTGTGCGCGAGCGCAGCGTCGATCTCGGCCTCCGCGGCCTGGGTGATCTTGTCGAGATCCTTCTCGGCACGGGACAGTTCGTCCTCGGAGAGCTCGCCGTCCTTCTGGAAGGCCTCCAGCTCCTGGCGGCCGGAGCGGCGCAGGTTGCGCACGGCGATCCGGCCCTCCTCGGCCATGGACTTGACGACCTTCACGTACTCCTTGCGGCGCTCGGCGGTGAGCGGCGGGAACGAGAGCCGGATGTTGTTGCCGTCGTTGCTCGGGTTGAGCCCCAAGTCGGACTGGCGGATCGCCTTTTCGATGGCGGCCATGGCACCTTTGTCGAACGGCGAGATCACGAGCATGCGTGCCTCGGGCACCGAGAACCCGGCGAGCTGCTGGAGCGGGACGTCGGACCCGTAGTACTCGACCGAGATCTTCTCGACGAGCGCGGGAGCGGCGCGGCCGGTGCGGATGGAACCGAATTCGCTGCGGGCACGGGTGACCGCGCGCGACATGCGCTCCTTGGTGTCGTCGATCACCATCGACGCCATGTCGTCGCTCATCGGCCGGTAGGTCGGGTGCAGGTCACCGGACCAGGGTACCGACTCCCCGCTCGCCGGTGAGGACACGCCCGAGGTTGCCCTCGGTCAGCGCGTCGTACACGACGATCGGGAGGCCGTTGTCCATGCAGAAGGTGATCGACGTGGGGTCCATGACACCGAGGCCCTGGTTGAGCACGTCCATGTAGGTGATCTCGTCGAGCTTGGTGGCGGTGGGATCGAGCTTGGGATCGGCGGTGTAGACGCCGTCCACGCCGCCGTGGGTCCCCTTGACGACCGCACCGGCCGACAGTTCGGCGGCACGGAGCGCTGCGGGGGTGTCGGTGGTGAAGAACGGAGCGCCGAGGCCCCCAGCCAAGATCACCACGCGGCCCTTCTCCAGGTGACGCAGGGCCCTGCGCCGGATGTACGGCTCGGCGATCTGTTCCATGTGCAGTGCGGTCATCACCCGGGTGGGCTGCTCGAGCTGCTCGAGGGTGTCCTGCAGGGCGAGGCCGTTGATGACGGTGGCCAGCATGCCCATGTAGTCCGCCTGGGCGCGATCCATGCCGGCGCCGGCGCCGTGCATGCCCCGCCAGATGTTGCCGCCACCGATGACGACGGCGACATCGACGCCCATGCGGCGGGCGCTGACGATCTCCTCCGCCAGCTGGCGGACGACGGTGCCGGCGATGCCGTAGGAGCCGCCACCGAACGCCTCACCGGAGAGCTTGAGCACGATCCGTGGCCACCGAGGGGTGACCGCTGCTGTGCCGGGTTCCGGGGAGGCGTCCGCCATGTCAGCTGCCGATCGAGACCTGGGCGAACCGCACGATGGACGCACCACCGAGCAGTTGGGCGATGGTCTGCTTGTCGTCCTTGACGTAGGGCTGGTCGATCAGGACCTGGTCCTTGAACCAGGCACCGAGACGACCCTCGACGATCTTGGCGATGGCCTGCTCGGGCTTTCCCTCGGCCTGGGTGATGGCCGTGAGCGTCTCGCGCTCGGCCGCCACCTCGGCCTCCGGGACCTCGTCGTTGGTGAGGTACTTCGGCTTGGAGAAGGCGATGTGCACGGCGATGTCGTGCGCCAACTCCACGGTGCCGCCACCGGCCAGCTCGACCATGACGCCGAGCACGCCCCGACCGTCTTGGCGGTGGATGTAGCTGTCGATCACGTTGCCGTCGGCCGCCTCGAAGCGGACGACCTGGCCGAGCTCGATGTTCTCCTTGAGGAGCACCTTCATGTCGTCGATGGCCTCGGCCTTCTTCGACGCAGCGTCGGTGCCCTCGATGGCCACGATGGTGGCGATCTCCTGGACGAGCGAGGCGAACTGGTCGGACTTGGCGACGAAGTCCGTCTCGCACTTCAGCTGGGCGATGGCGGCGACGCCGTCGACCAGGGAAACGGCGACGGTCCCCTGGCTGTTGTCGCGGTCCTCGCGGGCCGCGGACTTGGCGAGGCCCTTCTCGCGGAGCCACTTGGCCGCAGCCTCGGCGTCGCCGGCGTTCTCCTGGAGCGCCTTCTTGGCGTCCATCATCCCGGCGCCGGTGGACTGACGGAGGGCTTGGACGTCCTTGGCGGTGAAATCAGGCATCGGGCGTGGTCTCCTCGACCGGGTCGGTGCCCTCGGCGGTGGGCTCGGCGGTGGCTTCGGCGGCCGGCGCCTCGACGACGGTCTCCTCAGCAGGGGTGGCCTCGGGGGTCTCGACGACCTCGGCGGCGGGCTGCGGGGCGGCCTGCTGGGCAGCGATGCGGGCCTCGCGCTCGGCGGCAGCTGCGGCAGCCTGGCGACGGGCCTCGGCCTGCTGCGCGGCGACGGCAGCCTCTTCCTCGTTGGAGCGTGCCTTGGGCGGCTGTACGGCGCCGGGGCGCTTGGAGGCGATGAGTCGGCCTTCTTCGACGGCGTCGGCGATCACGCGGCACATGAGGGCGCCCGAGCGGATGGCGTCGTCGTTGCCCGGGATCACGTACTGGATGATGTCAGGGTCGCAGTTGGTGTCGACCACGGCCACGATCGGCAGCTTGAGCTTGTTGGCCTCGGTGACCGCGATGTGCTCTTCCTTGGTGTCGAGGATGAACACGGCGGACGGGAGCTTCTCCATCTTGGCGATGCCGCCGAGGTTGCGCTCCAGCTTGATCAGCTCACGGCTGATCAGGAGGGCTTCCTTCTTGGGCATGGCCTCGAACTCGCCGGAGTCGCGCATGCGGCGGTACTCGCCCATCTTGGCGACCCGCTTGGACATGGTCTCGAAGTTGGTGAGCATGCCGCCGAGCCAGCGCTCGTTGATGTAGGGCATGCCGCACTTCTCGGCGTAGGACTGGATCGGGTCCTGGGCCTGCTTCTTGGTGCCCACGAAGAGGATGGACCCACCGTCGGCGACGGTGTCGCGCACGTAGACGTAGGCGGTCTCGAGGCGCTTGAGCGTCTGCTCGAGATCGATGATGTAGATGCCGTTGCGCTCGCCGAAGATGAAGCGCTTCATCTTCGGGTTCCAGCGCCGGGTCTGGTGGCCGAAGTGGACTCGGGCCTCGAGCAGTTGCTTCATGGTCACGACGGGTTCCGTCACGGACCGCTCCTCTCCAACGGTTTTGGGGACCAAGCCCCAAGCGCCACCGGGGATCCGGAAGCGACCGTTGGAAGGGGCCGGGCAATCGTTCTGAGATGTCGGACCACCAGGTGATGGGCCGACTGACGAGTGTAGCGACGACCAGGCCGACGGCCCAAGGTGAGGCCGACGAGGGTGGCGCGGCCCCGCTCACAGCGGGGCGGCGTCCGCCATCATCGCCTGGAAGAAGCCCCGCCTGCCTCGTGCGACCTGCGGGGTCCTCCCACGCTCGGGGTCGTGCCGGTCGGGCACGAGCACCACTCGGCCGGCGCCGACCGCCGTCCCCCACATCGACGCCGGGTCCAGGTATCGACGGCCGCGCCGCACCCCCAGGTGGAACGGTCCCGAAGCACGGCCGACGGCCTGCCCGGCAGCCACCCGGTCGCCATGGGCGACGACCAGGTCCGCCAACCCGGTGTAGGAGGATCGCAAGCCACCGGGGTGCACGATCGTGGCCACCAGGCGCCCGGCCACCGGACCGGCGAAGGACACCACCCCCGGACCGATGGCGATGATCGGCGCACCGGACGCGGTGTCGTACTCGATGCCCCGATTGCCCGGCAGCCAGGGTTCCGGGGGTGGCCGGAACGGGTCGAGGACCGGCGCGTCGGTAGGTGGCCGGTACACCGGCCGCTCGGCCAGCGCGGCAGCGGGGACGCAAAGGACCGCGAGTCCGATCAGGAGGACGGCGAGCAGGTTCGCGAACCCGCCCGCCCACGGGCCTGGGTGGAAGCGCTCGGACCCTAAGCGGGTTCGCGCTGCGTGGCCTGGAGGCGGCTGCGCAGTTGGAGGACCGACTTGGTGTGGATCTGGCTGACCCGGCTCTCGGTGACGCCCAGGACCTCGCCGATCTGCGAGAGCGTGAGGTTCTCGAAGTAGTAGAGGGTCAGCACCGTCTTCTCGCGGTCGGGCATCCGCTCGATCGCCTCGGCCAGCTGGCCGCGCAGCTCGCTCCGCTCGAGCAGGGCCCCGGGACTGTCGCCACGGTCGGCGATGGTGTCGCCCAGCGTGGTGGCGTCGCCGCGGTCGCCCAGCATCTCGTCGAGGGCGGCCACGCCGGTCAGCGAGAGCTGGCCGAGCACCGTCTGCAGTTGGGTATCGCTCATGTCCAACTCGGCCGCCAGCTCTGCCTCCGTGGGCGATCGCTTGAGCCGAGCCTCGAGCTTGGAGAAGGCCCGCTCGACGGCGCGACCCTTGGCCCGGACCGAGCGCGGCACCCAGTCGATGGAGCGCAGCTCGTCGAGGATCGCGCCCTTGATCCGGGCGATGGCGTAGGTCTCGAACTTGAAGCCGCGGCCCTGATCGAACTTCTCGATGGCATCGATGAGCCCGAAGATCCCGTAGCTGACGAGATCCGCCTGCTCCACGTTCTGCGGCAGGCCGACGGCGACACGACCGGCTACGTACTTCACCAGCGGCGAGTAGTGCAGGATCAGCCGGTCCCGGGCGCGGCGCGTGGGATCGGCGTGGTACGTGTCCCAGAGCTCGGCGACGGACTCGACGCTCATCGCACCGTCTCGATGCGGCCAGGCCTAGGCACGGGGGTGCGTCCGGTCGAACACGTCGCGCAGACGCTCCTTGCTGATGTGCGTGTAGATCTGCGTCGTCGCCAGATCCTCGTGCCCCAGCAGCTCTTGCACACTTCGTAGATCGGCACCACCGTCGAGGAGGTGAGTAGCGAACGTGTGGCGCAGGGCGTGCGGGTGCGTCGGCTCCACCGAGCGCCGGTCCAGCAGCCGGCGGACGTCTCGCGGCGATAGTTGGCTGCCGGCCTGGTTGAAGAACACCGCGTCCCCCAGCGACGCGTTGGCCATCAGCGGTCGGCCGCCGTCGAGCCAGGCGGCGAGCGCGGCGACGGACGGCTCGCTCAACGGGAGCATCCGCTGCTTGGAGCCCTTGCCCCAGACGGTGACCTTGCGGCCGAGCAGGTCCAGGTCGCGCTGGCGCAGGCCGCAAAGCTCCGACACCCGCAGCCCGCTTCCGTAGAGCACCTCGAGCACGGCCTGGTCCCGGAGGTGGATGGCCCGCTGCAGCGGGTCGGCGAGCTGGTCGTCGGTGAGCCCGGCCCGAGCCGGTGGCGCGTCGAGGAGTTGGTGGAGCTGCTCTTCGTGGAGGATCTTCGGCAAGCGACCGGTCCCCCGCGGCGCCCGGAGGCCCAGCGTCGGGTCTGCCATCAGCCGGCCGGTGCGGGTCTGCCAGCCGAAGTAGCGGCGTAGGGCCGAGGCCCGGCGAGCCACGGTCCGTGGTGCGACCGGCCGATCGCTGAGCGCTGCGAGGTACTGGCGCAGCACGCGACGCGTCACCTGGGACGGATCGGTGAGGTCGGCATCGGTGGCCCAGCGGGTGAAGTCGACCAGGTCGGATCGGTACGCAGTGATGGTCGCTGGCGCGGCGGCGGTCAGCGACGACAGGAACCCCTCCATCTCCCAGGACACGGAGCCAGGGTACCGGTCCAGGGTCGACCGCGAACGGTGATCTCATCGCTACGCCGGCAATCATCAGCCTCGCCCCGCTGCGCGCTGGGCACCTCGGAGGCCCGATCGCTCGAACCAGGCACCCGAGCGCGTCACCAGGCCAGCCTGCTCCAGCTCGACCAGCGCGAGCGACGCAGCGTCGAGGCCGACCGACCCGGCGAGGACCAACTCGCCCAGCGTCCGCGGGTTGGGGTCGAGATCCTCGAGCAGTCGGGCCGCCACGTCGCTGATCTCCGGGAGCCGAGTCGGCGGAGCGGGATCGACCACCGGCTTCTTCCCGCCGCACCCGATCGCCACCAACACATCGGTGACGTCTCGCACCGGGACGGCACCGTCGGCGATCAGGTCGAGGGTGCCGGCGGCGGCGGCCGAGGTCGGGTGGCCGGGAACTGCGAGCACCGGACGGTCTCGGGCCAGCGCCTCCCCGGCGGTCAGCATCGAACCACCCGCCGATCGCGACTCCACGACCACGACCGCGTCGGACAAGGCGGCGATGATCCGGTTGCGGGCCGGGAACCGCCACCGGCTGGGCTCCGACCCGATGGGCGATTCGCTCAACAGGAGGCCGGCGGCAGCCACCTGCCGGTGCAGGCGCTGGTGGCGCCGGGGGTACGCCCGCTCCAGTCCCGTGGCGATGACGCCGACGGGTCCGCCGCCGCGGGGACGCGCCACGATCGCCTCGTGGGCCGCCCCATCGATTCCCAGCGCGAGCCCGGACACGACCGACACGCCGCGATCCGCGAGTTCGACCGCAAGCGCGCCCGCCGTTTCCCGCCCGAGCCGGGTGGCATTGCGAGTACCCACGATCGCAACGGTGGGATCGGCCACGCAGCTCAAGGTGCCCTCGACGAACACCACGGCTGGCGGCGCCAGGTCTTGGAGGAGGCGGTCGGGGTAGCCGGGCTCCCCGAACCGCAGCACCCGCTGCCCAGCTTCCTCGTGTCGAGCGAGGAAGGCATCGGCGTCGAGCGCGACGGCATCGCGAGCCAGCCGCTCCAAGGCACCGGGTTCCACCTTGCGACGGTGGGCCGCCGCCGCCGCGATGGGAGCGACCTGCGCACCCCGACCCGATCGCAGTTCGTGCCAGGCGACGGATGCGCCACACCCGGAGAGGCAGGCCATCAGGGTGGCCGGTCCGATGCCGACGAGGGAGGCCAGCGCGACGAGGCAGGCCGTCTCGTCGCGATCGTCGGCCGCACTCGGCCCGCCTCGCCGGGCGGTCGGCGCGCTCACGCCAGCACCCCGGCACCGAGCCGGACATCGGCGCGCAGGTGCAGCGCCGTCCCGATGTGGGCCGTGGTGAGCGACCCGTCGTGCCCAGCGAGGTCGGCGATGGTGCGCGCCACCCGCCGGACCCGATCGAGGCCGCGGGCGCTCAGCCGGCCGGCCCGGAGCGCGCCGGCAAGGAGGTCGTGGGCGTCATCGGTGACGGGTGCCCACCGATCCAGCTCGCTGCCCCGCAGGTGGGCGTTGGCCAGGACCCCCCGGCGGATCGCCAGTTCCCGAGCCGTGATGACCCGTTCGGCCACGGCCGCAGACGGCTCTCCCGGTTCGCCTCCGAGCAGCTGCTCAACCTCGGGGCGCAGCACATCGACCCTCAGGTCGAAGCGGTCGAGGAGCGGGCCCGACAGGCGCCGGTGGTAGCGGGTGAGCGCCCCATCCGGGCAACGGCAGGCCCCGGGACGCCCAGCCTCGCCGCAAGGACACGGGTTCATCGCAGCGACCAGGAGGAAGCGCGCCGGCAGCTTGGCGGAGAACCGGGCCCGATTGACGCGGATCACCCCCTCCTCCAAGGGCTGGCGGAGCGCGTCGAGCACGGTGGGCGGGAACTCGGCCAGCTCATCGAGGAACAGCACGCCGGCATGCGCCATGGAGACCTCGCCGGGTCGCATGGCGTCGGTCCCGCCGCCGATGAGCGAGACCATCGTGGCGGTGTGGTGCGGCGCCCGGATTGGGGGACGCCGGATCAGGCCGCCGTGGAGCGAGTGCCCGGCAGCCGAATGGATGCGCGAGACCTCCATCGCCGAGGTCCGATCGAGCTCGGGAAGCAAGCCCGGGAGCCGGCTGGCGAGCATCGTCTTGCCGGCCCCGGGCGGACCGATCATGAGCAGGTGGTGGCTGCCCGCCGCCGAGATCTCGAGCGCCTTGCGGACCACGGGCTGGCCCCGGACCTCGCTGAGGTCGAGCGGCACAGCGGGATCAATCCCTCGGATTGGACGATCGTGGTCGGGCCACGGCTCGTCGCCCGACAGAGCGGCCAGTAACTCGCCGAGCGTGGCGACGGCGCGCACCTTGGGCCCTTCGACCAGCTCGGCGTCCGTGGCCGAACCGACCGGGACGACCACCGCATCGGTTCGCAGCGCATCAACGATCGGCACGACCCCCGCGACCGGCCGGACCGTGCCGTCGAGGCCGAGCTCCCCTACGAACGCCAGGTCTGCGACCACCTCCCGCTCCAACGCTCCCGATGCCACGAGGACGGCGATGGCGATAGCGAGATCGAGCGCGCTGCCGACTTTCCGGGTGGATGACGGGGCCAGGTTGACCGTGATGCGCTGGTCCGGCCACTTGAGACCGGTCGCGAGCACGGCAGCACGAACCCGGTCGCGCGCCTCGCGACACGACGCATCGGGCAGGCCCACGATGGTCAGTCCGGGGACGCCTCGAGCGGCGTGCACCTCCACGGCGACTCGGTGGCCGTCGACGCCGACGACGATGGCAGATGGAATGGATGCGAAGCCCACGACGACTCCTCCCCGCCCCGGACCGGAGCGGATGGACGGATCAGGAGGGACGTCGTTGCCGCCGACGGTCGGGCGGGGCGACGGCTCGTCGCGGGGCCGTCGCGAGACGGCGAGGTGACCCTACCGATGAGGGGTGACAGCGATCACGACCTGCGCCCCATCAGCAGCAGGACCCCGGCGTGCGGCGACCAGCCAGGTGTGGTCGAGCCACGCGTCGGCCGTAGCCTCTACCCATGGGCTTCAACCCGCAGCGCAAGATGACCAAGACGCCGGCCGACTACGCCATGGTCATCGGCGCGGTGGTGGCGTGCGTGCTGCTGCTGGCCTGGGCCTTTCTCGGCTGATGTGGGCGTACGCCGACGATGAGGTCGAGGTGCGGCGCATCCAGCCGTACCAGGCGGCCAAGCCCTACCTCTGTCCCGGCTGCCAGCAGGACATCCCCAAGGGGATGGGCCACGTGGTCGCCGTGCCGACGCGCCAGCCCGACGACCGGCGCCACTGGCACCACGGGTGCTGGGCGCACCGCCACCGGCGGCGTCCCGGCCGTCGTTGACCCGCAGGGACCGCTAGAACGCCGCCTCGATCACGTCGACGGAACCTGGCAGGACCGCGGCCACGTCGAATCGGATGGCCTCGGCCCAGATCTGCCCCTCCTGCTCGGCCAGCCACACCCGAGCGAGGGTCCGAAGGCGGCGCTGCTTGGTGGGCGTGACGGCCTCCGCCGGGTGCCCATAGGCCAGCGACGAACGGGTCTTCACCTCGCAGATCACGAGGACTCGGCCGCTCGCGCAGATCAGGTCGATCTCGCCCTCTCGGCACCGCCAGTTCCGGGCGATGACCGTGTAGCCCTGCGCCACGTACCAGGCGGCCGCCCGCTGCTCCCCTGCCGCCCCCAGCCGGAGGCGGGCTACGGTCACAGCTCGAGGTCGGACTTGGGGAGCTCCTCGATGTTCACGTCCTTGAACGTGACGACCCGGACCGACGGCACGAAGCGCATCGCGGTCTGGCGGTACATGTCCCACACCCACGCGTCGGTCATCAGCAGCTCGACGCGGGTGCGGCCACCGTCGGTGTGCACGGTGTGCTCGACGGCGTTGGCCAGGTAGAACCGGCGTTCCGTCTCCACCACGTACTGGAACGTCGGCGAAACGTCGCGGTACTCCTGGAAGAGCTGGTGCTCGATCTCCGCCTCGTACTGCTCGAGGTCATCGGCACTCACGACGCGACCCTCCGGCGGAGGCTCCGAGACGGAGGGGCTGGCGTGGCGATCACGAGGGCATCGTACGCCCCGCTGGTGACAACGAGGGCGAACGGACGAGCGGCAGGAGGCCGCCCGAGCACGACTAGAAGTCGCGCTTCTCCTTGACCTTGGCGGCCTTGCCGACGCGATCGCGCAGGTAGTACAGCTTCGCCCGGCGCACGTCGCCACGGGTGAAGACCTCGATCTTCTCGATGATCGGCGAGTGGACCGGGAAGGTGCGCTCGACGCCGACGCCGTAGGAGAGCTTGCGCACGGTGAAGGTCTCGTGGATCCCACCGTTCTGGCGGCGGATGACCACGCCCTGGAAGACCTGGACGCGCTCCTTGCTGCCCTCGACCACGCGAACGTGGACCTTCAGCGTGTCGCCCGGGGCGAAGTCCGGCACGTCGGTGCGGAGACTGGCTTGGTCGATGACATCGGTGGTCTTCATGGGACTCTGATCCTGAGAACGAAGTGGGGATGAGGCCCGGCAGGGGCGCTCACAGCAGATGGCAACGATAGGCGTCGCGGGCCGTTCGAGGCCAACCGGGAGCGTCCGCCGCTGAAAGGGCGGTGGTCGATCAGCGCTGTGCCACGCTGGCGGGCGTGCGTATCGACGTCTTCACGATCTTCCCCGACCTGGTCGATGGCTTCGCCACGCGGGCGCTGTTGGGCAAGGCCCAGGAGAAGGGCCTGCTCGACATCCGGGCGCATGACCTTCGGGACGAGACCACCGATCCGCATCGCACCGTCGATGACTCGCCGTTCGGCGGCGGGGCGGGGATGGTGCTCATGGCCGAACCCGTCTTCGCCGCGGTGGAGGCCGTCGACCCTCCGCGCCCGCTCTACCTCCTCGGTCCGGGCGGCCGGACCCTCGATCAGGAGACGGCCAGAGAGCTCGCCGCTGGCACGGGGTTCAGCCTCCTGTGCGGCCGCTACGAGGGCGTCGATGCACGCGTGGTCGACCACCTGTGCGACGGCGAGATCTCGATCGGCGACTACGTGCTGGCGGGCGGCGAGGT
>JBKJPY010000067.1:0-14062 GCA_046594195.1 Acidimicrobiales bacterium | reverse complement strand
ACCGCGAAATCCGCCGCTGCCTCAAGCGCTACATCGCCCGCCAGATCCACCGGCAACTCCAACAACCACTTGACTCGCTATAGGAGCGTCCCCAAACCCCCGGGCTCGCTGCGCTCGAACCCCCTCCTCGCGCTCGTGGCGCCCGCTTCTTCGGGGACTCTTCGCTTGGACCCCTTGCTCGCGCTCGTCGCTTCCGCGTTGCGGGCGAGGGTTCCGGCTTTCGAGGTGTGGGTCGGGGCGAAGTAGGTTTGCCCTCGATGGCTGCTCCTGAGTTCGTTCCGCTCAAGCCCAACGACCGGGTCCGCAACTACTCGTCGCCTCCTCGGCGGGAGGATGCGTGGCACCCGGTGCGGCCCGCCGAGCTGGTCACCAACGGCGGGCAGCCGGACTCCGACGCCGGACGCATGGGTGCGCCCGGGCCCGACCAGGGGTACCTGCTGTCGCTGGTGCCGTTGCTGCGCGCCGAGCTGCAGCTCGGCGGCAACGAGCAGCTCGCCGATGCCGAGGCCGGCGGCGTGGCCGTCGCCCTCAAGCGCGCGTCGCTGTTCGGCCGAGCGCCGGTCGTCCACGATCTGCGGTTGGCCTACACGGTCTGGGGCTTCCTCGATTCGGCGGCTGCGCCGGAGCTCGTCGCGGAGCGGACCCAGCGGTTCGAGGGCATCCACCTCACGGCGCACCACTACCCGGAGTTGCGCGCCGTCGCCGACGCCGTGCCCGAAGCCACGCTGCGGCTCAGCCTCACCGAGGTCGCCCGCCAGCACGCGGCGGACTGGCGCTCGCTCCTCTCGCTCTGAGGCGCCGACCACAACGGCCGGTACCGTTGGTGGCACCCTGGAAGGGCGTCCACCGACGCCTCCTCGCTCGTAGACAGAAGCCGATGTGAAGATCGACCGCGACGGCACCCCGTTCATCGCCGTCAGCACCTTGCCCGCCGTGGCCCTCGCCGCCACCGGGCGACGACGACTCGCCCTCGGCGCCCTGGCCCTCCCGTTGGCGGTCGGTGCCTTCTTCCGCGATCCCGACCGCCGCCCGGACCTCGGTGCAACTCCGGACCCAGGGGTGGTGCTGGCTCCCGCCGACGGGAAGGTGATGCACGTCGGCACGCCGCAGGACGGCGTGGCACCGCCGGGGACCTGGCAGCAGATCAGCATCTTCCTCTCGCTGTCGGACGTGCACATCAACCGCACCCCGGTCGCCGGGACCGTCGTCGCCGTAGGCCATCGCCCCGGCCGGTACCTGGCGGCGTTCCGGGCCGAGAGCGCGCAGGAGAACGAACGCAGCGAGATCGTGGTCGAGTCCGAGGTCGGCGGCGAGCTGCGCACGGTGGTGTTCCGCCAGATCGTTGGTGTCGCCGCTCGGCGGGTCGTGACCCGCGTGGGCGTCGGCGATGCACTGGTCGCGGGCGAGCGGATCGGGCTCATGCGGTTCGGTTCGCGCATGGACGTGTTCGTGCCGCCCACCGTCGAGGTGACCGTGTCCGTGGGAGACCGGACCGTCGGCGGGGAATCCGTCATCGCCCGCTGGCCATCGTCGTCGGTCGGCGCCGAGGCCGGCTCGTGAGCGGGCGACGTCCTGCTGCGGAAGCATCGGCCAACCTGCGCGCCGCTCGCGGGGACGCCCGGCGGGCCGATGACTTCCGCCTGATCTCGCCGGCCGGCGTCGCCGTGGTCCGGCCCGAGCGCCTGGACGCCCGCAGCAAGGTGCGAGCGATGATCCCAAGCGCGTTCACCCTGGTGAACATGCTCTGCGGGTTCTCGTCGATTCGAGCGGCCGAGAGCGGGCGCTTCGACCTGGCCGCCGTGCTGATCAGCGTGGCCATCGTGTTCGACATCTTCGACGGCGCCGTCGCCCGAGCCGTCGGTGCCATCACCCCCTTTGGCCTGCAGTTCGACTCCCTCGCCGACCTGATCTCGTTCGGGGTGGCACCGGCGATCCTTTTGTGGACCTGGGCACTCGACGACTTCGGGCTCGTCGGGTGGGCCCTGGCGTGCTTCTGGCTGGCATGCGCCGCCTACCGGCTGGGGCGCTTCAACGTGACGATCGACCCGCAGGGCGAGAAGCGCTACTTCATCGGCCTGCCGAGCCCGGGCGCGGCCGGTCTGGTGCTGGCGTCGGTCTACGCGTTCGACGGCGACTTCGAGGGGTGGCACCGGTGGGGCCCCGTTCTGCTGGCCATGGTGCCGGCCGTCTTGATGGCCAGTTCGTTCCGCTTCACGTCCTTCCGCTGGCTCGCCTCGCCCCGGCGGGACCGCATTTGGGTGACCGTGGTGGTGGTGGTACTTCTCGTCCTCGGTCTGGCCACCGTCCCGGCCGCAACGCTGCTGCTGGTGGCGTACGGGTACGTGGCTCTGTGCCCGCTCGGCTGGGTGACGAGCCCGCTGCGCCGACGGTGGTTCGGGCCCGATGCCGTGGCCCCGCACCGCAGCCACCTCCCCTCGGTGTTCTTCCTGGTGGACGACACCGACCGATGAGCGCGCCGTCGATCGGGTTGAATTCCTGACGGATCGTCCGATCGGGAGCGGGTCGAGCAGCTTCGGGAGGGCAGCCATGACCATGGAAGCGATGGCGTTGCACCGGCCGCTCCTGCGCGGCCGCCTCCACCAGGCCGCCTTCCTCGCCTCGATCGTGGGCCTCGTCTGGCTGGTCGAGTCCGCCCCCACCCCCCGGGCCCGCGTCGTTGCCTGGGTCTACGGGCTCGCCAGCGCGCTGCTGTACCTCACCAGTTCGAGCTACCACGTCTTCGCCAAGTCGCCCCGCGCCCGCCGGATCATGCAGCGGGCGGACCACTCGATGATCTTCGTCCTGATCGCCGGGACGTTCACCCCGCTGGCCGTCCTCGGTGTGCACGACCCATGGAAGTGGCCGGCGCTGGTGGCCGTCTGGGTGGGTGCGCTCGCGGGCGTGGCCTTCAAGATCTTCTGGCTGGACCGCTTCCCCAAGCTCGGCGGCGCGATGTACATCGTCGTGGGCTGGGCCGGGATCGTGATCCTGCCGGCGATGTGGCACCGCCCAGGAACGCTGGTTCTCGTCGCCGTCGGCGGGCTGCTGTACACGCTGGGCGCGATCCTCTTCGCCCTCCACAAGCCCATCCTCTCCGAGCGGTGGTTCGGCTACCACGAGGTCTGGCATGCGTTCGGCATCGCCGCCGGAGCGGTGCTCTTCGCCGCCAACCTCGGCCTCGTCCGCGCCGGCTGACCCGCCGCTCAACCTCGCTCCACCCCCTCCCCGAACGTGACCCCCGAAGTTCGGGTGGGTTGGGCGGCTCGTGACCAGGGGTGGGAACGTTGAGCGGGGGCCCTGAGGGGCACCGGTAACGTGGCGACCGTGCCTTCCCCCGTTCGCGTCCGCTTCGCGCCGTCTCCCACCGGCTTCCTCCACGTCGGGTCGGGTCACTCCGCACTCGCCAACTGGCTCTTCGCTCGCCACACGGGCGGCGAGTTCCTGCTGCGGATCGAGGACACCGACGCCGAGCGCGACCGGCCCGAACTGATCGAGAACGTGCTCGAAATGCTGCAGTGGCTGGGCCTGCAGTGGGACAACACCCCGCCCCGCCAGAGCGAGCGCCGCGCCCTGTACGAGGAGGCTGCCACCAAGCTCCTCGCCGATGGCGCGGTGTACCCCTGCGACTGCACCGGCGAGCAGGTCCAAGCCCGCAACAAGGAATCCGGTGGCAAGCCGGGCTACGACGGGTTCTGCCGCGAGCGGGGGCTGGAGCCCGGCCCCGGTCGGGCGCTGCGGTTCCGCACACCTCGCGACGGTCGGACGGGGTGGACCGATCTCGTCCGCGGCGAGGTCTCGTTCGCCAACGCCGACATCGAGGACTTCGTGGTCGTCCGCGGCAACGGCGCGCCGATGTTCCTGCTCGCGAACTGCTACGACGACGCCGACATGGGCATCACCCACGTCATCCGGGGCGAGGACCACGTCAACAGCACGCCCAAGTACCTCCTCCTCGTCGCCGCCCTCGGCCTCCAGGCTCCCGAGGCCTTCGCCCACATGCCGCTGCTGGTCAACGAAGGCCGCAAGAAGCTCTCGAAGCGACGCGACGACGTGTCGATGTCCGACTACCGAGACCGGGGCTACCTGCCCGAGGCCATGGTCAACTACCTCGCCCTGTTGGGGTGGGGTCCTGCCGACGGGGTGGAGGTCCGTCCGATCGGTGAGATCGTGGATCAGTACCGCCTCGAGGACGTGAACGCGGCGCCGGCCTTCTTCGACCAGAAGAAGCTCTCGTTCGTGAATGCCGAGAAGATCCGAGCGCTCAACACCGAGGAGTTCATCGAGCGGTCGCGTCCCTTCCTCACCCTCGGCGAGCCGGCCGTCGCTGCCCTCCGCTCGCTCGCCACCGAGGTCCAGGAGCGGGTCCGCACGCTGGTCGAGGTGGAACCCATGATCGAGTTCCTCGTCGTCGACGAACCTGCAGTCGACGAGGCGTCGTGGACGAAGGCGGTCACCAAGGGCAAGGCCGTTCCCGAGATGCTGGCGGCGACCGTCGCCCGTCTCGATGCCCTCCCGAGCGACGGGTGGGAACCCGATCAGATCGAGGCCGCAGTCCGGTCAGCAGCGGTCGACGCCGGCATTGTGAACGCCGAGGGCGAGCCGCAGTTGTCGAAGGCGCAGGGCCCGGTGCGGGTGGCCATCAGCGGCCGCACCGTCGGGCCCCCGCTCTGGGAGTCGCTCGCGGTCCTCGGACGCGACCGAACGCTCGAGCGGCTCCGGGCCATGCGAGCCAAGCTCCCCTGACCATGGCGTCCACCGACCGGGACGAGCCGGCACCGCCGAGGGCCCGCTGGGGACGGCGCGCGCTGTGGGCCGGCCTGGCATTGATCGGACTCGTCGTGCTCTACCTCGGGGGCACCTTCGTGCAGGTGTGGCAGGCCAGCCGCAGCGATGGCGCGCGCCAGGCAGACGCGATCGTCGTGCTCGGTGCCGCGCAGTACAACGGGAGTGCCTCGCCGGCGCTGCGCAACCGCCTCGACCACGCACTGGACCTCTACGAGCGAGGTCTGGCGCCGCTGATCGTGGTCACCGGCGGCCGTCAGGACGGGGACCGCTTCACCGAGGCGACGGTCGGGTACAACTACCTGCGCGACCACGGCGTGCCCGACGCGGCTATCCGCAAGGAGGTGAAGGGTCACACCACCTACCAGTCGCTGGCCGCCGCCGCCCGCTTCCTGCGGACCGAGGGCGTCGAGGACGTGATCTTGGTCTCAGGTCCCGCTACCGCCAAGCGGCTGGCGGGCATCTCCGGTGACGTCGGCCTCGACGCCGCCATCTCGCCCTCCGACGGAACGCCGACGCTCCGTTCGTTGATTCGGGAGACCGCCGCGGTCTCGGTCGGCCGGCTGATCGGCTACCGGCGCCTGGAGCGCTTCGACAGCTGAGCGATCGAGCCGTGCTCGGCCAGGTGGTCCCTCGGTAGCATGCGCCCGTGACCACCTCTCCCGAGCACGCCGTCCGCCGCTACCTGGCCTGGATCGACGATCCGTCGTCCGCCGTGGACCAGGAGGCCGTGGACGCTGCCGAGGCTGCCTTCGCCGAAGCCACCGACCCGATCGCCAAGCTGCACGCGGCGGCCGCTCGGGAACGGGCCGCTTCCGCGGACGTGTCGGCCATCGAGCACGACTTCGTGGTCCACGCCAAGGCGTACGCCGATGCCGAGCAGATCCCCGCCTCTGCCTTCGAGGCCCTCGGGGTGGGGGTCGATGTGCTGAAGCAGGCGGGCTTCGCCGTGGCGTCGCCCCGAGGCCGGCGCCCGTCCACCTCGTCGTCGCCGGCGCCGATCCGCTCCTCGGGCGCACCCCGGGCACCGCAGGTCTCGGTCGCCACCATCAAGGCGGTCGCGACCCAGATGCCGAAGCAGTTCACCCTCGGTCAGCTCGCCGAGAAGGCCGGCGGCGGCTCGCCCGTCACGGTACGCAAGGCCGTCGACGAGCTCATCGCCGAGGGCCGGGCCGCGAAGATCGGCCCGGCCACCGATCATCAGGGGCCGGGCCGCGCACCGACGCTCTACGAGCTCACCTGAGCGACGCTCAGGACTTGGCGGCGATCACCTCGAGCAAGGCGACGACCTTCTCCTCGTTGGTCGGCTCCACCTCGGCCTCTTCGCCCTTGTCCCCGCCGCTCGTCGAGTGACGGCTCGTTGCAGTATCACTCAGCCGAGGCGGTGAGCAGGAGAGGAGCGGAGGTGGCTCAGGAGTCCCGCATGCGCTTGCTGAGCGCGTTGAGGCGTTCCTTCTCGTGCGGGGTCAGCGAGTCGATGCCGCCGGCGCTGATCCGATCGAGCAGCACGTCGAGCTCGGCCTGCTCGAGCGGGGTGGGACCGTTGGAGGCTGGCGCACTCCATGGCCCGGCGACGACGGAGTTCCCGGAGGTGCCCCCGCCCTTGGCCTTGCCGCGGCTACGGCCCTTGCCGAAGCGCTTGGCCTTCGGCTTGGCGGAACCGGGCACGCCGTAGGGCGACACCGGACCACCGCCAAGCGCCTTGATGCGGGGAATCCACGGGTAGTCCAGCAGCAGCCCCCGCTGGGCAGCCCCGAAGACGCCCACGACGATGACGAGCGCACCGAGGATGATCTGGGCCCATGCCCGAATGCCGACCAGCTGCAGGAAGTCGATGGCGATGATGACGGCGGCGACGATCCACGCAGGAATGCCGAAGAAGAACGGCGTGTTGGGGCGGTCCATGGCGAAGATGCACAGGAGGCCGAGGGACAGCAGCGACACCGACGAGGTCGCAGCCGCCCGCCGGTCGGCGTTCACCCCGTCGTTGGTGGCATTGAGGAGCGTGACGACGACGGCGGGGATCACCGTCATGGCCAGGAGCAGCGCGGCTTGGGGCTTGCGGCCGATCTGCTCCTCGACCTGGTGGCCGAAGTACCAGAAGAACACGAGGCCGATGAGGCTCCAGAAGCTCGGCGGGTTGATGAGCGGCCAGGAGACGAGCCGCCACAGCTCGCCGTCGCGCACGAGGGGCGAGATGAACGCGCCGTAGAACGCCGTGTCCGGGGCGATGGCGTAGAGGACCATCGAGGCCAGTCCCAGACCCACCACGATGTTGGTGGTGGTCATGTCCAGGGTGCCGAGCTTGAACCACCCGTCGCGCTGGCGGGGCTCAGGCATGGAGAACGCGTACCGGCCGGACATGGTGCCGAGGTTAGCGGCGGACCTCACCTCACCCGCTCGTGGGACCGCCAGACGCCCGGCGTGAACTGCGGACGAGGTCAATAGCCTTCCATCCATGCGAGCCATGACCTACGACGCGTACGGATCCGACGATGTCCTGAGCCTGCGGGAGGTGCCCGATCCCAAGGTCGGCCCCGGAGAGGTCCGCATCCGGGTGCGACGTGCGGGCGTCAACCCCGTCGACTGGAAGGTGATGTCCGGAGGTCTGGACGGTCTCATGGACGCGATCTTCCCGGTCATCCCCGGGTGGGACGTCGCCGGTACGGTCGAGGCGGTCGGCATCGATACCCCGGAGTTCGAGGTCGGCGACGAGGTCGTGGCGTACGCACGCAAGGACGTCGTCCACGGCGGGACCTTCGCCGAACTCGTCACCATGAGCGTCCGCGGCGTGGCGCGCAAGTCCGCCGCGCTCAGCTGGGACGAGGCGGGGGGCCTGCCGCTCGCCGGGCTCACGGCACTGCAGACGCTCGACCGCCTGGGCGTCTCCGCCGCGGACGTGCTGCTCGTGCACGGGGGAGCGGGCGGCGTGGGCGCGCTCGCCATCCAGATCGCGCGGGCGCGTGGGGCGAGCGTGATCGCCACGGCATCGCCGGCCAACCACGAGTTCCTGTCCGGTCTCGGAGCGACACCCGTCGCGTACGGCGACGGCGTTGTGGAGCGCATCCGCGAGGTCGCTCCGGACGGGGTCGACGTGGTCGCGGACTTCGTGGGTGAGGTGCGCGACGTCACGATGGCGGTACTGGCCCCGGGTGGTCGCCACGCGTCCATCGCCGACTCGACGGTGATGGAGACGGGCGGTTCCTGGTTCTGGGTGCGGCCCTCCGCCGAGGGCCTGGCCGAGCTCGGCCGGCTGGCCGACGCCGGGCAGTTGCATGTGCCCATCGCCGACGTCGTGCCGCTCGAGGAGCTGCCGGCCGCGTTCGAGCGCAGCCGCGACGGTCACGTCCGCGGCAAGCTGGTCATCGCCGTCGCCGACTGACGCGACCCCCACCTCGACGGCTGTACAGCCAGACGCCCAGCGTGCGCCGAGACGCGACGAAGCCCCTGGTCAGTTGCCCTTTTCAGGGTGCTAGCCAGGGGCTTCGCTCGTGGCACCCCCAACGGGATTCGAACCCGTGCCGCCACCTTGAGAGGGTGGTGTCCTAGGCCGCTAGACGATGGGGGCTAGCTGGTTTGCGCCCGTCGGCCGCAGCCGTCGAGCAGTCTTGTCTAGCACTTCACCCGGTTGCGAGACCAAGTGGTTGGCCGATGTGAGGCGGCGTCGGAGCCTACGAAATTCCGTTGCGCTGCCCCTCGCGACGCGTACCGGGCCAGGGCGTTTCGTGTGCGTGGGATGGTGATTGCCGGTGACCACGGTCCGGGAACGAGGAAGGCGCCGAGGTCGCTGACCTGGGCGCCTTCTCACGTTGTGGCTCGGGGGGGAGGACTCGAACCCCCAAAGGCAGCACCAGAAGCTGCTGTGTTACCGATTACACCACCCCCGAACGGGCAGGAGGAAGACTCTAGAACACCGCCTCCGCTCCGCGAAAGCCGTTCGCCAGACCACCCTCGGCTACCAGCCGCGGTAGGTGGGGGAGCGGCGCTCGACGAAGGCGGCGACGCCCTCGTTGGCGTCGACCGTGGCCATGTTCATCTCCTGGGCGACGGCCTCGGCCGCGAACGCGGTGGACCGATCGGACTCGAGGGACTGGTTGACCAGCCACTTCGTGAGGGCGAGGGCCCGGGTCGGGGCGGTCGCCAGGCGCTCGGCCCAGGCTTCCACCGCGGCATCGAGCTCGTCCGCGGGCACCACTCTGTTGATCAGTCCCAGCTCGGCCGCCTCGGCTGCGGACAGGTCGTCGCCGAAGAACAGCAGCTCCTTGGCCCGGCGCATCCCCACCATGCGGGGCAGCAGGTAGGCGCCGCCGCCGTCGGGGACGAGCCCGCGGCGGACGAACACCTCGATGAACCGCACGCCGTCGGCGGCAACCACCAGGTCGCAGGCCAGGGCGATGTGGGCGCCGATGCCAGCCGCCGTGCCGTTCACGGCGGCGATGACCGGCTTCTCGCAGTCGAGGACCGCAGCGACCAGCTGCTGCGCGCCGTCTCGGATCATCTTGGCGACCTCGCCGACGCCGCGCTTCGGAGCACCATCGGGCCGCGGGGCGGGCGGACGCGAGGCGCGCAGGTCGGCGCCGGTACAGAACGCATCGCCCGTGTGGCCGAGGACCACGGCCCGCACGCCCAGGTCGGCGCTGGCCTCGCCCAGCAGCGCGATCAGGCGGTCGCGCTGATCGGGGCTGATGGCGTTCTTCACGTCAGGCCGGTTGAGCGTGATGTACGCGATGCCCCGTTCGTCGATGCGGTGCTGGACCTGCTCGGTAAGGGGAAGCTCGGACGACGGCGTGGTCACGGGTTGGCTCCAGTGGTTGGACGACAGCGGGGGCAGCGTACGAGTTGACCTGACGGATCGTCAGATCGAATCCGTTGGGGCGGCGGGGTTGCGGACGAGGGCGCTCAGGCGGCGTCGGTCGACCTTCTGCATCGCTGTGAGCGGGATCTCGTCGACGAGCAGCAGGTCCTCGGGGAGCTTGTGGTGCGCCAGGCTGTCCTGCGCGTGGGCGCGCAGGCTGGCGAGCGTGGGCGGATGGGCCCGATCGGCGGGCACCACCACCGCCACCCCGATCTCCCCGAGCACGTCATCGGGCCGCGGGATCAGCACCACGTCGGCCACCCCGGGGTGCGACGCCAGCACGCCGGACACCTCCGACGGGAAGACGTTGTACCCGCCGCGGATGAACAGCTCGCCCTGGCGGCCCGCAAGCGTGAGGCACGACGTGGCATCGACGAACCCGAGGTCGCCGGTGCGGAGCCATCCATCGACCAGCGCGCCAGCGGTGGCCTCGGGGTCGCCCCAGTAGCCGCACATGGAGGCGTCGGAGCGGATCCAGACCGCCCCGACCTCGCCGTGGGGGAGGGGCAGGTCGTCGACGCCTCGCACCTGGATGCCAATGCCCGGGCGCGGCCGCCCGACCGTGTGGAGGGCCTCGTGGTCCGGGGCGTCGGGTGCCGTGCCGGTCCCCACGCCGCCGGACTCCGTCGAGGACCAGCGGATGGAGTACGACGCCTCGAACCGTCGGCGTGCCTCGAGCACAAGTGCGGGCGGAGAGGCGGCGCCCCCCATCACCAGGAGCCGGACGCGCGACAGGTCGCGTCGGTCGAAGTCCGGATCGCGCAGCAGCAGTGCGACCTGGGGGGCGACGCCGCCGATCGTCTCGATGCGCTCGCGAGCCACGAGGTCCAGCACGGCGTCTGCCCGCCACCGGGCGAGGAGGTGGGTGGTCGTCCCCATCCGCAGGTACCAGGGAAGCTTGGTGGTGAACCCCACGTGGGCGAACTGGGTGGAGCCGTACTGCGGGATCAGGCGGGTAGGCGTGCCGACGGCGTGCGCGACGTCGTATCCGGTGATGGCATCGAGCTGGCGGTCGGTGAACCAGGCGCCCTTGGGGATGCCCGTGGTCCCAGAGGTGAACACGACGGCGACGGGGCGGTCGGGGTCGGGCGAAAGGGGATCAGGCACGGCGCCGCGCACGGCGAGACCGAGCACATCGTCGGTACTCGAAAGGACGAGTGCCGGACCCACCCGGTCGAGGCAGGCTGCCTGTTCCACCGGTGTGAGCCGCGGGTTGACCCCTGCGGTCGCGGCTCCCACCTTGGCGGCAGCGACGTACGCGACGACCCACGCGGAGACCGAGGGCAGAGTGAGTGCGACCACGGCCCCGGGCTCGATTCCACGTCGGGTCAACCCGCTGGCGACCTCGTCGCTGCGGCGGTGCAGTTCCTCGTAGGTGAGCGCGGTGCCGTCGGGGTCCAGAAACGCCGGTCGATCACCGAAGCGCGCCGCGGCCCAGGCGACCGTGGCGGGCAGAAGCGGGGCGTCGGTGGGCGCCGGGGGAGCAGGGACGGGCACGGAGGCCGACGTTAGCGACGCGCCCTGCGCTCGGTGGGTGTGCTCAGCCGCCCGGGACCGTGGTGGGGGTGGTCGAAGTCGTGTCCTCGGCAGGGTTGCCCGGGTTGCCTCCGTCGGGCGCTCGTCCTCCGCAGGCCGTCAGCGACGTGAGGCTGGCGACGAGGACGGCGGTGGCGATGGCGGTTCGGCTGCGGCGGCGCATGGCGGGTCCTCCCGGGGAACTCCGACCATCCTGCCCGACGAGGCTCGGCCGGAGCGACCGGCCGAGCCCCGCAGTGTCCGATCTCCGCCGCCGATCCCGCGCCGGATCCGACATGATGACCGGCGATGACCGCGCCCTCGTCCCTCTCGGCCGACCAGGCGCGCCGCATCGCGCTCGGGGCCCAGGGCTTCGCCGAGCCCGCTCCGAAGGGCGCGGTCGACCGGCGCCACGGCCGCAAGGTGCTCGACCGGGTCGGGCTCATCCAGATCGACTCCGTCAACGTGGTCGTCCGCTCGCAGGAACTGCCGCTCTTCGCCCGACTCGGCCCCCACCGTCGCGACCTCATCCCGTCGCTGACCAGGGCCGGTGATCTCTTCGAGTACTGGGCACACGAGGCATCACACCTGCCGGTCGACCTCCAGCCCCTCCTGCGGTGGCGCATGGACGACGCCCGCGAGGGTCGGGGCACGTGGAAGGGCGTCGCCGCCATCCGCCACGAAGACCCGGTGCTCGTGCGCTCCGTGCTCGACCAGGTTCGCGAGCGCGGACCGCTCACCACCTCGATGATCGAGGGCGGCGGCGAGCGGGGGACCGACATGTGGGCGTGGAGTCCGGGCAAGCGGGCACTCGAGTACCTGTTCTGGAGTGGAGCGCTCACCGCTCGCCGAGGCACCAACTTCGAACGCTGGTACGACCTGCCTGAACGGGCCCTGCCGGCGCGGGTCGTCGAGCAGCCGACGCCCACGCCCCGGGAAGCCAAGAAGGAGCTCCTCCTCGTCGGCGCCCGCTCGCACGGGGTGGGCACGGCCCGGGACCTGGCGGACTACTTCCGCCTGAACATCCCGGAGTCGCGGCCGCAGCTGCAGGAGCTCGTCGATGAGGGCCGGTTGCTCCCCGCCGAGGTCGACGGTTGGAAGGACCCCGCCTACCTGCACCCCGATGCCCGCCGGCCGAACAACCCCCGGGGGCGAGCCCTGCTCTCGCCGTTCGACTCGCTCGTGTGGGAGCGGGCTCGCACCGAACGGATCTGGGGCTTCCGATACCGCATCGAGATCTACGTCCCCAAGCCGAAGCGGGTCCACGGCTACTACGTCCTCCCGTTCTTGCTCGATGGCCGCCTCGTCGCCCGGGTGGACCTGAAGTCGGATCGTCAGGCCAGCGTGCTACGCGTCCAAGGCGCGTTCGCCGAGGCTGGTGTCGACGAGTCCCACGTCGCCGAGGAGCTCGCCGCCGAACTGGCGGCCCTCGCCGCGTTCTTGGGGTTGGCGGGCGTCGAGGTCATGCCCAACGGCGACCTCGCCCCCGCCCTTACCCAGGCGAATCGGGTGGTCTGAGCACCGCATCGGTGCACACGTGACCTGATTCGGGAGGCGGGGTCAGCGGAGGCGGGGCTGGGTGCGCTCGCCGGTGAAGGCCTTCTGGCCTTCGGCGAGGGCTTCCTCGGACATGCCGAGGTTGAGGAAGGTGCCGCCGAGGTCCAGCGCCTGCTGGCGGCTCAGCTCGCGGCCGGCCCAGAGCGTTCGCAGCGTGGCCTGCATCGGCCCAGCGGGGGCCGACGCAATGGTGTCGGCCAGCCAGGCTGCCGCCGCTTCGAGCTCGGCGCCGGGGACGACCTCGGACACCAGACCGATCTCGAGCGCCCGGGCCGCCGACATGCGCTCGTGGTTGCCGAGCAGCGTCATGCGCAAGATCTCGCCGAAGGGCATGCCCCGGTGGAGCATGAGGAGCGGCTCGTAGACGGCGGGCATGCCGTAGGTGACGTGCGGGTCGAAGAACGTGGCGTGATCGGCGGCTACGAGGATGTCGACCTCGCCGAGCAGGTAGAAGGCGCCACCGCAGGCCATGCCGTTGACGGCGCACACGACGGGCTTCCAGAACTCGTTGCTCTTCGGGCCGAGCAGCTTCCCCGGGTCGTCGTAGGTGTACGGCGAGAACTCGTAGGAGGCGCCGCCCTCGGCCGGGACGAAGTCGCGGTCGATGCCGGTGCAGAACGCCTTGTCGCCGGTTGCGCTGAGCACCACCGACCGAACCGAATCGTCGGTGCGCAGGGACTTCCACAGACCGGACAGCTCGTTGCACATCACCTGGTCGAACGCGTGGTACTTGTCCGGCCGGTCGAGCCAGACCCACACGACGGCGCCACGCTGCTCCGCCTTGAGGGTGGTGAACGACGTCAGGTCGGTAGCCATGGGGTGAACGTACTGCTCGCCGCGGTCAGCCGAGGAGGTCGATGGCCGCGGTGCGCTTGACGCCCATCGTGGTCTCGACGTCGCGATCGAGGTCGAGGTGGAGCATGTTGATGGCGTTCCCGCGCATGACCTTGTAGATCTGCTCGTCGGTGAGGCCTTCGACGAGCTTCTCCGCCACCTGCTTCGTGTCGGGCCAGGTGGAGTCGGTGTGCGGGTAGTCCGTCTCGAAGGTGATGTTGTCCTCGCCCACCTCGTCGATGGCGACGAGCCCGTGGCGGTCGCGGAAGAAGCAGCCGTAGACGTTGCGGTAGTAGTAGCTCGACGGCGGCTCGGGGATCAGGTCCTTGACCCCGCCCCAGGCGCGGTGCTCGCGCCACACGTCGTCCACGCGCTCGAGGATGTAGGGCAGCCACCCGATCTGGCCCTCGGAGTAGGCCAGGGTCAGGGTCGGGTACTTGACCAGCACGCCGGAGAAGAGGAAGTCCGACAGCGACGCCATCGCGTTGTTGAAGCTCAGGGTCGCGGCCACCGCGGGCG
>JBKJPY010000065.1:0-55781 GCA_046594195.1 Acidimicrobiales bacterium | reverse complement strand
GTCATGCCACGGCCACGTTGAAGGTCTGGCCCACCAGCCATGCAACGGCCATGGCCGCCGCGCCTCCGATGAAGACGCGCAATGCCGGGCGCAGCATTGGTGCACCGCCCAGGCGGGCACCGATGGCACCGAGGACTCCTAATCCCACGAGGGCTGCACCCATCACGGCTGGCACCCGGAAACGGGCGCCCACTACCAACACGACCAGCAGCGGCACCAGGGCGCCCAAGGCAAAGCTCACCGCCGACGTGAGCGACGCCTCCAGCGGACGCGCCAAGTCTTCGGGGTCCAAGCCAAGCTCGTCTCTCGCGTGGGTGGTCAAAGCATCGTGGGCGGTGAGAGTCTCGGCCACCTCCCGGGCAAGCGGCCGTGGCAACCCACGCTGCTCGTAGATCGTGGCGAGTTCGGCGAGCTCGGCTCGGGGCATGGTCTCGAGTTCGATTGCCTCGGTCTCGAGGTCTGCCCGCTCGGCATCTCGCTGCGAGGACACCGAGCTGTACTCGCCGATGGCCATCGATCCCGCCCCGGCGACCAACGCTGCGACGCCGGTCGCCAACAGCATCGACCGGTCCGCCGAGGCCGCCGCTACGCCCAGCAGGATGCTCGCCGTGGACAAGAGGCCGTCGTTGGCGCCGAGCACGCCGGCGCGCAGCCAGGCCGCGCGGTGCCCGGCGTGCTCTTCGTGGTGGTGGAAGCGGCCACCTGGCCGACGGCTCCGCCCGAAGGACGGTCCGAGTTGGGGCGTCCGCAGCGCAGGTGCCGGGGTGGTGGGCGCAGACGAGTCAGGGGCCATGGGCTCCATCGTGCCCGGCGCGCCGCCGGTTCGCTCCACTGTCTTCGGGCCATGAAGGTCCGCTAGGGACCACCGTGAGGAGTGCTGAACAGGGCACGAGGTCGCGGATTTCGGACCCAATTCCGGCCACCAGTAGCGTCCGACCAGTGCTGACGTGGAACCTGGGAGACCTCTTCGAGGGCGTGGTCGACGCGGTTGGCGATCGGCTGGCGGTCGTGGCCGGTTCGGCGCGGCTGACGTTCCGCCAGCTCGATGAGCGGGCGAGCCGCCTTGCCCACGTGCTCGAGGCCGAGGGGGTCGGACCCGGCGACCACGTCGCGGTGTCCCTGCGCAACGGCAACGAGTACCTCGAGGCGATGCTGGCCTCGTTCAAGCTCCGCGCCGTCCCCATCAACGTCAACACGCGCTACACCGTCGACGAGCTGACCTACCTCATCGCCGACGCCTCCCCGCGGGTCATCCTCCACGAGCAGGACCGATCCGACCAGGTAGCGGCCGCGCTCGCCGAGGGACCCCCGATCCCGTGCCTGGTCCGCGGACCGGCCTACGAAGCCGCCCTCGCCGGCAGCGAGCCGTACCGGCCTGACGTCGAGCGCAGCGGTGACGACCGGTACCTGCTGTACACGGGTGGTACCACCGGGCTCCCGAAGGGCGTGGTGTGGCGGCACGAGGATCTGCTTTTCGCCGCACTGGGGGGCGGCAACCCGGGTGGAGATCCGGTGACCACGCCCGAGGAGGTGGTGGCCAACGCCCGGACCGGTCGCACCCGATGCCTGCCAGCGTCGCCCTTCACCCACGGCACCGCCCACTGGACCGCCCTGTCGACCCTGCTCCACGGCGGGACGGTCATCATCGACACCACGCCGACGTTCACCGCCGAACACCTGTGGGAACTCGCCGATGAAGAACGGGCCACGATCCTGGTCATCGTCGGCGACGCCTTCGCCCGCCCCCTGGCCGATGCGCTCGACGCCGACGCCGACCGGTGGAAGCTCGACGACCTGCTCGTCGTGCTCTCGGGCGGGGCCGTGCTCTCCCCCGCCGTGCGCGATGCGCTGCTCGACCACATCCCGTGGGTGGTGGTCGTGGACGGCTACGGCACCTCCGAGACCGGCGGCCAGGGCCAGATGCCGATCTGGGCCGGGCAAGCGCCGACGGGGCTGCCGCGCTTCCACGTCGACGAGTTCACGACGGTCCTCGACGACGCCGGGCGTCCCGCCCCTCCCGGGAGCGGGCTCATCGGCCGCCTGGCCAAGCGGGGTCGGATCCCGCTGGGCTACCACGGCGACGTCCAGCGCAGCGCCGAGACCTTCATCGACCTGCACGGGCAGCGCTGGGCGATCCCTGGCGACCTGGGGCGCGTCGAGGCCGATGGGTCGATCACCCTCCTCGGCCGCGGAGCATCGTCGATCAACTCCGGAGGCGAGAAGGTCTTTCCCGAAGAGGTCGAACGGGTCCTCAAGGCCCATCCGGACGTCTTCGACGCCGTGGTGGTCGGGACCCCCGATGACCGGTTCGGCGAACGGGTGGCCGCCGTGGTCGCCCACCGCCCGAACCGTCCGGTCGACGTCGCCTCCCTCGAGGCGCACTGCCGCGAGCACCTGGCGGGCTTCAAGGTGCCCCGGCGCGTGGTCATCGTCGACGAGGTGCTGCGGCGCCCGTCCGGGAAGGCCGACCTCGAGTGGGCGGCCGCCACGGTCCTCGTGGCGCCGGCCGCGCCGGGCTGAGCGACCGATCGCGCCTCAGGCGTCGAGCGGCGCCGAGCGAGCCGGGGTGATCGCGACGCACGCGACGTCGTGATCGCCGTCGCTCCACCCGACCTCGGTCGGGTACTCGACCTTCATGGCGAACTCGACGTCCTTGGCGGTGAGGCGCCTGGCGATCGACCCGCACTCGTCCTGGCCGAGGGTGAGCAGCTTCGCCGTGCCCGGGTACGGCGCGTCGGCGTCGCGGTTGACCGCGAAGACCGCCATCACCTGCATGGTGTGACCAGCCGTGCAGGAACCCATGTTCGACAGCTCCGAAATTTCGACGCGCTGCTCGTCGCGCACCTTCTTGTCGTTCTCGCGCCAGCACGAACCCACCGGGCGTGCCGGCTGCTTCCACCCGTTGTCCGATAGCCGGTGCATCCGCTGGTAGCCCCAACGGGCCACCTGGACGGACTGCAGGTCACCAAGGTTCGCCGGGGCATCCGCTGCCGGGTCATCACCAGTCGCTGCGAATGCGGCCGAGGTGAGGCCGATGAGGCCACCGACGGCGAGCGCGATGGCGAAGGACGCGAGCCACGCGCCCTTGAGCCGCTCCGGGTGGGTCTGAACGCGCCGGCGGCCGCGGAACCCGTCGAAGACGGCGGCGACCAGTGCCAGCGCCGTCACGAGCCACAGCAGCACGACCAGAACGGCCAGTGCGGTGAAGTTGCTGGCAGCAAAGCAGGCGACGGCGATGACCAGTGCAACCACCGAGTTTCGGGTCCCCTTCTCGAGCCGGCGCTCGGAGGCGGCCGCGCTCGAAATCCCTCGTCGAGGTGCGTCGGGACCCGTGCCATCCGCCGGGCGCGCTGCTGCGACCGCGGGTTCGGACTCGGACTCGGAGTCGGGCTCGGGTGTGATCTCGTCGAGGATCTCGGGCATGGACCCGACCGCCGTCGGGGGCAGGGCCGCCGGGGTGCCCACTCCGGACCCGGCCCCGGACTCCGGCTCGGTGCCGGTGTTGGGCTCCATCGACGCCTCCGCACCCCCGACGGGACCGTCAGCGGGGGTCAGGTCGATGGGGTCGGCCATCGTCAGCTCGGCTCGCAGGACCACGACGTCGGTTCCGCTCAGCTCGGCACCCGCCCACGAAGCGTCGATGCCGAACCGCTGGCACTGGTCGAGGATCATCGAAGTCGGCACCTCGAGGTCCGCGGCGAGTTCGGAGACCTTCATCAGACGGCCCCATTGACACCGGACCGCGCCCGGCGATGGCTTGGATTGCGCAACGTTCCTCCCACCGCTACCCGCGCCCTCGTTCGGTCAGCGGGCCAAGCGTAGTTCCCACGCTCGGCCATCGACGCCCAACCAGCTCGCAGACCTGCGGCTAGCCTCACCGGACCCCTCACCAACCCCAAGGGAGCCTTGATGGCGTTCAACCTCGCCCAGGTCCACGAAGCCGTCGCGGCGGCCAACCCCGATCGGCCTGCGATCATCTGGGGCGACCGACGGTGGACCTACCAGGAGCTCACCGATCGGACCCGACGCTTCGCCAACGCGCTGCTCGAGCATGGCATCGGTGTCCATCGTGAGCGCGAGGAGCTGGCGGGGCACGAATCCGGCCAGGACCACGTCGCGCTGTACCTCCACAACGGCAACGAGTACATCGAGGCGATGCTCGGGTCCTTCAAGGCCCGTGCCGCACCGTTCAACGTCAACTACCGCTACGTCGCCGAGGAACTCCAGTACCTGCTCGACAACGCCCAGGCGAAGGTGGTGGTCTTCCATTCGACCTTCGCGCCGATCCTGGCCGAGGTCCTCCCGCAGCTCGAGGGCGTGGAGCTCCTCGTCCAGGTCGTGGACGACTCCGGGCACGACCTCCTCCCCGGCGCCATCGAGTACGAGGCGCTGCTGGCCTCGGCGTCGGCTGCGCGTCCCGACGTCCAGTGGTCTCCAGACGACCTCTACATCCTCTACACCGGCGGCACCACCGGCATGCCCAAGGGCGTCCTGTGGCGCCAGCACGACATCTTCATCAGCGCCATGGGCGGACGGCCCTTCGGCCAGAAGGAGGCGCTCCCGGACCTCGATGCCGTCGTCGAGGTATCGACGAACGGTGGCGCAGCGATGATGTCGGCCGCGCCGCTCATGCACGGTGCCGCCCAATGGGCCACCTTCACCGCCTTCACCAACGGCAACACGGTCGCCCTGCCCCGCGAGACCAAGAAGCTGATCCCGTCCGATGTCTGGAGCAGCGTCGAGGAGCACAAGGTCCTCACGCTCCAGATCGTGGGCGACGCCATGGCCCGGCCCCTCATCGACGAGCTCGACGCCCGCACCTACGACCTCTCCGGCTTCTTGGCCCTCGTCAGCGGCGGGGCCGCCATGAACTCGTCGCTCAAGGACCGCTTCCTCGAGCACGTGCCCCACGCCATCGTGCTCGATGCCGTTGGCTCGTCCGAGACCGGCGCCCAGATGGGTCACACCTCCATGAAGGGTGCGACGGCGACCGGCACGTTCCAGCCCGGACCAGAGACCTCGGTGGTCGCGGCCGACCTGTCCGCCGAGCTCGCGCCCGGCTCGACCGAGACCGGCTGGTTGGCGCAGCGCGGCCACGTGCCCCTCGGCTACCTGGGCGATGCGGCCAAGACGGCCGCCACGTTCCCGGTCATCGACGGCACCCGGTTCGCCGTGCCCGGCGACCGGGCCAACTGGCGCGAGGACGGGATCATCGAGCTCCTAGGGCGGGATTCCGTCACCATCAACTCCGGCGGGGAGAAGATCTTCGCCGAAGAGGTGGAGCAGGCCATCGCCCACCACCCCGGCGTCTACGACGTCATCGTGGTCGGTCGTCCGAGCGAGCAGTGGGGCTCGGAGGTCGTCGCCATCGTGCAAGTGGCCGAGGGAGCAACCGTCACCGACGAGGAACTCCTCGCCGAGGCCGTCACCCACATCGCCCGCTACAAGCTCCCGAAGGCGTTCGTCTACCGAGACGCCCTGGTTCGCTCCCCCGCCGGCAAGGCCGACTACCGCTGGGCGCGGGACCAGGCGTTGGCCTAGCGGCCAAGGCCTGGCGAGGGTTGCTCGTTCGACTGATCCACGTCTCGACTGGCTCACGGTCCATGCCTGCGGGCTTCGCCCTTGGCTTACCCATGCCCTGCTTTTCCCGCTCGGGTGCTGGCGCTGGATTGCCCATGCTCCGATTCGAGCTGGTCGAACCGGTCGAGCTAGTCGAGCTCGGCGAGTTGGGCGGAGACGCCGTCAGCTTCGGCGCCGATGGTGGTGTCGTCGCCGTGACCGGTGTGCACCACGGTGTCCGGCGGGAGGGTGAGCAGCCGCTTGGCGATGCTGTGGAGGATGGCGGGCTTGCTCGAGAACGACCGGCCGGTGGCACCCGGACCCCCGTTGAACAGCGTGTCGCCGGAGAACAGGACGTGACCGGCCGCGTCGTGGAGGCAGCAGCCGCCGGGGCTGTGGCCCGGGGTGTGGAGCACCCGCAGGACGGTGCCGCCGACGACGACCTCCTGACCGTCGGCGAGGGGCCCGTCCACCGGCCGCTCGGGGTTGACGACCTGCCAGAGCATGGTGTCGTCGGGGTGGAGCCAGATCGGCGCCCCGGTTTCGTGGGCGACCTGGGCGGCCACGTTGATGTGGTCGTTGTGACCATGGGTGCACAGCACGGCGACCACGCGTCGGCCCGACACCGCATCGACGATCGGCGCGGCCTCGTGCGCCGCGTCGATCACGAGCACCTCCTCGTCGTCTCCGATGAGCCAGATGTTGTTGTCGACCTCGAAGTCTTCGCCATCGAGGGAGAAGGTGCCGCTGGTGACGACGCGCTCCACTCGGGCGGGCATCAGTGGACCGCCTGCTCGCCGATGACCACGACGGACCGCAGGACCTCGCCCCGCTCCATGCGGTGGAACGCCTCCTCGACCTGCTCGAGGGCGATGGTCTCCGAGACGAACCGGTCCAGGTCCAGGCGCCCTTGCAGGTAGAGGTCGATGAGCATCGGGAAATCCCGGCTGGGGAGGCAGTCGCCGTACCAGGACGGCTTGAGGCGACCACCCCGCCCGAAGAAGTCGATCATGGGCAGCTCGATCCGCATCTCCGGGTTGGGCACCCCTACCTGCACGACCGTGCCGGCGAGATCCCGGGCGTAGAACGCCTGCTCGAGCACCTGCGGGTGCCCGACCGCTTCGATGCAAACATCGGCGCCGTTGCCATCGGTGATGGCCTGGACGGCATCGACGGCATCGACCTCCGATGCCAACACGGTGTGGGTTGCGCCGAACTCCTTGGCGATCTCGAGCTTGGCGGCGTCGAGGTCGACGGCGATGATCGTCGACGCGCCCGCGAGGCGAGCCCCCATGATCGCCGCGTCGCCGACGCCACCGCATCCGAACACGGCGACCGAATCGCCCGGGCCGACCTCGCCAGTGAACATGGCCGCACCGATGCCCGCCATCACGCCGCATCCGAGGAGGCCGGCTGCCTCGGGCCGCGCCCGGGCATCGACCTTGGTGGCCTGACCGGCAGCGACGAGGGTCTTCTCGGCGAAGGCACCAATGCCCAGCGCCGGGCTCAGCTCACGCCCGCCCAGGGTCATCTTCTGCGTGGCGTTGTGGGTGGCGAAGCAGTACTGCGGCCGGCCGCGCCGGCACGAGCGGCACTCGCCGCACACGGCTCGCCAGTTGAGGATCACGAAGTCGCCGGGGGCGACGTCGGTGACGTCGGGACCCACGGCCTCGACGATGCCGGCGGCCTCGTGGCCGAGCAGGAACGGGAAGTCGTCGTTGATCGCACCCTCGCGGTAGTGCAGATCGGTGTGGCACACACCGCAGGCCTGCACCTGCACGAGCGCCTCGCCGGGACCGGGGTCCGGGACCTCGATGGTCTCCACCGTGACGGGCGCCCCCTTGCTGGTGGCGACCACGCCCTTGACCTGCTGTGCCATCGCTGATCCCTTCGCTCGACCTTCGTCGGACCGTACCGCGGGGATCAGGCGGGGGTGGCCGCCAACCCTTCGATCCACGCCCATGCAGCGTCGGCCTGGCGCTCGAGGTCGGCGACCGAGCCGGAGTTGTCGATGACGACGTCGGCCTTGGCGACGCGCTCCTCGCGCGATGCCTGACGGGCGATGCGGGCGCGCGCATCGCCCTCGGCAAACCTGCGGTGCTCGACCAGTCGGGCGACGGCGAGCTCCGGGTCGACGTCGACCACGAGCAGCCCCGCCATGTCGTCGCGACCGGACTCGACGAGGAGCGGCACATCGAGGACCACGACGCGATCGCCCTCGGCCTGCTCGGCGAGGCGGCGCTCGATCTCGGCGTGCACGGCGGGGTGCACGATCGTGCCGAGGTCGCGCAGCGCCTCGGCGTCGTTGAACACGATGTCAGCGACGGCCTGACGCCGAAGCGCGCCGTCGGCGTCGAGGATCTCCGTCCCAAAGCGCTCGACCATGGCGGCCAGGACGGGCTCACCCGGCCGCTGCAGGTCGTGGACGATGGCGTCAGCGTCGATCACCACCGCACCGTGGGTGGCGAGGCGCGCCGACACGGTCGACTTTCCCGACCCGATCCCTCCGGTCAACCCGATGAGCAGCATGTGAACACGGTAGGACCCACGCGCGCCGAGACCGGAGTCCTAGCCTGAGCACCGATGACCGTCGTGTCCGAAGTCACCGATGACGCCAGCGCCCCCGAGCCGGATCGGTCGGGATGGGCGGCAGGAGCGGCGGCCGAACGACGGACCGACCAGGTGGCTCCGTTTCGTCCTGCGATCCTGGGCATCCGCGGTGGCACGACCGCCGTGTCGGTCGCGCTGGCGAGCCCGGCGTTCACCGAAGGCAACCTGTGGGTGGTCGGCTGGTGCTTCCTCATCGTCGGGTACAACGTGTTCCGCATCGTGCGCCCGCTGCGCTACGTCGACGACACGCGGAGCCTCGTGCGGGTCATCGGCGAGGTCGCGTTCCACACGGTCGCCGTGGCGGCCACGGGCTACTGGGAGTCGCCCTTCGTCTTCGCGCTGATCACGGCGGTCATGGTGGCCGGGTTCGCCCGGGGCTTCGCGTTCGCCCTGCGGGTCAGCATCGCGGCCTGCCTCGCCATCGGGATCCCGTTCCTGCTCCAGGACGGCACCACGGTCGAGGACCTCCGCACCTCCGCACAGTGGACGGTCGAGTTGGTGCTCGTCGCGCTCATCTCCGGCTACGCCAGGCGCGTCACCGGCGAGGCGGATCGCGCCCACTCCCTCGCGCTGGACCGCCTCGGCCGGCTCGCCGATGCCAACATGCTGCTCTACTCGCTGCACCGAGTCGCCCAGTCCCTACCCGCATCGCTCGACCTCGAAGAGGTGCTCGACACGACAATGGGCCGCCTGCGCGACCTGTTCGCATTCGACGGCGCCACCGTCCTGCTGCTGGACGAGACCGACGAGAGCTGGGTCGTCATGCGCTGGGACGGCCCCCGGCCGGCCCCGTCGTACCGGACCCATGAGCTCCCCGGACCGTTGCGAGAAGCGCTCGCGGTGCGCCACCCGGTGTTGGTCAACGAACTGCTGCACGAGGGCGGCGGCATGTCCGCTGAGATGGTGTCGGGCCTCTACGCCGCGCTGCCCGCACGCGAGGCCACCGTCGGCCTCGTCGCCCTCGAGCACCGCCACCTCGCCCATTTCGAGCTCCGGGACATGGAGCTGCTGAACGGCTTCGTGGAGCCCGCTGCGCTCGCCGTCGACAACGCCCGCTGGTTCGCCCGCCTCCGCACCGTTGGTGCCGACGAAGAGCGCACCCGCATCGCCCGCGACCTGCACGATCGCATCGGTCAGTCCCTCGCCTACCTCGCCTTCGAGCTGGACCGCATCGTCAAGACCGATGGCCAGGGCAAGCCGGTGTCCAAGCAGCTCGGCCAGTTGCGCAACGACGTCCGCGGCGTGATCGGCGAGGTGCGAGACACCCTCTACGACTTGCGCACCGACGTCACCGACTCCAAGGACATGTCGGCCACCCTGCAGGAGTTCTTGGACCGCGTTGCGTCTCGCAGTTCCCTCGAGACGCGGCTGGACCTGCGGGTGAGCGGGCGTCTGCCGCTGCTGCAGGAGCGGGAGCTCTGGCGCATCGCCCAGGAGGCGGTGACCAACGTCGAGCGTCACGCCAGGGCCAACAAGGTCGTGGTCACCTGGCAGAGCGACGGTGCCCGAGGTCTTCTGCTCGTCGCCGACGACGGGATTGGCTTCCCCTCAGCTCGCGCCGGCCGCCTCGACAGCTACGGGATCGTCGGGATGCGCGAACGGGCGGCCAGCATCGGCGCCACGCTCGACATCGCCGGAACCCCAGATGTGGGGACCACCGTCCGCTGCGAGGTCCGCCCCATCTGAGCACCTGCTGTGCCAGGATGACCCCGCTCTGGTCCCCACCACAGCAAGAAAGGACGCGATGGCCATCCGCCTGATGCTCGCCGACGACCACCGGATGCTCCGCGAAGGCCTGCGTCGTTCCCTCACCGATGAAGGCTTCGACGTCATCGGGGAGGCGTCAGACGGTGATGAGGCGGTCCGCCTGGCCGAATCCCTGCGACCCGATGTGATCTTGATGGACGTGACCATGCCCGACGTGGACGGCGTCGAGGCCACCCGTCGGATCCACAAGCAGCACCCCGAGATCCGCATCGTCATGTTGACGATGCACGCCGACCAGAGCGTGATCGCCGAGGCGCTGCGCGCCGGTGCCTCCGGGTACCTGGTGAAGGATTGCTCCACCGACGAGATCGCCGACGCCGTGCGCATGGCAGCCAACGACGAGGCGACGCTGTCCCCCGAGTTCGCCAGCGCCATGCTCGACGAGGTGCGCCGCATCGACCCCAACCCGACCGACGACGATGCCGACCGCGTGGTCACCAAGCGCGAGGTCGAGGTGCTCCAGTTGATCGCCGACGGCTGCTCCACCCCGGAAGTGGCCGAGCGCCTGTTCATCAGCCAGAAGACCGTGAAGAACCACCTGGCGTCGATCTACCACAAGCTGGATGCGCGAGATCGCACCCAGGCGGTGCTCCAAGCCGTCCGCATGGGCATCGTCCGCCTGAGCTGAAGAACGTCGATGGGGCCAGGGCCGAAGGCCTGACCCCATCGAATGGGTCCCCTCCATCGGGCAACCTCGAGAGCGGTGGTGCGCTGCGCTAGGGGCAGAGCGTCTGGGCGTCGTAGGCCTTCTGGATGCAGTCCGCGGACTCGGTGAAGCCGCCGCCGTTCGAGGTGCCGAAGAAGGACACCGCCGAGAAGGTCACCACGGCGATGAGGGCCAGCAGGAGGGCGTACTCGATGGCGCTGGCGCCGCGTTCGCTGCCTTTGAACGCTCGACGAGCTGGATGGTGGTGGCGCATCGGATCCCTCCACGGAAATCGCATCACCTCATCATCGGCAGCAGCAGCCCAGCCTAGATAGGCCTTATGACTCAATGTGGAGGCGCCCGCGCTCACCCTTTGCCCGGTGGAACGGCGACGATCCATCCTGGGTCCCGGTGGACGATGGTCCATCCGTTGTCGGGGTCCTCGATCCAATCACCGAAGTCGCTGTCGGTGTCCCACAGGACGGCCGTCGCACCGACGTCTTCCAACATCGCTTCTTTGTCCGAGCCCTCGTCGATCAGCACCGAGTACTGGTCGATGACCTCGGTCGGGTACATGTCGACGCGGTCGTCGAAGAACACCCGGACCTTCTCCGGCCCATACTTCACCTCGAGGTAGTTGCCGACGAAGTCCCGGGTGACGACCCGATCATCGAGGTCGAGCATCCCGTTCTTGCGCATCCAGGCCACCGATGCCACCGGATAGTCCCCGAGGTCGACGTCGGGTTGCCGAGTGACTCCCACGACCGCCACGAGTGCGAACAGGGCGAGCAGCGCTCCTGCGACCGGTCGCAGCATGCGCTGCGGGGTCCGCCCATCGATGGTGCCGAGTCCGGCGGAAGCGGCGGCCATCGCGGGCACCATGATCAGGCTGGCGTGGACGATGTTGCGGCTGGCCTGAAGCGACAGCGCCCCGAACACGAGGACCGGCAGGACGGAGCGCCAGCGGCGCGATCGCCACAGCACGAGGACCACGGCGAGCCCGAGCTGGATGAGGAACATCTTCTCGGCGGTGCCGGCGAACGTCGGCGGCTCCCACTCGGCAGTGCGGGCGAAGGCCTCCCGGCGCTCGAGCAACTGGGCGGGGAACACGAGGAGGCGCCAGCCGATGGGGCTGAGCAGGCCGCCCAGCAGCGTGCCCAGCGAGGCCCACCCGAAGACACGCAGCTCGACCGTTGGACGCTCGCGATCGAGCAACCGGCCGCCAAGCAGGACCACGATCGCCGCGAACGCAATCGGGAACGACCCGTGGATGTTCACCCAGGCCCACATGATCGGCACGAGCCAGCGGGGGTCGAGGCGATCCTCGAGGCCGAAGAGGACCGCCATCAGGAACAGGAGGCTGAAGATCAGCGGCCGCTCGACCCAGTAGGCCGACCCGACAGCGACCACCGGCACCACGATGATGAGGCGCCCGATCAACGTCACCGCTCCGCTGGTCAGGCGCCACACGAGCTGGGTGAGCGCCACGCAGCACGCGGCGATGAGGACGCGGATGCCGACGAGGCCGACTGCCTGCTCGATGCCCGCGAAGATCACGCTGGCACCCCAGCTCTGCACCGTCCACGCCGCTCCGAGTGCCGTGAAGGAATAGGGGTCCGCGTGCGGGATGGAACCGCGGTCGAGGATCAGCCGTCCGGTGGCGAGGTGGGTGAAGAAGCTGTTGTCGAACAGCGGGGCAAGGCCGATCCGCAAGCCCACCAGGGCCAGGAGGATCGCCACGATGGAGTTGACCGAGGCCCCGTTGGCCGGCTCGTCGGTCCTGCTTCCGTCCATCCCGTTCCCGTCGGTCTCCTCGACCAGATCGACTGCGTCCCTCAACTCGGGGCGCGTGTCGTCGAGGGGATCCACGCCTGTCAGCATGACCGCTCGGTCAGAACGTTTCTTTGATGTTGATGATGGCCGGGCCGATCACGACGACGAACAGCGCAGGGAACACGCAGAACACCATCGGGATCATCATCTTCACCGGCGCCTTCTGCGCCTTCTCTTGGGCCATCTGGCGGCGCTTGATGCGCATCTCGTCGGCCTGGGCGCGCAGCACCCGACCGATCGACACGCCGAACGTGTCGGCCTGCAAGATGGCGAGGACGAAGGACCGCAGCTCCGGGACGTCGGTGCGCTTCTCCATGGCTCGCATCGCCTGGGCCCGGCTGGCGCCGGCTCGCACCTCGCCCAGCATGCGGGCGAACTCCTGGGTGAGCGCGCCCGGCACCGAGCTCACCGTGCGATCGAGCGCCTGCTCGAAGCCGAGGCCGGCCTCGACGCTGATGACCAGGAGATCGAGGACGTCTGGGAGCTTCTGCTTGATCTCGCGCTGACGCTCCTCGACCCGCCGGTTCAAGATGGCGTCTGGCCCGTAGATCATGACCGCGCCGAGCAGGCCGGCCATCAGCAGGCCCTTCATGCCGGAGTACTTCAGGACGCCGAAGACCAGGATCAGCGCGACGGGCGCCAGCGCGAAGCCGATGACCTTGATGGCGACGAAGCGGTCGACCGCATCGGGCGAGCTGTTGCCCGACGCCTGCAACCGGGTCCGCGCCTTATCGGTGTACCCGTCCGGCGTGAAGCGCCTGCCAAGGCCGACCAGCCGCTCCATCACCGGAGCGATGGTCCGGTCCTTCATCGGCTTCAGGAGCTCGGCGTCGCGGACGTTGTCCACCTCGTAGCCGTCGAGCTGGCGCAAGGACGCGCGGACCGTGGCCTTCTCGTCGGCGCTGGAGAGGACGATCCAGAGGCCGACGCCGATGGCGAGGGCGAGCAGACCGAGTGCGAGCGGGAGCATGTGAGCCTCAGATCTTGATGTTGATGATCTTCTTCATCCAGGCGAACCCGATGAGAAGCGAGACGAGTGCGACACCGAGGAGGATGTGACCCATGGTGGTGGCGCCCAACGGCTTCATGTAGATGGGGTTGGACATCCACATGAAGGCGCCGAGGCCGACCGGGAGCAGGCCGAGGATGATCGCGGAGATCTTTCCTTCGGCGGTGAGAGCGGCGATGTCCCGCCGCAGCCGCTCCCGGTGGATCATCGTGTCGGCCACGGTGAGCAGCAGCTCGGAGAGGTTGCCACCGACCTCGCGCTGGATGCGGATGGCCATGACGGCCCAGGCGAAGTCTGCACTGCCCATGCGCTCGGCCACCGCGTCCATGGCGTCTTCGATCTCCCGACCGAGGCGGGCCTCGGTGATGATCCGGCGCAGCTCCTGGCCCATCGGATCCCCGACCTCCTTGGACACGGCCTCGACGCCCTGCAGCAGCGAGTAGCCGGCGCGAAGCGAACCCGAGAGCAGGTTCAAGGTGTCGGGCAGGGCCGACTGGAACTTCTTGCCGCGCTTGGCCGCAAGGAAGTTCACCGCGGCGGGCGGGACCATGAGGGTGACGCCCAGGACGATGAGACCCAGGGTGAACCCCATGAGCGCCATGGCGAATAGGGAGACGAGCAGCGCCCCGGCGCCGTAGAAGAACAGCGCCTCGGCCGCTCGCAGCGGCAGGTCGGCTCGTTCCAGCGCTCGTTCGACCTTGACCAGGAACCCCTGGCGCTCGGCGAACTCTTCGGTGAGCTCCACCGCTCGCTGGAGCAGGGCGGTCTGGGCCAGCTGCCCGTCCATGTCATCGCCGACGATGGGACCTTCGGAGTAGGGACGCAGGACGGCGTTCAGGCTCTCGTCGGTGCTCGACGCCAGTGACGCCAGGGCATAGGCACCGAGGCCGACCGCCAAGCCAACCAGGGCGAGCCCGACGGCTCCGCTGAGCTTGCCGCGCAGCCACTCCGGACCGAAGCCCTCGGGGGGCTTGACGACCTCCGCGGTGGCGGCACCCTGGACGTTGGCGCCGGCGACGTAGGACGCCTGCCGCTCGAGGTTGCCCACGCTCACGGCCACGTCGACTTGGCCCTGCGTGGCGCTGGACGAGTAGCTGGCGACGTACTGGCTCTGGAGCGTGGCCTGGAGGTCATCGAAGGCCTGCGCCGTGCTCGAGCCCTTCGAAGCGGTGAAGCTCGCACCACCGGTGCGGTCCATGATCGACTGGACCGCAGCGGTGTCGGTCCCGCCGGCGTGGTCGAGGTCGATGGCGAAGAACGCCGCACCGGAGTTGACGACCGAGGCGCGGGCGCTCTCGACGTGGGTCTTCGAGGCGTCGTCCTGCCCATCGGTGATGAGCACGATGTTGGGCTGCAGGTCCGAGGGGGTGTCGAGCAGCTGCGTCGCCTTGCGGACGCCGTCCCAGGTGGCGCCCTTGCCGTCGCGCGGTGCGACCAGGCCGTCGACCGCCTCGTCGAGCTGTGCGTTGTTGTCGGTGAACCCGGTTTCGAGCACCACGGCATCGCTGAAGCTCACGATGGCGACCTCGTCGCCGGCCGGCAGCTTCGCGGCCATCGCCTTGAGGCCCTTCTTGACGTCGCTCAGCGCGCCGTCGTCGCCCATCGAGCCCGAGGTGTCCACCACGTAGACGGTGCGCAGGCCCTGGTCGGTCTTCGACAGGTTGGTCAGTTCGTTGATCTTCTTCGTCTGGCCGTCCTCTCGGATGCTCAGGTCCCCGAGCTCCTGCGGGGTGCCGGTGTAGAGGAAGGTGACCTTGACGTTCGCCTTGTCGGTGGCGTCGATGCCCCGAACGGCGAGCATGCTCTCGCGACCCTGGGCCGAGGCCATGGGCGCGAGCAGGAAGGCACCCAGCGTGGCGAGCGTGCCCGCGGCGACGGCGAGGCGGATGCGGCGGCGCATCACCAGGCTCCAACGGCGCGCTTGGCGAACGCCTCGGGCTGGAAGACCTCCGGACCCAGGCGGATGCCCTGGTCGGCGAGCTTCTCGGCGAACTTCGGGCGGACGCCGGTGGCCTTCAGGTGGCCCCGGAAGCGACCATGCTCGTCGACGCCCATGCCGAAGTCGAACAAGAAGATGTCCTGGAGGGTGATGACGTCGCCTTCCATGCCCTGGATCTCGGTGACGTGGGTGATGCGGCGGGTGCCGTCACGGAGGCGGGTGAGCTGCACGATGCAGTCGATGGCCGAGGCGATCTGCTCCCGGATGGCACGCACCGGAAGGTCGAAGCCGGCCATGAGGACCAGCGTCTCCAGGCGGGAGAGCGTGTCACGAGGGGTGTTGGCGTGGATCGTGGTGATCGAGCCGTCGTGGCCGGTGTTCATGGCCTGGAGCATGTCGAGGGCCTCGCCGGCGCGGCACTCACCGACCACGATCCGGTCGGGCCTCATGCGCAGGGTGTTCTTGACGAGGTCGCGGATGGTGATCTGGCCCTTGCCCTCGATGTTCGGGGGCCGAGCCTCCAGCGCCAAGACGTGGTCCTGGTGGAGCTGGAGCTCCTTCGCATCTTCCACCGTGACGATGCGCTCGTCTGCGGGGATGAAGGAGGAGAGGACGTTGAGGGTGGTGGTCTTGCCGGTACCGGTACCGCCGCTCACCAAGATGTTGAGCTTGCCCACCACCATCGCCTGCAGGAAGCGGGCGGAGGCGGCGTTGAGGGTACCGAACCGGATCAGGTCGTCGATCTGGTACGGATCCTTTGCGAACTTCCGGATGGTGAGGAAGGGTCCGCCGATGGCGAGCGGGTGGATCACCGCGTTCACGCGGGAGCCATCGGGGAGGCGAGCGTCGCACAGGGGCTGGGACTCGTCGATGCGCCGGCCGACCTGACCGACGATCTTGTCGATGATGCGGCGCAGGTGGGTCTCGTCCACGAAGCTGGCGGTGGTCTTCTCGACCTTGCCGGAGCGCTCCACGTACACCGAGTTCGGGCCGTTGACCATGACCTCGGAGATGTCCTCGTCGTTCAGCAGCCGGTCGATCGGCCCGTAGCCCAAGATGTCGTCGGAGACGTCCTGGATCAGCTGCGCCTTGTCGGCCGCCGACAAGGGGGACCGCTCCTGGGCGAGCGCCGACTGGAGCTGCTCTTGCACCCGGCGGCGCAGGTCGTCCTCCGACAACCGCTTGTCGTAGAGGATCGGCCCCAGCTCATCGATCAGGTGGTGATGGATCTTCTGGCGAAGGTCGTCGAGCACGGGGTCACGCCGAGCCCCGATGCCGCCATGGCCCGCCGGCGAGGCGTTGGAGGAAGCCGAGGAACCGTTGCCCTGCTGTTCGTGGAGGCGCTTGTAGAGGGACACAAACCCCTATCGGCCTCCCCGCCCAGGGATTGAGATGCTTTCCCTGGTTTCACAAAGCGTGACACGGGCGATCACGCAATGCGGTCCCAGACGAGACTCGACCGCGACGGCGAGGTTGGGTACCGAGCGGAGCGAGCCCCGGGGAGCTCGAGGGGCGGAGCCTGCGGAGCGCCCTCGATCGAGGAGGTGCGACGCAGTCGTGCCGACGAGCGAAGGCAGCCGGGCATCAGCCCGTCCTCAAGTTCGAGGAACGGAGCGCAGCGGAGTGACGAGACGAAGCGTCAGCGGCCCTTCTTCTTCTTCGTCTCGACGCGGGGAGCGAAGCGGTCAGCGAGCTGCTCGAGCGACTTGGCGACCGCGGATCGGGGCGCATCGATGACGACGGGAGTGCCCTTGTTCACCGACTGCGGCACGACGATGTCCGAGGGGATGAGGGCATCGGCCTTCACCTGCAGCGTGCGCTCGACCTCGCTCACCTCGAGCTTCACCTTGGAGTTGGCCCGGTTCAAGATGAGGTGGATCTTGTTCATGGGCGTGTTGAGCAAGCGGAGCGTCTGCAGGCCGATCTTCACGTTCTTGATGTTCGGGATGTCCATGCCGGCCACGAGGAGCACGTCGTCGCTCTCCTCGATCAGGCCGAGGACGACGTCGTTGAAGTAGGCGGGGGTGTCCACCACGACGTAGCTGCAGAAGGTGCGCAGCAGCCGGATGATGGCGTTCATCTGCTCCGCGCCGATCTGGTCGGCGAAGGCGGGCTCCAGCGGGGCGGGGAGCACCTTGAGCCCCGAGGGCTGGTGGGTGGCGAGCAGGCTGTCGAGGAAGCCAACGTCGAGGCGGTCGAACGAGCCCACGGCGTCCACGATGGTGTGCTGGGGGGCCAGCTTGAGCATCACCGCGATGTCGCCGAACTGGAGGTCGGCGTCGACGAGGGCGACGGGACCGTCAGCACGCTGGGCGAGGATCACGCCGAGGTTGGTGGCGAGCACCGACTTCCCAGCGCCGCCCTTGGTGGAGAACACGGTGATGACCCGGCCGCCGACGTTCGGCTCCTCATCGGGAGCCGACGGCGAGATGGTGCCGACGGCACCGGCCGGCGAGGCACCGACGAGGCTCTGGCTGACGCGCCGGACGGCCTCGTTGAGTTGGCCGGTGTCGACCGGAGCGCCCAGTACGTCGCGGACCCCGGAGCGCATCGCCCGCTGGAACACCTCGGTGGAGAGGTTCTCGGCGATGAGGATCGCACCCACGTCGGACCGCCGGGCGAGCATCCCCTCGGCCCCGGTCACCCCGGGCACCAGGGCACACGACGGCCCGAGCACCAAGAGGAACGGAGAGGTGAAGCGGTCTTCCACACCGTCGAGGGTCTCGAGGGCGATCGCCCGCTCGCCGAGCTGCATGGAGAGCCGACTGCGAACCGATGGATCCGCCTCGACCACCACGATCGGCGTGGAGCTGTCAGATGTGGGAAACGTCGACATGGCCCTCGGAGCTTGCGTTGGTCCGCTCGGCGGCGGATCTTCCGCCCAAAGGTACTCGCTCATGATCGTGGTCCGAACCTGGAGGGGAAGGTGAATGGCTGCAAGGGGTGGATCAGCGCCCACCCACCCTCGGGATCACTTGGAGCTCTTGGCTCCGTCAGGCCCGTACGGGGTGAGGATCTTCGGGTTGTCCGACGGCAGCGTGCTGATGTCGATCTCGCCCGTGGCCTTGGGCTCGTAGTCCTTGGACACGAGGGTGAGGTACAGGTTGCCGGCCGGGACCGACAGCAGGACCTGCGCCGCTTCGGGCGGGACGATCAGGGTGACCATGCCAGTCTGGATGGGGGCCGCCGGTGCGGCCGCAGCGCCGTCACCGCCGCTCCCGCCCTCCGCCGGGGCGGTGGCCGCTGCAGCGTTGGCATCGCCGACGGTCAGGTAGTCGACCGCCAGGACCTGGACCTTCTGGTAGAGGAAGCGGGCCTGCCCGGCCGAGACCGAGCCGGTACCGCCTCCGCTGGCATCGGGCGATCCGCCGACGGCCTCGGTGAAGTTCTGGACCATGACGTTCACGTAGTCGCCGGGGACGATGAGGCCGTTCACGCCCCGGATCTCGTCGACGTTCATCGTGAAGGTCGTCTGGTCCTTGTTCTGGATCTTGATGAGGTTGTCGGCGAAGGACTGCGCCGCTTCCGGATCGCTGGCCTCGACGAACATGTCGGCAACGACGACCTGGTTGGCGACGAGGTCGCTCTTGGCCACTCGGCCCGAGATGTCATCGAGGCTGACGATGGCGTTGGCCGGCTTGAACTTCTTCGGGATGCTCTCTTCGACGATGGACGCCTGGGCCACCTGGCCGCTCGTCCCGCGGGGGATCGGGGCCTTGACGAGGAAGACCTTGACGCGCTCGGCGTCGTTGTAGGCCTGATCCTGGATGCCCCCGACGTAGTTCCAGACGAGGAACGACGCGAGTGCGCCGATGGCGATGGCGGCGATGAGGATGAGTGTCCGGCGTTGGCTCACCGTGGACCCCTTCGAGGTTGGGTGCGCATCGAGGTCGAAGCGCTTGTGACCGAATGCCTGTCGGCCGTGACCGCCTCAGGTACAAGGGTTTCGTCCTGATTTCTGGTTCGGACGGACCAGAGCCCGGGCGCGACGGTGCCCCGCCCAGGGGCGGGGCACCGTGGCGTTCGTTGAGCGGCGGGCTCAGGCTTCGGTCGGGGCCTCGGCCTCGACGGCAGGAGCCTCGTCGACAGCCTCGTCGACAGCCTCGTCGACAGCCTCGTCGACCGGCTCGCCGGCCTCGCCTTCGGCCAGTTCGGCACCGGGTGCCGGTGCGTCCGCGGCGAGTGCCTCGGGGTGCTCGGCGTAGTACTCGGCCCAGGCCTCCTGTGCCTCGGTGGACTCGCCACCGATGAAGTTGCCGGCGTCGTCGTAGGCGTGCTCGCCGAAGTGTTCCTGGTACTCGGCGGACACGGTGCCGCCCTCGGCCGCCTGCTTGATGGAGAGGCTGATCCGGCGGCGCTGGAGGTCGAGGTCGATGATCTTGACCCACAGCTCCTCACCGGGGGTGACGACCTGCTCGGGAAGGTCGACGTGGTGCGCCGACATCTCCGAGATGTGCACGAGGCCCTCGATGCCGTCGCCCACCTGGACGAACGAGCCGAAGGGCACGAGCTTGGTGACCCGGCCGTAGACGAGCTCGCCGACGCGGTGGCCGGAGGCGAACTCCTGCCACGGATCCTGCTGGGTGGCCTTGAGCGAGAGGCTGATGCGCTCCCGGTCGAGGTCGACCTCGAGCACCTGGACGGTGATCTCGTCGCCGACGGCCACGACCGAGCCGGGGTGGTCGACGTGCTTCCAGGACAGCTCGGACACGTGGACGAGGCCGTCCATGCCGCCGAGGTCGACGAATGCACCGAAGTTCACGACGCTCGACACCACGCCGGAGCGGATCTCGCCGGGCTTGAGGTTCTCGAGGAACTCCTCACGCTGCTCCTTCTGCGTCTCCTCCAGCCAGGCACGCCGGGACAGGACCACGTTGTTGCGGTTCTTGTCGAGCTCGATGATCTTGGCCTCGAGGGTGCGGCCCACGTACGGGGCGAGGTCGCGCACCCGGCGGAGCTCCACCAGCGACGCCGGCAGGAAGCCACGGAGGCCGATGTCGATGATCAGGCCGCCCTTGACGACCTCGATCACCGGGCCCGACACGACGCCGTCCTCTTCCTTCTTCTTCTCGATGTCGCCCCAGGCCCGCTCGTACTGGGCACGCTTCTTGGAGAGGACCAGCCGGCCGTCCTTGTCCTCCTTGGTGAGCACGAGGGCTTCGATCTCGTCACCCATCGACACGACCTCGGATGGGTCGATGTCGTTGCGGATCGACAGCTCGCGGCTGGGGATCACGCCCTCGGACTTGTACCCGATGTCCAGCAGGACCTCGTCCTTGTCGACCTTGACCACCGTGCCCAGCACGATCTGCCCGTCCTCGACGCTGACCATCGTGCCGTCGATGGCATCTTCGAAGCTGCCTTCGAGGTCGTTGGCGGTGATCTGACGGGGGATGTACTCCTCGATCTCGGCGGGTGGGGTGAGGGTCGATGACTCGGACACGGATGCTCTTCTCAGGTGGACAGGAAGTCGATGGATGGGAATCCCTCGCACCGGACGGCGCGCAGAGGTAGACGAAGCTACCACCGCCCCTTGTGCCACCTCAAAGGTGAGCACGCCTCCACCGCCCACCGGTGCTACTTCGTCGCGACGAGCAGGAACTCTTCGCTGTCCAAGCTCGGCTCGTCACGGCCGTAGCCGCCCGGTGTCACGCTCCAGATGTGGTCGACGGTCAGGCCTGCTTGTTTGGCCATCAGCCTCAGCTCTCGTGGGGTGAAGCACGTCGTCCACAGGTCGGCTTCGGCGTCTCTGCCCTGTTCGTCCTTGATCACCGTCTTCTCGTGGTTGACGCCCCGCTCTGCGTAGAACTCGCTGGCCATGGCCTCCACGTGCCTCACCTGGAAGTAGGCGCTGAACGCGGTGACTGCTGCCTTCCCACCTGGCTTCAGCGCCCGGGCGATACCGTTTAGGACCTCGGTGTCGGGGTCCAGCATCGACACGTCGGTGCCCCAGTCGGCCAGGCCAAAGGCTCCTTGGCACAAGGAGATGGCGGCGTCGAACTCCTCCTCGTACGGGAGGGCTCGGGCATCGACGCGCTCGAAGGTGGCGCCGGCGGGCGCGTGCTCCCAAGCGAGGTCGATGAAGCGCTGGCTGATGTCGATGCCGTGGACCTCGATGCCCAGCTCCCCGAGGGCGTGCGCGTGGCGACCGGGGCCGCAGCCGACGTCGAGCACCCGCATGCCGGACTCGAGGCCGAGGGCCTCCACCAGGAACCGCACCTCTTGGCCGGTCCCCTTGGTGAACGAGTACCGGAGGTACGCGGCACCAAGGTGGTCGGCCAGGTCCTCGAAGCCGTGGTCGCGGTTCGTCACGGCGACTCAGTGCTCGGACCGGAACGTCAGGGCCACCAGACGACCGTCGTGCACCGTGGCGCTCGGGTCGTACCGGTAGCCCTGGGGGTGCTCGAAGTCGGCCAGCGCCTCCACATCGGTGGCACCGGTCGTGGCGAGCCAGCGGACCAGGGAGCCCTTCAGGAGCTTGTTCCAGTGGCTGACCGTCTTGTCCTGGGCATCGACGAATCGGACGGTCACCCGGCGGAATGCCTCGACATCGCCCCACGACACGGCAGCCGAGTGCTCGATCGGCAGGAGGTCCCACACCAGCGCCCCGGCGGCCCGGTCTGCGATCGCCGCCGTCACCGCCGGGCGCCACCACGTAGAGAGCTTCCCGAGCGGGGCGACGCTGGCGCTCATCTTGAGCTTGTAGTGCGGGATCGGATCCTGCGGCGCAACGAGTCCCCAGAGGCCCGACACCACCAGCACCGAACGGTCCAGCCGACGACGGGACACCGCCGTGAGCGAGGCAGCGTCGAGGCCCTGGTACAACACGCCGGTGTAGCGCTCGATCGCTGGCAGCGTGGTTCCCAGCCGTGCGGGGTGGCGTCGCCCGAGCGCCCGGAGCACCTGCGTGCGCCGTTGGTCGAGCTCGCCGATCGCCATCGTCCCCGGCTCCCACGGTGGCCCATCTCCCTCCGGCGCCTTGCCCTCAGACGGCGGGAGCAAGATGAGGGATCGACGGGCCATGGGAGGCGACAGTAGCGATCCGCCGTACGATCCCGACCATGCCCCGAACGAGCACCGAACCGCTGCCCACCGGCGACGAGAAGGTGGTGGCCGTGCGTTCGATGTTCGATGCCATTGCGCCGCGCTACGACCTGGTGAACCGCCTCATGACCTTCCGCATGGACGTGGGGTGGCGCAAGAAGACCATCGCGTCGCTGCAGCTCCCCCGCGGGTCGGTCGTACTCGATCTCGCCTGCGGCACCGGCGACTTCTGCCGCGGCCTCGCCAGCGCCGGGCTCCGACCGATCGGCCTCGACCTGTCCTTCGGGATGTTGGCGGCCGCCCGCACCGCGGTGCCGCTCGCCCAGGCCGACGCCTTGCGCCTGCCGGTGCCCGATGCCTCCATCGACGGGGTGACGTGCGGCTTCGCCTTGCGGAACTTCGCCGCCCTCGAACCCTTCTTCGCCGAGCTGGGCCGTGTCGTGCGTCCCGGTGGCCGCATCGCCCTGCTGGAGGTGGCCGAGCCGCCAAATCCGATCTTGCGGTGGGGCCACGGCATCTACTTCGGCAAGGTCGTCCCGCTCATCGGCGGACTCCTGTCAGACGGGTCGGCCTACCGCTACCTGCCCAAATCGGTGGCCTACCTTCCGGAGCCGGAGGTCATGCTCGACCAGATCCGCACCGCCGGGTTCACCGACGTCGATCGCCGCTTGCTGTCCACGGGCATCTCGCAGCTCGTCACCGCCACCCGGGCGTGACCGAGCCCACCGGGCTGGTCGCCCGCACCCGCCTGCTCGACCCGGCCGAAGCACCGGACCTCCTCGCCGTCGCCGGTGACGACGGGATGATCTTCGCTCGCCACGGCGTGGGGTTTGCAGGACGGGGCACCGCCCTGAGGATCCCCCGCGCCGAGGTGTCCGCCGCGCTCACCGCCATCGCCCGCGACGACCTCGTGGAGCTCCCCGGCACGGGACCCACGGCGTTCGGCGCCCTCCCCTTCCTTCCGGGAGCCGACGTGGACCTCCTGGTGGCGGAACTCCTCGTCGGCATCGACGAGCACGGCCGAGCCTGGGCGACCACGGTGACCCCGGTGGGCGTCGAGGTCGATCCCCGAGCGGCCCTCGCTGAGGTCCTGGCCCGCCCCGGTCGCCCCGCACCTGCCGACGGACCGTCATCGTTCACCGTCACGTCGGCCCGCTCTCCTGCGGACTGGCAAGACGCCGTCGCCACGGCGACCGCACGCATCCGAGCCGGCGCGCTCGACAAGGTCGTGCTGGCGCGCGAGATCACGGTCACCGCCGATGCGCCGATCTCTGTGTCGACCGTCCTGCTCCGACTCTCGCAGCACCATCCGGGTTGCTTCCTCTACCTCGTCGACGGCTATTGCGGTGCCAGCCCGGAACTGCTGGTGAGCCGAAGCGGCGACGTCGTGGCGGCCCAGCCCATGGCCGGCACCAAGCCCCGGCGCGGCGATCCAGATGCCGACGCCGTGCTCGCTGAGGAGCTGCTGGCATCCACGACGTACCGCCACGAGCACCAGGTCACCGTCGATGCCGTCCACGACACGCTGCTCACCTTCTCGTCCTACGTCGACTACGAACCGGTCCCCTCGGTGGTGCCCCTCGCCAACGTGGTGCACCTCGCCACCCGGGTCGAGGGCCGCCTGTCCCACCCGCCGGCATCCATCTTGGAGCTGGTCGATGCCCTTCACCCGACCCCGGCCGTGTGCGGTCGCCCGCGCGAGGCCGCCCTTGCGGTGATCGCCGAGCTCGAGGAGCTCGACCGCGGCCGTTACGCCGGTGCGGTGGGATGGGTCGACGCCGACGGCAACGGCGAGTGGGCTGTCGCCATCCGAGGTGCCGAGATCGACGGTCCCGTGGCACGCGTCATCGCCGGCAACGGCATGGTCGGCGACTCCGATCCCCCGACCGAGCTCATCGAGACCCGAGCCAAGCTCCAAGCCATGCTGAGCGCGATCGTGCGGCCCTGACCGGAGCTTGCGCGCACGTCCTCATCCAGGAAACAGACTCCCCGCGCCGTTGCTGACTAACGCTGGTGCCACTCCTGGCTAGTGACCGAGCCTCTGCAGAGCCTCGGCGACTGCTGCGTTCAGTTCGTCGTGGACCTGCACGTTGGTGATCCGGTCGGTGCGGATCTGGACCAAACGGGCGCCGCCGGCGCCGATCGATGCGCGCACGGCATCGGTGACATCGGCGCCCGTTGCGGGCTCCACGGTGATGAGGCCGTGAGCCGCGGCCAGCACGGAGAGGTCGACGCCGTGGGGCGTGCCGAAGAGCTGTTCGAAGCGATTGGCGCCCAGTGCCGCGCCCTGCGGGAGGAAGGAGAAGATCCCCCCGCCGTCATTGTCGACCACCACGACCGTGAGGTCGATGCCGCGGTCGCCGAGGCCGAGCAGCGCGTTCGAGTCGTGCAGGAGGGCAACGTCGCCGATCAACACGACGGTGGCGGCCCCCGTGCCCCGCGCCGCCAGGGCGACGCCGACCGCGGTGGACACGACCCCGTCGATGCCGTTCGCGCCTCGGTTGGCCAGCACTCGCAGTCCCGAACGCGGGGCGGCGAACCACTCGACGTCGCGCACGGGCATGGAGGACGAGACGACGAGCGTGCTCCCTTCCGGCAGAGACGCGACGACGGTGCGGGCGACGCCGGGCTCGGTGGGCTCGAGCCGCTGGCCGAGTGCGATCTCGAGGGCTTCCTGCGCGACCCGCTCGGCATCGCTCCACGCCTGGAGCCATCCTGCGTCGACCGAGGCGCGGCCGCCGACGAGGTGGACGAGGGCCTGGCAGGCGGCGGCCGGATCGGCGTGGAGCACGTGCGCGGCGCGGCGCTCGGCGTCGAACCAGCGTCCGTGGGCATCGATCGCCACCTCCACGGCACCCGACACCGCCAGCCACTGGCCGAGGACCTTCGATGCCGGCGGCATACCGAGGCGCAAGACGACGTCGGGGACCAGCGCCGCGGCAGTCGGGCCGTGCCGCAGGATCGGGTCGAACGCGGCCACGACGCCCGACAACGCCGTCCGGCACCCCGACCTCGGGTCGGCGAGGATCGGCCACCCGGTTGCGGCGGACAGCGCGTGCACCACGGCGGGGTCCCCAGCATCCGCTCCCGCGACGATGACACCCCGATCCGCATCGAGCAGCTCCTCCAGACGAGCCGTCCCGAAGCGGTCCACAGCCGATCGACGGCCGATGGTGGTGTGCCAGGGCGCACCGTCGGCCCGGCCCTCGGGCAGCTCGCCCGCCACTCCGAGCAGTGGTTCGCGGAAGGCCAGGTTCAGGTGGACCGGACCGGGGCCGGCGACCCCGGTCGTGGCTTCGGCCACCGCCCGAGCGGCAAGCGAGCGCCAGGTACGGGCCGCCGCCACGTCCGGCACGCCCGGATCGGCGAACCACCGCACGGCCCCGCCGAAGAGGTGGACCTGCTGCACGGTCTGCGGTGCGCCCACGTCGTGCAACTCCGACGGCCGGTCGGCGGTCACGGCGATGAGCGGCACACCAGCCTGGTGCGCCTCGACGACCGCGGGGTGGAGCTCCACTGCGCCCGTTCCGCTGGTGGTCAAGACGATCGCCGGCCGGCCCGACGCCAGGCCCAAGCCGAGTGCGATGAAGGCTCCCGCTCGCTCGTCGTGGTGCACGTGCACGGCGATGCGGTCCTCGACGGCCAGCGCCAGGGCCATCGGCGTGGACCGGGAACCCGGGCACACCACGGCGTCGGTGATCCCGCCTCGCACCCACTCGTCGACCAGCGCGGCGCAGAAGGTGGCCTGGATGTCCTGCGGTCGGGGGTCGTCGCTCACCTGCCCATCTGAGCACAGGGTGCGAGGATGCAGCGATGGCAGCTCCTCCGCCCCGGGTCGTCCTGGTCCACGGCTTCACCCAGACGGCCGCCAGCTGGCGGCCCGTCATCGAGCAGCTGCCGGACGCTTGGACGGTCACCGCACCGGACCTGCCCGGTCACGGGGATGCCGGGGACCTGCGGTTGGATCTCGCCGGCAGCGCCGACCGCCTCGCCGCACTGATCGGCGACGAGCCCGCCCTCGTGGTCGGCTACTCGCTGGGCGGCCGCACCGCCCTGCGGCTCGCACTCGACCACCCCGAGGCGGTCGCCGGCCTGATCGTCTTGGGCGCCACCGCCGGCATCGACGACCCGCAGGATCGGGCAGAGCGACGGGCCTCCGACGAGCAGTTGGCCGAACGCATCGAGGCCGAGGGCGTCGGACCCTTCCTCGACCGCTGGCTGGCACAGCCCCTGTTCACCGGCCTCGTCCTCGAGTCCGATGACCTCGCCGCCCGCCACGCCAATACCGCCTCCGGCCTCGCCTCCTCGCTGCGCCTCGCTGGCACTGGCACCATGGACCCGCCCTGGTGGGACGAGCTGCACCGCATCGAGCACCCGACCCAGGTCGTGTGGGGCGAGCACGACGCCAAGTTCGCCGCCCTCGGCCGCCGCCTCGCAACGGCCATCGGCTCGAACGCCACGACCACGGTCATCGCCGGAACGCGACACGCCGCGCACCTGGAGGACCCCGTCGCGTTCGCCGCCGAGGTCACCCGCTTCGGCCTCAGAGGATGATCGACAAGCCGATCGTGAACAGGACGCCGAACGCGAGCTGGGTCTTGCCGGTGTCGCCGAGCACGGGGATGAGCGCCGGCCCCTTCGCTCCCATCAGCACGGCGAGCACGGGCTTGCGACCGACGAAGATGGCGAACAGGGCGGTGGCAGCGAAGAGCCGACCGCTGAGGCCGGCGACGAGCGGAACGCACACGAAGGCGCCCACGATCATCGCCGTGTAGAGGTAGCGGGTGCGCAGGTCGCCCAGGCGAACGGCGAGGGTCCGCTTGCCCACCTCGGTGTCCCCGGGGATGTCGCGCAAGTTGTTGACGACGAGCAGCGCGGTCGCCAGCAGGCCGACCGGGATCGACGCCCCGAGGCCGAGGGCGCTGAGCGATCCGGTCTGGACGTACGTGGACCCGGCCGTGGCGACGACGCCGAAGAACACGAAGACGAAGGCCTCACCCAGCCCGGCGTAGCCGTAGGGCCGGGGGCCTCCGGTGTAGAACCAGCCAGCGGCGATGGCGGCGGCGCCAACGAGGAACAGTTCCGGACCGACGGCGAGGGCGAGCGCCGTACCCACGAGACCGGCCACGGCGAACGACGCCAGTGCCGCCTTCTTCACCGAACTCGGCTTGGCCAGGCCCTGTCCGACGAGCCGGACCGGGCCGACCCGCTTGTCGTCGGCATCCGTGCCACGGATGCCGTCGCTGTAGTCGTTGGCGTAGTTCGTGGCCACCTGGAGCGCCAGGGCGACGACCATGGCGGCGACCGCCCGCCACCAGATCAGGCCCCCGGGCACGTCGCCGACGGCACACGCAGTCCCGACGGCGACGGGCACCACCGCAGCGGGCAGCGTGCGAGGCCGGGCACCGGCCACCCAGATGTTCATGCGCCCGAGTCTGGCCGCCGCGCCCGCCTCGCCCCGAACCCGTCTGCCAGGCTGGCCCGATGCACCGGCTGATCGCGCTCGACCTGCCCGGCGGGGCGGACTTCGTGCTGGCGCTGCGCCGGTGCTGGGACCAGGGCGATGCCGTCGTGGTGCTCGACCCGCGCTTGCCGGCGATCGCGCGGACCGCGCTCATCGGGGCGACCCGACCGCACCACGCCATCACGGCGATCGACGCCGACCCCGTCCCCGTCGACCCCGATGCCCCACTGGTGGAACCCGGCGATGCGCTCGTCGTGACCACCAGTGGTTCAAGCGGCGAGCCCAAGGTGCTGGTCCACACGCACGACTCGTTGTTCGCCCACGCCACCGCAGTCCACCGGCACCTCGCCGTCGATCCTGCCCGGGATCGCTGGCTCGCGACCCTGCCCCTGAACCACCTCGGCGGGTTCGGCGTCATCGCCCGCTCGGTGCTCACCGGCACTCCCCTCGACGTCGAGCCGGCCTTCGATCCGGAGGTCGTCGCCGCTGCGCCCGACCGGTACGGCACCACCCTCGTGTCGCTCGTGGCCACCGCCTTGGGTCGGGTCGATCCGACACCATTCCGCTGGGTCGTGCTCGGCGGCTCGGCCGACCCGGTGATCCGCCCGGCCAACGTCGTGCGCACCTACGGCCTCACCGAGACAGGCGGTGGCGTCGTGTACGAGGGCACCCCGCTGCCCGGCGTCGAGGTCCGCATCGACGAGGCCGGCCGCGTCTCGATCCGCAGTGCGACGACGACGAGAGGTCGGCGGGCCGCCGACGGCGAGGTCACCCCACTCGTTGACGGCGATGGCTGGCTGCCCACGGGCGACCTCGGGCGGTGGGGCGACGACGGCTGCTTGCTCGTCGAGGGCCGCGCCGACGACCTCATCGTGACCGGCGGAGAGAACGTCTGGCCTGGTCCCGTCGAGGACGTGCTGCGCACCCATCCATCGGTCGCCGATGTGGTGCTGGTCGGTGAGCCCGATGCGGAGTGGGGCCAGCGGGTGATCGCCATCGTGGTTCCGACCACGCCCGCTGCACCACCCTCGCTCGACGAGCTGCGGGCGCACGTGAAGGCGCACCTCCCCACCTACACCGCCCCCCGCGAGCTCCGCCTCACCGAAGCGATCGACCGCACCGCCCTCGGCAAGGTCGTGCGGCGGTGACCGCACCCACCGGCGCACCGCTCCCGCCTCCCCCCATGGCGCCCAGCCGCCGCCGTCCCTCGCTGGGGCATCGGGCTCCGGGATGGCTCTTCTCCTCGATCACCGCCGTGGGAGCTGCCGGGCTGCTGTGGTCGGAGACCTATCCCTACGGCAGCGTGCCGGTGTTCATCGCATCGGCCGGGGTGGTCGCGATCTGCGCGGCGGTGTGGCTCGTGCGCCTCATCATCTACCTCTCCGGCCGTTCCTCGTACCCCTCCGGTCGGGCCTGGCCGTTCCTCGTTGCGCCGGTCGGAGGTGCTGCGGTGCTGCTCCTGGGTTTCACGAGCCTGCCCCTGCACGCTCGGTGGTCGATGAGCCAGGGTGCGTTCGACGCCCAAGCCGACGAGCTGGTCGAGCGGGTTGAGCGTACGGATGCGGCGCCGGGCCAGAACCTTCTCCGCGACGATCACATCGCGCTGTACGAGGTGTCGTATGCCCATGTCGATGGCGACGGCAACGTCTTCTTCTCGATCGCCAACAGCGGCTTCATCGATACCGGCGGCTTCGCCCGCATCCCGGGCGGACAACCCCCCGACAGCGGTGACGACCAGTTCGAGCACCTCGACGGGGACTGGTACCTCTGGCTCTCCCGGTTCGACTGAGCGAGGAACGGCCCTCAGTAGGGGTGGGCGATGTAGTCGTGCATGGCCTGCTTCTCGACCTCGAGGGTGGCGATGTGGTGCTTCACGACGTCGCCGATGCTCACCAGGCCGGCGAGGCAGCCATCCACGAGGACCGGCATGTGGCGGATGCGCCGTTCGGTCATCGTCGACATGAGCTCCTCGATGGTGGTGTCGGGTTCACACGACACCACGTCCGCCGTCATCAGCGAGGACGCGGTCGCCGAGAGCATGCCGTTGTCGGGATGGGCGAGGGCGCGAACGATGTCACGCTCCGACAGCACCCCGTCGATCGCGCGGCCGTCGGCCGTCACGACCACGGCGCCGATGCGGTGCTCGGCCAATACGACCGCCACCTCCGCGATGGTGGCGTCGGGGCGCACCGTCACCACGTCCGTGCCCTTGGTCTGCAGCAGCACGCTGACCTGCATGACGGCCTCCTCGGTCGGGGAACCCCCCCATCGAACCACAGATCCGGACGGAATGTGACTGCGGTCACCGTGTGATCTGGACATTTGTTCGATACAGATGGGAATGCCCGTGCCGATTGGCTCAAGTGGCCTTACCGGGCCGGTCCAACTCAAACACACGGAGCGTCCCCCTCCATGTCCTTCCCCACCCGTCGCCTTGCCGCTGCCGCCGCACTCACGGTCGTGGCGCTGGCCTCGCCTGCCAACACGCCCCTCGCCCCGTCGCCGGCGAGCGCCGCAACCACGACGCTCACGATCCAAGGCACCCTGAACCACCCGCTCGCAAGCTGGTCCACCGGTGACGGTCCGCGCGAGGCGTTCTCGAGCCCTGCCGTGGCTGACATCACCGGCGACGCCACCCCCGAGATCGTCGTCGCAAGCATGGACGGCACCGTCGAAGCCTTCCGCTCCACCGACCGCTCCCGGATCTGGAGCCGTGACACCGGCACCTCGCCGATCCAGACCTCGCCCACCCTCAGCGACCTCGGCAGCGACGGCAAGGCCGACGTCGTGGTCGGAACGATGGACGGGCGGGTCCTCTGGATCGACGGCCCCACCGGCCAGATCGTCCGCACGTTCCGACAGGGCGCACCGCAGTACTGCCCCGTCGGCCAGGACTGCCGGCCTGACGGCTTCTTCGCCTCGCCCACGATCGCGGACATCAACGGCGACGGCGTGAAGGACATCATCGCCCCGAACTACGACCACTCCGTGTACGCCTGGTCCAAGACCGGCACCCTCCTGTGGCGCCGCTTCCTCGAAGACACGCTGTGGTCCAGCCCGGTGGTGGCCGACATCGATCGCGACAACCGGCCCGAGATCATCCTGGGCGGCGACATCTGGGCGGGCAACCCGCTCGGCAAGCCCGCCGGGGGGCTGACGTGGATCCTCAAGCGAGACGGTTCGACCTATCCCGGCTACCCGAAGTCGACGCCGGGCCAGACCGTCTGGTCCTCCCCGGCGATCGCCGACCTCAACGGCGACGGCAACAAGGACGTGATCGTGGGCACGGGCGCAAACTGGGCCGAACCGGCCGGCCGGTCCGTCAACGCCTTCACGGCCAGGACCGGGCACAACCTGAGCGGTTGGCCGGTGTCGGTCGACGGCCGAGTGGTGGCCTCACCCGCCATCGGTGACGTGAACGGCGATGGCCGCCTCGACGTCACCTTCGCCTCCGACGGCGGCTGGGTGTACGCCTACAGCCGGAGCGGCCAGCGCATGTGGCGCCAGTGCAACGGCACCACCTCGAACGCCTGCCAGACGGGCTACAGCACCAAGGCCGGAACCGTGATTGCCGATGTGGACTCCGATGGCGAGCAAGAAGTCGTGTCCACGCTCGACAAGGACATCCGGGTGTTCCGCGGTTCCACCGGCACCGTCGAAGCGTCCTACCGCATCGCCCACCCGGCAACGTTCTCCAGCGGATCCACGCCAGCCATCGCCGAGTCGAACGGCAAGACGATCATCGTCCAGAACTCCGTGTACCGATCGAACGGCCACGGGGGCAACCCGCAGGCCGGAGACGTCACCAAGACCTACGTACTCACGACCGGCCAGGGGCTGTGCCGCAACGACTGGCCGCAGTTCCACCGCGACGCCGTGCGAACCGGCGCCTGGCGAGGTGCGCACGATGCCTGGATGCCGTTCGACTGCCCGGCGAGCTTCGTCCACCAGCAGTACGCGGACTTCTTGAACCGGATCCCGGATGCCCAGGGGACCGCCTACTGGACCAGCCGCCTCCACAAGGGCGTCACTGGCAGCAGCGTGATCCGCTCCTTCATCGGTTCAAACGAGTTCGGCACGGTCGTGTCGCCCGTGGTGCGCTCCTACCTGTCGGTGTTCGGCACGTACCCGCCGACGGCCGCCACCATCACCGATGCCGTCGCCGACCTGCGCAACGGCATGACGCCGGCCCAGATCGCCGACCAGTTCGCCCAGGACCCGGGGATCACCGCGCTCACCGAGCAGCAGTTCGTGACCCGCACGTACCAGTTCGTCTACAAGCGGAACCCGTCGGGTGCAGAGCTGTCGACCGACGTGGGGCGGCTGCAGTCCGGCACCACTCGGGGCACGCTGGCCAGCGGCTACGCCGAAGGCTCCGTCGGCGTCAGCCGCCTCGCTCCCGAGGTCACCGTCGCCATGGTGTACCTGGGCATGCTCGGCCGGGCTCCGGATCCCGGCGGCTGGAACTACTGGGTGCCCAAGGCCCGCACCGGCAGCACCGACGCGCTGGTGACCGGCTTCCAACGCTCGTCGGAGTACCGCAGCCGGGTCCTCTGACCCGGTCTCGTGGGCGACCGGTTCAGGTGACCGCGGCCCGGGGCGGCGGCGTCCGGACCTGCGCGCCCGGGGCGACCTCCAGCCAGACGGCGCTGCCTTCGCCGACCCCCAGGGAGCGGGCCTGTGCCCGAGTGAGCGTCACCGTGGTGACCTCGTCTTCGGAGGCGACGTCGACGCGCACCTCGAACCCGATCCGCACCAGGCGCGCCACTGTTCCCGGCTGGCCGTCGGGCATCTCGGTCGTGCGGAGCTCGATGTCGTGGGGCCGGACCAGCTGGCCTCGCAGCGTCGTCACCGGGCCGAGGAAGCTCATCACGAAGTCGCTCTCGGGCTCGTCGTAGAGCGAGTCGGGTGTGCCGATCTGCTCCACGCGCCCTTCGTTGATCACCACGATCTCGTCGGCGACCTCGAGGGCCTCCTCCTGGTCGTGCGTCACGAAGACGGTGGTGACGTGCACCTCGTCGTGGAGGCGCCGCAGCCAGTCGCGCAGCTCCTTGCGCACCTTCGCGTCCAGGGCACCGAAGGGCTCGTCGAGCAGCAGCACCGTCGGCTCGACCGCCAGGGCGCGCGCCAGCGCCATGCGCTGACGCTGGCCGCCCGAGAGCTGGGCCGGCAGGCGGTCGCCGAACTGATCCAGGTGCACCAGCTCGAGCAGCTCCGCGACCCGCGCCTGAATCTCGTCCTTCGGTCGCTTGCGGATCTCCAGGCCGAACGCCACGTTGCGGGCCACGCTCAGGTGCTTGAACGCCGCGTAGTGCTGGAACACGAAGCCGACGTTGCGCTTCTGCGGCGGCAGCGAGGTGGCATCGACACCCTCGATCTCGACCCGTCCCTCATCGGCGTGCTCCAACCCGGCGATGATCCGCAGCAGCGTCGACTTGCCGCCGCCGCTCGGACCTAAGAGCGCGGTGAGGCTGCCCGACGGGATCGTGACCGACACGTCGTCGAGGGCCACGAAGTCGCCGAAGCGCTTGCCCACGTTGGTGATCTCGATGCTCATCGGTCTCGGTCCTCCTTGGGACGGATGATCGTGACGATCACGATGCAGGCCACCGACACCATGGTCAACAAGAAGGCGGTGGCGTAGGCACCGGCCTGGTCGAAGTTGAGGTACTTCTCCTCCACCACGAGGGTGGCGGTGCGGGTCTCGCCCAAGATGTTGCCGGAGACGACCTTGAGGGCGCCGAACTCACCAAGCGAGCGGGCGAGGCTGAGCACGACGCCGTAGATGAGTGCCCAGCGGATGGCCGGGAGCGTGATGCGCCAGAACGTCTGGAACGGGCCGGCGCCGAGCGACGCGGCGGCCTGCTCCTGCTCGACGCCGATCTCCTCCAGCACCGGGACCAGCTCGCGCACCACGAGCGGCAGGGCGACGAAGGTCGTGGCCATGATCATGCCGGGTACGGCGAAGATCACCTGGAACCCGTTGGACTCGAGCCAGGGTCCGAACCAGCCGTCCTGGCCGCCGTACACGAGCACGAGCGACAGCCCCACCACGATCGGCGACACGGCCATGGGCAGATCGATCAACGGGCTGAGGATCCGCTTGCCACGGAACTCGTAGCGCACGAGCAGCAGCGAGATCACCACGCCGAACACGGTATTGATGACGACGGCCGACAGGGCCACGATCACCGTCAGCTTCAGCGCTGACACCGTGTCGGGGTCCGAGAAGAGGTCGGTGAAGGTTCCGAAGTCCTCGAAGGTCTTGGTGGCGACAAGCGACACCGGCCACGCGACCAGCAGGAACAGGTAGGTGACCACGATGGCCCGCAGGGCCCACCGGAACGCTGCGGCGCGCGGCCCGCGGCCGGACCGGGTGGCGCTAGCCACGACGCACCAGCCGGCGCTGCAAGAGGTCGAACGCGATGATCACGACCAGCGAGATGACCAGCAGGATCGTGGCCACGGCCGCGGCCCCGCTGAGGTTGTCGTTCTCGATGCTGCTCAGGATCCGCACCGAGGTCACCTCGGTCTTCATCGGGAGGTTCCCCGACAGCAACACCAGCGAGCCGTACTCGCTCACCGCTCGGGCGAACGCCAGCGCGGCGCCGGCCGCGATGGCCGGCGTGATCGACGGCAGGGTGATGCGCCGGAAGGTCGTGAACCGGCTCGCGCCGAGCGACATGGCCGCCTCCTCGACATCGCGCTCGAGTTCCTCGAGGACGGGCTGGACGGTGCGCACGATGAAGGGGAGGGTCACGAAGAGGAACGCCACGAACACGGCGGAGCGCTTGTTGGCGATGTCGACCCCCACCGGGCTGTCGGGTCCGTACAGCGAGAGCAGCACGAGCCCGGCGACGATCGTGGGCAGCGCGAACGGGATGTCGATCAGCACCTCGAGAAAGCGCTGGCCCGGGAACCGGTCGCGGACCAGCACCCACGCGATCGTGGTGCCCATGACGATGTTGACCACGGTGACGGCGAACGCCATCCCGACGGTGAGGCGGATCGCCGTCGCGGTCTGGTCGTTCGTGAGTGCGTCGCGGAAGCCGGTCCACCCGCCCTCGCTTGCGGTGACGACGATCGCGATCAGCGGGATCAGGACCAGCACGCTGAACCAGATCATCGAGATGCCGAGCCCGATGCCCGCTCCACGCGTGAGCCTCCCGGTCGATGTCGACCGGCTGGCTCGCGTGCGGCGGTCCGGCGCAGCGACGGCGGTCGTCACTCGCCCTTGCCGGTCTTGGCGATGATGCCCGTGACGATGCCGTCGTCCTCGTCGAAGAACTTGTCGGAGACCTTCGCGAAGCCGCCGAATGTCTCGTCGACCGTGATGATCGTGTCCGGGGTCGGGAACGGATCGGACGGATCGGTGGCTCCCTCGACCTCATCGACCTCGGCACCTGAGCCTTCGAGGGGGCGGTACCCCTTCGAGGCGAACTGGGCCTGGCCTGCCTTGGACAGGACGAAGTCCAGGTAGTCCTGCGCCTTGGGGTTGGCGTCCTCGAGCACTGCACCCGAGTTCTCGATGAGCAGCGTGGTCGGCGGGATGACGTAGTCGAAGTCCTGGCCGCTCTGGCGGGCGAGGATCGCCTCGTTCTCGTAGGTCAAGAACACATCGCCGGTGCCGCCCGTAAAGGCCGTGGTGGCGTCGCGGCCGCTGCTCGGCAAGGAGACCGCGTTGTTGTAGAGGTCGGTCACGTACTGCTTTGCATCGGCCTCGGTACCGCCGCCCTCCAGGACCTGACCCCAGGCCGCCAGCGCGTTCCAGCGGGCGGCACCCGACGACGCCGGGTTCGGGGTCACGATCTCGACGCCGTCCTTGGTGAGGTCATCCCAATCCTCGATCCCGAGCGGGTTGCCCTTGCGAACCGCGAACACCACGACCGACGTGGAGACGACGCCCTTGTTGTCGCCCATGTTCCAGTCGTCCGCCACCAACCCTGCCTTGACCAGGCGGGTCACGTCGGTGGGGACCGAGAAGTGGACGTAGTCCGCGTCGAGGCCGGACTCGACGGCCCGGCTCTGGTCGCCGGATGCTCCGTACGAGGTCTTGAACCTCACGCCGTTGCCGCCGGGTGTGTTGTTGAACGGCTCCGCAGTGGCCTTGTTCGCCGCCTCCGCGACCGAGTAGCCCACGATCGAGACGGTCGAGTCGCCAGAGTTGTCCGACCCACCGCCGCCGCAGGCGCCCAGCACCAACGACCCGCCCACGGCCAGGGAGAGTGCGAGCGAGCGAGACCGCTTCATGGTGCGTTCCTTCCACTGCCGGGGGCGCCACGCCTTGCCGGGCATTTCCTAGGGGAATAGAAGACAATACGGATAACATACCAATCCCGTCAACTTTGACAGGACGTCACCCCGCCGTCGGAAACAGCACAGCCCCCGGACGAGGTCCGGGGGCTGCGGTCCGCCGAGCCGGGGGGGTGGCTCGAGGAGGGGTGTGGGCGGAACGGGTCAGCAGGCGTTCCAGTGGCCACAGCCGGCGCCGCCGGCCCACAGCTCACGGGCCTTGGCGTCCTGCACGGACTCGGGCGCCAGGTACGCCGAGCCGTAGCCGCCGTAGCCGGCCCACGTGGAGTCGAGGAACTGCCACTTGCCCGACGCCGTCGAGCTGGGGTTCTTTGCCGTGGGGTTGCCACCGGACTCCCGCATCATCACGTAGCACGGAGGCAGGTCGCCACCGCACCTGCCGGTCGCCGGACCCGCAGAGGGAACCGGAGCCGGAGCTGGAGCCGGTGCGGGAGGTGCCGTCGTGGTCGTGGTGGTAACGGGCGGCGGCGGAGGAGGCGGCGTGATGTCGAGCTTGCTGGCCGCGGTGGAGGCGGTGGCAGCCGACACGAGGGTGATGTCGCCGAGCTCGGCGAACGCCGTGGTCTTGGGGGCCTGGGCGACCGCCTTGGCCGGACGAGCCTCGGGGGTCTTGGTCGCCGCCGCGACGACGGCGGTGGTGCGCACGGACTCACCGATGGCACTGGCCGAGGCGACCGATGCGACCGTAGCCACGAGGCCGATGGCCAAGACGCTGACCGCAAGCGGCCAGAAGCGGGCACGCCCAGCGGGCGTGCCGGGGGTACTCGGGGGTTGTTCGTCGCGCTTGGCGCGCGCAGTTGCATGGTTCATTGGAAAGCTCCCTTTGCGGAGACGGGGTGAGGGCGGGGGCATGGAGCACCGCTGCGCCCTCGGGGTAGATCGGCCATTGTGTCACGAACTAGACGTTTTCGTAACCCAATCGACACGTGAGAATCGTCACATGCGATTTACACAGGGTTCATCATCGCCTGGTCCGATGAGTGACATCGGTGTCGGTGGGGGCCTTGCTCCGGTCACCGCCGGGCTGCGCACGCCCCTGACCAGGCAAGATGCCTCACCCCGGGCGCCTCCGACGACCGCCCGCACCCTGCCCCGCCGCCGGTCCTTCCGGGAAACCTCGTGTGGATGTGGCGCAGCCGTGCACCAAACCCGCGCAACGCTTCCCGCCCAGGCGGGCTCCGGACCGACCGTACGGAGCTACCAGCGTCCCCGGTGCACGACCTCGCCCAAGGGTCGGCGGGGCCGCACCGACGACCGTCCCGGCTCGTCGGCGGCGGGGTGGCCGAGGGCGACGGTGCCCACGATCCGGCGGTCGCCGGGGATGCCGAAGGCGGCAACAACGGCAGGCTCGTGGGCGAACAGGCCGAACAGACAGGCCCCGAGACCGGCATCGACCGCGCCCAGCAGCAGGTGTTCGATGGCGGCACCGGCGTCGACCCACCAATACGGAACCGGCCAGGAGGCCGGACCCTCCCCCAGGCCGGTGGCCGCCTTGTCCTCCTCGGTGTAGCGCTCGACGTAGGCGCCCGGGTCGGCCACCACCAGCACGAGGACCGGTGCGCCGACGAGTCCTGGCCAGCGGAAGCCTTCCCGCCGGGCCTCGGGCAGCGTCACGTCCCAGTACTCGCCCACCTGCGTCGGCCCCTCGAGCACCACCAGGTCCAGGCCCTGGCTGTTGCCGGCCGTCGGTGCGCGTCGTGCCTGGTCGCACAGCGCATCGATGCATGCGGGATCGACCGGCTCGGGCGTGAAGGCGCGCACCATCCGGCGGGTGCGGATGACGTCGTTCAGCTCCACGGGGTGGCGGTCCGCGGCGGCTGGTGCCGCACCGAAGCGGTCAGGCCAGCTTGAGGAGATCGTCGGCGGTGGCCCAGCCGAACGCGATCAGGGCATCGCCGCGAGCGTCATCGACCTGCTCGAAGAACACCTCGAATCCCGGCTCGAGCTTCTCGGGCTTGAGGGACTCGTGGTCCAGCACCTCGGGGTAGCTGTTGTCGCCCCGCACGATGAAGGAGCGCTCGTCATAGCGGCTGGCGTTGATGCCGAAGCGCTTGGCGAGCCGACGGCCCCACGCCCGTTCCTCGCCGGTGGCGAGGTAGTCCGGGCGGGGCACGATGTCCACGAGGGTCTTGAACGACTCGTAGCCCGACACCGTGGCGAAGCGGGTGCCGACCAGGACGTCCTCGTCCGGGAAGGCGAGCACGGCCCGACGGAGCTGATCGTGCACGATGGCCCTCAGCACGGTGTCGCGCTTGGAGGTGCGCTTCACCGACGCCAGGCCGATAATGACGCTCGGCGTCCCACCGATGCGCTCGAGGGTGCTGAACGAGAAGCCCTTCAGCTTGCCGGCATCTCGGGCCAGGGTGACCAGCACCCAGGCCTCGGCGGCCTTCGAGAGGACGCCGATCTCGAAGCGGCTGGGTGCGTCGGTGCACAGGTCAGCCATCTCCGCCAGTTCGGCGTCGCCCAGCTGGGTGCAGTCCTTGGTCTCGACTTCAATAGCCATGAGCCTGTCCTGAACCCCTTCGACACGGTGGACACGTGGCCTCCAAGTTCAGTCGACCGGACCAGCGAGCGCAACTTGAGACCCGGAGCGGCCGGGTGCGACGGCGGGGTGCGCCGCCTCGGAGATGGGCTGCGCGAGGATGCGAGGACCCCGTCCGCACCGAGTCGTCCCTCGAGAGGAGGTGCCGTGCCCGTCCGATCCCACCACCACGCCGCGTGGCTGGTCGCCGCCGCCTCGCTGGCCTTCGTGGTCGCCTCGTGCGCCAAGAGCGACGGCTCCGATCCCGAGCGCACCGGCCCGACCAAGCAGGCGGTCGAACGCCTGCACGACTTCGGGCTGACCAACGAGCAGGCCCGCTGCATGGTCGACGAGGTCGGCGCGGACTCGGTCGTGGAGGCGACGGACCTCAACGCGCTCACCGGCGGCCAGCAGTACCGCGATGCCGCCACGACCTGCCTCGACGATGCGTAGCCGCCGGTTCGCCACCCTCGGGCTCGGACTGCTGCTGGCGGTGTCGGTCGCGGCGTGCGCCTCCGAGCCGAAGGACCCGGCCGAGCTGCGCAAGGAGCGCGTCGAGGCCCGCATCGCAGACACGTTCTCGCGATCGCAGGCGAACTGCATCATGGAGGTGCTCGACGCGCCGACCATCAAGGCCCTCGATCGCGCCACCCGGCTGCCGGCAGACAGCGAAGCGATGCGGATCTACTCGAACGCCGTGGTCGCCTGCACGGCGTGACGCCACGACTCAGGTCAACGCCAGGTAGGCGGCGACCACAACGGCGAACACCACCACGGCCACACGCAGCACCTGGTCGTTGACCCGCCGAGCGGCGTGGGCCCCGAGGTAGCCGCCGAACAGCGCGGCCGGCGCGGCGATGGCGACCGCACCCCACTGCACCGGGCCGAACAGGCCGAAGATCACCAGGCTCACCGTCGCATCCACGACGGAAAGACCGGCCTTGAGGCCATTGAGCCGCTTCAGGGGCTCGGCGATGGTGAGGGCGAGCACAGCGAGGAAGATGACGCCGAGGGCGGCACCGAAGTAGCCGCCGTAGATGCTGGCGCCGAACACGGCGGCGAGCTGAAACCGGCGGGCCCCGACGTGGCCCTCGACGGGCTGGCCCACCCGGCGGGCTACCGCAGGCTGGATCGCGAGCAGGACGGCGGCGAGCAGCACCAAAAGCGGGACGAGGGCATCGAAGGCATCGGGCGGCGTGACCAGCAGCAGGGTGCAGCCCACGGCCGAGCCCCCCAGCGTCGCGATGGCGAGACGAGGCAGCCGGTGCCGCTGCGCCTCGAGCTCGGTCCGGAAGCCCAGGCTGCTGCCGAGGTAGCCCGGCCAGGTCGACACCGAGTTGGTGACGTTGGCTGCGAGGGGGCCCATTCCCGTGGCGATCAGCGCCGGGAACAAGATCAGCGATCCGCCTCCGGCGAGGGCGTTGACCGCCCCGCACGCCAGCCCGGCGAGGAAAACCAGCAGCACCTCACCCCCAGACACCGCCTCAGGGTAGAGCCGGTGGGAGCGATGGCCGCGACTCAGCCCTCCCGAGGACCTCGCACCGCTCCGCTAGGGTGACCCGGCCTGGTGGCGTGGCCGAGTGGCTAAGGCAACGGCCTGCAAAGCCGTCAACGCGGGTTCGATTCCCGCCGCCACCTCCAGCAGCGCTCGGCCGGGCCGGATCCTCGACGATCCGGCCCGGCCCGCGGCTGCGTTCGCCACCGGCTTCGCCGCGCTCCGATGCTGCCCTGAACAGGGCTGGGGAACACCAAGAACCCCTTCCAACGGCGAAGATCTTGTCCTACCCTGAGTGGGAACGCGTCGCTCGGACGGGTTCGCGCACAGCACAGAGAGAGAAATACCTTGGCTACAGGCACCGTGAAGTTCTTCAACTCCGAGAAGGGCTACGGCTTCATCTCCCGTGAAGATGGCGACGATGTGTTCGTCCACTTCTCCAACATCCAGGGCTCCGGCTACAAGACCCTGGACGAGGGCCAGCACGTCGAGTTCGACGTGGCCCCCGGCCGCAAGGGCGAAGAAGCCCAGAACGTCCGCGTGGTCTGATAGCCGACGCGATCGCTGGAGGACCGCCGGCCACTGGCCGGCGGTCCTTCGCGTCACGACCCCTTTTCCGTGCGGGGATCGGGCAGACTGAGGCCATGACCAACCCGGCTCTGAACCCCGAGATCTTCCAGCGGGAGACCGCGGCCAACCCGCCAGCGGGTGCCTTCGAGCCCGGCTGGGGCTCCCCTGCCAACGAGCTCCCACCCGGCGTCTTCGGTGGCCCGGCGGGCACCGCGATCGGTGCGGGCACCGCTGGCCCCACCGCTCGGCCGCCCGTCACCGCAGGTGGTGGCGACACGATGCGCATCAGCGGCACGATGACCGCCACGGGCATCCTGCTGTTGATCTTGATGGTCGCTGGAGTCTTCGGCTGGAGCGCCGTGACCCTGACACCGCTTCCGAAGCTGGCCAACGGGGATCAGACCTACAGCGCCTCCGTTCCCCCGTGGATCTTCGCCACCTACATCGGCACCTTCATCTTGGCGATGGTCACCATCTTCAAGCCGAAGCTGGCCCGCATCACCGGCCCCATCTACGCCGTCGGCGAGGGCCTGTTCCTCGGCTCGATCTCCGCCATCTTCGAGGCCCAGTACCCGGGCATCGTGGTCCAGGCCGTGCTGCTCACCTTCGGCGTCTTCATCACGATGATGGTCCTGTTCGCCACCGGGGCCATCAAGGTCACCGAGAAGCTGCGCATGTGCATCTTCTGCGCCATGGGGGCCATCTTCCTCATCTACATCGCCGATCTGGTCGCATCGATCTTCTTCAACAGTTCGATGCCGCTGGTCAACTCGTCGTCGCCGGCCGGCATCGGCTTCAGCGTGGTCGTCGTCATCGTCGCCTCGCTGAACCTGCTGTTGAACTTCGACTTCATCAAGACCGCCGTCGACCACCAGGCACCGCGGTACATGGAGTGGTTCGCCGCCTTCGGCCTCATGTTGGCCCTCGTGTGGCTGTACCTCGAGATCCTGCGACTGCTCGCCAAGCTGCGGAACTGAAGCGTCAGCCAGCAGCTTCGGCGTCGGGCAGAATGGCCCGACCCACGCGGCGAGGAAGGCTGTTCGAGTGAGCGACACGATTGCATGTTCCAACTGCGGCACCGAGGTGCTGTCGACCGCTGCGTTCTGCACGGGTTGCGGTCAGCCCCTGCACGCGTCGGGTCCCCCTCCCCCGGCACCGCCACCACCGGATGATGCAACCCGCATCGACACGCCTGGCCTGAACGATGCCACCCAGGTGACCCCGCCCCCACCGTCGGCTCCGGTCCCGCCTCCGTCGCCCTTCGCGCCGCCGCCCCCGCCGCCCGCGGCACCAGCCAGCCCCTGGGGCCCGAGCGCCCCGGCTCCGCCGATGGGCGCGCCCACGAGCGCTCCCTGGAACCCGCCGGCCTCGCCGCCGCCGCCCACCTGGCAGCCCCCCACCGCGCCGCCCCCGGGTGCCGCCACCTTCACCGCGCCCGGCCCGGCGCAGAGTGCGCCCCCAACCTGGGGCCAAGGCAACGCTGGAGCCACCGGAGTTCCGGCGTGGGGTGATGCCCAGCCCGCCGCTCCCGCCACCAAGGGCTCGTCGTCGTTCCTGGGTGGCCTCGTCGGGCTGGTCGGCGCCGTCCTCACGATCGTGGGCGTCTTCTCGGGCTGGGTGAAGCTCGGCAGCACCGGGACCGTCACCGCCTGGTCCCTCACCGCGGGGGAGGGCCTGCTGAAGAGCCAGACCCCGTACGTGATCGTGGCGCTTGCCGGGCTCGGCGGCCTCGCCGCCCTGTTGCTGTTCGCGGGCATCGCCCGGACCGCGGTGCGGATCGTGGCCGCCCTGACCGGCATCGCCATCGTCGCCGTCACCGCCGCCAACTGGGCAGAGATCGCCAGCTTCGTGACCGACAACTTCCCGTCGAGCTTCAAGGCCACCTCGGCCATCGGCTTCTACCTGGCCATCGCCGGCGGCGTGCTCGTGTTCGTGTCGGCGCTGTTGCCGGCCAAGAAGAAGTGAGCGCCTTGCACCCCCTCGCGGGGACCGGCGCGCTCGTCACCGGCGGTGGCAGCGGCATCGGCCTCGCGGTCGCAACCCGGCTTGCCGCAGACGGCGCCGCCGTCACCATCTGCGGCCGCTCCACTGACCGGCTCCAGGCCGCCGTGGAGCAGGCCGACCTCGGCGACGGTCCCGGCTCGATGCACGCGGTCGCCGCCGACGTGACCGACGAGGACGCCGTCATCGCAGCCGTCCGGGCCGCCGAGGAACATGCCGGCGGGCCGTTGTCGTCCGTGGTCGCCAATGCCGGCGGGAGTACCTCGATCGGTCCGGTGACGCAGCTCGGCGTCGAGGAGTGGACGGCCACCACCACCTTGAACCTGACGGGCACCATGCTCGCGCTCAAGCACGGCGCCACCTCCCTCGTGCGCGGCGGTGGCGGGGCGTTCGTGGCCATCTCCTCCACGGCCGGCTCGCTGGTCCACCCGTGGTTCGGGGCCTACGGACCGGCCAAGGCCGGCATCAACCAGCTGTGCCGCCAGGCCGCCGACGAGCTCGGACCGAGCCGGGTGCGGGTCAACGCCGTGTGCCCGGGCCTCATCCGCACCGACCTCGTCGAGTTCATCACGGCGGGTGGGCCGGTGCTGGACTCCTACACCGAGAACACGCCCATCGACCGCGTGGGCGAACCCGAGGACGTCGCCGCGCTCGTGCGCTTCCTCGTCGGACCGGAATCCACCTGGCTCACGGGCCAGGTCATCAGCGTCGACGGAGGCCAGGGCCTGCGTCGCGGCCCGTCGCTGGCTGGTGCGATCGAACCGCTCTTCGGCGCCGACGGCCTCAGGGGCGTCGTCGCCGATCCGACCTAGCCGGCGGTGCGGCTGCGAGGTCGGCGAGGTCGGCGACCACCAGCTCCACGAGCCGAGTCAGCGAATCGCGTAGCAGCGCCAGGAGGACGTCCTCACCCATCGATGGGTCGTTCACCCAGGTGGTGGTGACCTCCTCGGCGAATGCGACCCATCCCCGCACCACCAGACGGAAGCCCGGTGGCGCGGGGTCGAACGGGCCGAGCTTCGACATGATGCGCTCCACCACCCGCGTGCGGGTCCGCTCGAACAGCTCCCGCATGGCATCGTCCGTGCTCGCCGGGCCCCGCACGAGCATCACGTACCCGACCTGGTTATCGGCGACGTAGCGGACGAAGGCCGCCATGCTCTGGTCGAGTTGCTCCTCGAGCAGGAGGGCAGGGTCGGGCTCGGTGACCGCAATGAACTCCTCGGCGGCGGCGGCGGCGATGGCCCGGAGCAGGTCGGCCTTGGAGCCGAAGTAGTGGTACACCAGCGCCTTCGAGATGCCGGCAGCTGCGGCGAGCTCATCGACAGACAGCTCGTGCAGCGCCTGATTGCGCAGGAGCTCGAGCCCGAGCGCGATGAGCTGGGAGCGCCGCTCCGCGGGGCTGAGGCGGCTGCGGGTCCCAGAGGTGGCAGGTGTCACGACCTCAGCTTATTGACCTCTAGTCAGCATTGCCATAACTTGTTGACTACAGATCAACAGCAGGTGTCGTGCCTGCTCGCGGACGTCCAGGCCAAGGTGGTTACGACGGTAGGGAACACCGGCGGGTGCCAGAGCTGGTATCTCGACAAGCGGGGTCGCAACACGTCGCTGTGGCCCGACTTCACCTTCGTGTTCCGCCGCAAGACCCACCGCTTCGACCCCGAGCACTCCACCATCACCTCGGCGGGCGGTCAGCCGCTCATCACCGACACCTGACGGCGGACGCGTCGTGGCTGGGTACGGTGACGCCCATGCCGCCGTGGGACCCGCACCTCCCCGACGGCACCCCGCCCGGCACGGTCGACCAGCTCGGCCGGCGAAGCCTGGTCGCATCGTGGACGGCGAGGTGGGCGGCGGACCCCGGCCATCCGGTCGTGTTCGACGACGAGCGGGGCTGGGTCACCGCCGGCGAGCTCGAGCATCGCACGCGCACCGTCGCTGGTCGCATGGCGGCGGCCGGCCTGCACCCTGGCGACCGGATGCTGCTGTCGGCGCACGCGTCGGCGCACCTCGTCGTCGCCCACGTCGCCGCGCTGCGCCTCGGGCTCGTGGTCGTTCCGGCGAACACGGCCTACCTCGAGCGCGAACTGGCGCACCTCGTGCGCGACGCCCGGCCGGCACTCGCCGTGGTCGACGCCACCGACCGGGGCCGGTGGATCGAGGCCGCGTCCGGCGCGACCCCGGTGGTCGTCACCGGGACCGACGTGGGTCTGCCCGACGGACCCGATCCGGCCTGGCTCGATGGCGGCGCTGCCGACGATCCCGCAGTGCTCGCCTACACCTCGGGCACCACCGGGACGCCGAAGGGAGCTCTGCTGTCGCACGGAAACCTCCTCGCGTCGGTCGAGGCGCTCGGCCTCGCCTGGCGCTGGACGCCCGCTGACCGCCTCGTCCTCCCCCTCCCGCTGTTCCACATGCACGGCCTCGGCGTCGGCCTGCACGGGACGCTGACCGCCGGAGCGAGCGTCGTGCTGCGCCCGTCGTTCAACACCGCCGATGCGCTGGACGCGGTGGCGGTACACCGCGGGACGCTCCTGTTCGGCGTACCCACGATGTGGAACCGCTTCGCCGCCTCCGGCCGCCTCCACGAGCTCGCCGCACTCCGGCTCGGGGTCTCGGGATCCGCGCCGTTGGACCCCAACTTGCACGCCGCCGTCGCCGCAGGGACCGGCCACCACCTCATCGAGCGGTACGGGATGACCGAGACGGTCATGCTCACCTCCAACCCCTTCGACGGCGAGCGTCGGGCCGGCACGGTCGGCTTCCCACTTCCCGGCGTCGGCCTCCGTCTGGCCGAGGGCACCGACGAGATCGAGGTACGAGGGCCGAACGTCTTCTCCGGCTACTGGCAGCAACCCGAGGCCACCGCCGAGGTCTTCACCGGGGACTGGTTCGCCACCGGCGACGTCGGCGCGCTCGACGACGACGGCTACCTGCAGATCGTCGGCCGCCGCAAGGAGCTGATCATCTCCGGGGGCTTCAACGTCTACCCCCGAGAGGTCGAGGACGCCCTGCGCCGCCACCCGGCAGTAGAGGATGCCGCCGTCGTCGGGGTGCCGCACCCCGAGTGGGGCCAGCAGGTGGTCGCCGCCGTCGAGGGATCAGCCGACACCACCGACGTCGATGCGCTGCTGGCGTTCACCCGCGCCGAGCTGGCGCCCTACAAGCGACCCAAGCGCATCGTCGTGGTGGATGCCCTCCCACGCAACGCCCTCGGCAAGGTCGTCCGGGCCGAGGTACTGCCGCTCGTCCGCTGATCACCGCGGTCGCCTTCTTCCGAGACGGGCTGTCACGCGCAGCCTTCGACCAGCTCGACGCGGCGGCGATCGTCGCTTTCGACGTGGTTGCCCGTCTCCCTCAGGTTACGGAAGCGGGCAAGACCGGCAGGTCGATCTCGAACCAGACGCACTTGCCGTCGCCGTTCACGACATCGACGCCCCAGTCATCCGCAAGCAGGTCGATGAGGTGCATGCCGAAGCCACCGACCACCGTCGGGTCGATGGGCGCCATCACGGGGGCGACGGGATCGTCGTCGGTGACCGCCACCCGGATCACCTTGCCGTGGCGGGAGAGGCCGATCTCCACTGCGTCGGTGTCGGCGTGCTCCACCGAGTTGGACACCGCTTCGCTCGTCATCAGCACGGCATCCTCCGGGTCGTCGGAGCCGAGCAGTTCGATCCCCGATCGCACGAAGGCACGGGCGACCGCTGGAGCGTGCAGGCTGCAGCGCACGGTCAGCAAGATCTCCGGGTCGGACCCGTCGGGATCGAGGTGCCGCAGCGACGTTGCCATGTGGCCCCGTTCCCGCCATCGGCTCGACTCAACCATCGCGGCGTCAGCTCGGAGCCGCGGACCGGGCCTGGTCCGATGGTGCTGGGGCGACGAGGCGGACCGTCGGTCACCGCCGCGGCGTGCCCTCGCCCAGCTCGTAGAGGTCCGTGGCGCGACCAACGATCAAGGGGTCGAGCAGGCCGATCCGGGCGGGATCCTTGTCCGTGTAGGGCATCGTGTGGAGCACGTAGCGGAGGGCGTTGAGCCGGGCGCGCTTCTTGCAGTCGGACTTGATGACGGTCCACGGGGCATCGTCGGTGTCCGTGGTGCGGAACATGGTCTCCTTGGCTTCGCTGTACGCGTCCCACTTGTCGAGCGACGCGAGGTCGATCGGCGACAGCTTCCACTGCTTGAGAGGATGCCGCTCGCGCTCGGCGAAGCGGCGGCGCTGCTCCTCGCGGCTGACGGAGAACCAGAACTTGATGAGCCGGGTGCCGCTGCGGGTCAGGTTCCGTTCGAACTCCGGGGCTTGGCGGAGGAACTCGGCGTGCTCGTGCTCGCTGCAGAATCCCATGACCTGCTCGACGCCGGCACGGTTGTACCAAGACCGGTCGAACAGCACGATCTCCCCTGCGGTCGGCAGATGCTGAACGTAGCGCTGGAAGTACCACTGGCCCGCTTCGACCTCGGTCGGCTTCTCCAGCGCGACCACCCGTGCGCCACGGGGGTTGAGGTGCTCCATGAACCGCTTGATGGTGCCGCCCTTGCCGGCTGCGTCGCGCCCCTCGAACACGATCACGAGCCGCTCTCCCGACTCCTTCACCCAGGCCTGCAGCTTCAGCAGTTCCACCTGGAGGCGGTACTTCTGCGCCTCGTAGGTCTTGCGCCGCATCAGGTTCCGGTAGGGGTACACCCCGCTGCGCCAAGCCTCGACCAGCTCGTCATCCGAGCTCATCGGTGGGGTGCCGTACTGCGGAGCGTCTTGGGCGAACGCGGTGCGGACCCGGGTCAGCTCGTCCTCGGAGGCGCCGGCCAAGACGGCGTCGAGCCAGCGGGCGACCTCCAGCCGCTCGGTGTGCTCGGCATGGGCGAGCACGTCCTGCACGGAGTTCACCAGCGTCGCAGTCGATCCCTCGACGGCATCGTCAACGACGTGGCGCTCGATACCATCGGGATCGAGTGAGGCGGCGGTGTCTCCCTTGGCCGTGGCGCGGGGTGGATCCCCCTCCAACGTCATGGCCCGAACCTACTGACGATTGGCGGCGCGTCGACCCGGTGTTGGCGCCGCCTTGGCGACGTACCGGTGCTCCTCCACGAGCCCGAGGAGGTCGTAGGCGCTGACGATCCCGACCACAGCACGCTGGTCGACCACGAGGACGTGGTGGATGTGATGGTTCCTCATGACCCGGGCCGCCACGTGGGGGCCGTCGTTGACATGCACCGACAGCGGTGGCTTCACCATGAAGGCGGCGACCGGCGTGGCGGCGGAGCGCGACACCAGGAGGTCCGTGGCGGTGATGATCCCCAGCGGTTCGTGCTGCGGACCGACCACCGGGATCGCCGAGACCCCGTGGTCGTGCATCAGGCCGCTGGCGTGGCCCGCGGTCTGGTGCTTCATCACCGTGATCACGGGCGTGGTCATGATCTCGCCAACGGTGACGTTCATGGGGGGCTCCTCGTCTGGCCGGTGCGGTGGCCGGACCGGCGGTGGGTGCTCCCGGGTCAGCCGTCCGACGCGGTGAACGTACCGACGAGGAGGTGCCGGCGGTCAGGGCCGAAGGTCCCAACCTGCCCGACCGGTCGGACCGCGGCCGTCGGGGAGCTCCGCTCGGCCGAACGTCCCGCTCGTATGGGACCAATGGCACTGCTCCGCCGTCGTGGAAGAGCGGACACTCGCCGTGCGGGCTCGAGGTTCGGGTTCCAACCGGCGCTGCCGGCAGACACAGGAGGTGCGCCATGCGGCGCAGGACACTCGACTTCATCTTCGTGGCGGGCGGCGTGGCGATGGCTGCACTGCTCCTGGTCCTGGGCCTCGTGCTCCAGAACCAGGCGAACTTCGCCAAGGACTACGTGGCCTCCCAGATGGCCCAGCAGAAGATCACCTTCACGCCCGCCGCCGGGCTCACCCCTGACGAGAAGAAGGCCGACTGCCTGGTGGCCAACGCTGGCAAGCCGCTCACCACCGGCAAGCAGGCCGAGTGCTACGCGAACGAGTACATCGGGCGCCACGTCAAGGAGATCAACGAAGGCAAGACCTACTCGCAGACCAGCGGCGAGTCTCGCGAGGCCGCGGCCAAGGCCGAAGCGGCAGCGAAGGCCAAGGATGCGAACGCCGCCAAGCTCGACGGCGAGGCGAAGGCGCTGGCTGGCAAGACTGACGCCCTCTTTCGGGGCGAGACACTCCGCGGTCTGCTGCTGACCTCCTACGGCTTCAGCATCTTCGGCGAGCGAGCCGGGCAGGCGGCGATGGTCGCGTTCCTGGCAGCCGGCGTGCTGTTGCTCGCCTCGATCGCGGGCCTGATCCACGCCGTCACCACCAAGAAGGACGAGTTCGTCCACGTCGGCTCCCCCACCGACGCAGGCAACCGCGCCACCGCCTGATGGTGCAGGTGCGAGCCACCTCGATCGTGGCTCGCACCTGCAACCTGGCCCTGCCGGGAGCGGTCGATGGCGCAACGACCCATGCGCAACGGCTGGCGGATCGGTCCCCGAGATCGCGAAACCGCAGGTCAAAACGACGAAACCCCCTCCTGAGAGGGGGTTTCGCTCCGAGCGGACGACCGGATTCGAACCGGCGACCCTCACCTTGGCAAGGTGATGCTCTACCAACTGAGCCACGTCCGCGTGGGACGATCACCATAGCGCGAGCACCTCGCGACGACGAACCCAGAACGACCGGGTCAGGCGCTGTCCGGGGTGATCAGGCGGTGGCGCCGGTGCGGTACCGGATCCGGCCGGCCAGCTCGACGGCCAGCTCGCGATCGGGGATCTGGTCGAGGACGAGCGACCGCCCGTGGAGCACCAGGGTCAGGCTGGCGGTGCGGTCGTCCTGCCAGCCCTGGACCTCGAGCTGCGGGGTGACGGCGATCTGCTCGACGAACGGCCGCCACTCGCGGTCGTCGACGAGCCAGAGCCCCCGATCGGTGAGGACGAGGACCGAACCGTGGCCCTCGTAGCGTCCGCCGACGACCGCCTCCACCACCTCGCCCTGGCCCAGCAGGGCTCCGGCGACGACGACGGCGACCTTGGCCGTCTTGCGAGCACCACTGCCGAGGCGTCCGAACGCCACGCCGAGGCCGTTGGGGTCGGGCGTCGTGGCCGAGCCGGTGGACCCGGGAGGGGCGTAGCTGGGCGGCGGCGGAGGCGGGGCATAGGCACCCGGTGCCGGCTGGCTCCACGCCGGAGGTGCCGGATACGCCTGGGGCGGGGGCGGGGGCGGGGGCGCCTGGCCGTACCCTTGGGGCGGAGCCGGCGGGAAGCCGGGAGGCGGCGGCGCATACCCCTGCGGCGGGGTCGGCGGTGCAGGAGGTGGCGGCGGCGGGGCCTGCCCCCACGCCGGGGGCGGAGGCGGCGGAGCTTGGCCCCACGCCGGAGGAGGCGGGGCTTGCTGGCCCCAAGCTGGCTGCGTCGGTGGCGGTGGCAGTGGGGCGGCCGGTCCCGGGGGAGGTGGTGGGGGGAAGGTCTGCGGTGTCGGCACGGGTGGGATGGGGGCCTCGGCCTCGTGGTGCGGGGCGGGACCGACCTCAGGGCCCGGAGGGCCCCCCGGCGCAGGCGTCGCATCGACGGCGGGCGGCGGATCGATCTGGGCGTCAATGGAGGCCGCGACGGCGAGCGGGTCCTCACCAATTCCTTGGGCCGCCACGGCGTCCGATGGTGTGGTCTCGGACGGCCCGGGCTCCGGCGGTGCGCCTTCGAGCTGGGCCTCCGACGCTGGTTCGGCGGCGGATGCTCCGGGCTCCGCAGTCGGCGGGTCCGCCGGCGTCAGGGCCGTTCCGCAGGCCATGCAGAACTTCGATCCCGGATCGTTCTCGGCGGCGCAAGCTGGACACGGCATCATCGAACCCCTCTGGTGGCTGGTGGGCGAGAGCGTACGCGACCTCGGGCGCAGCGCTGGTTACGAGGTCGCCAGCTCCAGGATCCGCCTACCGTGCTCGCTCATCCGGATCGAGCCGGCGGCCGCGATCGCCGCCGGGCTCATCTTGGTGAGGGTCTTGCGGACGACCTCGACCATGTGGTCATCGCCGAGCTGATCGGCGAGGGCGTCGAACTGCAGCTGGAGGAACGCCAGGCACAACGCGTCCTCGTGCGTCTGGACCGTCGGGTCCGTGGCGAGGTGCCGCTTGGCCACGATGCTGCCCACCCGGACGATCTCGTCCGCGTCGTACCCACTGGCCAGGAGGATGTCGCCCACCTCGGCGGACTCCCGCCGCTTCTGGTCGGTCCGCCACCGGAGGTAGCCGGTGCGACCCTCTGGATAGTCGGTGCGGGGCACGACCCAGCGGCGAAGGTGGTGGGCACGAGCGGCGAGCAGCTGAAGTTCGTCGGCCTCGGGATCGAGCGTCCGCACCCAGTGCTCCACCAGATCTGCGTGGGCCAACTCCTTCGCCTGTTCGACGCCGTCGACCGTGATCCGCACCGGATCCTCGGCGTTGGCGGCATCGATCGCCACAACCGCCGCGTCGAAGCGCTCGCTCATCCAGGTGGGCGGAGGTCGATGGTCAGCGTGAGGACGCCGTCCTCGAGGGTGCCGGCCGCGTCGCCGATGATGGCGAAGTCCTGGAAGTCGGTCTGGGCCTGCTCCACCAGTCGGGTTCGCTCCTCGCCCCCGACGGGGGGCAAGTTGCGCTTGCGGACGGCAGCAGCGCGATCACGGAAGCGCGCCAGCATTGCATCGATGTCGAGCGTCTCGGCCATGGCCCAACGCTACCGCTGCGCCCAGGGCTGTGGATCCGTCGACCCGATCAGGACGGGTCGACCCCGAGCGCCTTGCGGCGAGCAGCGATACCCGGCCGGGCGAGGGAGGTGCCCCCGGGGATCTCCACCCGCTCGAGCTCACCGGTGCGAGGCTGCCAGTCGTCGTCTGCCGCTTCGTGGTCGGCCCCCGCGGCGGCGGAACCCGACGCGGCGACGGTGGCCCGCTCCGCGGGTTCGACGTCAATGGGGTCTGCGGAGGTCGGCCCCCACTCGACCGGCTTGAACAGTCCGATCGGCTCCTCGATGAAGACCGAGTCGTCGTTGAAGTCGAGGTCGAGGTCCATCGGCAGCATGGGAATGGACTGGTCGACGGCGTCGGCGGACGACGGCTTGGTGATGCGGAGGTAGCGAATGGTCAGCAACAGCAACGCGAGCGCAACGATCACCAGCCCGGCGATGACCGCCGCGACCTTCCGGTTCTCGGTGAAGACCGGCTGGTCGGGACTGTCCTTGGACTCGACGAGCGTCTGGTTCGTCTGCGACTCGGCCTCCGTGGTGGTCGTGGCCACCGCCGTCGTCGTCGTGATCGGCGCGCCGGAGCCCCCGAACGTGGCGCCAGGATCTTGGACGGGCGTCGCTGCCGACACGGTGGCCGGAGCGAGGGCCGCGCCGAACCCGAGCGCACACAGGAACAGGAAGGTGCGTCGACGGGTGGCCACGAGGTGCAGAGGTTACCGGTCAGGCCGCTGCAGCCCGTGTACAGGGCGCGCACGAGTAGGTGGTCCGGCCTCCCACGGTGCTCCGGTCGAGCAGCGATCCGCATCGAGGGCAGCACCCGTCGCGATTCCGCTCCCCCTGCAGGTCACCACGGTGCGACCCGCCTCGGTCGAACAGGTCGTCCACCGTGGACACGATGCGACGCTGCAACCGGCGGAGCTCGACCTCGGTGAGCGACCCAGCGGGCTGAGCGGGATCGAGGCGGGCTCGCCACAAGGTCTCGTCGACCAGCAGGTTGCCGAGCCCGGCGACGCGGTGCTGGTCAAGCAGTCGCGCCTTCAGCGGCGCAAACGAGCCGGCCAGGGCCCGGCGCAGCTCCCCCAGGGTCAACGTCCACGCATCGGGCCCGAGCACACCGAGGTCGGGGTCGAGCTCGACGCCACCGAGTCGCCGCGGATCGGAGAGGCGCAGGCGGGCACCGTCGGTGAACCGCAGGGCGAACCGGTCCCACACGGGATCGTCTCGGCCGGACGCGTACTCGAGCTGGCCGATGGGCGCTTCGCCATCGAGCGCGAGTCGGCCCGTCATGCCGAAGCGCAGGCCGAGGACCGGCCGGTCTGCGCCGAGGTCCACGGTCAGCAGCTTCCCCCGACGGCCCGTGCCCCGGAGCGTGGCGCCCCGCACGGCGTCGACGGCCTCGCCAGGGGTGATCCCGCCCTTGAGGAACCAGCTGTCAGGCACCTCGACCTCCGCCACCGTGCGCCCCACGGCCCGATCGGCCAGCCGGCGGTACGCCTCGACCTCGAGGAGCTCAGGCACCCGCTGCGGCCTCCAGGGCCTGGGTGAAGTCGGCGATCACGTCGTCGGCGTGCTCGAGGCCGACGGACACGCGAATGGTGCCGGGTCCGATGCCGTTCGCGGCCAGTTCCTCGGGCAGGAGGTTCACGTGGGTGGTCGACGCGGGGTGGGTCACGAGGGTCTCGGGTCCGCCGAGCGACGTGGCGTGCTGGGCGATCTGCACCGCTTCGACGAAACGACGGCCTGCCTCGAGCCCTCCGACGACGTCGAACGCAATGAGCGTGCCCCCGCCCGACATCTGCCGGGCGGCGAGCTCGTGCTGCGGGTGCGACGCCAGGCCCGGGTAGCGGACCTCGGTCGCCCCGGCGTGCGCCTCGAGCGCGGTGGCGAGGGCGAGCGCCGTGGCGGACTGGCGGGCGATGCGGATGGGCAGGGTGCGGATGCCGCGCGTCGCGTTGAGGGCGTCGTAGGGAGACGCCGACGCGCCTTGGAGCACAGCGAAGCCCCACAGCCAGTCGATGAGCTCCTTGCTGCCGGCGACCACGCCCAGCGTGGCGTCGTTGTGACCCGCGATGCCCTTGGTGGCCGAGTGCAGCACCAGGTCGACGCCGTGGCGCAGCGGCTGCTGCAGCACCGGGGTCCCGAACGTCGAGTCGACCACGGTGACCGGACCGGCGATGGTGCCCAGCTCGGCGAGGTCGATCACGTCGAGGCGCGGGTTGGCCGGTGTCTCGGCGAACACGAGGGTGGTCCGGCCGGGGATCACCGCCGCCGCGAAGGCGCCAGGCTCGGTCCCGTCGACGAACGTGACGTCGATGCCGAACCGGGGGCACATGGCCTGGAACACCAGTTGCGTGGCGGCATAGAGCTGGCGCTGGGCGACGATGTGGTCGCCCGCGGAGCAGAGGCCCAGCACGACCCCCGTGACCGCACCCATGCCCGACGCGTACGCCCGGGCGGCCTCGGCGCCCTCGAGCTGGGCGATGGCGTCCTCGAAGCCGCTCACCGTCGGGTTCCCGTAGCGGGAATAGAAGCGGTCGGCACCCACCGACGTGGCCATGCGCCGAGCGTCGTCCACCGACGGGGACACGAAGGTGGACGTCGGCCACAGCACTGGTGCGAGCGACGTCGCGTCGCCCACGCGCCCGGCACGGATGGCGATCGTCTCGGCGTGGAGGTCGGCGCCCGGTTCGGGGCGTGGTTCGGTGGTCACGAGGTGGGTGTCTCCAGGAACGGGACCAGGGCGTGCGCCACCTGGTCGTGGTCGATGAGGAAGGCGTCGTGCCCGTGCGGGCTGTCGATCTGGTGGTACGTCGCCGTGCCCCCCACGGCCTCGACGCCGGCGACCAGATCCACCGACTGGTACTCGGGATAGAGGATGTCCGAGGTGATGCCCATCGACAGGACGGGCGCCTGGATGCGGCGGAGCGCTGAAGGAAGGCTCCCCCGCCCGCGGCCGAGGTCATGGAGGTCCATGGCCTTGGTCAGCAGCAGGTAGGAGTTGGCGTCGAAGCGTCGAGCGAGCTTCACGCCGTGATAATCGAGGTAGCGCTCGACCTGGAATCGCTGCCACATCTCGAAGCGACCGGCAAGCGGCTCCACGGGTTCGCGCCCGAAGCGGTCCGTGAACACGTCGTCGCTGCGGAACGTAACCTGCGAGATCTGGCGCGCCAGGGCCAGCCCCGCGTGGGGCCCGTCACCCGGCTCGGCGTCGTAGTAGTGCCCGTCGCGCCACTTGGGGTCGAGGGCGATGGCCCGCCGCCCGGTGCTCCACCACGCGATCTGCTGGGCGGTCGCCGCAGTGCAGGTCGCCATGACGGCGAGGCGGGCCACCCGGTCGGGGTACATCACCGCCCACTCCAGCGCCTGCATGCCGCCCATCGAGCCACCAACCACGCCGTGCCACCGGCCGATGCCGAGGGCGTCGGCCACGCGGGCCTGCGTGCGGACCATGTCCCGGATCGAGACCACCGGGAAGTTCGGCCCGTAGCAACCGGGCCGGTCCGACATCGGCGATGCGGGGCCAGCCGACCCCTGGCATCCGCCCAGCACGTTGACGCACACGACGAACCAACGGTCCGTGTCGAGCGGCTTGCCCGGCCCGATGAAGTCGTCCCACCACCCCGGTGTGGGATGGCCGTCACCCGCAGGACCTGCTGCGTGGGCATCGCCGGTGAGGGCGTGGCAGACCAGCACGGCATTGGACGCATCGGCGTTCAGCGTCCCCCAGGTCTCGAAGCAGATCGTGATGTCGTGGAGCTGGCCGCCACCCTCGAGCACGAAGGCTCGGTCGACTGCCATTCGCATGAACTGGCGCTGGCCCAAGGGGTCGCTCGGTCGCCAGGCACCCGTGGCCGGGACGGTGCTCGAGTGCGGCTGGATCCACGGCGGCACGGCGAGCGAGGCATCGTCGGCCCAGTGCCCGATTGCTTCGTCCATGACCGACCTCCTCGCTGCGTTGGAGGGTTGGTCACCGGGTGCCAGCGACGGGCCGGAGCCCGGACACTTTGTTGCCGGCGAACCGGCCACATCCCCGCCCGAGGGCGAGAGGCACCTTGGGTGTCCTTCCCAGGTTGCCGGACCCCGTCACCGAGGCCACTCGTGATGACGAGGCCACGGTAGCCGAACCGATTCACCCGAAGGCAACCTTCTTCCCCCAGGGGGAGGTGAGGCACGAACGCGAGGTTGGGTTCCGAGCGCAGCGAGCCCGGGGGTTTGGGGACGCTCCTATAGCGAGTCAAGTGGTTGTTGGAGTTGCCGGTGGATCTGGCGGGCGATGTAGCGCTTGAGGCAGCGGCGGATTTCGCGGT
>JBKJPY010000016.1:0-120863 GCA_046594195.1 Acidimicrobiales bacterium | reverse complement strand
CATCGGCGACGGTCCCGGCCTCTCCGGCCACCGTGAACTCCGTCGCCAGGGTGGCCCGCATGCCGGCCCGCACGAGCGCATGGTCGTCGACCAGCACCAGGCGGATCATCGGTCCGGCTCCGGCTCCGGCTCCAGGTCGTCCCCGTCCACCGGGAGTCGCAGCTCGACCTCGGTCCCGATGCCGACCTCGGAGGTGACGGCGGCGCTGCCGCCCGCTCCATCCGGCCGACGATCGAGTTCCGGACGCCCTGGCGGTCCCGGCCGACCGTCGCAGGCTCGAACCCGACCCCGGTGTCACGGATGAATACCTGCACCAGGCCACCACGGTGCTCGGCGTACACGTCGACGCGCGCCACGGCGGCGTGGCGGGCGGCGTTGACCATGGCCTCGCTCGCGGCGCCAGCCAGGGCTTCGAGGTCGACAGCGGCGAGGTCGCTGGTGTCGCCCACGGTCACCACGTCGATGGTCACGTCGAAGCGTTCCTCGACCTGGGAGGCGACGTATTCGAGGGCAGGTCCGAGCCGGAGCCCGGTGGGGGAGTCCGACGGACCGTGCAGCCAGGCCCGCAGCTCGCGCTCCTGGCGGCGGGCCAGCTGGCGGGTACGCACCGGGTCGTCCCCCTGTTGCTGGATGAGCGTGAGCGTCTGGAGCACCGAATCGTGCAGGTGGGCGTTGATGCGGGATCGCTCGTCGGCTCGGATGCGCTCCTGGCGTTCGTGGTCGAGGTCGCGCCCCATCCGCACCACCGATGGCGCAGCGACCAGCACGATGCCACTCACGATGGCGATGCCGAAGACCAGGGCCACGATCGCCTCGGAGAAGTCGACCTGGGTCGCGGTGAACGCCAGGAACCCCCCGATGGCAACGACGAGACCGGCCACCACCCGGACCAGCGCCGGTGTGCCTCCCTCCTCGGAACGAGTCCAGGCGATGAGCACCCCGCTGAGCACGAAGCCGACGGGCCAGATCACGGTGGCGAACACGGAACTGGTGAACGGCAGGAAGGCGACCACGAGGCCGATCGTGATCATGGCGACTGCGGCGAGGCGGTGTGACGGGGTCGCTGCCTTCGGATGCGGGTGATACGGGGCGAGGCGACCAGGGTTGGCGATGGCCAGTACGGCCCAAGCGGCGGTGTAGAGGACGAGTCCCCAGCCGCCGACGGCGGCCAGCACCACGAAGGCCACTCGGATCACGACGGTCTGGACGCCGACCTCGCGGGCGATGGCTGCCGCCACCCCGCCGATCCACCGATCCTCGCGATCGAGTCGTGGCACCTGCCAACGGCTGGGGGACAGGGTCTGGACCACCGATCGAGTGTCGCACACCACTGGTCGGTAGCACCTCGGGGTCCTACCCTGAACAGACCCTGAGATGGGGCTGCCGACTCGGGGTCCAATGGGTAGATCACCCGATGGTCGCCCAACGGTCCCTTCCTGGACCATGGAACCCATGACCGACGAAGCGCACGACCCCACAGAACCGACCGCCCCCTTGGACGATTCCGCCCCCACCGACCCCACCGTGCCGATCGACGCCGGCACCGAAACCGGCGACGACACCTTCGGCCACCTGCCCCCTCCGCCCATGCGACCGGCCGCGGCGTCGCCACGAACTGGGCTGGTCCGGGATCCGTACTCCCGCCTCGGCGGCATCGCGTCGGGCATCGCCCACCGCTACGGCTGGGATCCCACCCTGGTCCGGCTGCTCTTTGTGGTCGCACTCATCGCATCCGGTGGTGGAGCCCTCTTGCTCTACCTGGTGGCCTGGGTGGTGGTGCCCCGTGCCACCGTCTGGCCGCCGACGCCGGTTCGCAACCCGGCCGGCGGCGGGCTGAGCAACCGCGAGGTCGGCATCGCCATCGCCGTGGCCGGTGTGTTGGCCTTCCTCGTGGCCGGCGCCGGGACGACCGGCGCCATCCTGGTCCCGTTGGCGCTCATCGGCGGGGGCATCTGGCTCCTGACGCAGAGCCCCCGGGAACCCGCGCTCGACGGCATGACGACCCGCTCCCCGGTCCTCGGCGGAGCGGAGGGCATGGCTCCCGTACCGCCGTCCGTCGTCCCACCGGAGCTGTTCGGCCATCCGGTTCCGCCGCGGAGCCGACGCCGGAAGTGGGCCGTCCGCGTCCTCGTAGCGGGAACCGTCCTGACCCTGATGGCGGCGGTCGTAGTACCTGTGGCGGTCGTCGCCGCCTGGATCGGTGCCGGTGACGGCGTGAGCGCGTCGGTCGGCAACAGGGACTTCCGGCTTGCCAACTACGCGCCGACGTCACTCGACGCGCTGCCCACCGCAATCCGTTCCGACAACGGTTTGGTTCGTGTGGATCTCCGCGACATCCCGGCGTCGGACTTCGCCGAGCGGGCCGAGCCCGCCCGCCTCGACATCGCCCTCGGCGACGGCGAGGTCTGGCTCGAGGTCCCACAGGGCCTCAGCTACCGCCTCGACGCCCGGTCCGACGACGGGACCGTGCACACCGACGGTGCAGCACTCGATGCCGCCCAGGTCGACGAGCACACCGTCAAGGTCCCTCGCGCCGATCCCGGAATCGTGATCACCATCGACGTGAACAAGGGCGACGTCAACCTCGACCAAAACTGAACGGCACCGACTCGCTCCATCAACCGAACCACCCACCGACGAGAGGCGGGTGCCCGAGGGTGGTCTCCACCGCACCTCGCGCCAGCAGCCCACTGCTTGGCGCGAGGTGCGATGACCTGTCGATCAGGCGCCGGCGATGACGGGGAACGAGTACGCCACCGTGTCGCTCGCCGGGCCTGGCCGGTAGAAGAAGGCATCGAGGCCGATGTCGTTGTCGAAGAATCCGGTGACCGGCTGGGCGCCCGGCCCGATGTCGGGGTTGAGGCTCGTGTTGACGTTGCCGTCGAGGAACCCCTTGTCGGGTCCGTTGGCGTCGTAGATGTAACCGGAGCCAGCGTCGTCGCTCGTGCCGACGATGGGCCCGGTGCCGCCCACGGGATCGGTCGGTTGGCTCATCAGGCCTCCGAAGGCATCGTTTCGCCAGTAGGCGTCGACCGCCGGCCCAGGGCCGTGCCACAAGATGCCATCACGGGATCCACCTCCCACCACGTAAGGGCGGTAGCTGCCGTTGACCGTCCGAGCGGTTTTGACGAGCGAGGTGCCGTCGTTGCGGAACGAAGCATCGGGGCCCGCCCCGGGGCTGTACGCCACGAAGTCTTCGAACGGGTCGTCGTCGATGTTGAGGGGAATCAGCTGGGGCGATCCGACGATGCCGACAGCGGTCGTGGTCACCGTGCCGTCCAACCCGAATCGCCACACCAAGTCAGATGAAACCCCTGGCCGGTACCAGATGATTGAGTCACGAGGTGGGGTTACACCTTGGCGGGTCAGGTGCGAGCGGGTCCGATCGGCCGCCCGCGCGGTCGGTATGCGCAATGAGTTGTCGAGCGGCAGCGGTTGGTACGTGCCGTTGATGGTCATGGGCGATGCCTGGAAGATCGCCGGTCCCGAGATGGAGGTCCACATCGAGTCGGCTGCGGGTCCGGCGGCGTACCACAAGATGTCGTCGAAGCTGTCCCCCGAGAAGTTCCCCACGATCGGCGTGTAGGTGCCGTTCACCGGCTTCGCCTGCTTGGTGAACGAGCCGCGGACGCCATCGGAGGTCCAGAGGTAGTCGATCGCCGCTCCGGGGGCGTACCAGAAGATGTCGTCTGCTCCGCTGCCGGAAAAGTTGCCGACGAGCGGCGTGTAGGTGCCGTTGACCTGCACGGCTGGGGTGCTGATCATGGTCTCGTACACGTTCCGGGGGCAGTCGGAGCACGCATGGGCGGTGCCAGCGATTGCGCCCACCGCCGTCGCGGTGATGGCGATGGCGGTGGCCAGCCGAGCGATGGTGCGGATCAGGTTGCGGTTGGTGGACATCAGAGTCCCTCCCCGAGCTTGGTGACGGCGATCAGTTGGTCGAGCGTGGCGGGCGAACCCGATTCGTCGAGCGCATAGCCGGCCCCGACGGTGACGGTTCCCGCGTCGGTTCGGGCAAAGACGAGCGAGCCGTCGACGGAGAACGCCTCGGTGAGACCCGGGGCCGCGACCGCGTTGCTCTGCATCTGCTTCTGGCCGTCGTAGTAGTCGGCCGGAAAGAGCTGCACCTGCACGGCTGCGCCCTCGAGACCACTGATGGTGACGAAGTACTGGCAGGACGGGTTGTTGCCCGGCATCGGCTCGGAACCGGTCAGGGTCACGCCGCCGAGGGCCTCGGACACCTGGGCCTCGGTGATCTCGGCGCAGACGTCGACGTCGCGTTCGGCGGTCGGTTGCGTGGTCTCCGATGGTGGCGCGGCGGTCGGGTCCGAGGCGGTGGGGGCGCTGGTCGTCGTCGGTGACGCCGAGTCTGAGCTGCCGCCACAGGCGCTGAGGAGGACGCCGAAGGCAACGACGCCGACGATCAGGGCGTTGCGGGAGCGGTACCCCGGTGGGCGTTGCGTGGTCGGATAGGGGGCTTGGGTCTTCGTGGTGGGCTGCATGGATTCATCATGAGAAGCGACGCGTCGCTGGTCATGAGTGGCGGACCACTCAGGTCTGCGACCGTGACCACTCAGGTCGCGTCCGTCAGCCGGTGGCGAGGTGAACAGCCAGCTCGGATCGTGAGGTCACCCCGAGCTTCGTGAAGGCCCGATGCAGGTGGTTCTCCACGGTGCGCAACGACACCACCAGTTCGCCGGCGATGGCGCGGTTCGTCGTGCCGTTCGCCGCGAGGCGCACGACCTCGGCCTCCCTGCTCGTCAGCGCATTCGGTTCTGGACGCTCGACGAGCGATCGAACCGGTGGGGTCGCCAGACCATGCTCGGATGCCATGCGTTCGACCTCGATTCGCAGTAACGCCGCCGAGGCCGGCTGGAACGGTCGGGCGAGCGCCCGCGCCTCGACGGCCCACCCGTCGGCACCCATGGCTGCGAACCCGTCGGCCACGGACAGCAGCGCGTGTCCGTTCCCCTCGCAGCAGGCTTGGGCCAGGTCCCGTCGGAGGCTGGTCACGGCGCTCCCGGGGGGCAGGCTTGCGAGGATCTGGGTCGCCCGTGCGGGTTCACCGATGCGGACGAGGTCGTGAGCGGCCGCCGCCGCCATGGCGATCCGGCCCGTCGACCGCGCCAGGACGGCCGCGGCCTCGAACGCGGCCGGTGCCTGGGGATCTGCCCGATGGAAGCGCAGCCAAGCGTGAGCACGGGCGGTCTCGGGGTCGAACAGCCGGAACGGCACCGGGTCGTACGCGTCGACGCGCCGGAGTGCTTGCTCGAGCTCGTCGACATCTCCGGTGTCGGCGAGGGCCAGCGCGGCAACGGTTGCGCTCCACCGCGCCGGTCCGTCGAGGCGGGCGGACACCCAAACCTGCTCGGCCTCGACGGCGGCCTCCATCGCGGGGATCGGCCTCCCGCGGGCCGCCAGGACGTGGGCACGCAGCAACGCCGCCCAGCCTTGGGCTTGGCGGCCGGCCCGGCCCAACGTGAAGCGATACACCTCCGCCAAGAGCTCATCTGCTGCGAGGAACTCGCCCGCCCCGTGCATGGCGAAGGCCACACCGATGATCTGCACCCCTGAGTCGATGAACAGGGCTGGGGACGGTCCTGCGAGCAGCTGAAGGGCGGATTCGGCGACCGCCTTCGCTTCGACGGCCCGATCAGCTGCGGTGAGGCTGAATGCGGCGGCCAACGACGCGGTGCTGAGCACCATGTGCGTGGGATGGTCGACGAGCGGGAGAACCCGATCCAGCGCGGCATCGACCTTCCCGTCGAGGCCCTCGAACAGTCCTCGCTGCGCCTCGGCGGCCAGGCACCACGGGTCGGCGACGGCCAAGGATTGCTCGTCGAGGATGGCATCGGCCGCGGTCTTGTCTCGACGCCCCCAGAACTGTTGCTCGGCTCGACGGATGGCGATCGCGGTTGCCGCTTCGTCACCGACGGGTCGGTGTTCCGTCAACACCTGCTCGGCGTGCTCCCTTCGACCACTCTCCTCGGCGCACCACGATTCGAGGAGCGCGGCCTCCGTGCTGGGCACCTTCGCCGCAGAGGCCGCGGCGAGCCGCTCCGCCAGCGTCGGGTCACCACCTTCGACCGCAGCCCTCGCCGCGGCCAAGGCGCGCTCGGCATCGACCTCCGCTCCCGCGTCGAGCAGCCAGGTGACCGTACGGACCTCCAGGGCTGATCCGTTCGTGCCGATGGCCTCCGCAGCCGCGGCCAGCCGGGACGCCAGACGACGTCTCGCGCCACGGGGGATGCCCCGGTTCACGACCTCGGCCACCAGAGGGCTCGTGATCGCCATGACCGTCTGCCCTCGGTCGTCTCTGAGCGACAGGATCCGTCGACGCTCGAGCGATTCGCTGACCGACGGGTCGATGACCTGGTCCGCGAGTTCTGGCGGCAGCGGGCCGCCGAACGCAAGCAACTCGATCGCTGCGACCTGGTCGTCATCGAGACGGGAAAGATCAGACGCGACGCGATCTACCAGGTCAGGTCCGACAGCCGGTACACCGACGAGGCACCAGAGTCCCTCGACTGGGACGAGCGTGCCCGAGGCCCTCGCACCAACCACCAGATCGCGGATGAGCCATGGGATTCCTCCGGCCAGGTCAGTCAGGACGGCTGCGCTTCGACCGTCCAACGGCCCGCCGAGTGCCTGTCGCAGGAGTTCGGCCACTTCGTCCTCGTCCAGGGGACCGAGATCGATCCGGTGCAGTCCGGCCTCCCGCCACAGGGCGCGAACCGAATCGGGGGGTCGGGCGATGTCGCTTCGACTCGCAGCGATCCGCACCGATCGTTGCGAGATCAGGTGGACCACGATCGCCAACGACGGATCATCGAGGTGGTCGATGTTCTCGATGACGAGGATCGGCAGGCCCGGACCACCATGTCGGGCCGTGAGGTGTCGCACGAGCACATCGGGCAGCGCGTGCGGGGCGGGCCGTTCGCCGATCAGCGACTCGAGCGCCCACAGGGGCATCGCCTTTCCCGCAGGGGTCGCGACGATCCTCGCAGCAGGCCGCGGCACGCCCCGGGCGATGAGCGCCGACTTGCCGATACCGGCCGGACCGGAGACGACAGCTCCGAGGTCCCCGAGGGCCCGGCGGAGCTCCGTCAGCGCATTGACCCGGCCGACGAACGGCCAGCCTCTGTCCCCATCGACCCGCGGACCGCGCAGTGCAGGCACCTCGGCTCTCCCTCGATTCGACGCCCCAGACTCGCAGCACCACGACGGTAGACCCCGCAGGGCGCCGACGGCATCGCCGCTGATCAGGAAACCGCCGTTCGGCGTTCATGCAGAACCTGCGACGGAACCACGACGGATCACTCCTGCCTGGCCAAGGCCGGATCGGCGAGCTGCTGCTCGCCACCCGTCATCGCGTCGGGCCTAGAGCGCTCGGAAGGGCGCCGTTGCAACGGGGCCGGCGGCTGGGTCACCGGCAACGGTGAGGACAGCGGTCTGGTGCTCGGCGCCGTCGCCGTTCCTCGGCTCCTCGGCGCCGGCGACCTGAACGCCGATGGCAAGGTCGACATGGCGGTCATCGACAAGAACGGCGAGCTGTCCGCCTACCTCGGCAACGGCGCCGGTGGCTGGTCCGGGACCACGACCCGCATGGGGTCGGGGTGGACCACGGTGGTGGTGCAGGTCGCCGATTGATCCCTGCGGGTGGTGCTGCAGGCAAGGCCCCTGGCCGTCCCGACCTCCTGGTCGGGACGGCCAGTCCGCGTCTGGCTTCCGACGCCGGGCGCGCCGGTCGGCGCTGCCGCCGACCACGTTGTCGATGTCGGCGTGGCCCTGGATCGCGTTCTCGAGCGTTCGTCAGGGAAACCGAACGGTCTTCTCCTGCGGGGTGGCGAGGGTCTCAGTCACCCTCCGCGGAACTGCGAGCCGGTGGTTTCGCACGATCGCCTTCAGGCGATGGGGGTCGTGGCGTAGACGCTGGCGGCGAGATCGGCGACGGACTTGGTGCCGGCGCGCAGTTGTGGCTCCCAGGTGCCGAACATGGCCTGGGTGGGTGCCTTGCCGGTGAGGAACTGCCAGGTGATCGACACATCGACGGACGGACCCTTGATCCGCTTGTACTCGTTGCTCTCGCTGAAGCCGACCATGACCTGGCCCCGAGTCTTCTTGTGCTGGTCGAGAGCCGAGGTCCAGTAGGAGATGCCGCCGGCGTCCCCAGCGCGTCCCAACACGTTCTGGTACACGAGCTTGACGAACTGGTTGTTGGTGAGGCTGCCGTACCGGGTCCGGAACTCGTTCGAGCTCGCGAAGTAGTCGCTGATCGAGTACAGCGATCGGCCGGATCGCTTCTTGCCGATCCAGTAGCTCAAGCCCGACGAATCCGGTATTCGCAGCAGGTAGGCGAAGTAGAGGCGCGCGACCGGGTCAACGTTCTTGAGATGGTCGCTGTTCACGCCGTTGGTGTTCCGACGCAGATCGGTTACCACCGTCGGAGCACCGACGCCGAGTCCGAACCTGTTCACCGTCGCGGACGACTCGGCGGTTGTAGGAGCTCGAGCCAGGAAGTGCGTCCACAGGCTGTTGGTGGCTGATGTGCTCGAGGCGTAGGGCGGAACCACGACGCTTGACATCGGTGAGGCTGGACCCTGGACGAACTCGTTGTTCGCCCTCACCTTGAACCGGTATGGCGTCCCGTTGACCAGCCCCGTGACGCCGTGGGTCGTCCCTGTACCGCTGAACGAGACCGGTGTGCCCGCCGTCGTGCCGATGTACGGGGTGACGGTGTAGCCGATGATCGGAGCGCCCCCCGGCGAAGGGGTGGTCCAGGTCAGCGTGGTCTTGCCCGGTCCGCCGACCGCCGCAGTGATGGTGGGCGGCCCCGGAACCGGGAGCGGAACGGCCAGCTTGACCGCCGCCGCACCGTTGACCCCGCTGGTCACGTACACGCTCAGATCGGGTCCGACGGCGACATCAAGTGGGAGTCCGACGTCGACGAAACCAAGCGTCGTCCGCCCACCCGTCTTGAGCATCTCCGTCACCTTCTCATCACGGCCGACGACGTAGAGGTTGCCGACCTTGTCGACGGCAACCTTCCAGTCGTCGCTTCCCAACCCGGTGCTGGGTATCAGCTTCTCCACCCCGCCTTTCGGAAGCTCCCAGAGGTTCGTGGTCGTCGACTCGTAGTCGAAATCAGTCACGAAGACGTTGCCGTCCTTGTCGACGGCCAACCCGGTGATCGATGAGAGCGACGTGAAGCCCAGGGTCACCTGGCTGCCACCGGCCGGGAACTCCACGACGCGGCCAACGGCGTTGATGACGTCGCTCACGTAGATGTCGCCACCCGGGGAAACCGCGAGCGCTTCGGGATTCTTCAGTCCAGTGAACGGGACGACGGTGGGCGTGTTGCTGCCCTTGGGCAGCCTCTTGACCACCGAGTTCGTCCGATCCAGGGCGTAGACGGTCCCGGCATCATCCACGGCGACGTCGGAGGCGAGGAACCCCGCGAAGGGCAGGGTGGTGGCGATGCCGCCGGCGATGGAGATCACTTGTTCGCCGCTGACGACGTAGACCGTCGAGTCGGCACCGACGGCGATGGCGGTCGGGGTCGCGATGCCGATGAACGGCACCGTGCTCTGGGAGCCTCCGGCCGGCAGCTTCAGAACGCGGTCGTTGTCCACGTCGGACAGGTACACGTCGCCCGTCGGCGTGGCGCCCATGCGGAGGCGATGACCCCCGATGTTGCCCAGTCCGGAGAACGGCAGGGTCGTCTGTGCGCCGCCCGCCGGGAGCTTGACCACACGCACGGTGTAGCCCGCCTCGAGGTTGTCCGTGTCGGACACGAACACGTCACCAGCGGCGTCCACCGCCACATCTCCCGGACCCTTCAGGCTGGTGAACGCAACCGTCTGCTGCGCCCCTCCTTTGGGGAGTTTCACCACGCGCTTGTTGCCGTTGTCGGCCACGAAGACGGTGCCTGCCGAGTCGACCGCTATGCCGATCGGGTTGGAGAGACCGCTCAACCCGAGCACCACCGGGGTCCCATCCTTCGGGACCTCCACCACCCGGTTGTGGCCGGCGTCGACGACGAACACATTGCCAGCAGCGTCGACTGCAACTCCCTTTGGATGGCTGAGGCCGGTGAAGGGCAGTTCCGTTTTTGTACCGCTGGTCGTCACCTCGTAGACCTTGTTCGCAGACCTGTCGGTGACGAACGCGTTGCCGACTGCGTCGAGGGCAAGACCGCCGGGATCGATGCCGAGGTCCCAGATGACTTGGCTGGGCCCGGCCGTGAGCCGCCGGAGCATTGAACCGTCCATCACGGTCACGTCGCCCGAGGGCGTCGCTGCCACCGGCCCCGGCGCCAGGAGGCGCTCCGGGTACACCGTCGACTGCGTTGGTCCGGCCGCTTCGGCCGGTCGCGCTCGACCGATCGTCAGCGGCAGTACGAGAGCCACGACCACGGTGATCGCAGTCGTGGACCTCAACGCCCGTCTGCCCACGACCGACCCCCTGGTGTCGATGACCGAGGCGGATGTTACCAAGCCGGTGACGCACGGTCTACGGGAGTGCGTCCCAGAGCGACCTCCGCAACGGCCCGCGCCGAAATGACCTGCGGGTTGCTTCATATCCTTTTGATCGAGGTCAGCGGCGGGCGAGGCTGTCGACGAGGAGGCGGAGGCCCAGGTGGAACTGGTCCTCGCTGACGATCTCGATCGGGTTGGGTTGGACGACAGCGGTGTGCGGGAACACGTCGGCCGGGAGCAGCTCGTAGGCCTTGTCGAGCTCGGATTTGGTCAGCTCCGGCTCGCCCATGCGGGGCACCTCGAGGGCGACGAAGCCGAGGGTCCACACGAGCACCACGTTGAGGGCCCGCTCTGCTTCGGCCGGCTCGAAGCCGCCGGCGAGCAGGACACCGAACGCGTACTCGCCGATTCCGATTGCCGCGAGACCGAGGTTGGGGCGGTTGACGATGAGCCCGGTGATCGACGGGTGCTCGAGCATCGTCGCTCGGATGTTGGTGGCGAGCGCGGCGAGGCCCGCCTGCCAATCGAGGGCGGGGTCGGGGATTGCGACCGACGCGACTGCCGCGTCCATGACCCCGTCGAGCAGGTCGTCCTTGTCCTTGACGTGGCGGTAGAGGGCGTTCGGCACCACGCCGAGTCGGTTGGCGAGGTTGCGCATGGTGAGGGCGTCGAGGCCCTCGGCGTCGAGCAGGGTGAGGGCCTCGCGGACGAGCAGGTCTCGGTTCAGGTGCTTGTGGAACGTCGATCCAGCGGCCATGCCGACACGGTAGTGGAAGAAGGGGTTGACATGTGTACGGCGTCCACTTACTGTCATGTGGACAACGTACACATCGGGGAGATGTTCACATGAAGCAGCAAGGATTCGATTGGAAGCGGTACGGACGGTGGGTGGGGACCTTCATCGGGTTCCCCCTCGCCGGGGTGACCGCACGGGTGGTCGCCGGCAACATCGACTCGGCGTCAGCGGCCGCTCTCGGCGGGCTCGCCGGCGGTGCGGTGCTCGGCGCTGTCCAGGTCGGCATCGCCGGCATCGACTCGGGTGACCGGTCCCGCTGGGTCGGCAGCACCGCCGTCGGACTGGCCGTCGGCCTCACCGCCGGTGCCTCGGTCGCCGGGTTCGACACCGACACCGCCAGCCTCATCGCCATGGGCGCCATCAGCGGCGCCGGCGTCGGCATCGCCCAGGCGCTGTCCGTGCCGATGGGCCTTCGAGACCGGGTCCTCTGGGCCGTCGCCACCCCGGTCCTGTGGGCCGGCGGATGGGCGATCACCTCGCAGGTGATCGTCGATGCCGACCGGCAGCACGCCACCTTCGGCGCTTCCGGTGCGCTGGCCGTGAGCCTGGTTGCCGGCGTCCTCTACGCCCTTCGGGATCGAAGCGCAACGGCCACCTCGGCCGTCGCGTCCGTGTCCGCGACGAGCGATCGGATGGCTGCGTGATGAAGCGCTTCGCGAACTTCGTGGTGCGCCGTCGGCGCGCCGTCGTCGTGTTCTGGGTTGGGCTGCTCCTGGTCACCGCCACCATCGGAAGCTCGGCGTTCTCGGTCCTGTCGACCGACTTCGGCGCCGGCACCACCACCGAGTCGGGCAAGGTCGCCGCCGCACTCGACGACATGGCCGAGACCGGTGGCCAGCTGGCCATCGTCGCCGACGGCATCGACATCGACTCGCCCGAGGTCCAAGCAGCCGTCACCGAGGGCCTGAAGCCCATCGCCGAGCTCGACGGGGTCATCAGCGTGGTCGACCCGTGGTCCACGGGCATCGACGAGTTGAAGGCAACGGATGGTCGAGCCGCCCTCGTCGTCGTCACCCTCTCGGGCGACCTCGACGACGAGGAGCAGGAGGCCGTCGCCGGGAAGGTCGAGGACCTGGCCCACGACGTCGACGCCGGGGAGATCCTCGTCGGCGGCAGCGTGCTGGTCAGCAAGACCTTCGCCGAGGCTTCCGAGGCGGACCTGGTGCGTGGCGAGGCCATCGCCTTGCCCATCGCCATCGTCGTGATGGTGGTCCTGCTCGGTGGCCTGACCGCTGCCGGAATGCCGCTGCTGGTGGCCATTGGTGGCGTGTTCACCACCCTGGCTGTGCTGGTCGGCGCCACCTACTTCGGCGACGTCTCGATCTTCTCGGTCAACGTGGTCAACATGCTCGGCATCGGGCTCGGCATCGATTACGGGCTGCTCATGGTCAACCGGTTCCGCGAGGAGCGTGGTCACGGGATCGAGCTCCACGAGGCCGTCGTCAACACCGTCGCCTCGGCGGGGACGACCGTGGTCTTCTCCGCCCTCACGGTCGCGGTCGCCATGTCAGGGCTGTTCGTGTTCGGCGTGCCGCTGCTCACCTCGTTCGGCATCGCCGGGCTCTCGGTGGTCCTGCTGTCGATGTTCGCCGCCGTCACCCTCCTGCCGGCCACGCTGGCCTCGGTTGGGGGGCGCATCAAGCCGTCCGCTCCGGTCGCTGACGCCGAAGGTCGGTTCTACCGGCTCACCCGCTGGGTCCAGGCCCGACCGGTCGTGGTCGGCGGTGCCGCGGCGATGGTGTTGGTCCTGCTCGCCATCCCGTTCCTGAACATCCGGTTCGAGAACGGCGACGCCCGCACACTGCCCCGCTCATCGGAGGTGCGGGCAACCGCGCTCCTGCTGTCGGACCGCTTCCCCGCCCGGGGCGCCGACCCCGTGACCGTCATCGCCGACACCGATGCCGATGACCCGGCGTTCGTCGCCTGGCTCGACGCGGCGGCGGCCGACACCAACGTGGTGGGCCACTCGGTCCGTGAGGGCACCCCCACCGGAACCACGGTCGTCGACCTGGTGGCCAAGGGCACCTCCCAGGGCGCCGCCGCCACCGCAGTCGTCGACCAGATCCGCTCGTCGGACACCTCGTTCACCAAGCAGGTCGGCGGGCCCGCCGCCGAGCTCATCGACGTGAAGGACAAGCTCAGCGCCCGCCTGCCCTACGCCGCTCTCATGGTCGGCGTGGCCACGCTGGTCCTGCTGTTCTTGATGACCGGGTCGATCATCGTGCCGATCAAGGCGGTGCTCATGAACATCTTGAGCCTGGGTGCCAGCTTCGGCGCCCTGGTCTGGATCTTCCAGGACGGCCACCTGTCTGGCCCGCTCGGGTTCACCTCCGTCGGCGCGCTGGACCTCTGGATGCCGGTGCTGATCTTGATCTTCGCCTTCGGTCTCAGCATGGACTACGAGGTCTTCCTGCTCTCCCGGATCAAGGAGGTCCACGACGAGACTGGTGACAACGACCTCGCCGTCGCCGTCGGGCTCCAGCGGTCGGGTCGGATCATCACGTCGGCTGCGGCGCTCATCGTCGTGGTGTTCGCTGGCTTCGCCGCCGGGGAGGTGTTGGCCGTCAAGCAGTTGGGCGTGGGCCTGGCCATCGCCGTGATCGTCGACGCCACCCTCGTCCGCACCCTGCTCGTGCCCGCCACCATGAAGCTCCTCGGCGAGCGCAACTGGTGGGCCCCGGCTCCCCTCCGGAGGTTCTACGACCGCTACGGACTCCACGAGGCACCCTCAGCGCCGTCCGCTCACGTGATCGACGTGATCGAGGCTCCGTCCTCGACCGGCACCAGCGAGCTGGCCGACGTCGACGGCGCCGACGACGAACTGGTCACGGCGGGCGACCGATGAGCCGCCACGTGGTGTTCGGCGTCGGCCAGGTGGGAAGCCAGGTGGTGACCCAATTGGTCGACGCTGGCGAGGAGGTGATCGCCGTCAGCCGAAGCGGAGCCGTGTCGTTCGACGGGGCCACCAACGTGGCGGGCGACGCCAACGACCCGATGTTCACCGTGGACGTCTGCGATGGCGCCGACACCATCTACTTCTGCCTCGACGCCCCCGACTACGACCGCTGGCCCGAACAGTTCCCGCCGCTCCAGCGCGGGGTGCTCGCGGGCGCTCGGGCATGCGGGCCGACGACCCGCCTCGTGGTCCTCGAGAACCTCTACGGCTACGGCCCGGTCGGTGGGGCACCGCTCACCGAAGACCTGCCCCTGGCCGCCACCACGGCAAAGGCCCGCACCCGAGTCGCCATGACCGCGGAACTCCTGGCCGCTCACGCGGCCGGCGAGGTCGACGTCGTGATCGGCCGGGCCAGCGACTACTTCGGGCCCGGCTGCAACCACAGCGCCCTCGGCGAACTCGTGTTCAACACCGCCGTCGCCGGCAAGACCGCCCAGGTGATGGGCGACATCGACACCCGGCACAGCTACTCGTACACCCCCGACGTGGCCCGGGCGCTCATCGCCCTCGGCTCCGCCGGCACCGATGTGACCGGCCAGGTCTGGCATCTCCCCGTTGCTGATGCGTGGACGACGAGGCGGATCATCGCCCGCGTGTACGGCCTGGCCGGTCGCAAGCCCAAGTCCTTCGCCGCCGGGCGCACCACGCTGCGCCTCCTCGGCCTCGTGAATCCGGCCATGAAGGAGTACCTCCACACCCTCTACCAGTTCACCGACGACTGGATCGTCGACGACTCCAAGTTCCGTGCCCGCTTCGGGTTCCCGGCAACGCCGATGGACGAGGCGCTCCGGGTGGCACTGTTGCACTGAGGGGCGACCACGCCCCGACGGCGCTCGTCGCCTCTCCAGAAAGGCGGGCAACCTGGCCTCCGACGGGGCTTCCTGGACCTGTGGGTGCCGAAAACTCCGTCGTGGCTGGTCACGCTGCGTTTCGGTAACCAGGTCGGCGTCGAGATCGGCCTCATCTTGGCGGTCGTGGTCGCTGCCGTGCAGACGGCCGTGCTGGCCATGGGCCTCGCCAGCCGCCACGACAACGACCGCGACGCCACCTACGACACCCGCCCCCGGGCCTAGGACGGCAGCGACCAGCCTCGCCGGGCTCACCGGCGAGCACGTTCGGGCTCCCCGATTCCACCGGCACGCCAGCCATCGATCGGGGAGCCCGCACCGTTCCTTGAACTTCCTGCTTCCCACCGGTGTCGACAGGTGGGCGGGTTCGGGGTTTCCCAAACGACGGGCCGCCCATTCTTTCTTGTTGGTGCCTGTTGGTGGCTGCCGACGCCAGGATCGTCGCAGCTGAGCGCAGCCGCTAGGGGTCGGCGCTAGGCATCGGCGCTGCGGACCCGGCTGATGATGAGCTGAGCAGCGATTGCTGAAGCCGTCTCGGGGATCCAGTGCGAGACACCCTCGAGCACCTCGAAGCGATAGGCAGCATCGACGTGGTCAGCAGTCAGCTGCGCTGCGCGGCGACCGAGCGCCGAGTCCCCGGAGCTCCAAACGTACAAGGTGGGTACCCGCGATTGCCCGGTCGATCCGCCGACGGTGGGGCGCAGAAGCGCCCGGTACCAAGCCAGCGATCCGCCCACGGCCTCGGCCGACGCCAGCCCCTCGGCGTAGGTCTCGGCGTGGGCGGCGTCGAGCCCAGAGGCTTCGAGCAGCCTGCGAAGGACGGCACCGTTGCGGGCAGACAGGATCCGCTCGGGCAGGACCGGCAGCTGGAACGTGCCGACGTAGGCAGAGCGCAGGAGCTGGTTGCTCGACCACAGCGACGCGGCCAGCGCCCCCGGGTGCGGCGTCGAGAGGACCGTCATCGTCTTGAGCCGCTCAGGCGCAGTGGCGGCGAGGTGCCACGCCACCGCACCGCCCCAGTCGTGGCCCACGACATGGGTGTCGTCGAGGCCTGCGGCATCGAGAAGGGCGGTGATGTCGTCGGCGAGCGAACCCATCCGGTAGCTGCTCGCCGCGTACGGCCGGGCACCGGGGGAGTAGCCCCGTTGATCCGGCGCAAGGGTCCGCAGGCCTGCGCGGTGGAGCAACGGTGCCACTGCATCCCAGGTGCGCGCACCACCGGGCCACCCGTGCAGCAGCACGATCGGTTCACCGTCAAGGGGACCCTGATCGGCGACGTCGAAAACCAGTCCGTCGTGGTGGAACTGCTCGACGCGAGAAGGCGCCCGAGAGCGGGTGGTCGCAGGAGTCGTCAGCTTTGCCACTGCCGGGAGCTACCCCGGCACTGCACCCGTCAGCCACACAGGTCGAGAGCATTGACCCCGGCGACGTCATCCTCGACCGTTCTCGACGACACGGTCCTGAAGTCTCTGGCGTGCACCTTCAATCCCACCAGTGGCGCACCGCCAGGCAGAGTCCGTGGCGCCGTTCGACGTCGCGGTACGGCCTTTCTGATCCGGTCAGCGCCGGTGAGATGAGGCGACACCGAGCGGGTCGTCGCCGGTGAGCAGCGGCATGATGTCATCGGCCCAGCGCTTCATGTTGGCCTGGCCGTGTGCAGCCGACCTGCTTGTCACAGAGGGTGGTGTTCGTCGAGCGGGTTGTTGATGGGGTTGAGCTCTCCGCGGTAGATGCGCCGCCCGCTGGTGCGGACAACCAGGCTCAAGGTCAGCTCGACCTCGACCGTCGAGCCTGACCGGTGGAGGGCTAGGACGACCGTTGGCTTGCCCAGGAGGTGGGGCCGTCCGCCAAGGCTCACCCGCGCGAAGCCTGCGAGGTGCCGCTCTCGGTGATCAGGGGGGATGATGACCGTCAACCGTTGTCCGACCAGTTCGTCGTTCCAGCCGAGCAGTCGGAGTGCGGCGTCATTGGCATAGACGATTCGGTTCGTGTCGTCGGCGATGATCGTCGGTTCCGTGCGGCTCGCCATGCCAGTGATCGTCGACGATGCGATTGCGTGGGGTGGGTCGAGCGGTTCGGCGAGTTCTGGCTTGGCCCAGGGCTGAGGCTGTGCTCCGCGTAGCTGCGATGCGACCTCGGTGAGGAACCAGTACCGGCACAGTCCGATCTCGGGCAGCGGGGGCGGGACCAGCATGCGACCCTGCGCCGCGAGCTCGTCGCCGAGGCCTACCAGGGCGAGCCGATCTATGGCTGCACCCGCTGCTTCCAACGGCATCTCGAATCGGATCGATGTGGGAGCGACGTTGCGACTCACGGCTTCGCGGATCGCCCGCAACGCCGGTGCAAGCTCGAGTGGCGGGATCCTCCAACCATCCGGGAGTTCGTCACGCAACTCGCCCGACAGGCGCTGGAGCGCTAGCTCGCGTAGCACTGCGTCGCCGTATTCGAACATGACCGGCAGGAGGTAGAGCGGCGGCTGTTCGAGGCGGACCTCACCACGGCGACCAGCCCGTGGGTCGGGCGGAGCCTCTGGCTGGACGCAGTCCGGGGGTGCGCCGAGTTCGAACCACACCACCTTCTGATCCCCTGCCTGCTCGACCCCCCACGACGAGGACAGCTGGTCGATGAGCTTGATTCCCCGGCCTGTCCCCGCATGGGAGCCATAGTCCCTCGGCATCGGAACCACCGGTGACCAATCGCGGACCTCCACGCGCACCCACCCATGCCCGGTCCGGCAGGTCACGGCGACCTCGGTGCCTGCGTGGAGCACGGCGTTCGTGACCGCCTCACTCACCAGTAACAGGCAGACATCACGCTGATCGAACGTTTCGTCCAAGACGCCGCCCACGAACCGCCTCGCGGCAGACGCCGTCGCAAGTTCCGGTGGGAAGCTCGCAGCGAAGGGCGTTACTGCCACCTGTTCTTTCTACCCCGCAGACCTCAGACATATACCGAACTGGTGGGTTCGCGGATCGACGGCAACTCCCCGTCCTCGGCCGCCAGGTGACCGCGTCGAACGTGTGGAAGATCCGCAGGATCTGCGGTGTCGATTCTGCCCCACAGCGCGCTCACCGTTTGCATCGTGCTGCGTCAGAGGTAGCTACTCGACGATTTCGAGCCTCCCGGTGAGGTTGGCCACGCAGCGATGAGTTAGCCATCGGTGCCACATGGTCAACGGACGGCAAGATCCGGTGTCCCGGTTGGCCTGCGAGCCGGGCGTCGGGTCGCCTAGGTCGCGAAGCAGAGGGAGAGGAAGTCGACGATCGGCTTGGTCATGACCTTGTCTCCGGCCGCACCGATGTTGGTGTTGACCTGGTTGTGGGTCAGCGAGCGGGCATCGATGCGCATGGTGGGGATGCCGGCCGACGTGAGCTTGTCGAGGTAGGCCTTCTCGATGTTCTGGCGTCCCACCGTGCCCCGGTACACGCCGATGGTCGGCGGGATGCCGATGCCCTTCTTCAACAGGAGCGTTGCCGAGGTCTCGGTGACGTAGTTCGGGTCGTTCCCAAGTGCTTCGTCCCATTGGGGCTTGGACGCTTGCGATGCAGCCGCCTTGTCGAAGCCTTCGGTGTCGAGCGGTCCCGCACAATCGATGGTCGAAAGCGGTACGCCTGCGCCCTCGAGGTAGGCCGGGTTGGTGGTCACGTTCGAGACGATGTCGGCCCCAGCGGAGTGCCCCAGCAGGGCAATCCGGTCGGGGTTCCCGTTCCACCGGGCGATGTTGCGGTGCACCCACGCCGCCGACGCGGCAACGTCATCGAAGTGGTCCGGGTAGTGCGCTGATGTCGGGTCACCGGTCACGGTGAGGCGGTAGTTCACGCTCACCAGCGTCCATCCCCGTCCGTTGAACAGCTTGATCTTGTCGCTCACCTGCTGCGACTTGTCGCCGATCTGGTAGCCGCCCCCGTGCACCCACATCACCACCGGGGCATCGCAGACGCCGGGGGCTGCGTGGATGTCGAGGCTCACGCTGTTGGCCGGCACACCGGGGATCGATCGATACGCAACGGTGGTCGGCAGAGCGGGCTTTGCGCACGTCGGCGCCGGTTCGCAGGCGCTGAGGCCGATGGGACCCACGAGCGCCGAAACCAGAACAAGAACGATCGACCGTTTCATGGCGCTGGTTCTACCTGCCCGAGATGGGAGTGAGCTGTGAACCTGCCGTGCGTCGCGGGAGAAGCGGTGTCTGCCCAGGGTCGGGCCAACAGGCTGGGTCGGGCAGAGGATCGCCCCTCCGGGCGGAATCGAGTCTCGTGGTCCGAGCCTGGTGGCTCAGGTGTCCGACGACGGGAAGGCGGGGAGGCCGTCGATGCTGGTGGCGTTCTTCTCTGCCCGATAGGCGTCGAGCTCCTCGGGTGTCTTGCGCGACGCCCATTGCAGGAGGGTGGGCCGCTCCTTGTTGAAATCGAGGAACGGGACGGAATACCCGCAAGAAGTCGAGAGCCGTTCGATCTCGATCTCGATGATGGCTCGGGCGCCGGCAAGGTCATCGAACCGATCCTGGTGCGAGCGGTAGCCGTCGCTGTCGCGCTCGTGCACCGTCCCTCGCCCGTGCATGCGCACGATTCGAGGAGGGCCCACGAATCCGGCGAACATCAGCGTGATGCGCCCGTTCTGGCGGAGGTGGGCGATCGTCTCGGCGCCACTTCCGGTGAGGTCGAGGTAGGCCACGCGAAGCGGGTCGAGCACCCGGAAGGTGTCGTGCCCCTTCGGCGACAGGTTCACGTGTCCGCCGGGACCGTCCGGCGCGGTGGCAACGAAGAACACGGGTTGTGTCGTGACCCAGCTGATGAGATCGTCATCGAGCGCAGGAACCGTCTTGGACACTGTCCCTCGATTCGGTGGCGGCTGGGTGCAGCGGTGGGCGAATCGAGACTATGGCGCAATCCCGCTCCTGCGTCCACCAATGGTCGGCATCGGGATGACCGGTTCGCGTCCGCAGAGCCGCCGCTCCACAGGCGCTTCCTCCCCTGGTCACGGGTCCGTCGGCGGACTCCCAGGGCGGGCGACTCGCTCAATCTGAGGGGTGGTGCCCGATGACGCCGGAGCGCCCTCGACCTCCGCCGAGACTCGAGCTGCTGCGGCCGGGCTCTGCTCAGCGGATCCCGGTATCGCACTCGAGGTTCCGGACCTCTGCTTCGGTCGTCACGTCGACCTGGCCGGGAGGACAGCGCATGATGCCCGTGTCGGTGGGAACGAGTTCGTAGCGACCCGGCGGCAATCGGAGTTCGTAGGTCCCCGTCGCGGAGATGGCGGCACGTCCCACCACCGATCCCTTGCTGTCCCGGGCTACGACGAAGCCGGTGGTGACCGGCGCGGTGTTGGGCTGGCCTTGGACCTGGACGCCGCGCACGGGTCCAGCGGTCACCGTCCCCCGCACCTCGTACGCATCGTCCATCGTCGCTCCCGACGTCGTCGTGGCCGGCAGCGACGTACTGGTGGTCGGCTTCGGGCGCGGGCTTGGTTGGGAGTTCTTGTCGGACCCGCTGCCGCACGCTGCGACCCACGCAACGAGCAGCGCGATCAAGAGGTTGCGCCGAAACACCACAGACCATCCTTGCCGGTTGACGCTCGGTGTGACAAGAATCTCACGGGATCCTCCGAACCTCGGGACCGGGTCCGCTCTGGGGAGGGCCTCAATGTCCACGTCTCGTGGGTTCCGCTCGGGTACTGCCGTCGCGGTGCTTCTCGTCCTGCTCGCCGCCGCTGCCTGCAGTGGGGGTGCGTCGTCCACTGCGAGTCGCAGGCGCTCCTCGGCTCCGGGCGCCGGCCGCACCGGCCTCGAGCGCGAGGAAGAAGGAGAAGGCCACCGCCCGGGGGGCTCCACGCTCAAGCAGGCCGCAGACCACGACACGTCGCCTCCACTCCGCTCCATCCGACCGCTGATCGATAGGTCTGGCGGTGGGGAAGGCGGGGCACCCACGCGCGACGAGATCCTTCCGCACCCGGCTGCGACGACCAACACGGCCGCCGTACAAACCGCCGATGCATCGCGCGCCGCCCCCACCGTCGGCGCCGGCTGGGATGGCCTCGGCAGCGGTTTCAGCGGTCCGGCAGGAACGTTCACGGTCAACTCGGCGCCTCCGGACACCAACTCCGCAGTGGGCCCGACCCAGGTGGTCGAGATCGTCAACTCCAGCTTCGCGGTCTTCAACAAGGCGACGGGTGCCGCCACCTACGGTCCCGCCGCCAACAACACGCTGTTCAGCGGATTCGGCGGGGCGTGCCAGACCACCAACGACGGTGACGGGGTGGTCCGCTACGACCGTCTTGCGGACCGATGGGTGATCACCCAGTTCGCCAACGCCGCTGCGGCCACCGGGCCGTACTACGAGTGCGTCGCCGTGTCGAAGACCTCCGACGCCACCGGCGCCTACAACCGCTACAGCTTCCAGTACGCCGACTTCCCCGACTACCCGAAGCTGAGCGTGTGGCCCGACGCCTACTACGTCACCTACAACGTGTTCTCCGGGAACACCTTCAAGGGAGCCATGGCCTGTGCCATGGATCGGGCCAAGATGCTCACCGGCGCAGCGGCCACCCAGCAGTGCTTCTCGACGACAGCCACCTACGGCGGCCTGCTACCGGCCGACCTCGATGGAGCCACGCCGCCGCCTTCGGGGGCGCCGAACGTCGTCGTGGGGATGGGCGCCACCAGCACGTCGCTCGCGTACTGGAAGTTCCACGTCGACTGGTCGACGCCAGCCAACACGACCTTCACCGGTCCGACGTCGCTGGCCGTCAGTTCCTACAGCCCGGCGTGTGGAGGGGCGACGTGCATCGTCCAGCCGGGCACCACCAACAAGCTCGACTCGCTTGCCGATCGCTTGATGTTCCGCCTCGCCTACCGCAACTTCGGTGATCACGAGGCGCTGGTCGTCACCGATTCGGTGACCGCCGGTTCGAGCACCGGCATCCGCTGGTACGAGCTCCGGCTCTCCGGCGGCAACCCGACCGTGTACCAGCAGGGGACCTATGCCCCCGATGCGAACTACCGGTGGATGAGCAGCGCGGCGTTCGACAAGGCCGGCAACTTGGCCATGGGCTATTCGGTGTCGAGTTCCACGGTGAAGCCGTCCCTGCGAGCCTCGGGACGCTTGGCCGCCGACCCGCTCAACACCATGACGCAGGCCGAGGCCACCCTGGTGGCCGGTGGGGGTTCCCAGACCGGCACCCTCACCCGGTGGGGCGACTACGCCAGCATCAGCATCGACCCAACCGATGACTGCACCTTCTGGTTCACGAGCGAGTACCTCGGTGCGGACGGCTCGTTCAACTGGAAGACCCGCAACACCTCCTTCCAGATGCCGGGCTGCAGCGGATCGGTCGCCAACGACTTCTCCATCGCGGCCGCCCCGGCTTCGGGTTCGGTGACGCAGGGCTCTGCGGCGACCACCACCGTCTCCTCCGCCACCACCAGCGGGGTGGCGCAATCGCTCTCCCTTGCTGCGACCGGCCTGCCGAGTGGGGCGACCGCCTCGTTTTCGCCGGCCTCGGTCACCTCAGGTGGTTCGTCGACGCTCACCATCTCCACGGGCGCAGCGACCCCTGCGGGAACGTACGCGGTCACCGTCACCGCGACGGGGGCTACGGGTGCGCACAGCGCCACCTACACGTTGACCGTGAACCCGGTCTCCACCGGTGGCGGCATCACGAACGGCAACTTCGAGGCGGGCAGCCTCACCGGTTGGACCAGCACCGGCAGCACCTCCATCGTGAATACCGGCGCCCATGCCGGGACCTACCTCGGGCGAGGCGGATCGACCGCAGCAACCAACGGTGACTCCTCGATCTCCCAGACGTTCACGGTCCCGGCCGGCCAGACGGCGTTGAGCTTCTGGTACAAGACCACCTGCCCCGACACGGTCTCCTACGACTGGTCGACGGCCACGCTCAAGGACAACACCAGCGCGGTGACCACGACGCCGCTCGCGAAGACCTGCGTCGCCACCGGTGCGTGGACGAAGGTCACCACCGCCGTGGTGGCCGGGCACAGCTACACGCTGACCCTCACCAGCCACGACGACAACTATGCGGGCGACGCGACCTACACCGGGTGGGATGACGTCGCGCTGGCGGCGCCTCCTCCACCGGTGGCCATCACCAACGGCGGCTTCGAGACGGGCTCGTTGTCTGGGTGGACCTCGGTGGGCACGACTGCGGTCGTGACTGCCACGCCGCACGGAGGGACCTACGCCGGTCGCGGCGGCAACACGGTGGCCACCAACGGTGACTCGTCGGTCAGCCAGACCTTCACGCCCGCATCGGGCCAGACCACCTTGACCTTCTGGTACAAGACCACGTGCCCCGACACGGTCACCTACGACTGGTCGACGGCAACGCTCAAGAACAACGGCACGGGAACCACCGCCACGGTCTTGGCCAAGACCTGCATCGCCGCCGGCGCCTGGACCAAGGTCACCGTGGCCGTCACCGCGGGAACCAGCTACACGCTGACCCTCACCAGCCACGACGACAACTACGCCAGCGACCCCACATCCACCCTCTGGGACGATATCGGCCTGTCGTGAGGCCGTGAAGCACCCCAAGATCTGCCCCCGGATCTCCCGGGCTAGGTTCCGCCTCCGCCATGGCTGATCTTGTCGTTCCCTCCGATGCCGTCGAGTCCGCCTACGGCGACCTCGCACGAACCGCGCCCACGGAACCCGATGCCATCGAGGCGTTCGTCGATGAGGTGCTCGCGCAGCTGACGGAGCGGGAGCGCATCGGGCTGCTGTCGGGGGACGGGCCGTTCATCCGCGGCACCCGGAACCTGGCCAAGCGGTACAACGGCGAGCCGATCGTGGCCGCGTCCTCGAAGCGGCTCGGACTGGCCGGGATCCGCTTCACCGACGGGCCGCGGGGTGTCGTCATGTACTCGTCGACTGCGTTTCCGGTTCCCATGGCCCGTGCAGCCACCTTCGATCCCGACCTCGAGGAGCGGATCGGCGACGCGATCGGTGTCGAAGCCCGCGCGCAGGGCGCCAACCTGTTCGCCGGGGTCTGCATCAACCTGTTGCGTCACCCCGCGTGGGGCCGGGCCCAGGAGACCTACGGCGAAGACAGCCACCTGCTCGGTGAGATGGGGGCGGCGCTCGTGCGGGGCACCCAACGCCACGTCATGGCCTGCGTGAAGCACTTCGCCCTCAACAGCATGGAGAACTCGCGCCTGTGGCTCGATGTCCGCGTCGATGAGGCCGACCTCCACGATCTCTACCTCCCGCACTTCAAGCGGTGCATCGACGAGGGGGCGGCCGGGGTGATGACCGCCTACAACCGCGTCAACGGCGTGTTCTGCGGCCACCACCACCACCTCATCACCGAGGTCCTCAAGGGTGCGTGGGGCTTCGACGGCTTCACCATGTCCGACTTCACCTTCGGCGTGCACGGCGCCCGTGCCGCGGTCAACGGGGGACAGGACCTCGAGATGCCCTACGGCGGGGTGTTCAAGCGGCTGCCCGGACTCGTCGCCCGGGGAAGGGTGCCGATGGCCCGTGTCGACGATGCTGCCCGTCGGCTGGTCCGTACCCAGGTGCGCTTCGCGACTCGTGGCGAGCCCGATCGCTACCGGTCCGAGGTCGTGGCTGGGCCCGAACATCGTGCCCTGGCACGGGAGGCGGCTGCCCGGTCGGCGGTCTTGCTGGCGAACCGTCCGGTGCCCGGACCGGGGAGCGCCGTCGCGTCCCCGGTCCTGCCGATCGACGCCTCGTCGGTGCGTTCGATCGCGGTGATCGGCTGGTTGGCCGCCAAACCCAACCTGGGCGATCTCGGTTCCAGCCAGGTGCATCCGCCGTCGGTGGTCACGCTGCTCGAAGGTCTGCAGGCGGCTGGTGCTCGACACGGCATCGACATCGCACACCACGACGGCCGCGACGCCGAAGCAGCCGCTGCGGCGGCGGCGGCCGCGGACGTGGCCATCGTGGTCGCCGGCTCGACGTGGCGAGACGAAGGCGAGTGGATCCTCCGAGCCGGAGGTGACCGTCGATCGCTCCGCCTGGCGAAGGCCGACGAAGTCGTCGTCGGTGCGGTGGCCCGCGCCAACCCCCGCACCGCAGTAGTCCTGATGGGCGGCTCGGCGTTCATCGTGGACCCATGGCTCGATCAGGTCGGAGCGCTCCTGATGGCCTGGTACCCCGGCATGGAAGGGGGTCACGGCATCGGTGACGTGGTGTTCGGCGACGCCGAGCCGCAGGGCCGGCTGCCGTGCACGTGGCCCGGCTCGACGACCCGCCTCCCACCCTTCAGACGGTTCGCCCGGCGCATGCGCTACGGACCGCTCTTCGGCTATCGGCTGATGGAGGCGTCGCATCAGGTCCCGGGCTTCTGGTTCGGCCATGGGCTCGGCTACCAGACGGCGAACTGGAACGAACCGGTGGTCAACGCGAGTCCCCCCGATGGCGGTGGGTTCCGCACGGTCGAGGTCCGCATCGGCCTGACCAACACGGGTACCCGCGACGCCCACGAGACCGTCCAGGTGTACGTCCCCGAGGTGCTCGGCACCCATCCGGAGCCGGGCAACGCCCTTCGAGGCTTCCAGCACGTCCGGGTCGGTCCCGGCGAGACGAAGTCGGTCGTGATCGTCGTGCGGGCACCAGGCGCGGCTCGAGTGGTCCGTGTCGGGCGCAGTGCCGATCCGACGGGGTTGGTCGAGATCCCCATCCCGGCGATCACCGCCGATGGCGGGGGCCCGGGCCCCTGTTAGCCGGTGTAGCTGGCTGACCCTGGAATCGGCGTGGCGCCAGCGGGGGACGGCACGGCGGTGGTGGTGGTCGTCGTCGTGGCATCAGTCGGGGAGGGCTGGGGAACCGGGAGTTGGATGTCGAGCACCTGGCCCTCGATCTCGATGCGGTAGTGCCCGTCGCGCCCTGCCGTGGCCCACGGGCTGGTCCAGCGTCGCGCCGGGTCGTGCAAGCTTGCCGTCGCGCCATCGACCAGCAGGGGTGGAAGCGGGTCCGGTGCTTTGGGGCTCCAGCCGAAGGACAGGTCGGTGCCGGTTGCGTCGTCGTACGTCACCAAGAACCCATCGCCGGGTTGGTGGGCGCAGCTGCCGAGGGTGGCGGGGGTCGACGCCGCGCACGGCGCGGCGCCGGCGAGGGGCCGGACGACGGGATCATCGGAGGTCACGGCATCGACGAACGCCTGGAACGGATCCGCGGCGCCGTCGAAGTCCGACGAGCGGCCGACCTGGGTGATCCAGACGTTGTCGGGGCCCCCGGCCGCCTGCAGCTCCCAGGGGTTGGAGACGCCGTCGGGGTGTTCGACGCCGGCATCGAAGGGCACCCATTCGGTCGGGCGCCACGACCAGAGTGCGACGTAGCCGTCCGCCTTGCGAGCGAACGTCCAGCCGCCGACCTGGGTGACCTCGTCGAAGCGATCCTGGGGGAAGAACGCATGCGTGTAGGTCTGGTAGCCGTTGAAGCCGCCAGTCCCGCCCGCGGCGTACTGCGGGGCGTACACCGCGATGGATGTCCGGTCGTGCTGGGCGGCGCGGGGGGCGGCGCCGTCGCCCGACCAGTACCCGCCCTCGCCGAGGTCACCCTTGGGCAGGTTGGTGAACACGGAGGCGGCGCCGTCGAGCGTGGCCTGGGTGATGAGGGCCGACTCGGTTCGCTGGCCCGCGCGCCAGTCCTGGGCGGTGGAGAGCATGGCGTCGGGACTGCGCCAGGTGTAGGTGTCGACCTGGCTGAGCAGACCGGGATTGAGCCATACCCCCAGGCTCTGGGCCAAGGCACGGAGCTCGGCATCGGTCTTGCCCTTCACGATGCCTTCGAGCACGCCAGCCCCGGCACCCTGGAAGTTGGGGGTATCCCACAGGTTGTACTGCTCGATGGCCTCCACCGATTGCGGCGCCATCTGCCAGGCCAGCTGCGCACCGAGTCCCCACCAGACCTGCAGGCCGTAGTCGCCGGCGTAGGTGAGCTGGTCCGGAGCGACGGGGTTGGGGGTCACCGGCGCGGTTGGGTCGATCGGCAGGCTCTGGTTCTGCTGGACCACCGCTTCTTGCTGCGAGGCGGCGATGCGCACCGCTACCTCCGGCGGGCGGTAGCGGTTGGCCACGGCCAGTGAAGCGGCCGGGCCGCTGCCGGTGGGCGGCGCTCCAGAGCCGAACACGAGCGAGGCGATCGCCGGCGTGGCCCCTCCCCGCAGATCGAACAGGTTGCCGGTGTAGGTCCGTCCCTTGGCGGATCCCAGCACGAGGTCCTGCAGGTGCGAGGAGACCTCGACCATCATGAGGTCGAGGACCTTCGAGGCTTGGTCGGCCAGTGCCGGGTCGTCGGCGAGCTCGGCGAGCGACAGCACACCCTGGAGCGAGTACGCGGTGTAGGGGACGGAGAGGAACTCGCTGAAGCCGTAGCGAGACCGCAGCTCGATCCATCGGCGGATGTTGCCGACGGCGTTGGCCTGGTGCTCCCGCCCGGTCATCGCGCTCGATGGGAACACCTCATCGGGGAAGGCCTGTCCGGCCAGGTACTCGTCCGCGGCGAACAAGATCTGGTGGTTCTCTGTCCAGTAGTAGTTGGCGCCGGGCTGGTAGTCGAGTGGGGACTCGGTCCACCAGTACTTCCAGCTCAAGATCTTGTCCTTCAATGCCTGCGCCAGCGAAGGCTCGAGCTCGTCCTTGTAGTTGATGTACAAGGTCAAGAAGGTGCTGAGGCTGAAATCGTCGCTGAACCCGTCGTTCAAGATGTCGTCGAACGTGGACGCCGTCGCCGCATCCAGCCCGGGATCGAACCCGGGGTCTCGGCGGGCCCGTTCCGCAAAGGCGATGACCGACTCGGCATCGGTCGGGTCGAGCGCGCCGGCGGTGGCCGCGGCCAGGTAGGCGCCTTGGCGGTCCGCCCACGTCGTGACATCCATCCGGGTCGCGGGTGCGTACTCGCCAGGCGCACCCACCTTGGTGGCGGCGCGCTCGCCACCCCACGCGGTCCCTCCGGCGATGGCCGTGCCGACGAGCAAGGCGGTCACCACCACCCTGCTCGCGGTCGAATGCAGCCTGGATCCCACGTGTCCCCCCATGCCCCAACCGGGTCGATGGCGACAGCGTAGGTGTGCACGCCACCGCACTCGCCACACGAGCAGCTCCCAGCTCGCTCTCAGCTGCTTCCAACCTTCGACCCCTAGGGTCCGCGCCATGAGCGACACCCACCACCCATCACGCGCGATCCGACCGTCTCAGACCCTGAGGCGGGCGTGTCTTGGCGCCGCACCCCTTGCGGCGCTGCTGGTCCTTGCCGCGGGCTGCAGCAGTTCTGCTTCCGAGGTTTCGACCAAGACGAACTCGTCGACCTCGATCACGACGACCTCGATCACGACGAGCTCGACCACCGGTGCCGCCGCCACCGCTGCGACCGACCTGACCAGCGGCTTCCAGCAGGCCACCTGGGGCGACAACGTCACGGTCACCTACGAGGACGGTGTCCTCCACTACCAGTCCGACGGGCTCCCGAACCACGAGCGCAACGCGCAGTACGCCCTGCCGAACCAGGGGGTCCAGGTGCCCGACGCATCGTCTGCGACGGCCGGCTCGGACCCCACCGTCGCCCAGTCGTATGACTACTCCATCCCGTTGACGCCCACGAAGGCGGCGGAGCCCACCTCCGCCAGCCTTGGACTGATCGGCGTCATGATCTCCGGTGCCGGGCTCTTCAACCCCTACGAGGGCGATGGATCCACAGTTGCGACGGCGTCCAACTTCTCCGTGAAGAACGCAGACGGCGATGAGGTGTGGTTCCTCGACGATTGCGCCGGCCATCCGACGCCGATGGGCCAGTACCACTACCACGGGCTTCCGACGTGCGTGACCGCACAAGTCGACACGGCAACGGGACCCTCGCACATCATCGGCATCGCCTTCGACGGCTTCCCGATCTACGGCGACCGGGACATCGATGGAAAGCAGCTGACCGCGGACGACCTCGACGAGTGCAACGGCATCACCAGCGCCACCCCGGAGTTCCCCGATGGGGTGTACCACTACGTCTTGCTCGACACGGCGGATTCCTCCTCCTCGATCCGCTGCTTCAGCGGGGAGGTCGACGAGTCGCTCACCACGATGTCGGGCATGCCCGACATGCCTGGCATGTGAGGTTGGCGATCAGATCCGTCCGGGCGTACGTGTTCGGCGGGACCGTGGTCCACCACGTCGCAGCGAACACCTTCGAGTGCCACACCACCTTCGATCCCGCCGAGTACTCGCGGTGGGGGCGCCGAGGGCGGCGAGCTGGCGAGGCCCACGCCGTCGATGGGAGCGACGGCACGATCGACGCCGGTCGAAGTGGCTCGATGATGGCGACCCGGTCGATGAGCCTCCCGAAGGCGATCGAGCTCCTGTGTCTCCGGCACTACGGGGTGGGTGCGGGGGCGAGTGCCAGTTCCACGGCGAACTCGCTGCCGCCCTCGTCGGTGCGGCGGTAGCGGATGTCGCCGCCGTGGGCTCGGGCCAGCGCTCGGGAGAGGTAGAGCCCGAGACCCGTGCCGATCCGGGAACGGTCGAAGCGGGCGAATCGACGGAACAGGTCGCCCACGCGCTCGGCGGGAACGCCAGGTCCATCGTCGAACACGGAAACGGTGACTCGCCCACGGTCTTCGTCCGTGACCAGCTCGATCCAGCAGCAACTGGTCTGCCACTTCTGAGCGTTCGTGAGGAGGTTGCGGAAGATCTGTCGGACGCGGATCGGATCGACGAATACGTGGGCCGACGGCGCTCCGCCGATCTGCACGGGCGCGGCGTGGCCGGACACGGCGATCTCGTTGGTGACCTCGACCAGCAACGGGACCAGATCGATCGTCAGCCGCTCGAGGGCGAGCGTTCCCTCCTCAAGGGGTCGGACGTCGGCGAGGGTACGGATGATCGACGCCATGTCCTCGTTGGCCTTGATGATCGTGTCGACCGCTTCGATGGCCTCGTCGTTGCCAGCGAGATCGAGCATCTCGGGCAGCAGCCTCGAGTAGGCGAGCGAGAGCGTCATCGGGGAGGCCAGTTCGTGGACGATGAGCGCGGTCGAGTCTGAAGCCGACATGCGGGCGGCGCCTCCGGACGGGCTTCGGTGCGGTGCCGGCTCGCTGTCCGGTAGGGCTGGGGGTTGGCTGGAAAGCAGGTCGGTCCTGGCTGCGAAGGCGAGCGCTTCGGCCGCAGACATGGGCTTGCTCCACACGTAGCCCTGTCCGAACTCGCAGCCCATCTCGGTGAGCATGGTGAGTTGGTGCTGGGTCTCGATTCCCTCGGCGATGGTCCGGATGCCCATCGAGTGGGCGAGGTTCGTCACGGCGGCGACGATGAGCTCGTCCTCGGGGTCGTTGCCGAGCCCGGCCACGAAGGACTGGTCGATCTTCAAGAAGTCGACCGGAAACGTCTTCAGCCGGCTGAGCGACGAGTAGCCGGTCCCGAAGTCGTCGATGGCGATCAGGACGCCGACCTCCTTCAAGCTGCGGAGCGCCTGGGCAGCGAGGTGGCCGTCCATCAGGGATGTCTCCGTCACTTCGAGGCAGACGCGACCAGCGGGCACCCCGGTCGCCGCGATGATGGCCCGGACGTCGTCGGCCAGTCCCGGGCTGGCCATCTGGATCGGGGAGACGTTCACCGAGACGGTGAGGTGGCGGTCGGGATGGCGATCCATCCAGCGAGCCAGCTCGGCACAGGCGTCGTGGAGGACCTGACGCCCGAGCTCGTTGATCAGACCGCTGTCCTCCGCGAGTTCGATGAACTCTGCGGGGCTGATGATCCCGCGTTCGGGATGGGCCCAGCGAGCCAGTGCCTCGAAGCCGATCAGTGCGCCCGTCCTCAGGTCGATCTCTGGCTGGAACCAGGTGTGGATCTGGCCTTCTGCCACGGCGCCTTCCAGCTCGGCGACCAGCGTGCGTCGGCGGAGGGCTCCTTCGGCCATGGCGTCGGTGAACACCTCGACCGGGTTGTTCCCCTGCTTGGCGACGTACATCGCGGCGTCGGCATCGCGAAGCAGGGCCTCGGCTTCCGAGCTCGGCTGCGACAGGACCACGCCGCAGCTGGCGGTGATGGCGAAGGTTTCGGATCGGAACCGAAACGGTGCTGCGAGTGCGGTGCGAATCCGCTCCACGATCCCGAGCGCGTCATCGATGTCGGCGACCCCCTCGCAGCACACGACGAACTCGTCGCCGCCGAGGCGGGCGACCGTGTCGCCGGGCGTGATGACCCCGTCGATCAGGTCGCCGATCGCTTGGAGGATCGTGTCGCCACCGCTGTGCCCGATCCGATCGTTGACCGCCTTGAAGTCATCGAGATCGATGAACATCAGCGCGGTGCGCCGGCCGGTGGTGGCGTTGCGACCGAGCGAGGCCTCGATGCGGCTGACGAGGAGCCGGCGGTTGGCGAGGCCGGTGAGGGCGTCGTGGTTGGCCTGGTGGGCGAGCGCCAGCTCCGCGAGGTGGCGCTCGGTGACGTCCAGCGTCGTACCGGCCAGTCGGTGCGGTGCGCCTCTGGCCTGACTCGTCTTGCTGATGACCCAGCGGATCTCGCCGTCTGGTCGAACGATCCGGTGGGTGAGCTCCGCGGCGTCGTTGGTGCCCGCGATGACTGCGTCGAGCACGGCTCGGACTGCATCATGATCGTCCGGATGCACGGTCTCGAGGAGCGCGAGGTCGGTGGTCCCGGGGTCGCGGCCAAGGATGCGCCAGAGCTCGTCGCTTCGCGTGGCCTCCCCGGTCTGGAGGTCGATCTCGAAGCTGCCGAGCCCTGCCGATGCCTGCGCATCCGCGAACCGCTGGCGGTCCTGGTCTGCTGCGACGCGGCGAGCTACCCGTTCGGAGATGTCGCTGGAGACGAGGATCGTGGCGGATTGCCTTCCCTCGGCATCCAAGACGGGGGTGCCCGTCACCAAAACCGGGACCGTGCGGTTGGATTTCGTCGTCACGGTGAGCTCGCCCGACCAGGCCGTGCCCTCGGTCAATAGGCGGTGCACCTCGTTTGCTCGGTCTTCCCATCCCGGAGCCGGGGGCACCAGGACGCGCGTGGTCCTGCCCAGCGCCTCGGCCGACGTCCACCCGTAGAGGTCCTCGGCGGCCTGGTTCCAGTACACGACGACCCCGTTCGGGTCTTGGGCCACCATGGCCTGGCCCGCAGCGGCGAGGAGCCGGGCCTGGAACTGCACCTCCTGCTCGGCGGCCTTGCGATCGGTGATGTCGCGGATGTGGCCGACCACGGCCCCGACGTCGGGATCGTCCAGCAGGTTTGTGGCGACCTTCTCCACCCATCGGACGGACCCGTCGGGAGCCGTTACCCGGAACTCGGTGCGCACCGAGTCGCCCCGACACGGGATGCTCAAGAAGTCCAGGAAGACCCGGTCGCGGTCGTCGGGATGCACGAGATCGGCACCGGCCCGGCCGACGAGGTCCTCCGGGCTGACACCGAAGAGCCGCTCCGATGCTGGACTCGCCCACACGATGGCGCCGTCAACGTCGAAGAACAGCACGAGGTCGGTTGCGTGGGCGAGTACCGCGTCGGTCGTCGCCTGCATCGCCCGGAGCTCCGCTTCCGCCAGCCAACTCGTGACCGGGGGCAAGGTCGGGGGCTCGATCGAGGAGCCGAAGGGCCGGGCGTCGACATCTCCGGTGCGCCCGGATCGCGATCGCTTGTCCCCGTACATCCGTTCATCGGCTGCCACGAGGATGGTGGCCGCTGCGGCGTGTTCCGCACTCGATGAGGTCCCCGCGGATGCCCCGATCGAGATCGCCATGCGGCCGACCTGGAACGGGACGGCCATCTGCTCGCGCAGCGCCGCGGCCAGACGTTCGGCTTGTCCCGCCGTGGTGGCGGGGCAGATGGCCAGGAACTCGTCGCCGCCGAGACGGAACACCTGCCCGATCCCGGCGAAGATCTTCCGAGCGCGGTTCGCGACCTGGACCAGCACCTCATCGCCGATGTGGTGGCCGAAGGAGTCGTTGACGGTCTTGAACCCGTCCAGATCGAACGAGACCAACGCGAGCGGACCGACGCAGGCCTCGAGGTGCTCGTCGAGCGCACGTCGAGCCGCGACCCGGTTCCCAAGCCCGGTGAGCGGATCGTGGTTCGCCAGGTGCGCGAGCCCTTCCTCGAGCACCTTGCGCGCCGAGATGTCGACGTGGAAGAGCACGACGCCCGCCCCGTCGATGACGGGAGCCGATGTCGCTTGCAGCAGGAACCACCGGTCCTGGTTCGGGGCGGGGCACGGGTACTCGATGTCGAAGCCCATCCGGTCACCCCGCAGGACCTCGGTCAACCCCGCGAGCACCGCCTGCGCCACCTCAGACCCCCCGGCGACAGCCCGTGCGCAGGTCTCCAAGTAGCTCAGCCCTTCACCCGTTGTTGCGTCGTCACCGCCGTTGAGGGTTGCGAACAAGCGCCAAGCCGCATTCGTCGCGATGATCCGGCCTTCTCCATCGAGGATCGCCCCGGCCGCGCTGAGGTGCTCGAAGCCCAACGACCGCCAAGACGTTTGCTGCAGCTGAGAAGGGCCCACCTGCGCCACCCAGTCGTCGACGCCGACGGGACCGCCCCCGTCCTTCAATTGCCAGTCTCGGGTGGGTGCACTCACGGTTTCCCCTCGGGACGGACCTCCTCCGGGTTCGGGGGCAGGCGTACCGCAGACATGCAGATCGGCTGACCTCAACGATTCTGAAGCGAATCGCCACGTCTCCTCTGGGTCATCCCGCCGCCGACCGAGATGGGGGCCACAACGTCAACTGGCCGAAGGCGGTCGACGACGACATCTCTGACGCCACCGAGTGGAACGCCGGCTGACCCGGTTCAGCCGGTCTGGCGGTGGACCGGACCGATTAGATGATCCGAAGGACGAGCAAGGCAAGGTCGTCGGCGCGATCGGAGAACGGCTTGCTGACGGTCAGGCGGGCGTCGATGTCGTCGGCCACCTCGCCGGCCCCAGCAGCATCCCTGCACGCCTGCGCAACGAGGTCGGCGAACTCCCGGTCGGTGAGCGTGAAGGGTGCAGGAAGATCGGTGGCGCCGTCGGTGTAGAAGACGAGCCGGTCGCCAGGTTCCAGGTCGACCGTGACCGGCTGGAAGTGGGTCGTCGCGAACATCCCGAGCATGGTTCCGTACCGGCCCACCGCTTCGGCTCGCCCACCGCGCACGAGGATGGGCAGCGGGTGGCCGCCGCAGACGACCGTCGCCTGGAAACCTCCGTGCTCGCGGCGGAGCGTGGCGTACGCAGCGGTGCAGAACGAGTTGATGTCCGCTCGGAGGATGGCGCGGTTCAGCGAACCGAGGACCTCCTCGGGGTCGTCGCCGTGCCACGCAGCATCCCGGATGGAGTGCCGGGCGGTCGCGGTGAGCGCGGCGGCGGTGGGCCCCTTTCCGCAGACGTCGCCGACCACGACGCCCCACTGTTGATCGTCGATGGCGAACAGGTCGTAGAAGTCTCCGCCGACCTCGGTGCCTTCGCCCGCGGCCCGGTACCGGACGGCGAGATCGATGCCCTCGATGTCGGGCAGCACCGCAGGAAGCAGGCTGGCCTGCAAGGTCTGGGCGATGTGCTGCTGGTGCTCGAGCAGTCGGCGGTTCTCGAGGCTCACCGCGATGCGGCCGGCGACCGCTTCGGCCAGTGCGACGTCATCGGGCGTGTAGGGGCGAGACCCGTGCGACATCACGAACTGCATGGCCCCAATGGCGAGCTCGCGCTTGGCGAGGGCGACGGTGATCGAGGAGCGCAGCTGGAGTCGAGTGATCGTGTCGACGACGTCATCTTCGAGATCGAGCGTCAGCAGGGCCTCGTCGACGTCCGGGACGAACTGGGTCTGGCCGGTTCGGATCACCTGTGCGACCCCGTGGTCGGCCAGGGGGTCGAAGGGGAACCGCTCCATGAGCTCGCGGGCGTACGCCGCCATGGACGGGTCGGTGTGGGCGATCTCGACGACTGGAATCGGCCCTTCTTTGAGCACGTGGATCGCACACCAGTCGCCGAGCCGTGGCACGGTGGCCGCGGCGACGTTCGCCATGATGTCGTCGACCGTCGCCGACGCGTTGAGCACATCGTTGAGCGTCGACAGGAACTCGAGTCGTTCCCGCTGCACGCGTTCGCGTTCTGCGCTCTCGACGGCCGCAGCGGCGAGTTGCCGGCGCTCGACCTCTTGCTCGACCCGGGCGGTCACGTCCCCGATGCACCCGATGGTGCCCGCCACCTCACCACGCTCGTCGAAGGTGACCGCACCCCCTCCGGACACCCAGTGGACCGTTCCATCGGGCCACACGACCCGGTGCTCGACCAAGTAGCTCGACCCATCCGCGACGGCCTGGCGAACCAGCTCGCGCACCTCTGCCCGATCGTCGGGGTGCACGCTCGACATGTAGGTGTCGAAGGTGCCGTCGAATGACCCCGGGTCGAGTCCGAACAGCCGTTCGAGTTGCTCATCCCAGACGACCTCGCCGGTATTCATTTCCCACCGCCAGGTGCCGAACCCGCCCGCGTCGAGCGCGAGGCGAAGGTGATCGGCAACGTCCCGGGCGGGCCGCTCGTGCTGTCGGCGGGGATCGCCATCGGCCGTGTCGTTGCCGGGGCGACGGGTGGTCATGCGGTCGGAGGCGACGGGCGGAGGGGGTGCGGGGGTTCCGTGGAACGGTCGATCACTCGGGTCTCGCGATCGGACTCATGCAGGCTCCGGGTGGATCTGGAACACGTAGCGGTGAACAGCCGTCGAGTTCGACATCGTGACGTGCGATCCCGGGTCGGCGGGGCCGCCCGGCTGAGACGCAGGAGGGTCGCTTCACCCTACGCCGAGGAACAACCACCCACCTGCCCCGTGCGGGTGGATTTCAAACCACCCGGCAGGCCATCTTCCGGCTGCTGCCAGGATGATGCGCTCAAACGTTCCCACCACCGTGGCAGGATGAGCGGATCGACCTCCGTGCAAACCTGCGACGGGACCGCAGCGTATCGACGTCCCGGGAAGACGGGTAGTGCGGTGCGTTCTGCTCCTGAGCATCGAGACGAGTCCGGCCGGCTGAAGGCCTTGTACGCCCTCGGGCTGCTGGACACGGACCCGGAGGAGCGGTTCGACCGGATCGTCCGGCTCGCAGCGTCCGTGCTCGATATGCCGATCGCGACGGTGAGCTTGGTCGATGAGGATCGCCAGTGGTTCAAGTCGAAGCTCGGGCTGACCGACGCGGAGACGTCTCGGGACGTGGCGTTCTGTGCCCACGCGATCGTCGATGAGACCTCGGACACGATGGTCGTGCCCGATGCCAGCGCCGATGGTCGCTTTGCCGACAACCCCTTGGTCACCGGCGATCCAAACATCCGCTTCTACGCCGGGCACGTGGTGCACAGTCCGGACGGCCTGCCGATGGGCACCCTCTGCGTCATCGACCGCAAGCCCCGCGTGTTCGATGAGGTCCAGCGCCAGGTCCTCGCCGACCTGGCGGCCCTGGTGGAGCAGGAGTTCACCCGGGAGCGCAGCGAGGCGCTCCTGGAACGGCTCCACCACAGCGAGCAGCTCAAGACGTCGATCCTCGACGCATTGACGGAAGGCCTCGTGCTGCACGATGTGGACGGCGCCATCATCGAGTGGAACCCGGCCGCAGAACGTCTGCTCGGGCTGAGCGCGGACGAACTGGCCGGTCGCACATCTGCGGATCCGAGGTGGCGGGCGGTCTACGCGGACGGGAGTCCATGGCCCGGTGAGCACCATCCGGCGATGGTGTGCCTCGCAACCGGCGAACGGATCCGCAACGAGGTCATGGGTGTGCACCGACCCGACGGCAGCCTGGTGTGGCTCGAGGTCTCCGCCGAGCCCACCTTGGCACCGACGGGCGAACGGCGGGTCGTGGCCACGTTCGTCGACATCACGCAGCGCCGCCGCCTCGAGGCGGCGCTCAGCGTCAGCGAGGAGGCGGCTCGTTCGTCGCTCGATGCGCTCGAGCAGGGCGTGGTGCTCTTCGACAGTTCCGGGCTGGTACGCCGGTCCAACCCGGCGGCACTCGAGATCCTCGGCGTCAGCGCGGAGGAGCTGACCGACGGGTGGCGGACGGAGCGGTGGGTGCTTCGAGACGTCGACGGCGCGCCACTGCCGCCCGAGCGCCGGCCGCTCATGCAGGCGATCCTCGGTGGGACGGTCGTGGACCAGGTGGTGGCGTGGGACCGGCCCGATGGCACTCGTCGTCTGCTGCGGCTGTCGTGCGTTCCCAATGCGGATGGGCAAGACGGGATCCTGGTCGCGTTCACGGACATCACCGAGGAGCACCGCGCGGCGCTGGACATCGCTCGCTTTCAGCACCTCTTCGAGCACTCGAACGACATCATCACGGTGCTCGACCCAAACGGGCGAGTCCTCTACTCAAGCCCGTCGACCGAGCGGATCCTCGGCTATCCCCAGGGGTGGCAGGACCCGGAAGGGATCGTGGGGATCGTCCATCCCGATGACCTGCCGGCGGTCCTCGATGAACTGGTGGAGCTGGTTGCCGGGACCCATGGCCCGGAACCGTTCACGTTGCGGGTGCGGGCCTACTCAGGCGAGTGGAGACATCTGGAATGCGTCGGGACGGACCTGCTGGAGGAGCCCGCCGTGCAGGGCATCGTGATCACGGCGCGAGACGCAACCGAGCGGGTCCGGCTCACCGAGCAGCTCTCCCACCTTGCGACCCACGATCCGCTGACGAACCTGCCCAACCGCAGCATCCTCGAACCCCATCTCGAACAGGCGATGGCCCGGGCCGAGCGCGACGGCACCCGCGTCGGCCTGTGCTTCATCGACCTCGACGGCTTCAAGCTGATCAACGACGTGCACGGGCATGCGGCCGGCGACCAGGTGATCGTCGACGTCGCCGATCGCATCCGCTCGGTCACTCGCGCCGGCGACACCGCGGCGCGCATCGGCGGCGATGAGTTCGTCGTCATCCTCGACCCGATCGGTGACATCGACGAGGCGACCCGGGCCGCTCGTCGGGTGCGAGACGCGATCGTCGATCCTCCGATCCGCCGAGGCGAACAAGCGGTCGGAGCCAGCGTCGGCCTTGCGCTCAACGGCGACAACGAATCGCTGCCCTCGTTGCTCGTCCGGGCAGACGCAGCCCTCTACCAGGCAAAGGAAACGCACGACTCATCGGTCGTCGTCGCGCCAGAACTCCCGCCCGGGCAAAGCCTGGGTGTCGGCCCGTAACGCCACCACCCCACGAGTGACCCCGTGAGCGACGGCCGTGTCAGCCGGTGACGACGGTGCGGACGAGGATGGTGTTGACCACGTTGAGGTCGTCGCCCCAGATCAGCCGGGCGGTGTCGTCCCAGGTGATCTCGTCGTAGCCGTCCTTCGGGGTGACGTCGCCCGCACTCCACTCCATGGCCCGGTCCTACATGACGGCCCCGAAGGGCGGGACGCTCTCGCGCATCGAGCATCGCTCCCCGTGCCGGGCATCGCGGTCATGGTCGAGGACGAGTCGTCGACGTCGACGTCGCTGGGATCGGCAGCCGGCGCTGGGCAGCAGCTACGAGGCCTGCATCAGTTCGGTGATCAGGCTGGTGGCCCGGTTCCACGCGTCCTGCTCGGCTGGCCCGAACGCATCGCCCAGCACCTCTTCGAGGGTGTCGAAGCGAAAGGAGCGGTCCCGGGGTTGGGGTGTCCCTCGGCGGGTGCTGGAAACCGGCGTGGTTGACAGTGCAGGAGGTACCTGACACCTTGTGATCGGGTGTTGAGGCGCCCCAATTGGGGGCTGCAATGCGGGTATCAGGTTCGGTGAGGCGTGCCGCCGTGACCGTTGCGGTCGTAGCTGCGGCGATGGGTACGGCCCCGTCGTCGGCATCCGCTGCGACGGTGCCCAGTGCCCCCGCAATGGGTGCGGTGGTGCGGGGTGACGCGTCCGTGACCCTGCACTGGACGGCGCCGGCGTCGACCGGTGGCTCTCCGATCACGGGATACTCGGTGCGCCCGATCAAGGGCCTCGTCGCCCAGCCGCTTCGAACCTTCTCGTCGACGGCGACGACTCAGGTGCTGACCGGCCTGGAAAACGGGGCGAGCTACACCTTCCGGGTCAAAGCGAGGAACGCGGTTGGATCGAGCGCGTACTCGGCGTTGTCGGTTGCGGTCACACCCGCTGCGGTGCCGGCTGCTCCGGCGGTCACTTCGGTGACGGGCGGTGTCGCCTCGGCCACGCTGCACTGGACTGCGCCCTCGTCCAACGGCGGGTCGGCGATCACCCGATACGTCGTCAAGCCGTTCAAGGGATCCGTCGCGCAACCGGTGCAGTCCTTCGCCTCGACCGCTACCACCCAGGTGGTGACCGGCCTCGCCCCAGGGGGCTCCTACCGGTTCCAGGTCAAGGCGGGCAACGCCATCGGGTCGGGCGCCTATTCGACCCTCTCCGCCGCCGTCACCCTTGCCACCGTTCCGGGGGCACCGACCCTCGGCGCGGTGACCGTCGGCAATGGCGTGGTGACGCTGCGTTGGACTGCTCCGGCCTCGAACGGTCGGTCGCCGATCACCGGCTACACGGTGCAGACGTCGATGGATCCCGGTACGGCGGTGCAGACGTTCGCCTCGACAGCCACGACCCAGGTGCTGACCGGTCTCGAGAACGGGAAGATCTACCTGTTCCGGGTGCGGGCCATCAACGCCGTGGGGTTCGGTTCGTATTCGGCGTTCTCGCCGGAAGTGTCGCCCTCCAACTGCCTTCCCGCACCTTCGGCCCCGCGACCTGGGGTGGACTGGCGAAACTGCTCGCTCGTCGCCGCTGACCTCGTCGGGGCCGACCTCACCGGGGCCAACCTGAGCGGAGCCAACCTGAACGGCGCCAACCTCACGGGAGCGACGTTGACCGGCGCCATCCTCACCGGCGCTTCACTGACCGGAACCAAACTCGCCGGCGCCCACCTCAGCGACGTGAGCTCCGGCGGGATCATCGGCACGCCGGCCTCGTTGCCCACCGGGTGGAAGATCATCAACCGCTACCTCGTCGGTCACGCCGCCAACCTGGATTCCGCCGACCTCACCGGCGCCGACGTCACCGGCGCCGACCTGTCCGGCGCCACGCTCACCCATCTCAGCTCGGGTGGGAACACCGGCACACCCGCTGCGTTGCCTCCAGGCTGGAGGCTCGTGAACGGCTACCTCGTGGGTCCGACCGCAGTCCTCGGTGGCGCCAACCTGATGAACGCGAACCTGACCGGGGCCAACCTCACCGATGCCTACCTGCCCGGAGCCCACTTCGACGGCGCCACCCTCACCGGCGCCAACCTCACCGGTGCCGACCTCGGCTTCGTCACCTCCGGCGGCATCATCGGCACACCCGCTGCGCTGCCCAATGGATGGTCGCTCTTCAACGGCTACCTGATCGGAACCGGTGTTGACCTCACCGGGGTCGACCTGGCCGGCGCAAACCTTGTGGGCGACCACTTGGCCAATGCCAACCTCACGAACACCGACCTGACCAATGCCGACCTGACGGACAGCTACCTGTACGGCGTCAACCTGAGCGGCACCGACCTCACCGGAGCGACGCTCACCGGCGTCATCACCGGCGGGATCATCGGCACGCCCGCAGCGCTGCCCGCCGGATGGGCATTGGTCAACGGTCGGCTCATCGGGAGCGGTGTGAAGCTGTTCTTCGTCGATCTGAGCAACGCGAACCTGACCGACGTCAACCTGACTGGCGCAGACCTCAGCCACGCCAACTTGACCAACGCGAAGTTGACCGGCGCCAACCTCACGCAGACCGATCTGACCGGGGCCACCCTCACCGGCGTCACCTCGGGCGGCATCACGGGTGCGCCTGCGGTGCTGCCCGCAGGTTGGACGCTCGTCGGCGGGTACCTAATCGGTCCCTGACCACGGTCGAGGCCCGGACGACGACGCCATGCAGCCGAGGGTCGATACAGCGCGAGATCGCCGGTTTCGCTTCGAACACATGGACCACTGCGGTGTCCGCTCGGGCCATCAACGGATGGAGTCACGGTGGAAGCGGTCGAGGAGTTCCGCGATGAGCCACGCAGAGGAGGATCGCACGGCGGCTCCCTCGGGTTCGGGCCCCATGCGCAGACGGAGCTCGTCGTCAAGAAGGGGCGCAGCTGGCGCATGGGTGGGCGGAGTGCGGCCTCGACGGATTCAAGCCCGCTCCCACCTGAGGTCTCCGGCGTAGCGGTTCGTCACGGTGCCGTGGTCGTCGATGGCGTAGAGGTGGATCCATCGGTGGTCGACGAGGTGACGGACGTGTTCGTGGCGCTCGATCACGTCGTTCATGGCGTCGGTCGGTGCTGCGATCATCACGGCGAGGCGCAGCGGGTCGTGTTGGCGTTGCGTGCCGTCGTGGACGGACTGCCAGGGCAGACCGACCCGCAGGTCCCCGCCGTTGCCCTCGACCACACCGATGCGCCCGACGACGTTGTGCAGCACCTTGTTGCCCGAGCCGAGACGTTCGCGATCGACGGTCGAGCCGTAGTACTGGAGGTTGATCCAGCTCGCGACGACCATGGGGGCGGTCATCACGAGTTCGAGCACGCCGAACCCGTCGTCTTGGTGCCAGTCGTAGGAGTGCAGGAAGGTCTGTCCGGCGAGGTCTGCGCCGGCGGTGTGCGCTCGGGGGGCGACGATGAATGCGCGGCATCCGGCGAGGCCCCACTCGGGGCGGACCTGCGCCCAGTCGGTGCTGCGTCGCAGGACCGCAGCGTCGAGATCCGAGCCGGTCACCGTCGGGGCGATGCCGAGGCGGGGTGCCCGCTCGACGCGGGCGAGCGAGCCGGCCTGGCTCAGCTCGTCCTCGAGGCGGTCGAGGCGCGTGGCGTGGCGCTCCGGGGCTGCGGCGCGGTCGAAGAGCTGCACCTGGTCGGTGGTGGTGTCGTGTTGGGCGGCCTGGAACCAGGTGTCGGTGGGTACGTCGATGCCCTCGGCGACGAGCGCGGCGCGCACATCGGGATCGTTGAGGATGGCGGCGGCGACCCGGGCGTTGGCCTCCCCGGTGTGTCCACCGCAGGCGCCGCAGGCGAGGCCCGTGTCGTAGGGGTTGTTCACCGTGGTGGCGCCGTGACCGACGATCAGCACGACGGGGGCAAGGTCGCTGTGGAGCGACATGGCCTTGAGCGCCCCAGCGGCCAGCGCGGTGCGCTGCTCGATCGGGAGGCCGGACACGTCAGGGGCCTTGTCGGCTGCCGCCCAATCGGGAAGGCCCTCCACGTCGGGGTGGGGAACGGGCCGCGTGCGTCCCGATCCGTCGGTGAACAGCTTCGGCAGGTAGGCGAGGCCGACGGGTCCAACGAAGCTGAAGCAGGAGATGGCGCCCATCTTGAATGCCTTCCACGCCCGCTGGACCTGGTGGGCCTGGCGACGGGCCTCGGCGGCTTCCTCGGTGCGTTCAGCCGTCCCGACCCGCTCGGGAACGGCGCAGGCGGGGGTGAGCAGGACGGGGCACTGCGTCTCGCCGTGGCCGTGTCCGATGGGCAGGAAGTCCACCGGCATGGCGAAGAACCCGGCGAACCCGATCGTGTCGACCGTGGGGGCGACGGCTTCGAGGTGACGGCGGAGCACCTCGGAGCGAACATCGATGCAGAACACGGCCTGGACGTCCGCGCCCGGCGCCGGAGATGCGGCTGAGTCGTTGATGGCGGTGATGAGGCGGTTCTGCTCGGCGTGGTCGTGGGCGTCTTGGAAGATGATCCGATGTTCGATGGCTGGGCGTACGGGCTGTTCGTCGATGGTGGCGAGATCGTTCACCGCGAGGGCCCAGGCTGCGTCGAGCTCCGGGCTCTGCAGGCTGCGAGCCACGATGAGCTCCCAGGCCAGAACGATCGCGGTGAGGCTTTCGAGGCGGTCATCGGGTCGGCCGTAGAGGTCGCCTTCGAACCCGAGGCGGCGGGCGTGCGCGGCCCAGCCGCTGATGCGGAGCAGCAGGGTGTGGACGTAGGCCTCGGCACCTGCTTCGGGGATCTCGAGTTCGGCAAGCGCCAGTGTCGCGGTGTCGATCGGGTCGTCGGGCAGCGCTCGCACCACGCGGCGCACTCGGCGCAGACCCGCCACCTCCGGTGTCCGATCGACCTGGGCTTCTTGCTTCCACGCCGTGTACGGATCGAGGTCGGCATCGGCAGAACGCCACATCGCTTGGCCCTCGTCGAAGTAGGCGGCCGCCCACGCCGAGATCCGGTCGACGATGAGGCGCTCCCAGTTGCGTCCGGTCACTTCGCCCGCCACGCCTGCGACCGTCGGGGTCCGCTGGGTCCACGCAGTGGCTTCCCCGGCACCCGTCTTGATCTCGGCGCGAGCGGCGTCGAGCAGTTCGGCTGGAGTGAGCGCGCGGTGGGCGGTCGGCAGGCGTTGGTCGAGCGCGGCTTGCAGGTCGCTGAGGTTGATGTGGCCGTCGTCGACCATGGTCAGGTAGTCCGCGAGGGGGAGCGTGGACCGTCCGGCCGAGCGGGCGGCGATGCGCTCGGCGGCTTCCTCGAAGGGGAGGTCGGCCACACCGACGTACGGATTGACGGCGACGAAGCGCGACAGAGGCCAGACCGGAGCGATCCGGTCACCGGCCGCACCGAGCACGGCTTGCGTGTGGGCCCGATCCTCGGCGGTGGTGGCGGGGGTGGAGCGGTGGGTTTCGTCGGTAAGCGTCATGGTTGTCTCCTCTGCGGTCTGCATGGGTCGGGTCACCGGTTCGCCTTGACGAGCCGGTCGAAGGCGGCGCTGGCGTAGAGGCCGTTGCGGAGGTGCACGGCGAGGGCTCGGCGTCGCAACCCGGACCGGTGCGCGGGGTGCACGATCTGGAGGGCCACGATTGCGCCGAACCCGACGACGACCGCGGCGAGCAGTGCGAGGTGGGCCGTGGTGCGGCCGCCATCGTGTGCGGCGCTGTTGGCCAGCACCTGGTGGGCGCCCGCCTCGAGGGCGAAGAAGGAGAGGGTGACGGCACCGGCCATGGCGACGGCGCGCCATGCCACGGGACCCCACCCGGCAGCGGAGTCGACGGCTGGGGCGATGATCTGGGTGGTGCCGAGCACGAGGATGGCTCCGATGGCGAGCAGCACCGGTTCGTCGAGCAGGTCGATGCTGAACGCTGCGGCGAGCAGCAGGTAGGTGGACAGGGCGATCACGGCGCTCAGTGCGATGCGGCCAGGGCGCCCCAGCCGCTGGGGTAGCGGGACATCTGCGGCGCGCGCCTCGTCGATGGCGCTCGCCGAGGACAAGAAGGCGTGTGCCTTGTAGAACGAGTGGGCGACCAGGTGGAGGAGCGCAGCGGCGTAGACCCCGGTGCCGCAGACCATCAACATGAAGCCCATGTGAGCGGCACTCGAGTAGCCCAAGGCGACCTTCACCGACGGCTGGGTGAGCAGCGCCGCCGATGCGAATGCTGCGGTGATGGCCCCGATCCCGATGAGCAAGAAGGTGGCGGCGTCCACTTGGTCGATCACGTAGCTGGTCCGGATCACCAGGAAGACACCAGCGTTGAGGATGCCTGCGTGCAGCAGTGCGGACACGGGCGTCGGGGTCTCCATCACCTCCACGAGCCAGCCGTGCGTCGGGAACTGGGCGGACTTGAGGGCTGCGGCGAGGACCAAGAACACGGCGGCGGCCTGCACCGCTGCGCTGGTGGGGTCCGCTGCGGCCGATGTGAACACGGCACTCAGGTCGCCGGTGCTCGCGTGGTGCCACAGCAAGGCGATCGCCCCGAACAGCATGGCGTCACCGATCCGAGCAACCACGAACTTCTTGCGAGCGGCGGCCACGGCGCCGGGACGTTCGGGGTAGAAGAGCAGGAGCCGGTGCAGGGCGAAGCTGGTGGCGACCCATGCGGCGAACAGCAGCGCCAGGTTTCCGGAGATGAGCAGCACCTCGACCGCCGCCACCGTTGCGACCAGCCGCCGGAGGAACTCGTCGTGGCGGGCATCGCCGTCGAGGTAGGTGGCGCTGTAGCGGACGATGGCGACGGCCAACAGGGCCACCATGGCCAACATGGTGACGCTGAGCCCGTCGAGCCGCAGCGAGGCACCGAGACCCTCGACGGTGGCGCTCGGTGATTCCAGCGTTCCGTTGAGCGCTACCGCGGCAGCGGCGATGCCCGCCACGATGACCCCGAAGACGGTGGCGATCCTTGCCCGGTGCGCCGTTCGCAGCGCGGCCCCCGGCCGAGCGGCACCGGGTGCCATCGCAACGGCGATCAACGTGGCAGGTGCCAGAAGGGCGGCTAGGGCCACCGGGTTCGTCGACATGTCGGGCACTCCTCGTTGCCGGGACCGGGTGTCCCGGCACACTCGTACGAGTAATAATACACGTAACATAATATGCGAAGTCAAATACGTATGACTGCTCCCTCCGTGGCGTTGCGGTAGGGCTGCGAACGGAGGCAGCGTCGGCGTGGTGAACGTGATCGCTGGTGTGTTCGCGCCGGGCTAGCGCAGTCGCGCGGTGTTGGTTGCGTCGCCGGCTCGTTCGATGATCACGGTCCGCCCGCACCACTGGTCGTCGACGACGGCGGCGAGCAGGGCGGGGTCGTCGCTGCGGATGTAGCAGCGGGCGGTGTCGGAGAGGTCGCAGATGCCGATCACGTGGTCGGGTGCGCCGCTGCGATCATGCAGGGCGGTGGCGGCAACGAGGGTTCCCCTGCCGTCGACGTGCTCCGCGACGCGTCCTGCGCCTCGCTCATCGGCGTCGCTCCACCGCTGGGAGTCGGGAGGGGTCCAGGCCTGGATCGTCGCCGGTGTTCGAGACCAAACCGCCGCGACGTGCTTGGTCATGTGCATGCCGACTCCGGTCACCAGTGCCGTCTCTGCCTCCCCGGTCCGGAGCCGGCTGGTGACGTGGCTGATCGAGTGGCTCATGTAGTTGCTGCTCGGGCCTCCGTGGTACGGCAGGCCCCCGGTAACCGACAGCGGCCGGTGATCGTCGGGGGCGATGCCGAGGGCGTCGGTGGCGAACTCGACCGCCGAGGCAAAGCAGCTGTAGAGATCGAACAGGTCGATGTCCTCGATGCCGAGCCCGGCGCCGGCGAGGGCCTGGGCAGAGGCGAGAGCCATTGCCGGCGAGGAGTCGAGTCGCGATCGTCCGGCGACGTGGACGGCGTCTCGTGCGAAGCCCCAGCCGCGCAGGTAGACCCGCTGCTCATCGGGCACCGACCAGCGGTCGGCGAGCTCCTTGGTGACGAGCAGGTTCGCCGCAGCCATGTCGACGTCCATGAACGCGGTCATCTGCTTCGTGTAGGGGTTGGCGACCAGCCGATTCGACGCGGATGGGGTCACGAGCTCATTGGCGGTCGCCGACTCGCGGAACCACGCGTCTGGGTTGGTGTCGGCAACGCCGCGGAGGTTCCCGATCACCCGGCGGAGTTCGGTGCGGCACGGATCTCCGCCGCTGCGCGCGGCCCAGCGCGCCTGCTCGAGCAGCGCGAAGGTGAGCCATGCCGGGAGGACGCCGTGGGCGATCTCCGTCGGGAGGTACCACTCCTCGAGCGCGATGGGCAGTTCCGGCGGTGCGGCATGGGGGTGGCTCCACGGTGCCGTCTCCCCGGCCCGGTCGAATGCCCGCTTGGTTGCGAGGGCCTCGCCGCCGACGACGAGGGCGACGTTGGACTCTCCCCGCAGCATCCTCGCCGCGGCCGCGTTGATGAGCCGCTGGGGTGACGTGCCGGCGAGGATCGACTCGCTGCGCTGGTCGACGTGGATGCCGAGCCGCTGGGCCAGCCGGTCCACGGGTTGGTCGTATGCCCAGGACTGGCAGTGGACGAGGCTCAGATCATCGATGGAGCCCAGCACGTCGGAATGGGCGGACGCATCGAGCGCCGCGGCCTCGCTGAGCTCGGCCCACATCTCGAGGGGCTCAGGAACCGCGGCCTCTCCGGGGTGCCACGTCCGGCGGGCGGTGCCGACGAGGCAGGGCGTGTGCGGGTCGACGGTCATGTCGCGACGGAGGTTCGAATGGTCCGTGGCAACCGGCGACCGGAAGGATCGAGTTGGTCTGATGTCATCGGTTGTCCTGCTCCGAGCCAGTAGATACGATCTACGATACATGAAACACGTAGCGTACAAATTCGGGCTTTGATGCGCCGGGCGGTGGAGTCCTCGGCCTCCGAACGGCCGGCCAGCGTCGGCCGCGGGCTTGGTGTTGCTTCGCTCGTGTCCATCGCGACGATGCACGGCAAGGAGCGTCAGTTCGGTCCGCCGCTGCGCGCAGCGTTGGGCTGGGAGGTGGTGGTCGCGGCGGTGGACACCGATGCGCTGGGAACCTTCACCGGCGACGTCGCCCGCACGAAGAGCCCGCTCGCCACCGCGCGCGACAAGGTGGCTGGTGCGGGACCCCGACTCTCGAGGTTGGCGCGCAGGTGTCCACCTGCGCCCGGCGGGGCTGTTCGCAGACTCGCGTCGATCACGTCGAACGGCCGGGGGACCCAGCGTGGTGTCCCCGTTGCAACCCGTGACGGCGGCGCACGAGACGAGCTCGCGCTTCAGAAGATGGCGTCGGACGCTCGCAGCGCAGCGATCTGGTCATCGTCGAGTCCGACGATGCGCCTCAGGACATCGTCGGTGTCTTGGCCGAGAACCGGAGCGAACCCGACTGGCGCCGGGTCGGTGTCGAAGCGAAGCGGTGAGGGAAGCTGTTCGGTGCCGACGGCTTGGGTGGGGTGCAGCGCGAACCGGGCCTGGAACTGGGGGTCGTCCGCGATCGACTCCGGCGTGTTGACCGCAACGATGGCCGTGTCGTGGGCAGCGGCAAGGTCAGCCCACTGCTGCGCAGTCCTCGATGCAAAGACGGCCCGGAGCTCAGCGTGGAGCTCCTCGTTGCCCGACGCGTGGTCGCCTCGCTCGGCTCCAGGCCAACGGTCATAGAGGTCGAGCCGTCCGGTGCCCTCGCAGAAGTTGCGCCAGAACCTCCGCTCGGATGCCATGAACAGCACGTAGCGACCGTCGCTGGCTTCGTAGAACTGGTAGCGCACCCCGTCTCGCATCCCTGCGGTGCCCGGCGGCCGCCGGGCGGAGACCTGCGGGGCATCGGCGTGATGGTCGCCGCGCCGGTAGGCGAGCCACGTCTCGCTGCGCAGCCAGTCCATGGCCGCCGCCGCATCGGCCTGGGCGATCTCGACCTGCCGACCGACACCGGTGGTGCGGCTCGCCAGGATCGCCGAAACGACACCGAGCGCTCCGAAGACTGGTCCGGCGTGGATCCCGATCGAGGGGTGGTCCGGGATCGAGCACCGGCCGGTCTCGTCGATGTCGGGGGTGACAAGTCCTGCCCAGGCATCGAAGGCAACGCCGTGGCTCGGCACATCGCGGTACGGGCCCGTCGAGCCGAACCCGGACAGGGAGCAGAAGACCAATGCGGGGTTGCGGGGTCGGAGTCGGCGGTATCCGAGTCCGAGCCGTTCGAGCGCGCCTGGTCGCATTCCCTCGATCACGGCGTCGGCGCCGGCGGCCAGCGCCTCGAAGACCTCGGCGCCCTCAGCGGTCCGGAGGTCGAGGCCGATCGACTGCTTGGACCGGTTGATGTGGAGGTGCATCAGCGACACTCCGTCGACCATCGGCCAGGTCGTGGTGCGCAGGGGGTCCCCGCCGGGCGGCTCGACCTTGATGATCTCGGCCCCCAGGTCGGCAAGGTGCATTGCGAGCGCGCCGGGCCCGAGGATCGAGCAGTCGATGATGCGCACCCCTTCGAGGGGCGGTTGCGAGGCGGGTGAGCGGTGGGGATCCGTCATGGGGTACTGGTCGGGTCGAGGGCGCGTCGGGAACGGGCTCGGTCGGGGGCCGGGCGCTTGCAGCTGTGAAGCTCAAGGTACGATTCAGGTTTCATCTGATGGAGGTTGCCGATCGTGGCTGAAGATGCGGATGAAAAGCCGACGTGGACGTTCTTGACGAACCACTCCCATGTCCTGCTGTGCATCGCTGAGGATCCCGGGATCCGGGGTCGTGACATCGCGGTCCGGGTGGGCATCACGGAGCGTTCGGCGCAGAACATCATCCGCGAACTGGTCGAGGGCGGGTACCTGACGCGCGAGAAGGTCGGTCGGCGGAACCACTACAAGATCCACCCCGAGCTTCCGTTGCGCCATCCGATCGAGCGCGACCGGGAGGTTGCGGATCTGCTTCGGCTCGTCGACGTGTCACCCGAGGCTCGGGGCTGAAGCTCGATCGTTGCGCAGGGGAGCGGCCATCGCGTGGTAGCCGCCGTCGACGTGCACGATTTCGCCGCTGATCATGCGGCTGAGCTCCGACAACAAGAAGCACGCCGTGTCGGCGACCGGTGCGCTGTCGGTGGGGTCCCAAGGAAGTGGTGACTGGTCCTGCCACGCATCGGTGAGACGCTCGAAGTCGGGGATCCCGCCGGCGGCGCGAGTGTGGATCGGTCCGGCGGCGATGAGGTTGGAGCGGATCCGTCGGGGCCCGAGGTCGCGGGCGACGTAGCGGTTGACGGCTTCAAGCGCGGCCTTGCACACGCCCATCCAGTTGTAGACCGGCCAGGCACCGGCAGCATCGAAGTCGAGCCCGACGATCGATGCCCCCTGCGGGGGTGCCAGCTCGGCGACCACCGATGCGAGCGAGGCGTACGAGTGGGTGCTGGTCTCGAACGCCCGGCTGACCGCGAGGCTGCCCGCGGCAAGGAAGTCACCGGCGAGCGTCTCTCGTGGTGCGAACGCAACGGCGTGCAGTGCGCCGTCGAGGCGGCCCCACCTCTGCGCGAGGTGGTTGCTGAGCTCGGTCAGCTGACCGGTGTCGGTGAGGTCGGCCTCGATGACGTCCACCTCGCCGGGCAGCGTTGCGGCCGCGGATCGTGCGGCCTCGAGGTCTCGGCCGAGGCTGGACAACACGATGTCGGCACCGTGCGCGACCGCGGCCGAGGCGGTGGCGTACGCGATCGAGTCGGTGTTCACGACCCCGGTGATCAGCAGGCGCTTGTCGGCGAGGAGGAGAGTGGTCATGTCAGCTGGGCTCCTGGATGTCGAGGTCCTGGGCGCGGGCGAGTTCCGCTGAGGTCCGAGCCGTTTCGGCGAGGCGGGCGGTCAGCCCGGGGTTGCCGATCGCGGCGATGCGTGCGGCAAGCAGGGCGGCGTTGCGGGCGTTGCCGACGCCCACGGTCGCGACGGGGACCCCGCCGGGCATCTGCACGATCGACAGCAACGAGTCGAGCCCGTCGAGGTAGCGGAGTGGGACGGGCACCCCGATGACGGGCAGCGTGGTGACCGAGGCGAGCATGCCCGGGAGGTGGGCGGCGCCACCCGCACCGGCGATGATGACCTGGATCCCGCGCTCGGCGGCGTCGGATCCGTACCGGATCATGTCGTGAGGTGTCCGGTGGGCGGAGACGACGCGCACCTCGTAGGTGAGGTCGAGCTCGCGAAGCGTGTCGGCGGCGGACTGCATGGTGGGCAGATCCGATGCGGAACCCATGACGATGGCGATCTGCGGTGCGGTCATCGGACCTTCTCCTTGGTGAGTGCGTCGGCTGCGGTGCGGGCGGTGGCGCGGGCGGTGGCGACGTCGGGCGCCGTGGCGGTGACGTGGCCGATCTTGCGTCCCGGTCGGGAGGCCTTGCGGTAGTGGTGGATCCGTGCTCCTGGAACCGCGAGTGCCGGTCCGAGGTCATCGAGTGGGTCGGTTCCGTCGGGCCGGCCGACCAGGTTGACCATGGCGGCCGCGGGCACGGAGAGGTGGGTGGCTCCGAGCGGCAGGTCGAGGATGGCGCGGAGGTGGTTCTCGAACTGGGAGGTGGCACACGCCTCGATGGTGAGGTGGCCGGAGTTGTGGGTCCGCACGGCGAGCTCGTTGAGCAGCAGCCCATCGGCGGTGGCGAACAGCTCGACGGCCATGGCGCCGTGGAGGTCGATTGCCTTCGCGATGGTGACGGCGAGGCGGCGGGCGTCGCGGCGGTGCTGCTCGGACACCTCAGCCGGTACGAACACCTCGTCGCAGCGCCCGTCTCGCTGCACGGTCTCGACGGGTGGGTAGGCGACGGTTTCGCCGCTGGGGGAACGGACGACGATCACCGACAGCTCGTGGGTGAAGTTGATCGCGGGTTCAGCAAGGAGGTCGCTGTCGGCAGCCTCGAGCGCAGCCGAGGCGTCGTCGAGGTCGACGACGAGCCAGACGCCGCGTCCGTCGTATCCGCCGCTCGGGCGCTTGAGGTAGAGCGGCCATCCGTGGCGTGCTGCGAACGATTCCACCCCGGCGACCGAGTCGACGATCGTCCATGGCGCGGTGGGGACCCCGAGCGGCTCGAGCTGCGCTCGCGCCACCGCCTTGTCGCGCCCGAGGGCGGCGGCGTGGGGTCCGGGCGCCACGCGATGGCCGCGCTCGATGAGCGCCTCCAGCAAGCGCGGCGGTGTCTGTTCGTGGTCGACGGTGACGACATCGCAGTGCTCGGCGAGCGCCAGAAGGTCCCCGAGGCGGTTCGGCGATCCGGCGATGTGGCGGGCGCCCGCTTGGACCGCCGGCTCGTCCGGGTCCGGGCACATCACCAGGAGGTCGATGCCCAGGTCGATCGCCGCCTGGTGGGTCATGCGGGCGAGCTGCCCCCCGCCGATCATGCCCACGGTCGCCCTCAGGCGGTCCGAGGCCATGCCCGGTCCTCCTCGATCACCGGGTGGGGGCTCCAGCCTCCAGCGTCGCGCTGCTGCCACGGATCATCAGGGCCGAGTCGAGCGACGAGGTGGATCCAGCTGTTCGTCACGAGTCGATCGAGGGTCGGTGATGCGGCCATGGCCTGGTCCACGTGGTCGAGCGACCCTTCCACGATTGCGAGCAGCCGGACGGGCTCGTGCAGGAGACGCGACCCGGCCCGCACCGATTGGAGCGGCAGCCCGCGTCGGAGATCGCCGCCAGCGCCGCTGAGCACCCCGACGTCACCGAGGACGTTGTGGACCGCCTTCGAGCCGGCGCCGAACGTCTCGGGATCCGTCGCCGAGAAGTAGTACTGGGCGTTGATCCACTGGGCCACGATGAGCGGCGCGGTCAAGATCCCGGTCAGCAACGTGCCGTCGGGATCGGCGCTGGCGTCGTAGGAGTGCAGGAACACCCGCCGTCGGAGGTCCGCGTGGGCGGTGAGCGGGCGAGGCCCGATGACGAATGCCATGTTCCCGGCGAGGCCGAGCTCGGCGACCGGCTCGGCCCAGTCGCGTGAGCGGCGACGCACGGCGCGCAGGGTGCGGGGCTGGCCCGGGAGATCCCCGGCGCGCTCGAGCGCTGCATGATCGCCCGCAAGTCGGAGATCTTCCTGCAGGGTGGCGATGAGGTGCTGGAGGGACTCCGGCAGGAGATGGAGGTCGAGCAGCTCGACCCGGTCGGTCGGCGTGTCGTGCACCGCGGCGACGAACCAGGTGGTGTCGGGCAGCGGGTGGCCGACGTGGGCGAGGTGGCTGCGCACCGCTGGGTCGTTCGCCATCGCGGCAACGATGCGGGCATTGGTGCCACCGCCGTTGCCCCCGCAGGCCCCGCACGCCAGTGCCGATTCCATGGGGTTGTTGTCGACGCGGGCGTCGTGCCCGCACAGCACGACGATCGGTGCAGGCTCTGCTCCGATACCGAGCCGCAACACGCCGGCGACGATCTCGGCCTGTCGTTCGACATCGATGGCGCTGCGGTCGAAGGTCGTGGGGTCGGAGACGCCGCGACGGTGCGGAAGGAGGTCGGCGGCTGCGGCGGCGAGGCCGGGTAGCGCAGTGCGCAGCGCCGCGAGTGGTCCGAGCGTCCAGCCGGAACCTTCCGCAAGGGCAAGGGGTGCGATGGGGTGGTGCTTGGCTGCGGACCAGGCGTCGTCGAGCGCGGCCGATGTCCTCAGCGCATCGTCGCTGCCGTGTTCGGCGACGGTGGCCTCCGCGTCGAGCAGGACGGGGAACTGATCGGTCCCCCCTCTCCCGGTGACGGGCAGGACGTGGGCGGCCAGTCCGAAGAACCCGGCGTAACCGAACGTCTCGTAGGCGCCGAGCTGCTCGAGGTTCCGTCGGAGCGCTTCGGACCGGACATCGATGCAGCACACCACCTGGGCGGAAGGCGCTTGACGGTCTGCGGGTGCTGGAGCGTCGTCGATGGTGTCGAGGAGCCGGTCGTGGACGGTCCGCTCGTACGCCTCCTGCCAGATGAGGGGCCGGGGGTCGAGCGCGGTCGACGGCGGGTGCGGTCGCGGACCGTCATCGAAGTACCAGGTGGTCTCGCCGACCACTCGGGCCTCGGTGACGACCGCTGCGGCGATGTAGCCGAGCATGATGTCGCCGCCGTGGTGCGCTTCTCGCCAGCGCAGGTGCGCCGACCAACCGGGGAGCGCCGCTACGTGCCGGCTGAGGTACTCGCGCTGGGCGTAGTGGGGCACGCGTAGTTGATCGAGGGCTGTCTGGAGGGCCGAATCGGCTGCGAGCGGCAGCGCACCGGTCGGGTCGGGATGTTCGGCGCACCACGTCGTCCACAGATCTCCCGGAGCGTCTCGCGTTGCCCACTGCGCGCACCAGTCCGAGATCTCGATGTCGATGGTGCGGCGAAGGTGGGTGCCGTGGTGGCGGTCGTGGCGCTCGGCCACGGTCACGGCAGTCCGTTGCGGTGGCGGTCCCTCTGTCCCGTCGACCAGATCGCTGAACTCGTGACCGGGGTGCTGTTCGAGCGCGGCGTCGAGCGCTGCTCGGCTGATGCGCCCGGCCTCGAACGCAGCGACGTACTCCCCGTTGGTGAGGACGCAACGGGCACCGAAGAGCGCTTCCGCGCGCTGGATCGCCTCATCGAATCGCCGGTCCTCGAGTCCGCTGAGCGGGTTGGCAGCAATGACCGACGAGAGCGGCCAGGACGGCGCAACGACCTCGCACGCAAGGTCGACGTCGTCGCGAAGGCGCGTCAGAGAACGGGTGGTCACGGGGTCACGCTCCAAGGTGGTCGAGGGCGTCGAGGGCGGGTCTGCGTGGGGCGGGAGCGACCGTCCCGGGTCGCCAGGTAATCGGCCCAGGAAGCACCACCCGCAGGGTGGCGGTCGGGCAACCGGCAGCCCGGATCCGCTTCCAGATCGGCAGGTCGGCCGGGGCCAGCGCCACCGCACACAGCGCACCGAGGACCGCCAGCACCCACCAGGCGCTCAGCGCCGGATCTGCCACCTCGAGGTCGCCACCTACCGCTGCTTCGAGCCCGAGGGTCACGAGCACGTACGCAACGATCATCGCGACCCCGATGGCTGCTGCGCCCAGGCGACCTCGCGCCGTGCCAGCCCGCCGCAGCCAGGCCTGGGTTGCGCACCCGGAGGCAACACATGCCAGCGCAAGCGGGACGACGAGATCGGCGTGCACCTTCGTCCCGGTGACCCAGACGGTGGCGGTCGCCGCTGCACCAGCAAGCACGAATGCGCGACGGTGCCTCGTGGTGGATCCGGTCGGAGCACGGCGGTGCCGGACGGTCTGGCGGACCGTGCTGCCGGAACCCAGGAAGAGGCTGCCCTTGTAGAAGCCGTGCGCCACCAGGTGCAAGCCGGCAGCGACGTGGAGGCCGAGGCCGCAGAGCACCATCGTGAAGCTCATCTGGGCGATGGTCGACCAGGCGAGGCGTCCCTTGACGTCGGGGCGGGTCAGCATCACCGCTTCGGCGAAGACGCAGGTGACCCCACCGACGGCGAGTGCGGCGACCGCTCCAGGAAGCGTCTCTGCCGTCGCCGGGGCCAGCTTGATCAACAGGAGCGCCCCGCCGTTGACGACGCCCGCGTGCAGGAGCGCAGACGAGGGCGTCGGCGCCCCGAGGCTGTCCGGAAGCCACCGGAAGAACGGCCCTGAGGCAGACCGTGAAGCGGCCGCAACGACCAGCAGCACTCCCGCAGCACCGAGCGCCAACGGACTGGCTCGGTTCAGATCGGCGACCGCCGTGCTCCCCGCAGCAGCCGCCAGGATTCCGACAGCGGCCAGCATCGCACCGTCGCCGATGGCGAAGGACCGCATCGCCCGAGATGACCGGGCCGATATTCCCTGCGGTGGCCCGGTGCGGATCAGTGCGACCGCCAGCCAGCTCGTGGCGACCCAGGCCCCGGCGGTCACGACCAGGTCGTCTGCCATCACCAGCACCACGCCGCTGAGGACCAGGAGCGCACCGGTGACGGTGAACCTGCGGCGGTACGGCTCGTGGCGCAGGCTGCGCGTCGCGAACAGGAGGACCGTGATCCCCATCCCGATGATCAGCGACAGCAGCAGCACCTCGAACATGCGGGGTGGTTTATGCGAAAAAAACTTCTTACGTCAAGTCATGCACGAAAAAAGATTCGTGATGTAGTTGTCATGGGCAGGCCGGTGGAGCAGACTCAGGACACCCGGAAGGGGAGTATCCCAGAACAGCACGATCGTCAGTCCGGCCTCAGCCCGGTCGTGCGGCTACGGCGGGAGAGACGCGAGCGACGTCCGAGGGAGCGGGCGGGGCATGCCGACGAACATCTCGACCCGCACGAACCGCACCCAATTGAGCGCATGCTGCACCTCCGTCTGATCATCCCCCCGGCCCTGGCTCGTCCCGTGACCGAGCGGCTCCTGGACGCCCCCGGGGTTGCTCACGTGATCCACCTTCCCGGCGCTGCGCTCGACCCTCCCGGTGACGTCGTGTTGTGCGACGTCGCACGAGAGGCCGCCAACGAGACCATCGAGTGGCTGCAGCGACAAGGGGTGCATCGCAGCGGATCGATCGCCATCGAGGACGTGGGCACGATGGTGTCCGACGCAGCGGCGAGGGCTGAGTCGATGGCGCCCGGCCATGGGACCGACGCGCTCGTGTGGGAGACGATCGAAGCGCAAGCCCGCGTCGACGCCGGCCTTACTGCGTCGTTCGTGCTGTTCATGGCGCTCGCTTCGGCGATCGGGGCCGTCGGCATCTTGGTCGACTCGCCGGTCCTCATCATCGGGGCGATGGTCGTCGGACCGGACTACGGGCCGCTCGCAGCCATCTGCGTGGCTGCGCTGCGTCGGCGAGCCTCGGCTGCAAGACGAGCCGCTCGCACGCTCGGGATCGGCGCAGCCGCTGGCGTCCTTGCCTCCGGAGTGGTCGCATTGGCGGCGCGCGCATCGGGCACCGCTTCGGGAAGCTACGGAGCCGCCGACCGCGAGCTCACCGCCTTCATCGCCCAGCCCGACGCACTGGCGGTGGTCGTCGCCGTGCTGGCGGGCGTGGCCGGGATGCTCTCGCTGACCCAGGGCCGCCCGGGCGTGATGATCGGCGTGCTCGTGTCGGTGACGACCATCCCAGCCATCGCCAACATCGGGGTCGCAGCGGCGTACGGCGCCTGGACCGATGTCACCGGTTCGGCCCTCCAGTTGGCGGTCAACCTCGTCGGACTCCTCCTCGCCGGCGTGTCCACGCTCTGGCTCCAGCAACGCCTCACTCGCTCGAGCCCCACCGGTGACGGCCCGCCGTGACCATCGAGCGAAGGCGACGGACGCCATCTGGGGGCCGTGGCGTCCGAAGCCCTGGACCAGCCTGAGGACCTCGCCGGGACAAAGAAGCGATGTGTGTATCCGGAAATGCAATTCATGTATAGGATGGACGTCAGAGGGAGAGGTGAAGCGTGCCGTCACAGATGGAGAAGAAGTCCGTGGGGTTCTACGGGGACGGTCGAGACGCATGCCTGCCATCGGCCGGTCCGGCGTCGCTCCATCGGGGACGCCGCACGCAGCTTGCTCGGGGCCGCTTCCTTCCGCTCAGCACCCGGAGGGGTTTCGCATGCCGGTAGAATTCGTGGTCGTGTGCGTACTGCTCGTCGCGGCAGCACTGGTGATCCCACACAGCAGGCGCCCTCAGGCGTCCGCGCGGTCGAGAGATCTCGCAGCACGAAACGTGGCTCTGCCGAGAGCGAACGCTCCACAGTCGCCTGACCGTGGGTCCCGAGGCGACTAGCTCGCGTCGACCCCACGCCGCCATCAGATCTTGACCGGCGCGCGGCGCCTGATCCCTCGTCGCTCGGACCTCTGCGTTCACGGGGACGGACGGGTGCGTCGCTGTGGCCGACCGATGCCCACCTCGCCGTGCACGGGCTGGATCGTCAGGAACCGACGGCGATGTCGTATAGACGAGTGCGGTGCTGGGTAGAGCCACCCACGCGTCACCCTGGACCTCGGTGGCTCGCACCCCCACATGCGCGAACCGAGTCGGGAGTCCAGATGACTGCGATATCCACCACATCGTTCGACGATGATGCGTGCGCCGCCGAGCCGGGCTTCGCGCTGCGAAGTGATACCTGGCTGCTCGAAGCCGTTGCGGACGGCTCGTGCCGTGCGCTCGAGGAGGTGTACCGCCGCTACAGCTCGAACATGCTCAAGGCGGCGGCCCGCCTGCGCGGGTCCCATGACGCCGATGACATCGTCCAGGAGGTGTTCCTCCGCCTGTGGGACCGACCGGCGCGGTTCGACCCGGCGCGGGGCCCGCTCCGCGGCTACCTCGTCATGCAGACCCGCAGTCGTGCCATCGACGCGATCCGTGCCGACGCCGCCCGCCGTTCTCGGGAGGACCGCGAGCCGGTCGAGCCGCGCCCGGCCAGCCGATCGGCGGAGGAGACGGCGCTCGAGCGGGCCGAGGCCCGGGTCACCTGGACGCTCCTCGATCGATTGAGCGACGCCGAGCGCGACGTCATCGCCCTCGCCTACTTCGGCAGTCGGACCTACCGTGAGGTGGCGGTCATCCTCGGCGAACCGGAGGGCACGGTCAAGAGCCGCATCCGCTCGGGTCTCCGCCGGCTCCGCGAGGTCGCGATCGCGACGCAGGACCCGGAAGACCGGGCAGCGTGGCAGACGCCGGAGGCTGCTTCGCCGTCGAGTTCGACCGCTCTGGCCGGCGCACGCAACGCCACCACGCTCCAGACCTGACACGTCCTCCCGGTTCGCTCGCCCCGGGCGCCCCGGCACGTCCTCCCGGCTGGGCGGACCGCCGCCGGGCTGGGTGGGTGGATGCGGCAGTACCGTGCCTCCGTGACTTCTCTCCGAGCCCGTTCCATCGGCGTTGCCCTTGCGGTGTCCCTCCTGCTGATCGGCTGTTCGGGCTCGGGAAGCGGGAGCGACGCCACCCGGGCGCCGACCACGACCACCACGACGGTCTCGACGACGACGACGGTCGCGCCGACGATCCCCGCCGGTCGGGAGGTGGACGTCCACGTGCCGCCCGGCTACCAGGACGGCACGCCGGCCCCGCTGCTGATCCTCCTGCACGGCTACGGCGTCGACGGCCAGATCCAGTCGGACTACCTGCGCCTCCAGGAGGCGACCGATGCGGCGGGCATGTTGTACGTGCACCCCGATGGGGTGGCCAACCGGATGGGCAAGCGGGCGTGGACCGCCACCGATGCCTGCTGCGCCCGCGGCGAGGACCCGCCCGACGATTCCGCGTACATCGCTGCGATCATCGCCCAAGCCAAGGACCGCTACGACGTGGATCCCCGCCGCGTGTACGTGATGGGTCACAGCAACGGCGGCTTCATGTCCTACCGGATGGCGTGCGACCACGCCGACCAGATCGCGGCGATCGCCAGCCTCGAGGGGGCCACCTACGACGACCCGTCGAAGTGCACGCCGTCCGAGCCCGTGGCCACGCTCGAGGTCCACGGCACTGCAGACCGGACGATCAAGTACGACGGCGGCTCGATCCTGGGCGATGCGTATCCCAGCGCACCAGCCACCACCGAGACTTGGGCCACCTCCAACGGTTGCCGCACCACGCCGGACTCGCCGGCACCGGCCGACCGTCAGATCGTCAACGATCTTCCTCCGGCCACGGTGACGGCGTACTCCGACTGCGACCGCGGCGGGCATGCCGAGCTCTGGACCCAGCCCGGGGGCGTCCACATCCCGAGCTGGACCGAAGACTTCTCGACCCAGATCGTGCGCTGGCTGCTCGACCACCCCAAGACTTGAAGGTCCCACGGCGACCTCGGTCGATGCCGACGGCGTCGTGACCTTCCAGGTGTCGCGCCCCTGACCACGTCCGTTCGCGCTCCGTTCGCGCTGGTCGTCCTAAGCCGTACGCCATGGGTGAGAGCGGGCGCGGGGTAGGTCAGCACCAGGAGTCGGGCGGGATCGGTCGACGGATGCGGTGGCGAGCCGGCATCGCGGCGCTGGCACTCGCGCTGGCGGCGTCGACCGTCGGCGTGCTGGCCACGCCGGCGCAGGCCGTGTTTGCGCGGTGGCTCGCTGGGCGAGCAACAGCGCAAACGTTGGTTGACGCAGCACGAGGACCCTCCGCGGGCATCGGCTCGGCGGGTCGTGCTCGAAGGCGCTGCCGTCTGCGATCACCCGAGCCGCACGCGCATCGCGACCGCTGCCCACGTCGATCCGTCTCGCTCGGATCGGACCAGGAGGACGATTGCGCCGGCCCGTTCGGTCGGTGCCCGGAACGCAATGGAACCGACGAAGGGCCGCGCCACATCGCCGCCGCCGGTGACGGAGCCTTCCCCGAGGGGCGCGGTCGATCCGTCCTGTCGGACCTCGACGGCCACCTGGCCCTCGAACGCCAGAGCCGTGCCGCCGAGCGCCACGGGGGAAGAAATCTGGGACCCGGCTGTCGGGCGGGTGAGGGAGACGTCGGGCGTGGTGGCACCCAGTACGTACCAGGCACCGTCACCGAGCTGGCGGACGAGGATCGTGGTTGCAGGTCCCCGGGCCTCAGGCCGCACGTCGACCTCACCGGACCGCACGTCGCCCTGCTGGAAGGCGCCGACCACCGGGTCCACGAATCCCAGGTAGCTCGTCGTGAAGCCGCGAGCAACAGCGATGGGGTCGGTGAAGTGCTGAACGGACCCGCCGCTGGGCCACAGGGCCGACGAGAGGTCGACCGTCGGGGGTGGCGCACCCGTGGTCGACGTGCTTGCGGCTGAGGTCGTCGGAGCGGGTGCCGACGTGGTGGTCGTCGATCGTTCGGTCGTGGACGACGAGGTGCTCGACGACGACGAGGTCGTGGCCACCGACGAGGTCGTGGAGGTGGTCGATGCGATTGCAACCCCTTCGTCGTCGTTGCCCCTGCGAACGGCGAAGACCACGACGACCAGCAGCACCACCGCGGCGATGCCGAGGCCGACGTACCACCGGCGGCGGATCCGGCGGTTCGACTCGTTGGGCCCCTCGGGTTCGAGCCCCTCAGGCGGCTGAGCGGTCGGATCGGTCATGCGGTCTCCTCAGGTCGTGCGGCGAGCAGCGGCTCGAAGACCTCCACCCCGTCTCGTTCGGACGGCCGGCTGCGTAGGTCTCAAGGCTGCAGCTTCTGCCGGGAGCACGACGGTCGGCCAGGGCCGAAGGTCCCCGGATGGCCAGACGCCGAGAACGACGGATCTACGTCCACCGGTTCGCTCACGCGGGTGTGTCGGGCGGAGGTGACGCCAGCGGAGCGACCGCCGTGGGCGACGCCGGGGGCGGGTTCGCCAGGTAGTGGGTGCAGCGGCCCAGAACGATCTCCCTCCAGGCGGTGTTCGATGCTGTTGCTGCGGCCCGATAGGAGCACTGACCCCCCTCCTCGGTCTTGACCCACCAGACGCATGCGTCGCACTGGGTCCGGACATGATCTCCTGCTGCTTGCACTGGTCACACCTCCCTTCTGCACCCAGCGTCCACCTCGCCGAGGTGCTCGACCAGGGTCGTTGGGCCTGTGCGGTCGGGGTCGGTCCTGGCACGGCCGGGGCCGCACGGGGTCGCCACCCTGCGACGAGCCGAGGTCCCTCGGGTGGGCGCCTCGGCATCGACGGCTTCGGCGGATCCGCGCACATCACCGCCCAGGTCGCCATCGCCGAGGGCGCCGAGGTGCACGTCCTCACCCGCTCGGCTGCGGCACCGGCGCTCGCCCTCGAGCTCGGTGCGGCCTCCGTCGGCGGTGCGGCCGTGCTCCGCATGGGAGATGCGGCTGCGGTCAGCTAGGCCCCTTCGGGCCCGGTTCGCCAGGTGTGGTCAACGAGCCACGACGACCGGACAGGTGGCGTGGCGGAGGACCTGGTGCGCCACGGATCCCAGCCGGCCGTGGCCGGGGTCGAGGGCGGGTGCGGCGCCGAGCACGATCATCGCCGGTTCCACCGCAGCGTCGAGCGACCGTGGAGGACGAGGTCGTTGCTCGGAACGACTGGCATCCCTCCTGCTGTCGCCCGCAGCGCACGGCGCGTCTCGAGGTCCGGGTGGACGAGGGCTGTCGCCGGGTGGGTCGGGGCGTGGGCGAGGGCGGCCAACAAGAGTTCGGTCTCGGGCCCGAGTGGCGGAGACAAGCCGGTCAGGTCGATGATCAGCGGTCCAGCTCCGGCCTCACCGATCAGGTGGTCGACGAGCGCGATGGGGTCGTCGGTTGCCTCGAACGCGCCAGCAAGGTGCACGACGCGGGCGCCGGCACACGGTTCGGTCGTGAGCACGATCATCGGAAACCCCATTCCCGCCGGTGGTGTGGCTCCATGGTGCGCGGGGAGGGGTCGACCAGGTAGGGCCGTTGGACCCATGTCGGCCTCGACGTGCGGCGGCACCGAGCCCCAAGGACCTTTGCCCCTGTTCGTCGGTCACCCGAGGGTGGACCATGTGGGCACGTCGACCGGCGCTGCGGGCGACCGACTTGGGTCGCGCCGCGGAGCAGCCGGCTACCCCTGGCCGCGGGGTCCACATTCCATCCCCGCCGAGCGTGAGCTCGTCCCCCTCCACGACACCACCCCGGAGTTCCCTGCCATGTCCTTCAACCTCCGCAACCGCAGCTTCCTCAAGGAGATCGACTTCTCGCCCGCAGAGATGCGGTTCCTGTTGAAGCTGGCGGGCGATCTGAAGTCCGCCAAGTACGACGGCACCGAGTCCCCGCGTCTCCAAGGTCGCGAGATCGCCCTGATCTTCGAGAAGACCTCGACGCGCACGCGCGCTGCGTTCGAGGTGGCCGCCCACGACCAGGGCGCCACGGTGACCTACCTCGATCCCGCCGGCTCCCAGCTCGGGCACAAGGAGTCCATCGCCGACACCGCCCAGGTCCTCGGCCGCATGTACGACGCCATCGAGTTCCGCGGCAGCGCCCAAGCCGAGGTCGAGGAGCTGGCTCGGTACGCCGGAGTCCCCGTCTACAACGGGCTGACCAACGAGTGGCACCCCACGCAGATGCTGGCCGACTTTCTCACCATGCACGAAGCATCGAACAAGCCCTACGAGGACCTCACCTACGCCTTCTTGGGCGACTGCCGGTACAACATGGGCCGCTCGCTGCTCGTCATGGGCGCGCTGATGGGCTCCGACGTGCGGATCTGCGGGCCCGTCTCGCTCCATCCGCCGAGCGACGTGGTGCGGATCGCCAACGAGCTCGCCGCGATCACCGGCGCCCGCATCACCATCACCGACGACGCTGCCGCGGCCGTGGACGGTGCCGACTTCCTCCACACCGACGTCTGGGTCTCGATGGGCGAGCCGAAGGAGGCGTGGATCGAGCGGGTCGATCTGCTCCGCGGCTACCAGGTCAACGCCGAGCTCCTCGCGGCCACGGGGAACCGGTCGGCAAAGTTCATGCACTGCCTCCCGGCGTTCCACGACGCCAACACCGTCGTGGGCGCCGAGATCATGGACAAGACCGACATGCCCAAGGGCCTCGAGGTCACCGACGAGGTATTTCGTTCCCCGGCCAGCATCGTCTTCGACCAAGCCGAGAACCGCCTCCACACCGTCAAGGCCATCCTCGTCGCCACCCTCGGGACCTGAAGCTGGGCGGCAGCGGTCGGCCAGCGGGCCTCGGGCGACCAGGCCTCATGCAGGCCCGGCCACGCCGTCGCCACCCCGCTCACGCAAGACGAGGTGCCAGATGGCCAGGGTGGCGATCAGGCCGAGGGCCAGCACGTTGGCGTGGGGGCTCGACCAGGCCTTGATGCTCGCGGACAGGCCCGCGGCGGCAACCAGCACCGAGGCCGTGCCCCAGCGCCAGGTCGTCGGGCCACGGAGGAGCTGACGCTGCTCGATCGGTGCGACCCGCTTCACGATCGGCACCAGCACCGCGAGGTTCGCCAACAGGAACGGGACCTTGACCGCCCACCAAGCGGCGGTCCCCGCCTTCGCATGGGGGAGCAGGTCGACGAGGTAGGCGGCGCCGATGACGATCATCCCGGCGGTCATGTGCCAGAGGTACACGGACATGGCGACGGCGTTGGCGGCGATCGTCACGCGCCACGCCCGGGCGGAGCGCCCCAACCAGCGGGTCACGGCCGGGGCGAGGGCGGCGGCGGTGAACGAGTAGGCGAACCCGAAGAGCAGCAGCGCGGTGGAGGGCGGGTGCGTGGGGCTGTGCTCGAGGCCACCGTGGTGGAGCATGACCGCTGGCCACGGTCCGAGGTTCACGGCGGCGAGCGCCAGCACCCAGAACCCCGCCGCCAGCGCGGCGAGGCGCCGCCCGGTGGGGAGCAGCCCCTCCCGCCAGGCGAAGCCGGCGACCTGGAACCCGAGCCAGCCGATCACCCAGTTCAGCTGGGGGATCATCGGCACGTGGGCGAAGGTGGCGCTCTCGGCGATGGCGAACAGGCCGAGGAGTGCGGCGCTGAACCCCAGCGGTCGAGCCCGGAACCAGCGGAACGTGAACGGCGCCAGTGCGGTGTCGATCGTGTAGTTGGCGAGGAACCACAACGGTATGGCCGCGCCGGCGGCGGCCAGGGCGACGACGCCGAAGCCTCCGACCGCCGCACCGATCACGAGGAGGACGGCCCAGAAGGCGGCGAGCGCCGCCGCCGGAGCGACCATCCGGCGCAGGCGGGTCGCCACCCAATCAGCCGGGCGCACCCCGCGTCGCTCGGCCGAGCGCAACGAGGTCGCGGAGGCGAAGCCGCCGACGAAGAAGAACAGGGGCATGACCTGGCCGATCCAAGTGACCCACCCGTACTCGGGGGCGAAGTCGAGGAGGTTGCCGCCGTCGAGCTTCCCGTGCCGGAGGAACACCACCGTGCCGAGCCAGTGCCCGAGGGCGACGATCGCCATGGCGGCGGCGCGGTAGAAGTCGACGGCACGGTTCCGATCCGTGGGCGTCTGGTCGGCCAGATCGGACGCGGAGAGGGGCGCGGCGAGAGATGAGGACGTGGCGGGGTGGTTCATGCACCCAGTTCGCCATCGAACGACCCCCCTGCGCCTGGGGGGAAGCCCTCAGATGCGGCCGGGGCGCAGTGGCGGCGTCGCGGGGGACGGCCCGTCGCCGCGACGACGACTGCCGCGACGGTCGTCCCTCCCGCGGGCGGGTCCCGACCGTGGCCGGACCGCGTCGCGGTCTAGGACACCGGGATGAGCGATGCGGTGGGCAGGAAGCCGCTGACGAGACCGCTGATCTTGGATCCGCACGATGCCTTGTTCGTCGCGGTGGTGCACCAGTACGAGGCCGTGCGCGATCCCGTCGTCAGGTCGCGAACCCAGGTGGAACCGAGGTCGCGCAAACGGGACGTCTGGGTCGAGTTCGGGGTGCAGAGGGCCGCCGTGTTGCCGATCACGTCGCCGTTCTCGCCCTCCGAGTCGGTGTGGCAGCTGCCGCCGTAGGGGATGCCCAGGAAGTAGCCGCTCCAGACGAGCTGGACTCCGACGAACGTGTTGTCGAGGTCCTTCAGGGCACCGAAGGAGTTGTTGGCGAGGTTGATCACGGACGGCCTCGCTGCGACCGAGAGCACGGGCCGCGAGCCGCCGGCCGAGATGGCCTTCAGGTTCGCCGAGAAGCCGTCGGCGGCCACCGGGTCGAACAGCACGGCACCCTTGAGCCCGGCGTCGTTGCGGGCTGCGAGCCGAGCGCCCACGGACGAGGCGAACTGTCCGCCGGCGGAGTGCCCGCCGACCACGTAGGCCGTGGGCAGGGGTCGACCGGCCGGCGGGAGGATGGTGCGGGCAGCGAGCGCATCACCGAGCGCCCCGGCCAGGGCGGGGTTGCCGCCGGACATGTCGGCGTTGAGGCACAGCACCATCACGCCCTTCTCCGCAACGGCCTTGGCGGTGCCCCGGAGGTTTCCGCACCCCCGGGAGAAGCCGTGCTGGAGGAGCAGAAGCCCTGAGGCCGTCCCATTGGGGAGGTACCAGTCGACGTTGTACGACGTGGCGCCGATGGCGAGGTTCGTGTTGATGCACTGGCTCGAGGACGACGAGTACGACGTGCAGGACGCGGCTGCTCCTGCTGGCGTGGTCGCCGTGAGACCCACGGCGATCGTGATCGCGGCCACCACCGCACCGACTGAGATTGCCTTGCGCATCGTTCCCCCCGAAGGTCGTGCGGGAGCTTCCGATGGGCCCCCGGAGACGGATGATAGCGAGAAGTGCGATGGCGTGGTGAACACTGTTCACTCAGCGGTGGTGGCCGTGCGGCCGAGGGCAGTCCGGATCGGGTAGCGACTCTGTGCTCGGCTAGCCTGTTAGCAGGCGTTATGTACACCTAACATGCCGCACGGCGGGTCGAGCCGAAGGAGCGTGCGATCACCATGTCCACCACAAAGCTGTTGATCCTCGCGGCCATCGCCGGGTCGACCATCTTCTTGGGCCTGCCCGTCGGTCGCATCAAGCACGCGATGCCGAGGACCCGAGCCGCGCTCAACGCGGTCGCCATCGGAATCTTGGTGTTCCTGCTGTTCGATGTCCTCGCCCATGCCAACGAGCCGGTGGAGGTGTCGCTGCTCGCCGCCCAAGACGGGAACGGATCGTGGGCCCGCTTCGCCGGACTCCTGCTGGTGTTCGTCGTCGGGGTCACGCTCGGTTCGGTCTCGCTCGTCCGCTACGACCGGTGGATGGCCAGCCGCACGGCCGGCGTAGCCCGAGCCGTCGCCCCGACCGGGCTGATCGCGAGGTTGTCGGACGCGAAGCGGCTCTCGCTGTTCATCGCCCTCGGGATCGGCTTGCACAACTTCTCCGAGGGGCTCGCCATCGGGCAGTCGGCTGCGAGCGGCGAGATCGATCTGGCGCTCGTGCTCATCATCGGGTTCGCCCTCCACAACGGGACCGAGGGGTTCGGGATCGTGGGGCCGTTCGCCTCGACCGATGACCGGCCCAGCTGGCGGTTCCTCGGTGCGATGGGGCTGATCGGCGGGCTCCCGACGTTCCTCGGCGCCGTGCTCGGCAACTCGTTCGTCAACGAGGTCCTCTTCCTGGCGTTCCTGGCCCTCGCCGCCGGTTCGATCCTCTACGTCATCGTCCAGCTCCTCAAGGTGGCGAACCGGATGGGTCAGCCGGAGATCCTCATGTGGGGCTTGGCGGCGGGCCTCTTCTTGGGCTTCGCCACCGACTACGTGCTGGTCGCGGCGGGGGCCTGAGCCGCCGGGTCTGGATCGGTTCCCGCAGCGACCCAGGCTTGGGGAGGAGCGGACCCGGACCCGGACGCGGGCCATCGCCGCGGCTGCATGCGCAGTAGGGTCCGCGCCGTGACGAAGCTGTTCGAACCGGCCCGGCTCGGACCGATCACGCTGCGCAACCGGGTGATCAAGGCAGCCACGTTCGAGGGCCGGTCTCCCGATGGCGTGGTCACCGACGAGCTCATCGAATTCCACGCCGAGGTCGCGGCCGGTGGTGCGGCGATGACCACGGTGGCCTACCTGTCGGTCGCTCCGGAGGGCCGGACCGACGCGGGGTGCATCCTCCTGGCCCCCGGCGCGGTCGAAGGCCTGCGCCGGCTGACCGAGGCCGTGCACGCTCACGGCGCGCTCGCCCAAGCCCAGATCGGCCACGCCGGCCCGGTGGCCAACGCGTCGTCGAACCAGGCTCGAGCTCTGGCGCCGGGACGGATGTTCAATCCGCTCGGCATGCGCTTCGCCAAGGCTGCCGACGAGTACGACATCGCCCGGGTCACGTCGGACTACGAGCGCGCCGCACGACTCTGCGTCGACGCCGGCTTCGACTCGCTCGAGGTCCACCTGGGCCACAACTACCTGCTCAGCTCGTTCCTCAGCCCCAAGTTGAACGACCGCAGCGACCGTTGGGGCGGGTCGATCCAGAACCGGGCCCGCTTCGCCCGCCAGGTCGTCACCGCGGTCCGCGCCGCAGCGGGTCGGGAGGTCGCGGTCACCGCCAAGCTGAACATGACCGACGGCTACCGGGGCGGGCTGTCCATCGAGGACAGCCTGCAGGTCGCGGCGATGCTCGACTCGGACGGCGCGCTCGATGCCATCGAGCTGACCGGGGGCAGTTCGCTCGCGAACCCGATGTACCTCTTCAAGGGGGCGGCCCCGACCCGGGAGTTCGGGGCGGCGCTGCCGTGGTACCTGCGGGGAGGGTTCCGACTGGTCGGCGACAAGTTCCTCCGCACGTACCCCTACGAGGAGGCGTACTTCCTCGAGCAGGCGCTGCGCTTCCGCGAGGCCGTCGACCTGCCCCTCATCCTGCTCGGTGGGATCAGCGAGCGGGCCACCGCCGAGCGCGGCCTCGCGGCCGGTTTCGAGTTCGTTGCCATGGCCCGGGCCATCCTCCACCATCCCGGCATCGTCGACGAGTGGGCGCACGACACCGGCACCACGTCCGGTTGCATCCACTGCAACCGGTGCATGCCCACCATCTACACGGGGACTCGCTGCCCCCTCGTGGAGCCCCGTCCGGGTGATCGGCCCATCGTCGTACCGTCGTGGGCCGCCGATCGGCCGGTCTCGCCACCTTCGGCCGGGGCAACGGCCGCTCGCTCGGCCTGACCACTCCGCTCGCTCGCCCGCCTGTGGTCTGCGGCGTGTGGTGCGTTGATCGAACGAGGAGGGTCAGCGGACCGCTCAACATCGGCGGTGTTGCGGGCGATAGAGGTGCGGGAGGCCCGAACGCCTCGCTCTGCGCCGCCATCGCAGGGTGATGGGTCTATCACCTTGAAGGCGCCGGCACGGAAGTGCCTTGACGGCCACCACACTCGGTGGCCAGAATGGCAGCCCCATCACCCTCCGTGGTGTTCGCTCTGGGAGAGAATCCGAAGGTGAAGATCACATGAGCACGCATCTGGAACCGCAGGCGCCGACGACCAACCTGGCCCCGTCTGACCCGGCCGCCGGGAACGACCAGTCCGATCGAGGCGCTCGGGTCATCGGTCTGCCGGCCAAGGCCGCTGGACGGGCGGCCGGTGAGATCGACCGCAGGAAGGCGTCCTGGGCTGCCGGGATGCCTCGGGTCTCCGTGGTCATCCCGACGCTCAACGAGGAACGCAACCTCTGCCACGTGCTACCTCGGGTGCCGGCGTGGGTCGATGAGGTCCTCATCGTCGATGGGCGGTCGACCGATCGGACGGTGGAGGAGGCCAAGCGCCTGCTGCCGTCGGTGCGCATCGTCGAGGAGCACCGCAAGGGGAAGGGCCGGGCCCTGTTCGCCGGCATGCGCGCCGCCACCGGCGACGTCATCGTCGCCCTCGACGCCGACGGGTCGATGGATCCAGAAGACATCCCGCGCTACGTCTACAGCCTGATGGCGGGGGCCGACTTCGTAAAGGGGTCTCGGTTCGTCCACGGTGCACGGACCGACGACATGGGGCCGCTGCGGCGCCTGGGGAACCGGGCACTGACGGAGACGGTCCGCCGCATCTACGGCGGCCGCTACTCGGACCTCTGCTACGGCTACTTCGCGCTGTGGGCGGACATCTTGCCGTACCTCGATGGCGATGCCCCCGGGTTCGAGGTCGAGACCCATGTGAGCGTTCGTGCGTTGGGGGCAGGTCTCCAGGTCGTCGAGGTGCCGACGTTCGAAGCCGAGCGGATCCATGGCACCAGCAACCTGAACACCTTTCGCGACGGGGCGCGCGTCCTGCGCCAGATCTTCCGCGAGCGCAACGCGTTCGCCCAGTCGACGCTGCCGGTGCCCCGCCCGCTCCGGGCGCCGCTCCAACCTGCGGTGTTGCGCGGCGCCAGGGTGCCGGAGACGCCGACGCCGCCCCAGCCGACCATGTCCGCCGTGGTCTGCACGCACACGCTCGACCGGTGGGACTCGCTCCTGCGGTCCGTGGAGAGCCTTCGAGCGCAGACGATCGACCTCGAGGCGATCATCGTCGTCGTCGACCACAACGATGAGCTGCTGGCCCGTTGCCGGTCGGAGTTCGACGACGTGACCGTGGTCCCCAACGCGCAGCAGCGCGGCCTTGCGGGCGCTCGCAACACGGCGATCCAACTTGCGTCGGCCGATGTCATCGCCTTCCTCGACGACGACGCATGGGCGGCGGACGACTGGGCCCATCGTCTGGTCGCGGTGTACGAGGATCCGACCGTCGTGGCCGTCGGTGGGTCGGTGGAAGCGGCCTGGATGACGGCCCGGCCCGACTGGTTCCCCCGCGAGTTTGACTGGGTGGTCGGGTGCACCTACCGGGGCCTGCCTACGGTGCGCTCGCGCGTCCGGAACCTGATCGGTGCGAACATGTCGTTCCGTCGTACGGCGCTGCACCAAGCGGGCAGCTTCGACGCACTGCTGGGTCGGGTCGGAGCGAACGGTGCCGGTTGCGAGGAGACGGAGCTGTGCATCCGGCTGGCGCAGCGGGACCCCGAGGCGCGCATCATCTTCGAGCCCCAGGCTCGGGTGCGCCACGAGGTGCCGGCCCAGCGCACCACCTTCGAGTACTTCAAGCAGCGCTGTCGGGCGGAAGGCAGCTCCAAGGCGATCGTCAGCCGTTTGGTCGGCGCAGACGACGCACTCTCCTCGGAGCGGCGGTACCTCACGCGCACCCTCCCCGTGGGAGCCGTGCGAGGGCTCGGCCGGTTGCTCTGGCTCGACCCGTCCGGCGCAAAGCGATCCGGTGCGATGGTCGTAGGCGCCTCGTGCGTGGCGCGGTCCTATGTCGCCGGGAGCCTCCGACGCCGGCCTGCGCGCGCCAGCCGATCGTGACGGCGATCGACGGACCGGTCTGCTCTGCAGCACTCGGCGTCGCGGACCTCGACGCCGCAGGGCCGCTTCCCGCGCTCGACGCCATCCCGAAGCTCGGCGTGCGCTGCTTGATCCGCGCCTCCGGCCGACCGATCGGCGTGGTCGACCTGCCTGGGACGGACCGCTTCCTCGGAGCCGACGCCGTGACCGCAGCGGTGCGGCAGGCCCTGGGCCCGGAGATCGACCGAGCCATCGCGCCCGGCACCGCTGCGCCGCATCCTGCCGTGCCTGCCGGGGACGCGATCACCGTCGCGATCGCGACCCGCGACCGACCGTCGACGCTCATCCGTTGCGTCGACAGCGTGCTCGGGGGCTCGTCGGCACCAGCTGCGATCGTGATCGTCGACAACGCACCGAGCAGCGACGAGACCGTGCAGGCCGTGGCGCAGGCCTACGGCGATGATCCCCGGATCCGCTACGTCGTCGAGCCACGCCCGGGTCTTGGCCGCGCGCACAACGCTGCGCTGCCGCTGGTGACCACCCCGTTCGTTGCGTTCACCGATGATGACGTCCTGGTCGACACGCACTGGCTCGCTGCCATCGCCGAGGCGTTCGAGGTAACTCCGGACGTTGCGTGCGTGACCGGTCTCATCGCGCCGGCCGAACTCCTCACGCGGGAGCAGTGGTGGATCGAACGGTCGACCGGCTTCGGCAAGGGCTTCGACCGGCGCGTTCGGTCCCTGCGCTCCTCCGCCGCCGAAGGCCCGCTGTTCCCCTACGACGCCGGCACCCTCGGATCGGGTGCCAACATGGCCTTCTCGATGGCGTTCCTCGAGGAGATGGGCGGCTTCGACCCATCGCTCGGGACCGGCACCCGGTCGCTCGGCGGCGACGACCTCGCGGCACTCCACCAGGTCGTCGCTCGGGGGCACGACCTCGTCTACGAGCCCGCCGCGGTCGTGTTCCACCGACACCACGACCAGTACGCCGCGCTCGAGCGGCAGGCCCGGGGGTACGGGGCCGGGCTCACCGCCTACCTCGCAAGCACCATCGTCGCCCGCCCCGCCGCGGCCGTCGATATCGTGCGCCGTTCGCTGCCGGGAATCCGCCAGGTGCTGCAGCCTGGTTCGGCCCTGAACGAGCGACGCGACGAGGACTACCCCGCATCGCTCGTCTGGCGCGAACGTGCCGGCATGGCCGCTGGTCCTGCCCGCTACGCCCACCAGCGCTGGATCGACCGGCAGACCGATCGGGCACGGTCGTGACGCGGCCGATCCCGATCCTGCTGTACCACGGCGTCGATGATCACGTCCCGGCCGGGTTGGCGCCGTACGTGATGGCCCCCGAGCGCTTCGATGAGCACATGCGCTACCTCGCCGATCGCGGGTGCCAAGCGCTGACCGTGAGCGAGCTCACCGATCGGATCGATCGTGGGGATCCGTTGCCCGAGAACACGGTGGTCGTGACGTTCGACGACGGCCTGGCGGACTTCGGGCGGCATGCCTGGCCGATCCTGCGGACCTACGGGCTACCTGCGACGCTGTACGTCGTGAGCGATCGCATCGGAGGAGAGGCGCAGTGGCTCAGCGCCTTCGGTCCGCCGAGCTCGATGCTCACCTGGGACGAGGTGCGGGAGCTCGACGCGCAGGGATGCGAGATCGGTGCGCACAGCGCTACCCATCCCGAGCTCGACGCGATGCCCCGTGCCCGGCTCGTCGAGGAGATCCGGGGATCGCGCACGACCTTGGCGATGGGTCTCGGTCACCCAGTCCGCTCCTTCGCGTATCCCCACGGCTACCACGACCGGAAGGTCAAGGACGCGGTGCGGCTTGCCGGGTTCGATTCCGCCTGTGCGGTGCGCAACATGCTCAGCTCGGCCGGCGACGACCGGTTCGCCATCGCCCGCGTCACGATCGAGGCGACCTACGACGTTCCGACGCTGGCGCGGGTGCTCGACGGCGTCGGTCTCCCCGTTGCGCCTCGACGTCAGCAGCTCCGGACGGTCGGCTGGCGCGCCGTTCGACGAACCAAGCGCCGCGTGGCGAGCCTCCGATGAGCATCGTGGTCCCGGCGGCTCGCGCAGTCACGGCCGTCACCTCCCCTGCCCCGCGCGCCGCCTGGGAGGCCTGCTACGAGGCCGACCGGTCGGCGCTCCCGACCCAGTCGCCGGCGTGGCTTCGAGCGATGGAGGCAACGGGCGGCTGGCGCGACGCAAGCCGCCACTACCGGTTCGCGGACGGCACCGAGCTCGTCCTTCCGCTGGTCCGGCGGCGTGGGCCGCTCGGGGCGCTGGCGCGCGGGTCGATGCCCGACGCCTGGGGCTTCGGCGGCGTGGTGGGCGCCGATCTCACGGTCGATCACCTTGCCGAGGTGATCGACGACCTCCGTCAGCTCCGCACGGGCTGGGTTCGCGTGCGCCCCAACCCGTACCACGCAGCGCTCTGGGCCGAGGCCGGAGCCGCCCGAGGCCCGGCGGCGGCCACCCTCGCGATCCCGAAGCGCGCACACGTCTTGGCCCTCGACCGACCGGCCGACGAGATCTTCCAGCAGCGCTTCACGTCGTCGTGCCGACGGGCGATCCGCAGCGCCGAGAAGGCGGGCCTCGAGGTCGAGGTCGACACGACCGCTGCCTCCTGCGAGATCTTCCACGACCTCCTCATGCGGTCGGTCGACCGCTGGGCAGGGTCGCAGCACGAACCGCTCGCCCTCGCCAGGTGGCGGGCGGACCGCCGCGACCCGCTGGCCAAGTTCTCGGCCTGGGCCACGGCGCTCGAAGGGGGCTGCCACGTGCTGGTGGCGCGGCGGGCGGGCACACCCATCGCCGCGATGATCGTGCTCCAGGGTCACAACGCCCACATGACGCGCAGTGCGATGGACCTCGAGCTCGTCGGCCACGACCGTCCGAACGAGCTGCTCATGTGGCACGCGATCCGTGGTGCTGTCGACGCGGGTTGCGAGTCGTTCCACCTGGGCGAGTCCGGGACGTCGGTAAACCTGTCGCGCTACAAGGAGAAGTACGGCGCCGTCGGCGTCGACTACGCCGAGCACCGCATCGAGCACGTCCCCGCCACGTCGATCGATCGAGCGGCGCGTTCGATGGTGAAGCGGATCGTGGGGTTCCGCGGGTGACGTCGGTGCGATCTCGTCGCATCGGCCTCATCGTTTCGGTCGCGTGCCTGCTCGGCGCTGCGCTCAGTGGTTGCGGGCGAGCGGGCGCCGAACCCGGCGACGCACCGATGGCATCGGGTCGGTGGACGGTCGAGGCTCGCGATCGGTTCTCGTCGGGCTCCCTCGACCGGGACCGGTGGACGACGTGCTACTGGTGGGATGACCAGGGGTGCACGAACCTGGGCAACAACGAGGCGGAGTGGTACGTGCCGTCGGCCGTCACCGTGCGCGACGGACACCTCCGCCTCCAGGCGACCGAAGATGCGTCCAAGCACCGGTCCCGGACCTTCTCGTACGCGTCGGGCATGGTGACCTCCGGGCGCTCCAGCGACTCGCTCGACGACCCGGCGCGGTACGCCTTCACCTTCGGCTACGTGGAGGTCCGGTTCCGAACCCCCGAAGGCGCGGGACTCTGGCCGGCGATCTGGATGCTGCCAGTCACGAACGAATCCCTACCCGAGATCGACCTGCTCGAACAGTACGGTGATGACACCTCGACCTCGTCGATGACCTTCCACCCGGATGGGCCCGACGCCGAGCGCTCGGTGGAACGCCGCTACGTCCACGACACCGACCTAGCCAGCGGGTGGCACACCATCGGTCTGGAGTGGACCAGGGGCCGTTTGCGGTGGTTCCTCGATGGCGCCCAGCGGTTCGAGGTGACCGGTGCGCGCGTGCCGGACGAGCCCATGTACCTGATCATGAACCTTGCCGTGGGCGGCAATGCTGGACACCCCCCGCCGACCACGAAGCTGCCGGCCACGTTCCTGATCGACGAGGTCACCGTGTGGAGGCAGACGTGACCGCCCCGCTCGACGAAGCGCTGCGCCCCGGAGTCCGCGGGCGCGCCGTCGCGCACCTCCGCTCCCCGCTGACCCGCAGCGGGTACGCGCTGCTCCTGAGCTCCGTGATCACCTCGGTGCTGGGGCTGGCCTACTGGATCCTGGCAGCTCGGCTCTACAGCGAGAACGCCCTCGGCCGCGGTGCCGCCCTCGTCTCGGCCATGCTGCTCGTCACCAGCCTCGCAACCGCCGGACTCAAGCGGAGCCTCATCCGGTTCATCCCGACCTCGGGGTCCCAGGCCCGGTCCGTGGTGGTGCGGATCTACGTGCTCGGGCTCGGCATCGCGCTGGCCGGTGGCATCTTCTTCCTGACCGGCTTCCAGGGCTGGTCGGACCACCTTCCGGACCTGCACGGCGGCGCCGCTCCGGCGCTGTTCTTCCTCCTGGGCATCGCCGCCTGGGGGATCTTCGTGCTCCAGGACGCCGTGTTGGTCGGCGCCCATCGAGCAACCCTCGTGCCGGTCACCAATACCCTCTTTTCGGTCCTCAAGATCGTGCTGCTGATCGCGGGCTACTTCCTGCTCGCTCGGTGGGGCGTGTTTGCGTCGTGGGTGGTGCCCGCCCTTCTGGTCGCCGTCGGCGTGAACGTGTGGTTGTTCCGCACCGGGCTGCGGTCCCTGCCCGAACCGGACGAGGCCGACGTGCCGACGCTGGGCGCCGTCGCTCGTTTCACGAGCGGCGAGTACGTCGCCGCCCTGGCGTGGCATGCCGCCAACTACCTCACCCCGCTGCTCGTGATCGCACGCGCCGGCGCAACGGCGAACGCTCACTACTACGTGGCCGCCCAGATCGCCTACACGCTCTACCTCGTCAGCAGCAACGTGACCGATGCCTTGGTGGCCGAGGGCGCCCGCGCCGCCGATGGCCTTGCGCACAAGGTCCGGCGGACCGGCGGGCAGACGGCCCTCGTCCTCGTCCCGGGTGTTGCGTTCACGGTCGCCTTCGCCCCGCTGATCATGTCCCTGTTCGGATCCGGCTATACCGGCGAGGCGATGACGGTGCTGCGGATCCTGGCACTGTCGGCCGTGCCGAACGCCGTGACCACGATGGTGATCGCCGTCGCCCACGTTCGCCAGCGCATGTCGGTCGTCATCGTCATCCAGACGGTGATGTCGGTCCTGACCCTCGGCTTGAGCTGGTTCCTGGTCGGGTCCGATGGGGTGATCGGCGTGGCGTGGGCCTGGCTCATCGCCCAGACCGTGACCATGGTCGTCGCGCTCGTCATCGCCGGCTTCATCGAGCTCCCCGTGCGGGCAGCACTGCGCGTGCGCCTGATCGCCGTTGCTCGTTCGGCGCGCTCGCTGCGTGCCAAGCGGCGGTCACGTCGCGTGCTCGCAGCCCAGGTCGCCGACCTCCCGGCGGAGGTCGCGCCGACGGGTCCCGTCGAGCTGCTCGCGTTCCAGCACGACCTGCTGGTGGTCCGCACGCAGGTCGACGAGGCGGGCGAGGTCATCCTCCGTCTTGCCGCGGGGCGCCAGGGGCGGCGGGGCATCGCCGCCCACCGCTCCCAGCTCCGGGCGCTGCACGCCGAACCGCAGCTGGCGCCCGTCCACCACCTCATCCCGCAGGTGCTGCGGTCCGACCCAGGCGCCCGATGGCTGACCGAGACCGTCGCGAGCGGGACGCCTGCGGCGTCCTTGCCATCAGGCGAGGTCCGCGACCGAGCGGTGATCGCCGGCCTCGTGGTCCTCGATCGCCTCCACGATGCGACGGCCCGGGACCTCGTCGTCGGATCCGAGCTCTTGAGCCTCTGGGTGCACGATCCCGTGGCGACCGTGGCAGAGGTGGTCACCGATCCCCGGGCCGCCGCCGGTCTGGCCGTCCTCCACGCCCGCCTCGACGAAGAACTGTGGGGACAGGCCGTCGAGGTCTCACGACTGCACGGCGATCCGTCGCTGGACAACCTGCTCTTCACCGAGGACGGCAGCACGGCGACCGGGATGGTCGACTGGGAGTCATCGACGATCGGGCTTCCCGAGTGCGACCTCATGATCTTGGTGCTGGCCCGACGCGTGGCCGAGGGCGCCGAGATGGGCGCAGCGGTGCTGGACCTGCTGCAGCGGGGGTGGAACGAGGAGGAGCGTGCCCTGCTGGGGACCGGGTGGTCGGTCAACGCCCATGTCCGTCCCACGACGATGGTGCTGCTGACGTGGCTGGGCCACATCGCGGCCAACCTCGAGAAGACGGACCGTTACCGCGCCAACCGGTGGTGGCTGCGACACAACGTCGATGCGGTGCTGACCGCGCTCGCTGAGGACGATGAGCTGCTGGACGCACCGGCAGCTCCGCCCTCTGCCGGCGATGACCAGCAGCCCGTCGGCGCCGACCGCGCGGCGCCCGCACATCGCCTCATGCTGACGACCCCGGTGCTGCGCTGGACCATCGCCGCCGTCACGGCATCGGCGTGGCTCGCCGTGACCATCGACGCCCCGGTGGCGCTGCGCATGCCCTTGGTGCTCGCCACCACCGTCGCACTCCCGGCCCTGGTCCTGGGCCGTTGCCTGGGCACGCCCGGACCGTTGGTGCGCGGCGTGGTCGGGACCGCCGGTGCGGTGTCGATCGGGGTGCTCGTGGCCGAGGGGCTGCTCTACGCCCACCGGTGGTCGCCTCAGCTGTGGATGGTGCTCCTCGGTGTCGGCACCCTCGTCCTCACCCGGTTCGTCCCGCCGTTCCAACCCACCCGTCCCACCCCGCCCACCCCGGCGGATGCCATCGTGCAACGGGCCCGCTCGTCGAAGCGCGTCGGATGAGCAGGATCGTGGACGACGAGCTCGCAGCGTCGGTCGGCCGACCGGTGGCGCGACGCAGGCGGCGGGCCTCCGCCCTCCCCTCCGGCGTCTCGCGGCCCGGCCTCGGCTTGGTGTCGGGCACCGAGGTGTTCGGCGATCCGACGTTGCACCGCGATGCCCTTTCGGTCGCGGTCGCCTGGTTGCGCTCCGACCAGGAGCCGACCCTCGGTCAGGTCCTCGTCGGCCCCGAGGAGGTCGACCGGTGGGTGCACCATCCCCTGGACCGCATCGAGGGCATGGTGCACGGCCGCAGGGCCCGGGCGGGCGTGGCCGCGCTGCGACGTCGCCTCTCCCGGGATCTGCTCGGCACGACCGTCTTCGTCGCTGACGTGCACGGTGCCGTCGCACCGGGCCGGTGGTGGTTCGACGGTGCGCTCGAGGAGGTGGCGGCGGTCGACGGTTGGCATGCGACGGGCCGGGGCCTTCCCGAGGTGGATGTGGTCTCGATGGTCATGGCCGCTCGCGCCCTCGTCGGGACGAGCGACGTCGGTGCCGATGCCGCGGTGGGCGACCTCCTCACGTCGGGCTGGACCGCCGATGAGCGCGACGTCCTCGGTTCGGGGTGGAACGTGAATGCGGACCTGCGGCCCTCGACGGCGTTGCTGCTGGCGTGGATCGATACGGTTGCAGCTACCTGCGGAGCGCAGGACCCGACGAGGGGTTCGGTGGGTCGCGAGACCCGCGCACTCCTCGAGCAGTTCGCCCCCGATGGCCTGCTCGACAGTCCCTCGACCGATGGGGGGCTCGTCTTCGTCGACGAGACCGCCGAACTCTCCGCTGGCGATCGGGCTCGGGTGGCGGTCGCCAGCGCCCGGCAGCGCACCGCAGCGCGGGCGGCGAGCCGGGCGGCGGGCCGCCGCACCATCGTGGGTGTGGGCGTGGCGCTGGTCCTGTGGTTCGCAGCGGTCTTCCAGATCGACGTCGCGGCGATGGGAGACACCGGCCTGTTGTCCATCCTGCGCCCCTGGGGCTTGGTCGCCCTGGCCACGCTGCTCGGGTGCTTCTGCCTCGAACTGGCTTCGCCCCGGCCGGCGACGTGGCGGCTGGCGGCACCGGTGGTGACGCTGGTTGCGGTGATCCACGGGACCCCGGCGCTCCTGTACGGGACGCTGCGGTACTCGTGGGCGTGGAAGCACCTCGGGATCATCGACTTCATCCACCGCAACGGTGCCGTCGATCCGACCGTGAAGACGCTGGACGTGTACCACAACTGGCCCGGATTCTTCGCGCTGAACAGTGCGCTCACGGACCAGTTCGGCCTCCACGGTGCCGCGGTCTACGCCCGGTGGTGGCCGTTGCTCGCGAACCTTGCCGTGATCCCGGCGCTGCTGTACGTCCTCCGGGGTCTGCGCGGCGGATCGGACCGGCGGACGAGCTGGCTGGCGGTCGCCATCTTCCTTGTGGCCAACTGGATCGGACAGGACTACTTCTCGCCGCAATCGCTCGCGTTCCTGCTCTACATGGTCGTCATCGGCATCGTGCTCCAGTTCACCGGGACCGAGTTGCGCGAGACGGAGCGCGTCGGCGCCGCCCGCCCGCGCCGCTGGTCGATCGCCATCGCACTGCTGGCGTCGGCGGCGGTCATCACCAGCCACCAGGTGTCGCCGGTCGTGCTGCTGCTCGCCCTTGCGGCGCTGTCGCTCACCCGGCAGGCCAAGGCCGCCAGGATCGCCGGTGGGGTGATGGTCATCGCCGCCGTGTGGTCCACCACCGGAGCGTGGGACTTCCTCAGCGGCAACGTGGCCTCGCTGGTCGAGGGGCTCGGCCAGCCCGTCGCCAACGCCGACAAGAACCTGGTCGACCAGGGCCGGCTGAGCGACGGCCAGGCGCTGGTCTCGACGATGGGGCGCATGACGCTGGCGGCGATCGCGCTGCTCGCCTTGTGGGGCGTGGTGCGCGAACTGAAGCGGCGACGGATCGACGGTGCCGGGATCGCACTGCTCCTCGCCCCGGCCGGCCTGCTGTTCGCCAACACGTTCGGCGGGGAGATCGCCTTCCGGACCTACCTCTTCGCACTCCCGTTCCTCGCCTGGTACGCCGCAATGGGCATCTGGCCGACCCTCGGTCCTGCTCAAGATGCACTCGGCCGGGCCCAGACCTCTCGCCGTGCCGTTGCCGCCTTCGTCGCGATGTGCGTCCTGCTCTCGGGCTTCTTGTACGGCTACTTCGGCAAGGACAGCTACTACACGTTCTCGAACCACGAGATCGCCGCTTCCGCCTACGTCCTCGACAACGCTCCGAAGGGCTCGCTGCTTGTGACGGTCACGGCCAACTATCCGGGCCAGTGGGAGCGTTACGAGCACCTCACGTACGTGCCCATCGCGAGCGAGCCGGGGTCATCGGTGCGGCGGATCCTCGCCGATCCCGTCGACGTGCTCAGCGGCTGGCTCTCGGGCGATGGGTACTCGAAGGGCTACATCCTGCTGACCCGCTCGCAAGAGCGCGAGGTCGAGGCGATGGGCGTGCTCCCGCCCGGTGCGTTCGCTGAGCTTCGACAGGCTCTGGAGGCCTCGCCCCGGTTCTCGACGGTGTACGCAAGCCCCGAGGCGCAAGTGTTCGAACTGAGGTCGAGTGATGGTGGCAGCTAGCACCGCGGCCAGCGGGACTGCTCGGTCGGCGGTCGCTCCCGGTGGGCTCACCGACCTGCTGATCCCGTTTGAGGCGGCGTGTCGCGCCGGCAACGAAGCGGCGCGCGAGCGCCGGTGGCTCGACGCCTCGGTGCTCGCAGCGGGCTGCGGTCAGGTCGTCGAGGACCACATCCATCGCAGCGAAGGCTTCCTCGATCGGGTCGCGGTACACCTCGCCGGAGACGATCCCGGGCCCGGGATGGCCAGCGCAGCGGTGGGCGAGGCTGCGGCGGTGATCCGCACCAGACACCGGTCGCGGTCCCGCATCGCCGGCCTGCTCGATCGGCGCGACCGGCTGAACGAGCTCACGGTCCGGCTGAGCGCCGCTGCGCACCGGTCACCCGGGGATGCTGATGCGGTGGCCCTGACCGCGGACGTGGAGGCGTTGCTGTCCAGGGCCGCATGGCCGGCGGAGCTCGCCGGTCGCGTCCTGCGCCTGCCGTCATCCTTCCGGAGCTTCGACCAGCACCCCGCGGACGTCCGCTCCCTGGCGGTGCTCGTCGCCGAGCGATGGCCGGACCGCGCGCACCCGATGCTCGTGGTCGGCATCCGGACGTCAGGGTCGTACCTCGCCCCGATCGCCGTGGCCGCACTGCGCGACCTCGGGTACCACCACGTGGAGCTGATCACCCTCCGTGCGGACGAGCGGCTGGACCGTTCGCAGGCCGCCGCCGCCGAGCGCGTCCAGCACGGCACCGCCCTGTTGATCGACGATCCCCCGGTCAGCGGGGCCACGGTGCGCGACTGCATCGGGTCCCTGGTCCGGGCGGGCGTCACCCACGACCGCGTCGCCCTGATGCTGGCGCTGCCGGACGGATGGGAGCTTGCTCCCTTCCTCGATCGGTACGACCAGGTCATCCTGCGCGGCGAGCACTGGCGGATGACGGAGCTCGTGCAGTCGGACGCCATCGGCGCAACGTCGGCCGACCTGCTAACCGCAAGGGGCCTTCGTCTCGTCGGCGACCTCGTGCCGTGCGACGATCCCGTCGGTCCGGCTCCCGGAGGCTCGCCCCGCACCCCGCGCGAGCACCGGCGCGCCGCCTTCTTGGCCTGCGTGGCGCACCCGGACGGACACCAGGAGGAGCAGCTCCTCCTGGTCCAAGGCGTGGGCGTCGGCCTGTTCGGGCAGCACGATCGTGCGGTCGCCGAGGCGCTGGGCCCGCTCGTGGCCGACGTGCTCGGGGTCGTCGACGGCGTCATGTACCAGCTGCTCACCCCGACGAGCCGCGTTGAGACCGTGGGCGCCGACGAGGTCGCCCGCTACGTGCTCGAGCGTCACCGTCGTCTCCCGGCGGGGCGCGACCGCGCGGCGGACATGCACGGCCGCAAGGCCGGGTGGGAGATCGCCGCCATGCTCGTGGGCGGTGCGCTCGGCCGCCTCGACGCCGCGCTCCGGGTGATGCTGATCCACCCCATCGTGCAGCAGATCCTCTCGGTCGATCGTCCGTCGATCATCGATGGGCGCATGACAGCCGATCGCTTCCTCCCGATGGGGGAGGACGGCAGTTGGATCAAGGCTGATTTCGCCGACGGCGCGTTCTCGAACCGAGACCTGTGGTGCTACGACCCGATCGTCGACCTCGCAGCGATCGCCGACGAACTCGGTCGTCCCGCCGAGGTCCTCGCGGCGTGGGGGCGGGCCGGTGGGGTGCCGGTCGAGCCATCGCGCTGGATGCTGCTACGGCTCGTCGCGGCCTGGGATCGGCATCGGCACGGGGGGTTGCCCCAACCGGCGTACGGCCGCACCATCAGCCGGATCCTGGCCGATCACATCGGCGACCTCTACCTGTCGGACCTCCCCGCGATGACCGGGCCGTGGTGCGTGACCGACGTCGACGGCGTCCTCGAGACGGCGGTGTTCGACGGTGGCACGGCCCCTGGCCGCCTCGGTGGGGAGTCGCTACGTGCGCTCGTGGCCCACGGGTACCGGGTCGTCCCTGCGACCGGGCGCAGCGTGCCGGAGGTCCTGCAGCGCTGCGAGGCTTGGAGCCTCCCCGTCGGCATCGCCGAGTACGGCGCCGCGCTGATCGTCGACGGTGAGGTCTTCGACCTCCGCGACGCTCGCCAGCGCGCCGCGGTCGACGAAGCGCGGGCCTGGCTTTCGAGCCGAGAGGGGATCGTCGTCGATGACGCGTACGAGCACTCGGTGCGAGCCTGGCGCACCCGTGACGGACGAGGGCGCCATCCCTTGGACCCCGAGGACGTGGAGAGCCTCCTTGCGGCCCTCGGCGGCGCGATCGGCGTGGTTCCCGGCGAGGATCAGACCGACCTCGTCGCCACCGGTGTCTCGAAGCACAGCGCGGTGCGATCCATGTTGGAGCGCCTCGACCCCGACGCGTTGGCGGTGGACCGCCCGCTCGCGTTGGCGGTCGGCGATGGCCCGGCCGACCTCGGCCTGCTCGGCCTCGGAACCCTCAGCGTTGCTCCCGCTCATGCAGGCGAGGACGTTCGTGCCGCGGCGAACCATTCGGTTCGCGGCAGCTACCAGCAGGGCTTCGCCGACGCCGTGCGGCAGCTCATCGGCCACCGACCCGGGTCGTGTCCCACGTGCGGGGTCCGCGTCGATGCCCCGAGCGCGGCCCTGATGGGTGCCTTGTCGATCCACGAGGCTGGTGTCCGCGGCATGCCGGCCCGGTTGGGAGGGTTGGTGCGTCGCACGATGCATGCAGCCCGGGTCGATGAGCCGACGGTTCCGGCGTAGCGGCGCGGGCCGCTCGCCCGACCGCTCTCGGGCGAGCTGGTCAGGTCGTGACGACGGTGTCGAAGACCGCCGTGTCGGTCGTCGGCAGGTTGGAGCCCGCCGACAGCACCAGCGCAAGCGAGGAGATCGAGAACGGCTCGGGGGTGCTCGCGAGCACGGTCCATGCTCCGGGCGTGGTCACCCCGGCCGCGTACTCCCAGATGATGGACCCCCCGGACGCCCGGAAGCGGAGCCACTGCATGGCGTTCGGGTCGTAGCGCGGCCAGCTCGGCGTGAGGTTGGTCGAGGTCGATCCGTCGTCCACCCAGGCGGTGAGGCTGCCTCCGGCGACGAAGAACTCGAGCTGGTGGGTCGCGTCGAGCGACAGGATGAACGACGTCTCCCCGTAGGTCGAACCGCCCGCCCCGCCGTTGGCCGCTCGCTTCAGCTGGACCTGGACCGACCGGCCGGTGGCGTCGAATCGGAACGCGCTCTGGAGCGTCCCTCGGGTCCACCCGCCAGGGGGGTGGCTGATCTCGAGCTGGTCGCGGATCGCGGTCACCGACGATCCGCTGGTCGAGGTCGTCCAGCTCGACGGCGCGAGCGTGTTCGAGCTGAAGTCGTCCTGGGGGAACGAGGGCGGGGGCGGCGTGCTGCCCGGCAGCGTGGTGATCAGCTGCTCGATCGACGAGGTGAGGGCGGAGGTGTTGACCAGCTTCAGGTACTGCTGCTGTCCGGCGCCCGTGGTGAACGAGTTCGCCCCGCTCGACGAGATCGTGTTGGTGCCAGGACCGACGGAGCTGAGCGATGGGTCGTCGGCGCGGATCCCGTTGAAGGCCGCCACCAGGTCGTAGGAGTAGATCCAGTTGTTCGGCCCGACGAAGGCCTCGTAGGCGACGCGCACCGGCGAGCTGGTGGGGTGGGTCTTGGAGATCGTGTTGCCAGTGTGGATTTCGTCGCCGACCTCGTACCCGTCCCAGATGATCGGGGTCGGCCAGGAGGAGGCGACGGCTTGGGCGGCAGCGGGGTCGCCCTCCAGGTTGTTCTCGCCGGAGCGGCTCGGGTAGCCGCCCCCCATGAAGGTGAGTCGCTTCACCTTCTTCGCGACGAGGTTCCGCCCGGTCAGCGCGCTCGAGGCGTCGGCGGGGGACGACAGCAGGGCGGCGAGATTCCCGGCGTAGCCCGCTTCGACGATCACCACGCTTCCATCGGGTTGGGCGGCGAGTGCCTGGCGGAAGACGCTCACGGCGGAGGCCGGCACGGGGGTCGACGCAGGCGCGAGCTTGGCGCAGGGACCGATGAAGTCAACCGTGTTCAGCTCGGTTCCGTTGTTGGGCAGCGCCGTGCCGATGGGGATCGACGCGGACCCGTAGAACGAGGAGATGGAGGCCGCGCACTTCCAGGAGTTGGTGGCGACGGCCGGACGGCTGGTGCGGGTGTTGATGCCGATGGCGATGACCTTGGCCTCGCCCGTGACCTGGAGGCCGAACGCCGTGGCCAGCGCGCCCACGTCATCGGCGTCGCTGAACAGGTCGGTGTCGATGATCACGGGCGTCGGACCGAATCCCGACGTCGGGATCGTGGTCGTGGTGGTGGTCGTCGGCGGTACGGTCGTCGTGGTCGGAGGCGTGGTCGTGGTCGTGGTCGTCGAGGCGGCGGGGCGCAGCACGGTCAGCACGCCGATCGAGCCATCTTGGCCGTTCGACGTGGTGGCTTTCTTGGCGCCGGTTGCCCCGGCTGCGGCCTGCACCACGACATCGGTGCTGCCCGTGTGGTTGCCGTCGGAATCGGCGACGTCGCCGAGCTCGGTCATGCCGCCCGGCGGCGTCCAGGTGCTGCGCTTCTTGGCCGTGCGATAGCCGACGAAACCCGTGACGACCGGGGAGCTGGCACCGGGGGTGGAGAGCGATGGGGTGGTGGTGGAGGAGCCCGGCCCGTTCGCTTGCCCGGCCGAAGCGACCACGGGCTGGGCCGGATCCACCCCGAAGTAGGCCGCGAGCGTCGCCTCGCCGCCGACCTTGGTCGTGGTCTTCCAGGTGAACGCCGTCTCTCCGGCGACGAGGACGTGTGTGTACACCGCCGCCGAGACGAGCGATTGGTCCGTGCGCGATGCCAACATCCAGCCGCTCGGCGGCGTCATGGCTGGTTTCGTCGAGCCGCCGTTGCCGAAGCCCAGCGTTGCGACCAGCACATCACCCGCGACCGACCCGGACGGGACGGCCAGCCGGAACGTAGTGGTAGATCCCTGCTTGTAGGCCACGATCGATGCCGCGCCTCGCGCCCCGACCGACGCCGCTGCACCTGCGGCCCCCGAGGTCGGTTTTACGGCGAACCCGCTGGCCACCACCCCCACCGACAGGGCGAACCCGAGCAGGACGCCACGGATGCCGTAGCGGGGCAGGCCACCGCCGATCCCGTGATCCGTCTGCTTCGCCATGCTGTCCCTCCCGCCACGCAAAGTGATAATCCCTGCGATCAGTTACGGAGAGTAGTATCTGGAGGAGGAAGTTGCCAGCGCGACGGCTGCTCGTGGAACCCGATGATGCGTTTCACGGCCCGGCGGGCCGCATCGTCGACGCGCGTGATCGGGATGCGCTCGATCCTGATCTCGGCGTAGTCGTGGGCGACCGCGCCGAGGCCTTCCTTGTAGGAGCTCAAGGACTTCGAGCCACCCGACTCACCGAGGTTCAGCGCGTGGCTGCCGGTGCGGCAGGCGTGCTCAATGGCGAGCCAATCGAGGTACTGCATCAGCCCGGACGGGGCCGCGATCGTACGGTCGCTCGCCGCGCGGATTGCATGGGCCGTCGGCCCGCTCACCACGACGTTGGCGGCGACCGGACGACCTTCGACCAGCGCGACCCAGACCCGGAACCGCCTCCCGAGTGCGGTGGCGGTGGCGTGCAGGCGATCCGCCGGCGAACGCCACCCTTCGCGCCGCCGCGCCAGCCAGAGGGGCTCGTGCTGGCGCTGGGCCCAATGCTCGATCGATCCCTGGCGCAGGTGCTCGTACGCGTCGAGGAGCTCGCCTCCTTCGCCGATGCGGATGTCCGGCGGTCTCTGTTGGTGCCGGCGCACGGCCCGGCGCGTGGACTTGCGCATCGTGGCAAAGATCACATCGGGCCCGGGCCGGAGGTCGATCAGGTGGGCGCAGCGCGGGACGATCCGGGCGGCGGGCGGGGCCGCTTCCACCCATCGGTCGCCCAGTTCGGGCGAAGGCCGCACGCGCACGGAGAGCCAGCGCTGCGCGGCCAGATCGGCCAGCACGGCGCCGATGACCTCGCGCTCGTCTGCTCCCTCGCCGACGAGGCCGCCGAACCCACGGCCCGCTGGCGGGGACGCAGCCCAGGTGGTCGACCGCGAGCGCGTCGCCTTCTGCAGGAGCGGGAGCACGACGGAGGAACCGTCGGCGAAGCGGTAGAGCCGGCTGGCGTCGCGCCACCCCGAGCGTGCGATGGCGGCCGTCCACTCGGGCGAGTGGTCGGCCATCGCCCGCGGATCGGTGGCGGCGATGCGGCGCCAGGCTTCGGCCGGGACGGGCGACGTGACCTGCACGGCCCCGGCCTGCGGAGCCGCAAGCCGTGCGTCGCGGTCCGCTGCGGTCATGGAACAAGCCCCTTTAAGCCAAGGATCCACGCCTTCACGAGCGGACCCGCCCTGCTGCCGGCGCCCGATGACCGCAACGCTAACCCGATTCGGGACGGGTGCGGCACGGCCGCTGGCCGTCGAGGAGCACCTGGCGGCGGCGAGCCACGCGTGGACGACGACACCTTCGCGCTCACGCAGCACCGCGGTCAGGGACCGCCGGCGGGGGCGCCACCTGGTGCGGCTGTGGTGGTCGGCGTGGGCGGCTCGGTCGTGGTCGGCGTCGCGGGCAGGGCCGTGGTGGGCACGGGCAGGGTCGGTGGCGGGGAGGTGGTCGACGGCGCGGGGGCCGTGGTGGTGACCGCCGTTGACGTGGTGGAGCCGGCCACGGAGGTGGTGGTCGCCGATGGCGAACCGGTGGGCGGAGGCTTCGCCGGATCGGTGGGCAGGCGCAGGAGGCTGGCGGGAACGTCGGGGAAGTCCTTCTCCGGCACGCCGGCAAGCGCCGCGTCCATGAAGCGCTTCCAGATCTCGGCCGGGAAGGAGCCGCCGGTGACGGATCGGCCGTGGACGTCGTCCATGTGATGGGCCGGACCCTCGGGATAGCCCATCCACACGACGGCCGTGTAGTTGGGGGTGTAGCCGGCGAACCAGGCGTCGCCGTAGTCCTGGGTGGTACCGGTCTTGCCTGCTGCCGGACGGTCGAGCCGTGCGGCGGTGCCCGTCCCGTCCTCGATCACGGCTTGGAGCGCCTGGTTCACGGCCCGAGCGGTGCCCGGCTTGATCACCTGCTCGCCCGAGCCGGTCTCGGCCTTGTAGATGGTGTGCTTGTCCGCGTCCTGCACCCGCCCGATGATGTGGGCGTCGATCTTGCGGCCGTCGCGCCCGAAGGTGGAGTAGGCGGTCGCCACGTCGACCACCGAAACCTCACTGGTCCCGAGCACGAGCGAGGGGTTGGGTGCCAAGGGCGTTCGGACCCCGAGGCGCTTCGCCGTCGCAACGACCTTGGCGGGATCGGCCTGCACCATGAGCTGGGCGTAGGCGGTGTTCACGGAGTGGGCGGTCGCGGTGGTGAGGTCGATCTTCCCGAACGACTCGCCGCCGAAGTTCCCGACCGTCCAGGGTCCTGCTGCGGTGTCCAGGGTGAGGCTGGGGGGTCCGGAGTAGCGCGACGCCAGGGTCGCCACGCCGTCATCGATCGCCGTGGCGAGCACGAGCGGCTTGAACGACGAGCCCGGTTGGCGGCCCCCGCCGCCACCGGCATCCCCACGGGCGAGGTCGACCTTGAGTCGCTGGAAGTCTCGGCCTCCGACCTCTGCTTTCACCCCTCCCTGGGAGTCGAGGGCGACGAGGGCTGCCTCGGGATCGGTCGGCTGGTCGAGGACCTGGCGGACGGCGTCCTCCGCCGCCCGCTGCTTGTCGATGTCGATCGTGCTGTGGATCACCAGCCCCTGGCCGTACACGACCTCGGGACCGAACCGCTTCACCGCCTCCTGCCGGATCCATTCCACGGCGTGGGCTCCCACGCCCGCCCGGAGGGTGACGATCGAGCCCTCGCGCTTCGCCCCGAGCTCAGAGCGCTTGAACCGGCTGGCCTGGGCGGGCGTCAGGTCCCCGACCTCGACGAGGTCGTCGAGCACGCTGTCGCGCCGGGCCTTCGCCGTCACGGGGTCCTTGGTCGGGTCGGCGGACTCGGGGGCTCGCAGGAGGCCGATGAGGAGGGCGGCCTGCGGGTAGTTGAGCTTCGACGCCTTGGTCCCGAAGTAGACGTCCGAGGCCGTCTGGATCCCGTACGCCCCTCGCCCGAAGTACACGGTGTTGAGGTAGCGCTCGAGGATCTCATCCTTGTCCATGCTCCGATCGAGCTTGATGGCCAAGATCCCCTCCTTCACCTTGCGGGAGTACGACCGCTCGGGGGTGAGGTAGCTGTTCTTCACCAGTTGCTGCGTGATCGTGCTGCCGCCTTGCAGGGGCTGGCCCCGAACGTTGTTGACGAATGCGCGGACGAGGCCCTTCGGATCGATGCCGCTGTTCTCGCGGAAGTTCCGGTCCTCGGCAGCGACCAACGCCTTCGGCACGATCGGGGAGACGTTCTTCAGCGTGACCCGCTGTCGCACGCCGTCCTTGGCCAAGATCGCCAGTGGACGACCCTTCGCATCGAGGACGACCGAGGACTGCAAGGTGGGCGGGGCCGGCGGCAGCTGCACGGTGAGGTACAGATACGTGGTGCCGGCAATGGCGACGAGGCCCAGCACGACCAGCACGCCAAACGGCCACCGGCCCCATCGCCAGGTCCGGGTCGATCGGAACCGGTCGAACCGCCGAGCTCGCGTGCGCGCGATCCGTGGCGCAGGAACGGCCGGGACGTTGATGGGGGACACAGAGCAGCTCCTGGCTGGCGGGCGTGCACCAGTGGAGCACGGGTGGGTGGGTCGGCGCCGTCAGCGGCACGCGGGCCGGAGGAAGTTCCCGGAGGGGCGAGAACCCAACCCTGGTCCGCAGTCGCACGCTCCCCGCCCTTCCGGGTTTGCCTGAACGAGTCCCGGGTCGCAGGGTTTGGGCTCGACATGGCCCCACGAAAGAAACGGGCCTCGCGCCTCCGGGACGGATCTCGGGCTTGCATGCATCCAAAGATGGCGTCGGCCGCGTATTCCTTCCTGTCGCTCTGGCGCGGGTCACGCCCCGGGTCAGCGTGGCTCCACGCCTCCGGAGGACCCACCTCATGACCAAGGATCGGTGCTGAGTGCCCGTCGACCTCCCGGTCGGGTCCAGTCGCTGGGTGCGCTGGAGGGCGACGAGCGCTTCGTGGTTCCCGACGGGCTGGCCATCGACGAGTTCCCCCTGGTAGATGTTTCGATCGAGCCGATCGACGGCGACCCTGCCCACAGCTCGAAGAGTGTGCTGCGCGGCGAATTGGAGACCACATGAGCCAGGTGCTCGAGCGAGGCTCGGTCGGGGAGCGGTACCGCTCGAGCCGGCTCCGTCTCGCGGCCACCCTCTCGTCGATCGATGAACCCTCCTGGGGCGCCGCCGTCGCTGCGTGTCCCGGCTGGCAGGTGCGCGACGTGCTCGCCCACCTCGTCGGCGTCATCGAAGATGCGCTCGCCGGGCGCATCGCCGGGCCGCCGTCGCCCGAACAGACCGCCGAAGAGGTCGCCCGCCACCGCGACGACGATCCGCGAGTCCTCCTCGACCAGTGGACCTCGACGGCGCCGGAGTTCGAGGGGCTGCTCACTGCGCTCGGCCTGTGGCCAGCGTTCTTCGACGTGCTCTCCCACGAGCACGACATCCGCGGCGCCATCGGCGATCGATCCTTCCGCGACGACGATGACGTCCTCGTTGCGGCGGGCATCGTCGTCGAGTCGGTGCCGGCCCGCATCCACGTCGTCCTCGGCGACGGCGAAGGCCGGCATCGGGCCGACCCCGACGTTGCCGTCCTGCGGACCACCCCCTTCGAGCTGTTCCGCCTCCGGCTCGGTCGCCGATCGCGGGCTCAGGTGCTCGCCATGGACTGGACCGGCGACCCGATGCCCGAACTCGACGGCCTCTTCGTCTTCGGACCGGCCGCCCAGGACCTCGACGAATGAGCCGGGCTCATCGGAGGGCCCCAGCCGCCCGGCCCCGGCCGGACAGCGGTGCGCAGTGTTGATCCTCGCCCAACAGGCGCTCGAGGACGGGCTGTTGGCCAGCTTCGTCGGCGCTATCGAGCGCCAGTCGGCACCCGTTCTCGTCTCGAGCGTCGATGGCCAGCGCACCTTGCAGGGCAGCATCATCACGCCCGACCTCCAGAAGGAGATCGAAGGGACCGACGGCGTCGCCGGATCCGGCGGGATCGGTCAGGGGACGGCAGGCTGAGCCGCCGGAGGTTTGAACCGCCTCGGAGCGGGGCAGCGCTGGTCGTTGATCGAACCGAGGGAGCAGGCAGTGGACGACGAGACGCAGGCGGGGCGGTTGCGCAGCTGGGGCCAGGCACGGTGAACATCGAACTGGATTGTCCGGGGTGCCCGGGCCGGCTCGTCTTCGCCGCTCGTCGGAGCCGGGGGTCCGGACGGCTGGTCGGGTCCTGCGCCACGTGCGCGTCGGTCTTCTCGCTGTTCGGTGGACGGGTCGCGCCCATCGATGCGGCGCCGCCTCGGCGTCAGGCTCCGACCTGGAGCTTCAGCTCGCTCGTCGCCCGTGAGCGACGAGCTGCGCTGGGCCTGGCCGACGACCTCCCACCGGCCACCGTCGCCGACTGACCGATCAGGTCGATTCAGGCTCGTCCCCGGACGGCGCCGCCGACGCCCCGACCCGTACCAACGCCCCGGCGCACGGTGGGATGACGACGCATGGACTGCCGTCGACCGCCACCCATCCCGCGGTGGGCGAGGTTGCGACCACCACCTCGCCGTCGGGGCACGGGACCGGGACGGCCTCCATGCCGAAGTTCGCGATGAGCACGGTGTCGCCGCGCTCCACCCGCAGCCAGCGCGACCCCTCGTCGTGGCGGACCTCGGCTTCGATCCGCGGAAGCGTCGCCCTCGTGCGGATCAGGTCGGCGTAGAACAGCCGGGTGGCGGGATCGACGGTTCCGTCGAGCCACGACCGCGCGTAGGTGGCGGAATCCTGCGGCTCCGGGATGGCTTCTCCTTCACCGGCGGCAAAGGAGGCGAACTCACGCAACCGACCCTGCGTCGTGGCGTCGGCGACGAACGGGTCGGTGTGGTCCGAGAAGAACGGGAACGGCGCCGAGGTCCCGAGCTCCTCGCCCATGAACAGCTGGGGCGTGAACGGACTCAGCAGGGTGCAGAAGGCAGCCAGTCGAGCAGGTGCGCCCGTCAGACGGTCGCCGACCGGCCGGTTCCCGACCTGGTCGTGGTTCTGCGAGAACACCACGAACCGCTCGACCGGTACGTGGGTGGCGGGCGCGCCGAAGCGCCGGGCGCGGAAGGCGGACCACGTGCCGTCGTGGACGTACGGACGGACGAAGGCCTTCGCCAGGTCCGCCACCCGTCCGAAATCCGCGAGCCAGCCCCGGTCGTCATCGCGCAGGAGGCGGAGGAGCGCGTGGTGGAAGTCGTCGGCCCAGTCGGCGTCGAACCCCCAGCCGCCATCGCCCTCGGCCGTGACCGTCAACGGGTCGTTGCGCCCGCTCTCGGCGACGAGCAGGGCTTCGGGGTGGAGCGCGCGCACCCGATCGGTCAGCTCGGCCAGAACGTGACGAGCGCTCTGGTCCGCGATGGCGTGGCACGCATCGACCCGGAGTCCGTCGACGCCGACGTCGCCGATCCACCACGACGCAGCCTGGAAGATCGTCTCGCGCACCGCGTCGGAACCGGACCCGTCGACGTTGACGCCTCTGCCCCAAGCGGTGCGGTGGAGATCGGTGAAGAACGGTCCGAACGCCTCGTAGATCCCGTCGCCGGTAGGGCCCACGTGGTTGAAGACGACGTCGAGGAGCACGGCGAGGCCACGCTCGTGCGCCGCATCGACCAGGTCCACCAGCGCGGCCGGCCCGCCGTAGCCGTGGTGGACCGCCGACCAGAAGATCCCGTCGTAGCCCCACCCGTGTCGACCCGGGAACTGGGCGACGGGCATCAGCTCGACGTGGGTGATGCCGAGCTCCACGAGCTGGTCGAGGCGATCGATGACCTCGCGCAGGCCGTGCCCGGCCGTGAACGCGCCGACGTGCAACTCGTAGATGACGGCGTCGGCCAGGTCCCGAGACGGTCGACCGGGCCGACCACCGGCGCCCAGACGGGTCGCACCCACCACTCCGGGATCGATGGCCGCCGAGGGGCCCTCGACGCCGTCCGGCTGCGAGCGCGACCACGGGTCCGGCCACGCCGTTCCGTCCACCTCGATGAGGTAGCGGTGGCCGTGGACGACGTCGGGCAGGTCGATGATCCACAGCCCGTGGGGATCATCGCTGCGCTGCGCCGGGACCGGAGTCGGCGGGCCGGTCCCGTCACCCACGAGGAGCACCGCGACGGTCTGCGCCGCCGGCGCCCAGATCGTGGCGGTGAACCCACCGGCAGCGCGCGGTCGCAAACCGAGGGGCGTCGTGACCAGCGAGGTCGGCGCGTTGGGATCGGAACGCGTGGGCATGGCAGTTCACTACCCAGGCAGGAGTTCGCCACACGTCCGCGAGCGGCCCGGTCTGAGGCGTCGCACGAACGGGCACACAGGGGCATGTCCACGATCTCCCTGGCTGCCATCGGGCGCGCCGTCGACCAGGCCGATGCCCTCAGGTCCCCGTGAGCGCCCCAGGGTCGGGTGTTGACGCCGATGCGATCGTGGTCGGTGCTGGACCCAACGGCTTGGTGGCGGCCAACCTGCTCGCCGACGCCGGCTGGAGCGTGACGGTCCTCGAGGCCGGCGATGAGCCGGGTGGCTCGGTCCGATCGGCCGAGCTCATCGAGCCCGGCTTCCTCAACGACGTGTGCAGCGCGTTCTATCCGCTCGCCACCGAGGGCAGCCCAATCGACGACCTCGGCCTCGGGGAGCACGGCCTGCGCTGGCTCCACGCGCCGACGGTCCTGGCCCATCCCACCTCGGACGGCTCGTGCCCGATCATCTCGCGCGACCTGGATGAGACGGCGGCATCGCTCGATGGTCTCCACCCTGGTGACGGCGATGCCTGGCGAGGTCTGATCCAGCGTTGGACCGACCTCCAGCCGCAGCTCTCGGGACTCCTGTTCCAGCCCTTCCCGCCCGTGGCCTCGGCCGCCCGGCTCGCCACGAGCATGGCGCCACGCGACCTCGCCCGCCTCGGCCGGTTCCTGATGCTCCCGGCGCGCCGGCTGGGGGAGGAGGAACTGGGCGGACCCGCCAGCCGCCGCCTCCTTGCCGGCTGTGCCCTCCACGCCGACCTGACGCCCGAATCGACCCTCAGCGGCTTCTTCGGCTGGCTGATGTGCAGTTTGGGGCAGGTCAACGGGTTCCCGGTGCCTGAAGGGGGCGCTCGATCGGTGACCGACGCCCTCGTCGCTCGGCTCCAAGCGCGCGGGGGCACGGTGACGTGCGGTGCGGCGGTCGAGCACATCGAGGTCGAACGAGGCCGCGCCGTGGGCGTGCGCATCGCCGAAGGCGGCACGTTGCGCGCCGGGCGAGCGGTCCTCGCCGACGTCAACGCCCCGATGCTCTACACCCGCCTCGTCTCGGCCGGCGACCTGCCCGATGCCGTGCTCGGCGACATCGAGCGGTTCCACTGGGACGATGCCACGTTCAAGGTCGACTGGACCCTCGACGCGCCGATCCCGTGGTCTGCACCCGAGGCGCGACGGGCCGGCACGGTGCACGTCACCGAGGACGTGGATGCGCTCACGGTGGTGGCCTCGGAGCTGGCGCGGGGCCTGCTCCCGGCCCGACCCTTCCTGCTCATCGGCCAGCAGTCCATGACCGACCCGAGCCGACAGCCTGCGGGGCGCGAGACGGCGTGGGCCTACACGCACGTCCCCCGTCAGGTTCGCGGCGATGGTGCCGGGGTCCTCGGGCCGGGCTGGTCCGACGACGACATCGAGGGGTTCGTCGCCCGCATGGAAGATGAGGTCGAAGCCCTCGCCCCCGGCTTCAAGCGGTTGATCCGGGGCCGTCACGTCCTCACCCCCCAACGGTTCGAGGCCGAGAACCCGAACCTCACGTTCGGAGCGATCAACGGCGGTACGGCGCAGCTCCACCAGCAACTCGTGTTCCGGCCCGTTCCCGGCCTGGGTCGGGCGACGACGCCCATCGCCGGCCTCTACCTGGCCTCCTCGTCGGCCCATCCGGGCGGAGGTCTGCACGGAGCACCGGGTGCGAGCGCCGCCCGCGCGGCGATCTGGCAGGACCGGACGCGTCCGTGGCGTCGGTGGAGCCGGCGCTGACCGACCCGCGCCTCGCCATCCGATGTCGGCCAGGGCGTCCGCGAGCCAGCGGCGTCGGCCCAGGTCGCGGCGGTGGCGATGAAGCCGCTGCAGAATGCTGGGTTCGTCAACGACGTGACTCGTGGCACGTGGGGGTTTGGGAACTCACCCGCAGCGGTAGTGCTCGTGGTCCGTCCCCCCCCCAGCCCTGGAGCCTTCGATGATCAGACGGGTCGCCAGAACCGCAAGCACATGGTGGTCCTCGGCCGTAGCCGGCCTCACCGAGACCATGGACGAGATCGACGCCGTGTGGGAACCGTTCCTGTTCGAGGACGAGCGGCCGACGCCCGGGCTGCCGCCCGTCGAGTGGACCCCCTTGCGCACGAGGTGGCGCGTCGAGGATGGTCCGCGAGCGGATGCGCGCGAGGTCGTCGCCGTCGGGTAGTCCTCGGACGACCGGCTCCTGACCGCCGTGGCGGGATGCTCTCGCTTTCGGTCTCGATGACGGTCTGAGTCCGCCGCGACGGGCAGGGGCCGTGCCGCTCGGCGGCGAACCTCCGAAGACCTTCCACGGGTTTGGCGCCCTTGCGAGCGGGGTAGCACCTGCGGTGCTCGTGCCGCTGCCCCTTCTGCTTCTTCACGTCTGCCACCCGCAGATCCCGGATCATCGGCTGACCGGTGCTCCCGACGACGGAGCGCAGGGGTGAGCGCGTCCGGAGGTCATGGTTCCCCGGACAGAGACCGAGCCCATGACGACGTAACCGAGGCCGTGGGTCGGGCCAGCGAGGCCCTCGAATACGTGGAGCGAGCGCGGGGCCACCTCTACTCGATGCACCAGCTGATTGGTCGGGCCGACTTCTTGTTCGGCGAGGCTGCCGACCTGTTCCTCGAGGCTGGTGAGGCAGAAGCCGGCGAAGGTCTGTTGCGCGACGTCGTGGGCCGCAACATCTTGGACGGCCGGTGGACGTTCCAGGTGGTCGAGGAGTTCGACGACCTCTACCACCAGCCCGTCACCGTGGCGGTGCGCGCCCTCGAGCGCGAGTTCCACGGCGGCGAGCGCCACGTGCACGAGGCCCGTTTGAAGGAGCAGCGACGCACCCACGGTCGCGCTGGACACGAACGTCGTCCCCCCGCCGCCCACGACCCATCGATCGACACGGACGACAGGGACGACAGGGACGACAGGGACGACACCACTGGCGACGCATAGCGCCGGGCCCAGACTGGATTGGGTGTTCCCGGCACCGTTCCTATCGTCGTGGAGCGCCGGGTGGCCCTCTTGCCCGGTGCAGCGTGTCCACGCAAGCTGACCCCAGCCGCCGGAGATCCTCGGCTGCTGGGGTCGGCCGCGGGGCGGCTTCGGGTACCGCAGCACGCGGAGGGGAGGTCGTCCCGCCACGGCGGCTCCCGGCCGCGAACGGGAGTGCCGCCTCCGGACGTCCTTCGTACGGTGCGCCCACCTGGATGGGCTCGCCCGTCCGGGCGGCACGGAGATCGTGCTCGGTCCTCGGCCGGTGGTGACCCGCAACGCCACCGGCCCGAGGGCCTTTGTGGCACGGTCGCACGGCGCTCGCCCCCCGGCGGAGGGCGTCGGCTCGGCTGCTCCTACAGGGAGGCGCCGGTTTCCTGGCGCCGGAGGCGTGACCAGGCGGCCGCTTCGGAGATGGTCGCCGTGACCGCCGCGGCGTCCTCGGCCGTCGAGGCGAGGTGGTCGATCATGGCAAGCGCCTCACCAGACTGATCGTCGGCGCGCTGGAGGAGGTACCTGCTCAGCGTCGCACCGTTGATCTGGGTCGCGAGGTCCGTAAACGATCGCCACCGTTCGACGATGTGGGCATCGGTCCAGGTCACGTTGCACGCCTCGCGAAACCAATCGAGGTGCTCCCCGGTGGGCTCGACGGCCTCGGACACGATGACGATGCGCGAGAGCCACAGGATCGACTCGGCCGTGGCCCGCTGGAAGGCTTCCCGGTTGGTGTGGTGCGCTCGGACCGCCGCACAAATCCGGGTGTCCGTCGGGAACACGGCGTGGATCGACCGGACGAGGTGATCCTCACAGAGCTCGGCGTGCGCGGCTCGCACCACTCGATCCGCGCCGGCATTCGAGATACCGGAACCCTCCGGGGAAGGATGCGTCCGGGTGGCCAGTCGGCTGATGGCACGAGCGGCGTCGGTGGGGCCGCTGCAACCGAACCAACCGGGAAGCACCACGGCGCCGCAGCCATCGGCCTGCAGGGTCACCTTCGTCTCGCGGTGGCGCACGTCCACGATGAGCGACAGGCCGGCTCGCCGCATGCGGGGCAGTTCGCCGAGGAACCAGACCCGCACCGCCTCGGCGGCGTTGGCCGCCCTGCGAAGGCTGCCGTACCGCCCATCGAGCAGCACCTCCAAGGGGGTGTCCTCGGGAAGCCAGCACGAGGCGGTCCACCGCCGGTGAAGCCGTCCGAGATCCGCAGGTGCGCACGTCGCCGTGGCGAGCAGTTCGAGGTGGGAGTGGGGGAGTGCCGAGCGATCGGTGACGTGGTCGGTTCCGATGGTGGCGCGCACGACGGCCTTTCTCTGCCGAGGGATCAGCGGAACGGGGGATCGCTTCGCCTCGCTGACACCTGATGCGTCCGGCCCGGAACGTGCACTCCCGATCCCGGTCAGCGCGGTGCGGCGCAGGCGCGGTGCGCTCGACGGTGAGCGATGGCGCAGGACGAAGGCGGCGCGCGAGAAGGGTTCGTGCGTTCCCGTTCGCTTCCGTACGTTGACCTGCGGTCCGGGAACTCCTCCCCCCGTCCCGGACCACCACGCACCTGCGTGAGGTCATCGTCCCGGGTGGCCGAGCTGGCAACCCCCCCCGCTTGGCAGAGCCACCCGGGACCGATGGCCGCGATGCCCTGCGTCGCGGCAGGCAGCGGTTCCGTCCACCCCGCCAGCTGATGCTCAGGAGCCAACGTGCAGGTCCTTCGACACCATGACGATGGGACCTCGCGTCTCGCTGGTCGGCGCTGATGGCCCTCGTCGAAGGGTTGGCTCGGCTTGCGCTCGGGCGGCGGCTACCGGTGACCACGGGAACCCTTGAGGTGGACGGCATCTCGGGGCCGATCCGGATCGAGCGTGATCACTACGGCGTTCCCACGATCTCGGGATCGGACCTGCGCGACGTGACGTTCGGGCTCGGGTTCGCCACGGCGCAGGACCGCTCGTTCCAGCTCGAGTTCGCCCGTCGGGCCGCGTCCGGAACCCTGTCGGCGCTGCTCGGCAAGCAGGCGCTCGGCGTCGATCGCCTCGTGCGAAGGATCGGGTACTGGCCCGCGGCGCGTCGTCAGTGGCACGCAACCCCGGCGCCCTACCAGCGCCTGCTCGCGGCGTACGCCGATGGCATCAACGAGGGGATCGACCAGGGCCTTTCCCGCAAGGCGCACGAGTTCACGCTGCTCCGCAGCGAACCGGAGCGCTGGAGCCCGATCGACGTCTTGGCGTTCGTCAAGGTCATCGCGTCGGCGCTGTCAACCAACTGGGACACCGAGCTCGCGCGCCTGATCGTCGCCACCGGCGATGGCCTCGAAGCGCTGATGGACTGCGATCCCGGCTGCGCCCCCGACCACGTGGTGATCAGCCCGCCAGGGACCGCCATCGGGCCATCGCTCGCACGGGCTGCTGACGAGCTCCGTCAGATCACGGCGCTGCTCCCCATGGTCGGCGCGTCCAACAACTGGGTCGTCTCCGGGCACCGCACCGCCCACGGCCGGCCCCTCGTCGCCAGCGATCCGCACCTGAACCCCACCTCGCCCTCGTACTGGTACCTGGCGCGGTTGCGCACGCCCGAGTGGGAGTGCTCCGGAGCGGGCCTGGCGGGCGCGCCGGGGATGATCATCGGGCAGAACGAGTCGATGGCCTGGTCGGTCACCGCTGGTCGAGCAGACGAGAGCGACCTGTTCATCGAGGAGGTCGACGCCAGCGGGAGCCGGGTGCGCCGAAGCGATGACTGGGTCGATGTGACCAAGCGCTCGGAGCGGATCGAGGTGCGCTGGGGCCACGACGTCGTCGAAGAGGTCACGGTGACCGATCGGGGGCCGATCATCACCCCGCTCGATGTCGGGCAGCCGTGGCGATTGAGCCTTGCTGCGTCGTGGCTCGGCGATGAACCGCTGCGCGGGTTCTTCGACCTGCCGTTCGCCACCACCACCGAGCAGGTCCGAGCCGCGTTCGATGGCTGGATCGGCCCTCCGGTGAACCTCTGCTACGCGTCAGCCGGTGGGACCATCGGATGGACGTTCGCGGCCTCCGTGCCGGCCCGCAAGCGTTGGGCGCTCCTGCCGCAGCCCGCATCGGGTGAGCCTGACGGATGGGACGAGCGGATCACCGGCGCGGATCTCCCGTGGTGCGAGGACCCGCCCGAGGGCTACCTCGCCACGGCCAACAACCAGCCGGTGACACCGGGCGCGCCGCACCTTGGCGACGACTGGGTCGATGGCTATCGCGTCGGCCGCATCGCTGACCGTCTCGCCGAGCGCGACGACTGGTCGATCGGTGGGTTGCAGCAGGTGCAGCTCGACACCTACCTCCAGGCATGGGAGGACCTCGTCGTCCACATCGAGGATCTGGCTCCCCGCCACCCCGATGGCGTCCGGGCCCGCTCCATGCTGCTCGAGTGGGACGGCGACATGCGGCCCGATGCTCCCGGTGCGGCGCTCGCGGAGACGTGGATCCACCACCTCGCCCTCCGCCTCTACCGGATCCGTGCCCCGCACACGTGGGAGACGTTGGTCGGCGGCCCCGTGCACGAGCTTTCGGCGTTCACCGGCTTGTACTCGCGCCGACTGAGCTTCGTCGTGCGGATCCTCGGGCAGCGACCGTCCTCGTTCGATCCCCCGGAGGGGTGGGGCGCCATGATGGAAGCCGTCCTGGTCGAGGCGGTCGACGACCTGCGCCGCTCGGGAGGAAGCCAGCCACAGGGGTGGCGGCTGGGCTCGCTTCGTCCGCTGGTCTTCAAGCACCCGCTGTCGAAGCTGCCTGGCTTCGGCCGGATCTTCGACATCCGTCCCCGTCCGGTCGGTGGAAGCCTCAACACCGTGGCGATGTCGGCATCGGACCCGCGCCAACCCTGGGGCCCTGCGGTTGCCACGGCGACCCTGCGCGCCGTGATGGACGCCGGGATGCCGACGCGATCTCGCTTCGCGCTCCCGGGCGGTCAATCCGGAAACCCGTTCTCGCCGCACTTCCGTGACCAGCTGTCCTACTGGGAGCACGGGGTCGGCATACCGATCGGGCGGACCGAGGAGCGCTCCGACTCGGCGCTGACCTTGGTGCCCTGATTCGTCGGGCATCACCGGCCCCCGGTGGTCGTCGTCGGCTGGGGAGCCTGCCGCCGGCCACCGGGTCTTCGTTGACGGGCGCGTTCGCGGGGGTCCGCGCCATCGGATCCGGTCGGGCACGCGTGGAGGACCCCCGGCGCCCACGCGCCGGCTCGACGCTCGGTGGCGACACCGATCCGTAGCAATCGGAATCGGATTGCGGTTCGGAATCGGAGTGTCCATTCCGGACCTCGTCATCACACTCGGCCCATCCGCCATCGGGTGCTGGGCGCCCAGAAGGAGTTCGACATGGAATACGAGAACGATGATCGACGAGGACGTCTCCGGTTGCGTCGGCTGCTCGGCTTGGGGCTGGCCGCGATGGGCGTCTTCAGCGTGCTGCCACAAGGTGGCGCATCGGCAGCGCCCCAACCCAAGGTGGTGGTCTGCCACGCCACGGCATCGAACACCAACCCCTGGGTGCGTATCGAGGTCAGCGCCAACGCCTTGCCCGCACATCTCGGACAGGTGGGTTCGAGCCACCAGCACCAGCAGGCGCTCGGCCGGTACGACTTCGTGTGGACCTCTGCGTACGATCAGGACTGCGTCCGCATCCCGGAACCCGACCCCATCACGGTGACGTGCTCGGGGATCAACGACATCCCATCCCCGGTCCAAGCAGTCGCCGACGACGGAACGATCACGGAGATCGCCTGTCCGGCCATCCACTCCGAGGTGCAGCTACCGCCCTCGGTGCACCGCATGGTGTGCAGTCGAGGCGATGCGACCGTTCCGTACTTCCAGAGCTACCGGCTGGTGCCCAACGGCCGCACGTACGGCGTGAACTGCGTGACCGGTGACATCGTGGAACTCGGGGTCCAGGGCGGAAGGCTCCAGGTCGTGTGCCCGGCCGAAGGTTCGGTGTCCTTCTATCGGTACAACCTGCTCGGACGGCTGGTCGCCAAGCCGGAGACCTGTACACCCGGTCTGGTCACGCCGACCGCGTCGAACCCGCTCGGTGCCTCTACCGAGTCGATCGATTGGGAACTGGGGCTCGTTGGACAGCGGGGGTACGTGCTCTGCCCGGCGAGCGGCGCGCTGGCGATGTACTTCCTCGGTGAGGGGCTGCCCGTCTCCTCACCGGCGGCGATGACCACCTTCCCCTGCACCGCAGGGCAGAAGCTCGACGTCACCCGGATGGCGCTGACGGTCTGACCGTCCCGCCTGCGGTGCCGTGCCCGTCAGGTCGGTCGGTGCCCATGATCACCTCGGTGTGTGCCGGACGGTCGGGCGTGCCGGCGCTCGTCGGCGGCGAGCGGCTGCCATCGATGCGACCGCATCCGGACCGCGCGACCAGCCTCGACCATCGATCCGGGTCAGGCGATCCCGACCGACGACGCCCCGGCCCCGCCCGTGGGCACACCCCGGTCCCAACGGAGCTGGTCGGGTGCGCGCCGGTGGCGTTCAGCGCTCGGGCACGGAACCGACCCACTCGGAGGCCAGCAGGGCCTCGACGGCGAGGGTGCCCATGGGATCGACGACCCGCGAGCCCGTGATCTCCGAGGTGGACGGATCGATGCGGTCATGGCAGTGGTCGTCGTTGATCGGCGGAAGTTCCCGAGGCTGAGCAGCACAGCTCGGCGACCACGCACGATGCGGCACCAGTCGGGATTGGGCGCTCCTGATCGCTCGGCGAACCTGACGCCGCGCCACCGGTGCCGCCCTGTGATGCACCGGGACACGACGAGCCGAGGTCTCCCTATGACCGTCCCCGAACGAGCACTTCAGCGGTCCGTCCACCCTCGACGATGGGTCGCGCTGGGAACCGGAGCGCTCCTGTCCGGTCTCGTGGTGGTCACCGGGGTTCCGCTCGGGCCGGCAGTCGAGCGTCCCGGCCGTCTGGAGTCCGAGATCGTGACGTTGAGCGGCACGGACGCCCAGGCGACCGCCCCCGCAGGGAAGGCTCCGACGAGCGCGGTGCGCACCCCACCCGCCACGGTGGCGCGCGGATGGTCTGCCGCGCTCGACGTCGACGACGGGACCCAGGCCGTCGCAGCGAGCTGGGTCGGCGCCGAGCACGGAGCCGTCGAGGTGCGCGGGCTCGCCGGTTCGACCTGGTCGGACTGGGTTCCGCTGGAAGCTGACCCCGATGAGGCGCCCGACGACGCGCGGCGGTCGAGCGGCGGGATGGCCTGGTTCGGCGCCTCGGGTGTGGATTCCATCGAGATCCGAGTGATGAACGGCTTGCTCCAGGACCTGGAGGTCCAGTCGATGCGCTCCGAGGCGCCGTCGGGTCCTGGTCTCGTGACCGGGATCATCGATGGCGGAGCTGTGGCCGGTGCTTCAGCTGCCCAGCCCACGATCCAGCCTCGGTCCTCCTGGACGAGCTCGGGATGGGCGATGTCCAACTCGGGGTGTGCGTCTGGACCGATCCGCTCGTCGGGCGGGATCCGATTCGCTGTCCTCCACCACACCGTCAACGCCAACACGTACGCCGCTTCGGACGTACCCGCCATGCTGGCCTCGATCCGTGCGTACCACACGGGTACGAACGGCTGGTGCGACATCGCGTATAACTTCGTGGTCGACCGCTTCGGGCGGGTCTGGGAAGCGCGCTCCGGTGGTGTGGCCGACGCGGTGGTCGGCGGCCACGCGCAGGGCTTCAACACCGGCAGCGTGGGAATCGCGTTCTTGGGCCAGCACGAGCCCGGGGCCTCACCGGCTGCGGCACAGCCCACCAGTGCGGCCCGCGAGTCAGCGGCACGGCTGATCGCCTGGAAGCTCGGCATCTACCACCTCGATCCTCAAGGTCAGGTGACCGTGACCAGTGGCGGCTCGAACCGCTGGCCATCGGGGAGCCAGGTGACCATCGGGCGGGTGACGGGACACCGGGCGCTCGGCTACACCTCGTGCCCGGGCACCTTCCTGCACGACCAGCTTGCGTCGATCCGTGCACGGGCCCGCACCCTCCAGGGCGCACCGCCACCCCCGCCAACGTCGGGCCTGTGGGCGCCGTTCGGCTCGGCCACGGGCCTCGTCACGCGCCAGTACCGGGATGTGCTCAAGCGGGACCCATCGCCCGCGGACCTTGCCTACTGGACGTCGAGGGTCGGGACCTCGTGGAGCCCCGGACGCTTCATCGCCCATCTGCAGGGGTCCGCCGAGGCCGACCGTCGCGTGCATGCCGTGATCCGCCTGTACCGCGCCTACTTCCTTCGCACGCCGGACCACGGCGGCCTGACCTATTGGCTCCAGCGGCGGGGTCAGGGTGCTTCGCTGGCGGCGATCTCGGGATCGTTCGCTACGTCGACGGAGTTCCGGAACCGCTTCGGAGGCCTGACGGACGAGCAGTTCGTGCGGCTCGTGTACCGCAACGTCCTCGACCGGCAACCGGACGCGGCGGGGTTGGCCTACTGGACCGTGCAACTGGCGCACGGCGTGACACGTGGCCAGCTGATGGCCAACTTCTCGCAGTCCGCCGAGTACGTGCGAAAGGCCGCCAGCTCGGTACGGGTCGTGGCCACCTACGAGGACCTGCTCCGCCGCGCCGCCTCGCCGAGAGCGCACGATCTGCTCGTCGCCGGCTTGGAAATCCACCAGTTCTCGCTCACCACCGTCAGCGCCAACGTGTACCAGAGCAACGAATACCGCTCGCAGTTCTGACAGGACCCTGGGACCCGGGCCCGAGGTCGGATCCCAGGCGATCGATGAGGAGGTCCGGCGCGTGACGGACTCGATGGCTCGTGCACCCGGGGAACCCAGGGTCGATCGTGTTCGACGGGTGGACGCGGACATCCGCACGCGCCGGGTGTCGCGTGGCGAGCCCCTGTCCGCCCCTGTCCGCCCCTGGCTGGTCGTGGTACGGCGCCGGGGAATCGTGGGTGCGAGCGACGCTGCGCTCGAGCGTTGCGTGGGGGATGTGGCGCAGTTCCGCTCGCAACCCTGGGGCGGGCGCGGTTCCTGGGGCCGATCTGCCCAGAAGGGTGCCCTCGTCGCCGATGCGATCTGCGCCGAAACAGTCGTCCGGCGACGGCGCGCCGGGGTCGTGTGCGTCGGATGGTGGACGGCGGCTTGGCGTTCCCTTCCGATGGGCGGGAGATCGTCGTCCCGGCCCGGACCCGTGGTTGGGTCTCCCGGTTGTTCGACGGTTCGGGGCCACGGCCAGCGGGCTCACGACCTCGCAGTTCGTGCCAGACGCTCTGGTGCTCGTCAAGCGGCGGGCTCGGGAGCGGCTGCTCGTGGTTGGCGAGCGAGGAGTCCGGCTCGGTTGGCCAGCTGGTCGACGTTCGGTCCTTGCCTCTTCGGGGGATGCGGTGCACCGTGGCGGGTGGGCGAGGCCGTCGTTGCGACCGCCTCGCCCACCCGTCGGACTCAACAGGTGAGCTGGACCGCGAACGGTGCGTTGGTCGGAACGTTGCTGGTGTTCTTGGACCACACGGTGATACCGGTGGGCTGGTTGACGACCGGCGTGACGGCGAACACGTGCGCCGTGATGAAGTCGGTGTCGGTCACCGTGGCGGTGCAGGAGTCGATCGCTCGATCGAACGTCAGGACGTACACACCGGCGGTCGGGTGGGTGACGGAGACCAGGCCGCTGGCGTCACCGACGGTGCCCAGCTGGCCGATTCGGGCGAACATCGGCGTCTGGTAGTAGCCGAGTACGTCGACCACCACGTGCACGTTGTTGCCCCAGTTGCGCAGGGTGAAGGCATCCTGGCAGCCTCCGCCGCGACACAGCGGCAGGTTGACCATGTTGGAGACGTTGATCGCCTCGCCGTAGTTGAGCAGGGTTGCGTTGGGCGTGCTGCCACCTGCCGCCCAGCCCCGGATGAAGCCGCTACCCGTGGTCGCGATGATGCCTGTGATGTTCACGGCGACGCTGGTGGCGTGGGTGGGAATGCCGCAGTTGGCCGACCCGCCCTGTGCGCTGAGGTTGCCGGAGACATCGAAGCTCCGCGCCGTCAGGGCCAGCGGCCCGCCGGCGAGTCGGGTGTCGACGAGGCGACAGGGCGTCACCCCGGTGTACAGCTCGCTGGCTGAGGTGGTCACCGGATTGCTCGGCGTCATCGGCCGAACGGGTGCCTGGGTGCTCGCCTCAGCGGCGTTGAGGCCCCCCAGGGAGAGGGCGACGAGCGCAATGGCGATTGCGACCCGTCGTGGGCTGGTGTGAAGGGACATGGACGTGCTCCGTGGTTCGGGGAAGGGACCTCGATCACTACCGATCGAGACCGGAACAGGCACATCCGTTCGGGCTGATCGGCCCAGCCGGTCAGCGGTCTCGGGCTCCGGGCCAAGGAACTGCGATGCAGGCTCTGGTTTCGAGCGGTGTGCTGGAAGGGCTTCCGCAATCATCGGCGGCCACACCGAGGCAAGAAGGCCCACATGGTCGAGCTCTTCTCCACCGGGCCGGCGGCGGACCTCCCCGGCTCGGAGATCCCGACGCTCCGTTGGGTCAGTCCCAGCCTCCGATCGAAAGCCCGACCACTGCGGGTCGTGGCTGGCTGACGCCGAGGGAGGGCGCCGGGCATCTCCCCCTCCGGCAACGCTCAGCAGCGGAGGTGAACCGCGAATGGGGCGTTCGTCAACGCTCCGGCCAGGGTCCTCACGTGCACCTGGATGATGTATGCCTGACCGGGATAGGGAGCGACGGCGAACGCATGGGCGTTCGTGGCGTCGGTGCTGGTCACCGTCGTGGTGCACGAGTCGACGTCGCGGTCGAAGTTGATCGTGTACAAGCCGGTGCTCGGCCGGGCGGCGGTGACTGCGCCGCTGGCATCGCCGAGGGCGCCAGCGATGCCGATGTTCGCGAACAGCGGGCGCTGGTAGTACCCGATGACGTCCACCACGGCGTTCGCGGGGGTGCCGTAGCTGCGCAGGTCGAAGGAGTGGATGCAGCTGATTCCCTTGCACATCTGCAGGTTCACCATGTTGGACATGTTGATGTCGCCGCTGTAGTTCAACAGGGTGGCGTTGACGGGGCCGCCGAGGAAGCCCCAGCCTCGGAGGTAGCCGGGTCCGTCTCCTTCGCTGATCGCGGTGATGTTGACCGCAAGGCTGGTCGCGTTCGCGGGGATCCCGCAGTTGCTCGCGCCCCCCTGGCCGGCGGGGTTGCCGACCGTGTCGAAGTGGCGGACCGAGACGAGTGGTCCTCCTACGAGCCGCGTGTCGACGATGCGGCAGGGGGTGACGGCGGTGTACAGCTCGCTCACCGATTCCCTCACCGGGTTGCCGGGCGTGTTGGGTTCTGCTCGTGCCCGGGTTGATGCGCTGGCGGCGTTGAGACCCCCGAGAGACACGGCGGCGATGGCGGCGATGGCCATCAATCGCCGTCGGATGGTGCGTGGGGACATGGATGTGCTCCGTAGCTCGGGGACGAGGGTGCGTTGACTAACGGGCGCAAGTGGAACCGTCATCTCGGTTCCTCGCCGCCTGCTCCTGACCGCACCTGGCCTCGGCCTCGACCTCGACCTCCACCCGAGGGCGAGGGTTGCCCCCTCCAACAACCTGCCGCTTCGGGCGCAGCTCGATGAGGAAACCGGATTGATCCCTCCAGATTCTGGACGTCCTCTGATCGTGATGGCCGTACCAGGCCATTTCCAAACACCGCCACATCAGGGGGATGCATTCGCATGGGGTCGAGGACGAGGAAGCTGATGAAGACGCTGATTCGGTCAAGCCAGCAGCGCAATCTGACGATCCGAGCAGGTGGGGCCCTGGCGGCCGCGATGGTGATCAGTGCCGTCGCCTGGGTGCCCGCCGCCTCGGCCGCGGTGAGCGCGAACGTTTCGATCATCTCGACGGGTACCGGCACCGAAGACCACTTCACGCCGAACGTGCTCGATCCCGGCGACGAGCTCAGCCCGACCGATGCGTTCGTACGCACGCTCGACGCCACTCGAGTGAACCTCTCGTACACGCCCTCCCTCTCCAGTACGAACCTGACGCTGACCGCGACCATCAGCACCGCTCGTGCTGGGTGGGACCTGCGCGGCACGAACTTCGGGTCATCCAACGGTCCCTGCCCCGGCGGCATCTCGACCCCCACGCGCAACCAGCTCGTGTGCGTGGTCGGGACCCCCCTCACCGGGCCCCAACCGATCTTTTTCGACCCCGTCATGCGGATCTCTGCGCTGGCGGGCAACGGCTTCGCCTTCCACGTCGATGTGACCGTGGCCGATTCCAACAGCACCGCTAGCGCCTCGACGCCGGACATCTTCACCTCGGCGGCACCCCGCTTCGACCTCGAGAAGTCACTGGGCAACTCCAACCGGACGCCGACCTCGTTCGACGCCGAGGGGATGTACATGCTCAAGATCGCCGACGCCGATCCGCTCGGCATCTCCGCCCTCGCTGGGCCGGCGGTCACCTTCACGGACCACGTCGATGCGAACTCCCGGATCCACCGCTGCGATGACACCACGCCGGTCACGCTCGACAGCCTCCCGGTGACCGACGCCAACGCCGCCAACCAGTACGGGCAGATCGTGGGGACCTGCAACGGGGCACCGTTCAACAACAACGTGAACAACACCCAGAACTTCACCGGCCTCACCAACGGTCAGGACAACCCGGTGTCGATGGCGAACATCGACTGGGATCGGATCTACCCACCGCCGACCGTCCCGAACGGCATCTCCGACGCGAACAGCGGTTGGATCATCGCCTCGATGCAGTATTTCATGGAGACCGACACGGTCGACGTCGAGTTGGGGGACAACATCCCCAACAACGGTCTGGGCGCCCTGACCGTCGGCAATGCGATCGGCATGACCGGGTACAACTCCATCACTGATGTCGGCATCGGCCCATCCGTGTGGAACCCCGTCGACATCCAGAACAACCCGAACCTCGGGACCGACGACGTCCCGGGTGAGGACGACCTCGCCGACAACACCGCGACCAGCAACTACAACCTCTACCTCCAGTCGGCCCAGGGCAAGTACATCTCGGAGCTCACGGTCGACGGCCAGCGCGTCGTGACCAGCCTCGTTGCCGTCGACGGCAGCCAAGGCGCGTCGTGGCCCACCGCGATGGATCTTTGCGACAAGTTCGACAACGGCCGCGAGCACATCGTGCAAGCGCCGAACAGCACCGAGGCGGTCGTCAACACCACCGAGCCGAACGCGCCGGTGTTCGCGAACGCCATCGTGGAGTACGGGCGCAGCGCTGGGTGGGGACCGGGTGCGGGGTCAACCAGCACCCAGTGGTGGAACATGAGCCAATCGGGGTGCGACCCAGCCGATGTCGTCGGCGGGACCTTCTTCACATCGGCCCAGGTCGACTGGACGAACACGCCTGGCGGGCCAGGGATCAACGCCGAAGACGTCAACATGGTCCGCTATCGGCCGAGCGGTCCGTACCTCAACGCGCAGTCCCAACGAGGCACCTACTACCTGGACGTCCACTTCCAGGTTGCCGACAACGACGATGGCGACTACATCGTCGACTACTCGAGCTACGACCCAGATGGTGCGGGCGGCCTCGACCTGGGACACGTCATCGTGCAACGGGGGCATCCCAGGCAGTTGTCCAGACCCGCCCGAGTTGGCCAACAACAATGCCAACTTCCGGCCGGGTCCGGGCACCTCGGGGGTGATGATCCACGTGGACAGCCACCCGACGATCATCAAGAACGTCGTCGATCCGCCCTCCGCCTCGGGAACGACTCCCGTTATGTTCACCTATGAACTCGACTTGGGCAACACCCGGGTCGCAGGCGACACCACGCCTCGCCAGAACTTCACGGTACGCGACGTGTTGCCGCCGGAACTCCGCTACGACCCCAACAGCGCGTCGATCATCTCGAACAACGCTGGGCTCACGCCTTTGAACTTCACGGTCGGCACCCAGGGCAATAGCCAGGTGCTGACCTGGACGTTCAGCGGGCTCACCCTCGACGTCGCATCCGCAGACATGCCCGTGATCCAGTACCGCGCCGAAGCGGATCTCTACACCCCCAGCAGTGGCGTTGCCGGGTACGTCAACCGGGCCTCGATCGCCGGTCCTGGCATCCTCAACAGCCTGAACACCCCCTGGTCGCCGAACTCGACCATCAGCCCGAGCCAGTTCCTGTACCTCGAGGAGCCGGGCGTAGACGGCCTCGCCCACTCGCGTTGGGGCGTCTTCGACGAGGCCCGGGTCGTCGTGAACGGTGCGGGCCGCGCGATCCTGGAGAAGGCGGTGGACTCGCCGACGAGCGAGCCGGGTGACACCTTCCACTACCGGCTCACGTACGGCAACGCCGGCGGTGATGTCGAGCGGATGGATGCCTACGACCTCCTGCCCTTCGATGGCGATCCTCGTGGCTCGATCACCCACGGGCGGCTCGAGTTGCTTTCGCTGACGGAAGACCCGAACTCGAACGTCGACGTCTGGATCAGCGACACCGCTCCCGCCACCCTCGATGCCCTCGACTCGGGCTCGAACTCGGCAGTCGCGGGAGGGATCGACCCCACGTTTCCCGGACTCCCGGCAACTCTCACGCCGACCTGGCCGTGCATGATCCAGGACGCCGGACAGTTCCCGTGCCCAGCGTTGTCTTCGGTGACCGCCATTCGCATCGTGGGGACGGACCCGAACCCCGGGGCGAGCGGTGGGGCCGACAGCTTCCTCCCGACGGGGGCCGGGCCGTTCAACATCGAACTTGCGGTTCGCAGCGAAGGGGGTCGAGGAGGCGACGAGTTCCACAACAACTGGGCAGGGGCCTTCCCCCCGTTGGGTACGCCGGCCGTCGCGGCCGCGGAGACCCACACGCTGACCGAGGGCGCCGTCGGTGACCGGGTGTACGAGGACGTGAACGGGAACGGGATCTTCGACACTGGCGACCAGGGCTTCGCCAACGTGACCGTTGAAGTGTTCGACCTGTCGAACACCGTGGTGGGAACGGCTCTGACGGATGCCAACGGCCGGTGGCTGGTCGACCACCTCGCTCCCGGCGACTACCGGATCCGGATCCCGTCCTCGCAGTTCCAGCCCGGCGCGCCGCTGAACGGCTTCGAAGCCTCGCCCGGCGGCGCTGCGGACCCGGACGCGAACGTCGACGAGGCGAACGACCACGATGCCCACGGTGTGGCCAACGGCATCGAAGCAGGAGACCGGGTGAGGCTCGACTACGGCCTTGAGCCCTTGATGGATGACAGCGGCTCGCTGACCTTCCTGCGGGATGCCGACACGAACCTCACCGTCGACTTCGCCCTGGTGGCGATCAAGAAGCCGCCCCCGCCCATCACGACCACGACGACAACAGTCGCGACGTCCACCCCACCTTCCGGGGAGCCCCCGGCACGGGGACAGACCCCGCCACGTTCGTTGCCTCGGACGGGATGGGAGTCGTTGCTGTGGATTCTCATCGGAGGGTCGTTGGTCGTCGGCGGAGCGATGATCGTCAGCCGGCGGCAGGACCAACGCGCCTGAGCCAGCCCAGATCGGGGGTGGCGTCGACCTAGACCCCCGGCGCTACCCCCACCCGCGGCGGTGCACCTGTGCATCGACGAACCAGGCAGAGGAGATCGTCATGCAAGGAGAGCGAATGTCCGCCACCGGTCAGCAGGCTTCGATACGAGGCCCTCACGGCGTAACCCCGCCGTCTCAACGAAGGAGTCGCGAGACCCTCGAAAGAATCCTGGCGGCAACGGAGGGCCTCCTCGACGGACGAGCGTTCAGCGAGATTTCCGTTCTGGAGATCTGCAACACCGCTGATGTGTCCGCCAGTTCCTTCTACGCCCGCTTCGACTCGAAGGAGCGGCTCCTGGCCCTCCTGCATCAGCGCCACCTGGAGAAGCAACGGGCCAGACTCGAGGAAGCCATCCCGCAGCTCATGGCCACGGACCTCGGCGTGCGGGAGCTGATGACCCTCGCAGCCACCGCGTACCTCACCGCCCATGTCGACGATGTGCCGCTGATCCAGACGCTCCGGCGGTCGGAGGTCGACGATCCGTCGCTGGCGGACAACCGGCGGTCGCTCGACCTCCTCAGCGTCCGAGCGGTCGCCGATGCGCTGCTCAGTCGCATGCCCGACGCGAACGAGTGGCTGCGCCGTCGCATCCTGTTCGCCACGCGCGGCGCGTGCGCCACGCTCCAGGAGTCGGTGCAGCCGCCCTACAGCTTCGGCGAGGACCTGCGGCTGGACCTCGACACCACCGTCCGCGAGACGGTGGACATGTGGATGGCCTATGTCTTCCTCGAGAGTGCTCAGGCCTGACATCCGATGAGAGCTGCTCCTGATCCGTAGCCGAGCACGTGACGAGTGCCACGAATGGAGTGACCCGTTCAGACCACCTGTGGACCATCGCCGGATGCTCCCCCCACGTCGTCGCCGATCGATCATGGCGTTGCTTGCCCTCACCCTCGTGGTCGTCGGCGCCGCCAGCCCGTTGTTCGCTCCCCCTCCTGTAGGAGCGTCACCCTTCCGGATTCCATCGCGGCGAAGACCATCGTGCGGGGTCGGGACGGTCATCCGCCCTGCCTGAGCTCGCAACCTCCTGCTGGTTCCGTCGTCCCGCAAGGCTCGGCCCCGTGGGTGGCAAGCATCCGCTTCGGGACCCATCATTCGTGCGGCGGCACGCTGATCGCTGCTCGATGGGTCCTCACCTCGATGTCGTGCTTCCAGCGCTCCGTGGCACTGGCAGGACTGTCGAGCGTGCCCATCGACGTGGTGCTGGCCACGGCCTCGCTCGGTCCCGAGTTCCCGATGGTCGAGCACCACGCGCTCGACACCACCCCACCCATGGTCGGGAACCAGTCGGCGGGACTGCTCCTGCTCCATCTTGCCGACCCGTCGTCGGTCGCTCCGATGGCGATCGCGACCAGCGCGCCGGCGATCGGCTCCGAGGTCGCCGCCCTCGGCTGGGGCGACATCCAGACCGGGTTCGATGCCTGGTGGCCACGCTCGACGTACCTCAAGCGCACCCAGCTCAAGGTGCATGCGCCGGCTGAATGCCCTGGGTTCTTCCGGGACTCCTCGCCGGCGTCCGGCGGCCCATCGGCCGAAGGGCTACCGAATCTCTCGTCGGCGGGCGTGTGCGCGGTCGGCCGTCCCGGGGCGGAGGGAGTGCGCTGCGCCGCCGATCTGGGCGGCCCGCTGGTGGCGGAGGGTTCACCCGATTCGCTCGTGGGTTTGGTAGACGCGGTGCGGGCTGGTGGACCCGGCGGGTTCGCCGATCCCGTCTGCGGAGCGACGGTCCGAGCGGTGGTGTTGGCACCGCACGCCGCCTGGATCAGCGCCCACATCTAGGTGGTCGAGTGGGTGGACTCGCCGAGCGCCCCGTCGTGGTCCGGCGGGTTGCCGGAGAACACGTAGAGCATCCAGAGGTCGATCACCTCGTCCACGATCCGCGAGTCCGCGACCGGCAGGTTCTGGACCAGCGGTACCTCGGTGTGGACCGATTCGCGCAGCGCAAGCGCCGTCACCCGGCTGGCGAGGAGCATCCTCCGGTACAGGCGAGCGTCGGCATCGGGCACGAGACTGGCGGCCGCGTTGGTGACCGACGTGAGGAACTCGGTGTCGAGCTGCCGGAGCCGGTCCGCCAGACCGGCGTACGACAGCTGCTCTTGGCGCAGCGTCTGGACCATGGGTTGATCGAGTTCGTGGGCAGCGATGTAGATGGTGGCCGCTTGGGTCAGGAACGTCCGCAGGGTGGGTGCTGGTGCGAGCAGGTTGGCGAGGACCGCGTCGATCTGCTCGCGACGGCGGGCGATGTGGCGCTCGTGCAGGACTGCGAGGAGGCGCTGCTTCGACTCGAAGCGGGCGTAGAAGGAGCTCAGTGACACGTCCGCGGTGTTGCAGATCTCGTTGACCGAGACGTCGGTGAAGCGCCGCCCGTCGAGAAGCGCCTGGCCGGTCTCCAAGATGCGGTCCATCGTCTCCTGGCTGCGTCGCTGTACCGGTGCGTTTACCCCTCGGACTGGTGGCGTTTGCTTCGTATTCACGCGAGAACCGTAGCGATGGAGGTCGTGCCGTCTGCGACAAGTCGTCGACAGGGGAGGAATGCGCCCTCCCGTTGCCGGGGAGACGATCGGCGTCCTGCGAGAGCGCGGGGCTGATGGAGGAGCTGACCGTCTGGTTCGAGGATGGCTCGGTGGCCAGCGTGGACGTGCACCGCAACAGTGGTGGGGCGTCGGTTACCGGCGCGATCAAGGGGCTCATCGCCGCTCGGTCGTCGAGGACCGGGAACGGGCAGGCTCGGCGCCCACCGTGTGGATCGACCCCTCCAGATGTCATTCCTACCGTCCCGGTCGAGCGGGCCGAGCGGGCTGCGGGGAGAGCGACACCATGGACACCGAGACCGAAACGCCTGCCGCGTCGCCGAGCCGTCGACGTCGAATGCTGGCCGGAGCAGCCGGCTTGGTCGTGACCCTCGGCCTGCTCACCGGGTGCCTCACCACCCAGCAGGAGTCGGTGCGGTCCGCCATGACCCATGATCGCCATGCCCACAACCTCCAGCAGCTGCGAGTGCAGGCGGATGCGCAGGCCAAGGCGCAAGCGTGGGCGGAACGACTCGCCCACGATGGATACCTGCACCATTCCAACCTTTCCGATGGCATCCACGTGCGCTGGTGCTCGCTCGGCGAGAACGTGGGGTCGGGGCCGAACGTCACCGCCGTCGAGCAGGCGTACATGGCATCGCCGGCGCACCGCGCCAACATCTTGGCCACCCGCTGGAACGGCGTCGGCGTCGGGTACGCCACCCGCGGCCAGACCGTCTACACGGTCCACGTCTTCATCAGGACCTGCTGAGCCGCAGCTCGCGCGCCTCGAGCCGGGCAGCTCGACCCAGGCCGCCGCCGGCGCCGTGCAGATCCGGGTCAACTGCCCGAAGGACTGATCGGGACGCGCTTCGGGCGACGCAAGCGTCAGGTGAGGAGGCCGCTCACGTAGTCGGCCGCTTCGGCGCCGAGGAAGATCGTGAGCGCGACGCCCAGCGCGCCGATGAGCATTCCGGCCAGCGCGAACGCGGCGTCCTCCAGGAGGATCGCCAACGCGACGAGGACCACACCGATCGATGGGAGGGTGTCGAGGCCCGAGAAGGGAGGCGACAGGGCCGCGCCGATGATGAAGACGAAGATGACGAGCCCGAGCACGCTCTGACCCGGTCGGCTCGTGATCAGCGCGGCCAGGCGACGCCGGGAGATCCGCTCGCAGCAGCGCACGAAGCGGATGAGGGTGCGCAGGCCCTTCTGGGTCCTCGGGCCGAGCTCCTTGTGGCGCCATCGCTGAGGTAGCCAGACGGACCGGCGGGCGAGCACCATCTGCGCGGCGAACACGATGGCCGCCGCTTCGAACACGTGGGTCGCCCCACCGGAGGGAATCGGGAGCGCCGAGGGGGCCATCAGCGTGAGACATGCCGTCGCCAGGATCTTCTCGCCGAACGCATCGTTGAGCGAGCCGAGCGTCGTGGCCTCGTCGCTGTCGATCCAGGCTTCGAGCCCGGCGCTCACCCGCCAACGCGCGGCTTTGCGGATGGCCAGGCGCTGCTTCCGACGCTCGAGGATGGCGGTCATGCAGGCGGGTACCCGCGATCCACCCGCAGCAGCCTTGTGTGGGGAAGAAGGATGGCGCGGCAGGGGCGGCGCAGTCCGGATCGTGCCAACTTCTTGACAAGGTCCAGAACCTGGCGGACGATGGCGTGGTGACCGATGTGCCCGCTCCGGGCCACGCCGAGGTGCTTCGAAGCCATGGCCTGCACGTCACGGCCCAGCGCCTCGCAGTGCTGCGCGCCGTTGCCGCGCAGCCCCACGGCTCCGCCGACGGGGTGATCGACGCCGTGCGAGCCGAGCTCGGGACGGTGTCGCGCCAGGCGGTGTACGACTCCCTCGGCGTCCTCGTCGACAAGGGGGCGCTGCGGCGCATCCAGCCCGCCGGGCTGTCGGCCCGCTACGAGCAGCGAGCCGGCGACAACCACCACCACCTCGTGTGCCGCACGTGCGTCCGCATCGTCGACGTCGACTGCGCCACCGGGGAGGCTCCGTGCCTCCAACCGGCCGACGAACGGGGCTTCGAGATCGACGAGGCCGAGGTCGTCTACTGGGGCGAGTGCCCCGACTGCCGGGCGTCGGCACCCACCACCTGAAGGCCAGCAGATGCAACAACCACCCTCCACACCACACCCAAGGGGAACCCGATGAGCAACGACGAGCGCGACACCGTCAAGGAGCACCGCTTCGACGACGAGCACGAGATCGACAACGAGCACGGCACGGTCACCACGAGCGACGAACCCTCGGATGCTCGGTGCCCGGTGATGCACGCCGGTCACCAGGCGGTGGGCATCACCGCCAACCAGCACTGGTGGCCCGACCAGATCAACCTCCGCATCCTCCGCCAAGACCACCCGGACGCGGATCCCCTCGGCGGCGACTTCGACTACGCGGCGGCGTTCGAGGCGCTCGACCACGACGCCCTCGCCGCCGACGTGGACGCCCTCATGACGGACTCGCAGCCCTGGTGGCCGGCTGACTACGGCCACTACGGGCCATTCTTCATCCGCATGGCGTGGCACGCCGCCGGTACCTACCGGGTGTCGGACGGTCGAGGTGGCGGCGGCCGGGGCGCCCAGCGCTTCGCTCCCCTCAACAGCTGGCCGGACAACGCCAGCCTCGACAAGGCGCGGCGCCTGCTCTGGCCGATCAAGCAGAAGTACGGCCAGGCGATCTCCTGGGCGGACCTGCTGGTGTTCGCCGGGAACCGGGCCCTCGAGACCATGGGCTTCACGACCTTCGGCTTCGGCGGCGGCCGTGCGGACATGTGGGCACCCGAGGAAGACGTGTACTGGGGCCCCGAGGACGTGTGGCTCGGCGATGAGCGGTACTCCGGCGACCGCGAGCTCGCAGACCCGCTGGGCGCGGTCCAGATGGGCCTGATCTACGTGAACCCCACCGGTCCGAACGGCAACCCGGATCCGATGGCCTCGGCCCGCGACGTGCGGGAGACGTTCGGCCGCATGGCCATGAACGACGAGGAGACGGTGGCGCTGATCGCGGGCGGGCACACGTTCGGCAAGATGCACGGAGCAGCCGATCCCGACGAGCACGTCGGCGCGGAGCCCGAGGGTGCCCCGCTCGATCAGCAGGGCTTCGGCTGGAAGAACTCCTTCGGCACGGGCATGGGCAACGACACCATCACGAGCGGGATCGAAGGCCCGTGGACCACGAACCCGGTCCAGTGGGACAACGGCTACTTCGACAACCTGCTCGGCCTCGAGTGGGAGGTGCACGAAGGGCCGGGCGGCGCGCCCCAGTGGCGTCCGGTCGACGAGGCCGCCCGCACGACGGTGCCGTCCGCGGCGGACCCGTCGAAGATGGAGTCGCCGGTCATGAACACGGCGGACATCGCGCTGAAGACCGATCCGATCTACCTCGAGATCTCGCAGCGCTTCCACCAGAACCCCGACCAGCTGGCCGACGCGTTCGCCCGGGCGTGGTACAAGCTGCTCCACCGCGACATGGGTCCGATCGACCGCTACCTGGGTCCGTGGGTGCCCGACGAGGAGCTGATCTGGCAGGACCCGGTCCCCGCTGTCGACCATGAGCTGATCGACGACGCCGACGCCTCCGCATTGAAGGCCACGGTGCTGGATTCGGGGCTGAGCGTCTCGCAGCTGGTGTCCACCGCATGGGCGTCGGCCTCGACGTATCGCCGGACCGACATGCGCGGCGGTGCCAACGGCGCTCGGATCCGCCTCTCACCGCAGGCGGAGTGGGACATCAACGTGGTGTCCGGCGTCGGCCGCGTCGTCTCGGCACTCGAGGGCATCGCCCAGGAGTTCAACGACGCGCAGTCGGGCGGCAAGAAGGTGTCGCTCGCCGACCTGATCGTGCTGGCAGGCAACGCCGGTGTGGAGCAGGCCGCCCGAGGGGCGGGTCACGACATCACCGTGCCGTTCCGGCCGGGTCGCACCGACGCGACGCAGGAGCAGACCGACGTCGACTCCGCCTCCTACCTGGAGCCGAAGTACGACGGGTTCCGCAACTACCTCCAGAAGGGCGCCAGCCTCGCCGCCGAGCACCTGCTGCTCGACAAGGCGTTCCTGCTCGGCTTGTCGGCACCGCAGATGACCGTCCTCGTGGGTGGGCTGCGGGTCCTGGGCGCCAACGCCGGCGCCACCGACCTAGGCGTACTCACCGACCGTCCCGGACAGCTCACGAACGACTTCTTCGTGAACCTGCTCGACATGGGGACCGAGTGGGCGCCGACCTCGGACCTCGGCGACGTGTACGAAGGCCACGACCGGTCCTCGGGCACGGCTCGCTGGACCGCGACACGCGTCGATCTGGTCTTCGGGGCCAACTCGGAGCTGCGGGCGCTGGCCGAGGTCTATGCCGCGAGTGACGGTGTCGACCGCTTCGTCTCGGAGTTCGTCGACGCCTGGACGCGGGTCATGGAGAACGACCGCTTCGACCTGAGCTGAGCGAGCGGCGAGGCGCCGGGTCGGGCCCATCCCGGCTCGCCGCTTCCCAGCGGTCGCAACCTTCCATCGACATCACCGCGGCGAGCGTGGGTCACGACTTCTGCCAGGTCCTCGGCAAGTGGGTCGAGGGGCTGGTGCCGACGACGGCCGCAGCGCCGGTGCATCCGAACGCGGCCGGCGTGGCGTCTTGGGCCGGCTGGGCGCCCACGGTGGCGGCCCGGAGATCAACCAGGTGGTCACCACCTGACCGGCGGTCAGGCCGCGATCGAGAGGAGCGCCGGTTCGGCGCGCACCGGGGCGATGGCCCCCGCGCGTCGGCGACTCGGAGCGATGATGCCTTCGTCGCTCGCGGTGCGGTGCGACCACACGATGGTCACCGCGATGGCCGTCGTCGTGATGGCCAGGCCGGTGATCTGCTTGGCGGCGAGGAAGGTCGTCAGGTCGAGCGACATCAGCAGGATCAGCGTCACCGAGGCCGTCGCCAGGTTCACGCCCGCCCACAGGACCGTGAGGCCGATCATCAGGCGGCGCACGCGAGGGATCTCCGCCTGCTCCTCGGTGATGGGCCAGAAGTCGTGCGCCAACTTGGCGATGAGCGGCCGCCCCAGGGCGATCGACACGAGGAACACCCCGGCGGTGACCACCGTGCCGATGATCGGCTGGGCGAAGTAGACGAACGTGGATCCGCTGCCGACGGCGAGCGCGGTTCGGAGGGTGATCCCCACCGACGCGAGGACCAAGACGCCGGTGACCTGGGCGCCCTGCCAGAGCCGTCGGCCCAGGCAGCTGTAGGTCCACCCGATGGCGACGAGGTACGCCACGCCGATGCTCCCGAACGCGAGCGCCGTGTAGAAGAGGGCGCTCGGGATGAACGACGCTTCGAGCAGGCGCGGTCCGCCGCGCTTGACGACCGAGGCGACGATCGTGCGCTTGGAGAGCTCCGGGGGTCCGTCTTCGATCAGTTCGTCGGTCGGTGCGAGCCCCTCCACGGGCCTCCATCGGCCGCCGCAACCCAGATCTGAGGGACGGCGCCGCCGATGAGCCGCGCGGCCCACGATCCGGACGCTCAGGCGGTGCGGATCGCCCAGTAGGCCGGGAGGACGGGGACCAGGTCCTGGGGAGGCGACCCGCGGAGGATGGCCCCGTCGACACCCAGGTTGAACTCAGCCGCGACGGCCGCGAGCGAGTCGGGGACGGTGCCAAGGACGACCACACCTGCACGGCGTCGGGGTCCCGACCTGCGACCGGTAGGTTCGGTTCCATGGCAGGGATCCGGTTCGGGGTGTTGGGCGCGGCGCGGATCGCACCGCAGGCGATCATCAAGCCAGCAGCGGCGAGTGTCGAGGCCGAGGTGGTGGCCGTGGCGGCGCGCGACCGGTCCAAGGCCGAAGCGTTCGCGGCGAAGCACGACATCGCCCACGTCCACGACAGCTACGCCGAGCTCATCGCCGATCCCGAGATCGATGCCATCTACAACCCGCTGCCGAACGGCCTGCACGGCGAGTGGACCATCGCGGCGCTCGAGGCCGGCAAGCACGTGCTGTGCGAGAAGCCCTTCACCTCGAACGCCGAGGAGGCCCGGAAGGTGAAGGCCGTGGCCGACGCCCACTCCGAGCTGGTGGTGATGGAGGCATTCCACTACCGCTACCACCCCTTTGCCGAGCGGCTGCGGGAGATCGTGCAGAGCGGGGAACTGGGTGCCGTGAAGCGGGTCGAGACCGCCATGTGCTTCCCGCTGCCCCGCTTCGGCGACATCCGCTACGACTACGACCTGGCGGGCGGCGCCACGATGGACGTCGGCTGCTACACCATCCATTGCCTGCGGCTCCTGGCTGGCGAGAAACCCGAGGTCGTGTCGGCCGAGGCCAAGCTCAAGGGCCCGAAGATCGACCGGGCGATGGTGGCAGAGATGGCGTTCCCGAGCGGGGCGACCGGACGGATCCACTGTTCGATGTGGTCGTCGTCGATTCTCAAGCTGAGCGCACGGGTCATCGGGGACAAGGGCGAGATGAAGGTCCGGAACTTCACCATGCCGCACCTGTTCGGCAAGCTCACGGTGTCCACCGAGGCGGGCAGCCGCAGCGAGGTCGCCTCGAAGGACCGCACCTACGTCCGCCAGCTCGATGCGTTCTGCGGAGCGGTCCTGCGGGGCGGGCCGAACCTGACGCCGCCGAGCGACTCGATCACCACCATGGAGATCATCGACGCCGTCTACACCGCGGCCGGGCTGCCGCTCCGCGGCATCGGGTAGCGGTGGGCACCGCACCCGAACGCGAGGCAACGACGAGATGACGAACGCACCGAAGAAGCTGTCGAAGGACGACCCGAGGGCCGCCCACAAGGCGAGTGACGTCACCGTCGACCTCGATGGTCTGGCGGCCCACCTCGAGGGCAAGAACCGCTGGGTGCTGGCGACGACCCGCGCCGACGGTCGCCCGCAGATGAGCCTGGTGACCGGCGGCATGACCGCCGACCGCAAGCTCGCCATCGCGACCTATCCCGAGCGGGTGAAGACCCGCAACGCCCGTCGCAATCCGCAGGTGTCGGTGTCGGTCATGGGTGACCAGTTCAACGACTCGTGGGTCCAGATCGACGGCGAGGCGACCGTGCTCGACATGCCGGAGGCCGGTGATGCCTTCGTCGAGTACTTCCGGTGCATCTCCGGCGAGCACCCCGACTGGGACGAGTACCGCCAGGCCATGGCCGATCAGGGCAAGTGCCTGATCGTGATCGAGCCCACCGGCTGGAGCCCGGTCAGCACCGGCGGGTTCCCGCCTTCGCTCTTCGAGGACTGAGCGGCCGGTTCGGGGAAACCTGCGACTTCTGGTGACGCGGGTGGTTCGGGGGTCATGAACAGCCATGACCCCCCGAACCACCCCCGTCGTGTTCGCGATCGCCGGCCGTACCGTGAGCCGGTCGTCGATCGAGGAGTTCCGATGAAGGCTGCCGTGTATTACGAGACCGGGGCACCGGACGTGTTGCGGTACGAGGACGTGCCGGACCCGGAGCTGCACCCGGGCGGCGTGCTCATCGAGGTGGGGGCCATCAGCATCGAAGGGGGCGACACCCTCAACCGCCTTGGCGGCGAGCTGGCCTCGGTCCCGCACATCGTCGGCTACCAGTGCGCCGGGACGATCGTGGCCGTCAGCGACCAGGTGACCGATCGCTTTGTCGGCCAGCAAGTCGTGTGCTCGATGATGCACGGCTCCCACGCCGAGCTCGTCGCCGTCCCGTCCGGGTCCACCTGGCCGGTGCCCGACGGCCTCGACCTCACGCTCGCCGCCTGCATCCCGATCGCGTTCGGTACCGCCGATGACTGCCTGTTCGAGTTCGGCCGGCTGGTCGCGGGCGAGACCGTGCTCATCCAGGCCGGCGGCGGTGGCGTCGGCATCGCCGCCATCCAGCTGGCCAAGCGAGCCGGGGCGACGGTGCTGGCCACGGCCTCCACCGACGAGAAGCTCGAGCGCCTGGTCCCGCTGGGCCTCGACCACGGCATCAACTACCGAACCGACGACTTCGCCGACGTGGCCCGGCGCCTCACCGACGGCCGGGGCGTGGACCTCGTGCTGGACTCGGTCGGGTCGACCCTCCCGGGCAGCATTCGGTCGCTGGCCTACCGGGGTCGCATCTCGTACGTGGGCAACGCCGGACGGGACCAGCAGCCGGTCGACGTCAGCGCCCTGATGATGGGCAACCAGTCGATCCAGGGCGTCTTTCTCGGCGCCGAGCTCTTCGCTGGCTCGCGGGCCTACGGCAACATCGCCCGCCTGATCGATCTGGTCGCCGCGGGCGAGCTCGAGGTGGTCATCGACCGGACCTTCCCCCTGGCCGAAGCCGCCACCGCTCATGCCCACCTCGAGGCTCGTGGGGCCTTCGGCCGCGTGGTCCTGATTCCGTAGCCCGGCCGAGCCGTCGCTTGGTCAGGCGTCCGGCGCGATCGCGTGCACAATCGACGGGACCTCGTCGATCGGGTGGTCGCCGCCGGTGAGCTCGAACGTGCGCCGGTGCGTCCGGGCATCGTCGATCACCACGGCGATCACGGCGGCGACGTCGTCGCGGCTGACCTGGCCGCGCTCGACGTGCTCGCCAACATCGACGGAGCCGCGACCCGCGTCGTCGACGAGGTGCACCGGCCGGATGATCGTGTGGTCGAGCTTCGCCGCCACCAGATCGGCATCCGCCTGGGCCTTCGCCCGGAGGTAGGTGCTGAAGACCTCGTCGTCCTGGGGCGGTGCGTCGGCGCCGATCGAGCTCACGATCACGTAGCGGCGCACGCCGACCGCGACCGCCGCATCGATGAGCTTCTTCGCCGCCCCGTGGTCGACCGTCCACTTGCGCTCGGCGCTGCTCCCCGGTCCGGCACCGGCGGCGAACACGATGGCCCCGGCACCCGCCACGACCGCCTCCACCTCCGACACTTCGGCCGTCTCCAGGTCGCAGACCACCGGGTCGGCTCCGTCGGCTTCGAGATCGCGAGCGTGGTCGGGGTTGCGGATGAGCCCGCGCACCCGGTGCCCGTCGGCGACGAGCCGGGGCACGAGGAGCCGAGCGATCTTGCCGTGCGCGCCTGCGATCACGATGTCCATGGCCGGCAGGGTACCGAGACGTCTGTTCCGTACCTGCCTCGCCGCAACCCGTGCGGGGAATCGGACATTTCCGGTTGTTTCGGGTTTCCCGTTGCTATCGAACGTGTGTTCGATTATCGTCAGGGTCATGACGGTGACGTCGGAGCTTCGCAACCAATCTGTGCACGTCGCCGGCGTGATCGATCCGGACCTCATGACCGGTGCCCAAGCCGCTGCAGCAGTGGAGGATCTGGCCATGGCGGCCAACGCCGTGAACGCCACGCTGATGTTCGTCGCTCTGCGGGTCGCGAAGACCGACGCCTGGAAAGGCCAGGGTCACAAGTCGGCGGCGGACTGGCTGTCTTCGGTGGCGGGGGTGTCGGTGTTCGAAGCGAACCGGTTGCTGGGCACGGCCCGCAAGGCCAACGGCCTGGGCAAG
>JBKJPY010000007.1:0-136310 GCA_046594195.1 Acidimicrobiales bacterium | reverse complement strand
ATGAACGTCTTCGACCCGTTCACGACGTAACGGTCACCGTCGCGGAGGGCCGTGGTCTTCATCGAGGCGAGGTCCGAGCCGATGCCCGGCTCGGTCATGGCGATCGCGGTGATCAGCTCGCCCGTGCAGATGCCCGGGATCCACCGCTCCTTCTGCTCGTCGGTGCACAGGGACGTGAAGTAGGGCAGGCAGATGTCGTTGTGCAGGGTGATGCCGAGCCCGGCGCCGCCCGTTCCCGACCGTTGCAGCTCTTCGCCGATGATCACGTTGTACCTGAAGTCGTCGACCCCGCCGCCGCCGAGCTCCTCGGGCACGTCCATCCCGAGGAAGCCGGACGCCCCGGCTGCGGCGAACAGCTCTCGCGGCACGATCCCGTCCGTCTCCCACTGCAGGAAACCGGGCACGATCTCCTTCTCCACGAATTGCCGGAAGGCGTCGCGGAACATCTCGTGCTCATCGGTGAAGATCGTGCGTTGCATCCCCCCATCCTGCCAGTCGGTGGCGGGGTGGGATGCTGGACGGGTGACGCTCTCGATCCGACCGCTGGTGCCCGAGGACCGACGGGCGTGGGACCCGCTGTGGCAGGGCTACCTCGTGTTCTACGAGCACGGCCTCCCCGATGACGTGACCGATCTGACCTGGTCGCGGTTCTTCGACGGCACCGAGCCCATGGGCGCGATCGGCGCCTTCATCGACGGCAACCTCGTGGGCTTCTGCCACCACCTGTTCCACCGTTCCACCTGGGGCGTGCGGCCGTACTGCTACCTCGAGGACCTGTTCGTGTCGCCGGACTCCCGGAGCTCGGGTGCTGGTCGGGCGCTCATCGAGGCGACAGCAGACCTGGCCCGGTCGGCTGGCGCCGAGAAGCTCTACTGGCACACGCGGACCACGAACGCCACTGCCCGCGCCCTCTACGACCAGCTCGCGACCCACGTCGGCGACATCGTCTACGAGCGCGACCTCACCTGACCGTCGCACCGGGGTGCACGTAGTGGTCAGAGGCGGACGCGGCGGGGCCGGGCGATGCGGACGTCGACGCCCGGTGACCACAGGACGTAGGGGTCGCCGGTCGGAGCCGGGAGGCCGGCGGCGGTCACGAGGGTCTCGTCGCATCGGAGCAGCTCGGCGCGGTGGAGGGGCCAGGGCGGATGGTCGACGTCGGCCCACATGAGGCGCTTGCCGAACGTCGTGCCGAGCGCCCAGCGGGCGCTCAAGAAGTGCTCCAGCCCGGTCACGTCGGCGGGCCCGATCGGATCACCCACCCGCACAGCGATGTCGGTCGTGGCGTGGTCCCCGGTCGGCCACCGCCGACGCGAGGTGTAGGACACGGTGTCGCCAGGAGCTACCACCGGCCCACCGCTGCGGTCGATCGTCATCTGTGCCCAGCAGTAGGGGAGTCGGTAGCTGACGCGTGCGACGAGCGCCGTGACCAGGCGAGTGATGTCGAGGCTGCAGAACCACACCGCGCGGCGGCCGGCCGGGTCGATCAGGTAGGTCCGCACGTTGGTCTCGGGGAAGGTGGAAAGGGGACCAAAAGCGGGTAGCCCCGGAGCGCGCACCCGTCGCATGTGGAACGGCAGCACCCCCACCCAGGCGGAACCGTCGAAGGTGTCGACGCGGAACCCGTCGGGGAGCAGGGCTTGCACGACCTCGGGGTCGTACCTCCAGTGGATCGAGGCCAGGTCGTTCCAACCTTGGAGCATGACCGGCCGCCCGACGAGGCGGACGCAGGACGGCGTGACGTCTTCGGCCTCGTGCAGCTCCATGGAGCCACCGTATCGGTGGTGACCGGGCCTAGCGCGTGCCCCAGGAGTACGTCTGCTTCACCAGGTCGAGGTAGGTGAACACCTCGGCGCTGCGGACGCCGGGCGTGGCCCGGATCACGTCGTTGACCAGGTCGAGCAGGTGGTCGTTGTCCTCGCACACCACCTCGAGCAGCAGGTCGAAGGAGCCGGACGCGATCACGACGTAGTCGATCTCGGCGATCGCTCCCAGGCTCGCCCCGAGGGCACGGAGGTCCCCTTCGGCGCGCACGCCGATCATCGCCTGGACGTTGAAGCCGACCGACAGGGGGTCGGTGACCGCCACGACCTGCACCACGCCCGAATCGGTGAGGCGCTGCACCCGCTGGCGCACCGCGGCCTGCGACAGCCCAACCTCGGGGCCGAGCTTGGCGTAGGACATGCGCCCATCCATCTGGAGGGCACGGATGATGGCCTTGTCGATGTCGTCGAGGGCGGGTGCTGCGGCGGCGCGCGCCGTGCGACCGTTCCGGCGAGGAGGTCCCACGCCCACCGTCACCCCTCCGGCGCCGACGCCAGTGCATCCACCAAGGGTCGGTGGGGCTTGGCGAGGGCCTCGGCGACCGATCCGTTGACCACGTGGCCCCCGAGGGTGTTGACGCCGAGTGCGAGGGCGGGGTCGCGCTCGACCGCAGCGGACACGCCCAGCGAGGCCAGTTCGGACAGGTAGGGGAGCGTGACGTTGGTGAGGGCGTAGGTCGAGGTGTGGGGCACGGCACCGGGCATGTTGCCGACGGCGTAGTGGATCACGCCGTGCTTCTCGAACACGGGGTCGTGGTGGCTGGTCTCGTGGGAGGTGGCGATGCAGCCGCCCTGGTCGATGGCGATGTCGACGACCACCGCGCCGGGCTTCATGGCCCGCACGAGGTCCTCGTCCACCACGACGGGCGCTCGTCCGCCGGCGACCAGGACGGCCCCGATGACCAGGTCCGCGTTGGTGACGACCCGCTCGACCATGCCGCGGTTCGACGTGAGGGTGGTGACGCGGCCCATCTGGATCTGGTCGACGTGGCGGAGCCGGTCGACGTTCTTGTCGAGCACGTCGACCTCGGCCTCGAGCCCGGCAGCCATCCACGCCGCGTTCCAACCGACGTTGCCTGCGCCGAGCACGCAGACGCTCGCTGGCCGCACGCCGGGTACGCCGCCGAGCAGCACCCCCCGGCCCCCGTTGTGGCGCTCGAGGAAGTGGGCGCCGACCTGGATCGACATGCGCCCGGCGACCTCGCTCATGGGCGCGAGCAGGGGGAGCTGTCCATCGGCGGTCTGGACCGTCTCGTAGGCGACGGCGGTGGTGCCGGCGGCGAGCAGAGCCTCGGCCACCGCCGGGTAGGCGGCGAGGTGGAGGTAGGTGAACAGCACCTGGTCCGATCGCAGGTAGGGCAGTTCGCTCTCCTGGGGCTCCTTTACCTTGCAGATCAGCCCGGCACGCTCCCACACCTCCTCGGCGGTGGCGACGATCTCGGCGCCCACCGCGCGGAAGTCGTCGTCGGGGATACTGGCGCCGATGCCGGCACCGGCCTGCACGAGGACGTCGACGCCGTGGCCGTGGAGCTCGCGGACGCCGTCGGGGGTGAGGGCGACCCGGCCCTCGTCGGCCTTGATCTCCGTGGGCACGCCCACCAGCAGCGGGGTGCTCACGCCATCTGCTCCATCGCGTCCATCGCCTCGATGAGGGCGATGCGGATGACCCGGGCCATCTCGTCGAACTCCTCGGGCCCGGCGGTCAGCGGTGGAGACAGCTGGATCACGGGTTCGCCGCGGTCGTCGGCCCGGCACAGCAGGCCGTTGGCGATGAGCGTCGGTGTGAGGACCCCGCGCAGCAGGTGGTCGGCCTCGGCCTCGGTGAAGGTCTCCTTCGTGGTCGTGTCCTTCACCAGCTCGATGCCGTAGAAGTAGCCCATGCCGCGTACGTCGCCGACGATCGGCAGGTCGCCCAGCGACTCGAGCGTGCTGCGGAACTGATCCTCGTTGCGACGGACGTGGCCGATGAGGTCCTCGCCCTCGAGGATGTCGAGGTTGGCGAGGGCCGCCGCACAGCTGACCGGGTGGCCGCCGAACGTGATGCCGTGGAGGAAGATCTCATCCTGGTCGATGAACGGCTGGGCGATCCGGTCCGAGACCATGACACCACCAAGGGGCGAATAGCCCGACGTCAGGCCCTTCGCCATGGTGATCATGTCGGGCTGGTAGCCGAGCCGCTCGGCGCCGAACATCGAGCCGAGGCGGCCGAACGCGCAGATGACCTCATCGCTCACGAGCAGCACACCGTGGGTGTCGCAGATCTCCCGCACCCGGGCGAAGTACCCGTCAGGCGGCGTGAAGCATCCGCCCGAGTTCTGCACCGGCTCCAGGAACACGGCGGCGACGGTCTCGGGGCCGGCCTCGATGATGGCGGCTTCGATGGCCTCGGCGGGCATGAGGAGCGCCTCGGGAGAGGTGTCCGCGTAGCGGTACGAGTTGGTGTTGGGGACCTTGATGTTGCCCGGGGGGATGAGGGGGGCGAAGACGTCCTTGATGGCGTCGAGGCCGGTGATGGACAGCGCCCCGAGGGTGGCCCCGTGATACGCGAGGTCGCGGGAGATGACCTTGTGCCGGGTGGGCTCGCCGATGGCCACGAAGTACTGGCGGGCCAGCTTCCAGGCGGACTCGACGGCCTCGCCGCCGCCGGTGGTGAAGAACACGCGGTTCAGGTCCCCTGGGGCGAGCGCCGCCAAGCGTCCGGCGAGCTCGGCGGCGGTCGGGTGGGCGTAGGTCCACACCGGGAAGTAGGCAAGCTTCTCGGCCTGCTCTGCCATGACCTTGGCGATGGTCTGGCGGCCATGACCGGCCTGCACCGTGAAGAGGCCGGCGAGCCCGTCGAGGTAGCGCTTGCCGTTGGTGTCCCACACGTAGCACCCGTCGCCGCGCTCGACGATGGTGACGGCGCCCTCGTCCTCGGGCGTGAGCTTCGAGAAGTGGCCCCAGAGGTGGTCCTTGGCGAGGGACTGGAGCTCGGCGGAGGTGGGAGAGGCGGTCACGGGTGCTCCTGCGGAGAGAGGAATCCAACCATCCTGGTCGACGATCGACGGTCAGGCAAGGGAATTAGTTGAGAAACCGCCACGAAGCGATTGGATCCGTTGTCGAGGGTCATTGCTTGGCCTGCTTGATGGCGCGGCGGGCGCCGATCGCCATCAAGGTCCCGGTGAAGACGAGGATCATCGTGGCGATCACGTTCACCTGCGGTGGGATCTCGGTCTTGTTGGCGTTGAAGATCCGCATCGGGAACGTGGTCGTGTGGTCCCCGGCGACGAAGGACGTGATGATGTAGTCGTCGATCGAGAGGGCGAACGACAGCAGGAACGCCGCGCCGATGCCGGGCAGGATCAAGGGGAACGTGATCGTCCAGAAGGTCCGCAGCGGCGTGGAGCCGAGGTCGAGCGCAGCATCTTCCAACGACCAATCGAAACCCCGCACGCGGGCTTGGATCGTCAGCGCGACGAAGCTCAGGCAGAAGAGGATGTGGGCGATCACCACGGTCGTGAACCCGAAGTCCAGGTCCCGGGCGAAGAACAGCGTGAACAGCGACGAGCCCATGACGATCTCGGGCGTCGTCAGCGGCAGTACGAGGATGATGTTGACGAAGCCCTTGCCCCGGAACTCGTAGCGGGAGATGGCGAGCGCCATGAGTCCACCCAAGATGGTGGCGATGACGCACGAGACGGCGGCGACCTTGAGGCTGACGATGAGGGCGTCGGTGTAGTCCTGCTTGGCGAACGGGTGGAGCCAGTTGTCGAACGTGAACTCGTTCCAGGCGGTGTTGAACTTCCCGGCCGGGTTGTTGAACGAGAACGCAACCACCACGACGATGGGCGCAAACAGCCAGATGTAGACGAGGGTCGACCAGACGCCTAGCCAGCGTGAGCGCAGCGGCCGTCGCTTCCTCGCCGGCATCGCCGCCTGCGGGTGAGCGACATCGGTCGCAACCGGGGCGGTCATGCGGACAGCTCGTCGGTGCCGAGGATGCGGGCGTAGACCAGCACCCCCGCCGTGATGATCGCCATGAAGATGAACGACAGGGCGGCAGCCTCGGGGTAGTTGCTCTCCTTCAAGAAGAGCTTCGAGATCTGCGAGCCGATCATGCTCGTTTTCACGTTGCCCAGCAGCTCGGCGTTGATGTAGTCGCCCGCCGCGGGGATGAACGTGAGCAGCGTGCCGGCGAACACGCCTGGGAGCGACAGCGGCAGGACGACCTTGCGGAACGCCTGGCGAGGCGTCGAGTAGAGGTCCTGGGCGGCGCTGATGAGCCCGGGGTCGATCTTCTCGAGGCTCACGTAGATGGGCAGGATCATGAACGGGACGAAGTTGTACGTCAGGCCCAGGATCACGGCCTGGGGCGTGTTCAAGAAGGCGCCGCTGCTCGTGATGCCGATCGCATCGGTGATCGACACCAGCCGAAAGGTCTGCATGAACCACAGCGCCGGACCCTCCTGGCCGAGGATCGTCTGCCAGGCGATGGTGCGGATGAGGAACGAGATGAAGAACGGCACCATGACCAGGCCGAGCAGGATGGTGCGGTACTTCCCCGCCTTGAACGCGAGGTAGTAGGCGAGCGGGTAGCCGATGGCGATGCAGATGATGGTGGCGGCCGCGGCATACGAGAACGATCGGACCAGCTCGGGTTGGAACCGTTCGACGGCGTTGGAGAAGTTGGACCACTCCCACGTGAACTCGTACTCCGGGAGGAACGCGTTCGGCTTCGTGGACAGCGCGATCCGCAACAGGGTCCACATCGGGACCAGGAAGAAGAGGATCAGCCAGAGCATCCCGGGGCTGAGGAGCCCGTACGGAGCCCGTCGTCCCTTGCGGAGCGAGTTCTCGCCGGCCACGTCAGATCAGCCGGTGATGTCGTTGAAGCGCTTCTGGATCTCGATCTCGTCCTCGGCAGACAGCTCGCCGAACGTGACCACCCGGCTGAGGGTTTCCTCGTCGGGGAAGATCAGCGTGTTGTTCGCAAGCGCCGCTGCGTCGCCGCCCTTGGCCTTGAGGATCTCCTGCACGCCCTTGACGGGGGAGATGTACTGCACGAACTCGGTGATGCGGGCTGCGTTTTCCGGGTCGTACACGAAGTTCATCCACTCCGCAGCGGCGGGCACGTTGGCCGCTCCTTTGGGGACGGTCATGGTGTCGAACCACTGCATGCCGCCGTCCTCGGGGATGGCGAACTGGATGCCGAGGTCGGGGTCGAGCTGGGCGATGTCGCCGGACCACGCCACGCAGGCGGCGACGTCGCCGTTCTCCAGGGACCGGAGGTACTCGTTGCCGGTGAACTTGAGGATCTGGCCGTTGTCCGTCTCCTCCTGGAGCTTGTCCAGCGCCTCGTTGACCGTCTTGAGCGTGGCATCGGCCGGGTCGTTGCCCTGGCCGAACATCGTGAGGCCGACGGAGTCGCGCATCTCGGTGAGGAAGGTGACCTTGCCCTTGAGCTTCGGATCGAAGAGGTCGTTGATGCTGGTGAGGTCGCCGCCGGTGAGCTTCGGGTTCCACGCGATCCCGCTGATGCCAGCCTGCCAGGGCATGTTGTACTTCGCGCCCTTGTCCCAAGGCTGGTCCACGTAGGACTGGACCATGTTCTTGTGGTTCGGGATGTCCCCGAGGGGGAGCTCCTCGAGCCACTCGAGACCGACGAGGCGGGCGGCCATCCAGTAGGTGGGGACGGTGATGTCCGCCGCGATCCGCTTCCCCTTGCCCAGAACCGGTGAGTAGATCTTGTTGAAGTACTCGTCGTTGTCGTTGAAGTCCTTGTTGTAGGTCACCTTGATGCCGGTGGCCTTCTGGAAGTCGCCGATGGTGGTGCCCGAGGCCTTGACGTTCCCGTCGGCGCCCTCGTCGATGTAGGCGTCCCAGTTGCTGATGGTCAGCTTGGTGTCGCCATCACCGGCGGCGGCGCCGTCGGAGCCGCCGCTGCTCCCACCTCCACATGCGGCGAGCAGCGTGGGGCCGAAGGCCAGAGCGGCTGCGCCCATGCCGCTGCGGATGAGGAACCTCCGCCGCGATTCGCGGCGGATCATCTCGACGGCGGCGGCGAGTTGCGGATCTGACGGTTGTTCGGGCATGGCGGCGCTCCTGGAAGAGGGGGTGGTCAGTTGTGGGTGATAGGTGGGGCGGTGATCGGGGGGCCGGTCTCGACGGTGGGGGCCTGGTCGGGACTGCCCGGGAGCAGCACCGAGGCCTCGTCGGACCAGGAGGCCTGGACGGTGTCGCCCACCATCGGCAGGCCGTCGCGGCGGGCGGGCACGTGGGCCACGGCGCCGGAACCATCGGGGAGGCGCAGCTCGTAGCGGACCACCGGGCCCTGGAACACGAGCTCGGTGACCACGGCGTCGACGGTCCAACGGTCCGGGTCCGACAGCTGGGGCTCGACGTACATCCGCTCGGGACGGACCATGAACGTGCCGTGGTCGCCGGGGCGGAGCCCGCTGGTGTCGTTGGCGACCTGGATGGATCGGCCGGCGACGTCGATGGTGGTCGTGGTCCCGTTGTTGGCCATGACCGTGGCGGCCCAGAGGTTGGCCTGCCCGATGAAGCCGGCAACGAACACCGTGGTCGGCCGGTCGTAGATCTCCCGAGGTGAGCCGATCTGCTCGACCCGCCCGTTGTTCATGACGGCGATCCGATCGCTCATCGTGAGTGCTTCCTCTTGATCGTGCGTGACGAAGATGAAGGTGATGCCCACCTCGCGCTGGATGCGCTTGAGCTCCAGCTGCATGCTCTGGCGCAGCTTCAGGTCGAGCGCGCCGAGCGGTTCGTCGAGCAGCAGCGCCCTCGGGTAGTTGACGAGGGCTCGGGCCAGGGCGATGCGCTGCTGCTGGCCACCGGACAGCTGCGACGGACGACGCTCGGCGAAGTCGCTCAGCTTGACGACGCCGAGCAGCTCATCGACGCGCTTGGCAACCTCGTCCTTCGGGAGCTTCTTGGCCCGAGGCCCGTACGCCACGTTGTCCCACACGTTCATGTGCGGGAAGAGGGCGTACTGCTGGAACACGGTGTTGACGTCGCGGCGGTGGGGCGGGACGTTCGACACGTCCTGGCCTTCCAAGCGGATCGCCCCAGAGGTCGGGGTCTCGAACCCGGCGATCATCCGCAGGGTGGTGGTCTTGCCGCAGCCTGAGGGCCCGAGCATCGAGAAGAACTCGCCCTCGGCGATGGTGAAGTTGGCGTGATCGACGGCGGTGAAGTCGGCGAACACCTTCGACACGTCATCGATCTCGATCACCGGCTTGCGGTCGGTCGACACGGCGGGCTCGGCGGCATCGGCGATCGTCATGGGCGTCCTCGTCGCGTGCGAACGGTCGGGTCCGGACGGCGGCGTGGTCACACCGGCGCCCGTTGCGTCGGAACCCTCCCACGGATCGCTGACCCTGGCAAGGAATCAATCGTTTCCATTGTGTTTCGCGACGGAATCCCTTGCCATCGCCCACGGGACCGCGCAGGATGGCCCGATCGGATCCGGCCCCGGAGGCAGCACAGATGGTTGACGGCCAGCACTACATCGACGGTTCGTGGCGATCGGCCCGCAGCGGGCTGACCGATGACGTCGTGGACCCGGCGACGGGCCGGGTCATCACCGCGGTGCCCTCCGGCGACGCCGCCGATGTGGACGACGCGGTGGCTGCCGCAGCGGCCGCGTTCGAGTCGTGGGGGCGCACGACGCCCCGCGAGCGCAGCGAGAAGCTGCTCGCACTGGCCGACGCGGTCGAGGCGGACCTGCCGGAGCTGAAGCGACTGGAGATGGAGAACGTCGGCAAGCCGGCGTCGATCGTGGACTTCGAGTTCGACCTCACCGTCGACAACCTCCGCTTCTTCGCCGGCGCCGCTCGGTGCCTGGACTCCGGGGCGGCGGCGGGGGAGTACCTCGCGGACCACACCTCCATGCTGCGGCGGGACCCGTTGGGCGTCGTCGCCGGCATCGCGCCGTGGAACTACCCGCTGAACATGGCCACGTGGAAACTGGGCCCGGCGCTTGCCGCCGGCAACACGTTCATCCTCAAGCCGTCCGAGCTGACGCCGCTCTCGGCGCTGCGCCTGTCCGAGCTCGCCGCGGACATTTTCCCGGCCGGCGTGTTCAACGTGGTGTGCGGCCAGGGCGAGACCGTGGGCGACCGGCTGGTGAAGCACCCCGACGTCGCCATGTTGTCGCTAACCGGGGATGTCGGCACCGGCAAGCTCATCGCTCGCAACGCCGCCGACTCGCTCAAGCGGGTCCACCTCGAGCTGGGCGGCAAGGCCCCGGTGGTGGTGTTCGACGATGCCGATCTGGAAGCCGTCGTTGCCACGCTGGCCGAGGCCGGCTACTACAACTCGGGTCAGGACTGCACGGCGCCGTGCCGGGTCATCGCCGGACCCGGCCTCTACGAGGACCTCGTGGCATCCCTCGCCTCCGCCGTGGGGAGCCTCGCCACCGGCGATCCGTTCGACGAGGCCACGGCGGTTGGGCCCGTCGTGTCCGGCGAGCAGCGCGACCGGGTGGTGGGCATGGTGGAGCGAGCGGCGAGCGACGGAGCAGAGATCGTCACGGGCGGACGCGCCCTCGACGGTGCCGGGTTCTTCTACGCGCCCACGGTCCTGGCGGGCGCGGACCAGCGCAGCGAGATCGTGCAGCGCGAGGTGTTCGGTCCGGTCATCTCGGTCCAGCGGTGGTCCGACGAGGACGAGGCGCTGCGGTGGGCCAACGACGTGGACTACGGCCTGGCTGCGTCGGTGTGGACCAGCGACGTCGGTCGGGCGATGCGCATGGCGCGTGACCTCCGGTTCGGCACCGTCTGGGTGAACGACCACATTCCGATCGTCTCGGAGATGCCCCACGGCGGGTTCAAGCACTCGGGCTACGGCAAGGACATGTCCATCCACGCCATCGAGCACTACACCGAGCTCAAGCACGTGATGGTCAAGCTCTGACGCCGGATCAGGGGCGATCCTGGTAGCGGAACCACTGGCCGACCAGGGGCAGGTAGAGCTTGCGGAGGCGGTGCAGCGGGATCGGGCGGTGGCGGAGCTCCGCGAAGGAGGGCGGCGGGGCGTCCCCCAGCAGGACCTGGCCCAGCCGGTGGCCGAGCCAGGTGTTGAGGGCAACGCCGGACCCGTTGCAGCCGGTGGCGTACCACGCGCCGCGCACGCGCCCGACGTGGGGCAGGCGGTCGAGCGTGACGGCGACGTTGCCACCCCAGCGGTGGGTGACGGCGACGTCTCGGAGCTGCGGGTGGACCTTGTGCATCGAGCGGGTGAGGTAGTCGGCGGCATCGGCGACGGTGGCGTGCTGGAGGCTGCGGCGCCCGCCGAAGACCATGCGGCCGTCCGGCGAGAGGCGCCAGTAGAAGAGCAGGTTCTTCGTGTTCACGAACATCCGCCGCTTCGGGCTGACGGCGGCGGCCAGCTCCGCGCTCAGTGGCTCGGTGGCGATGATGAAGCTCCCGATCGGCAGCACCCGTCTGGCCAGCTCCGGCAGTAGGCCATCGGCGTACGCGTTCGTCGTGACGATGACCTCATCGGCCCGCACCGAGCCCCGCTGGGTTTCCAGCAGGAAGCGACCGCCATGGTGTCCCGCGCCTCGATCGGTGAGGCTCGTGACGGCGGTGCGGTCGTGGATGGCGGCACCAGCGTCGAGGGCGAGGCGGACCAGGCCGGCGTGGAACCGAGCGGGCTGCAACCCACCGGTGCGATCGAACACCAAACCTCCGTGCCACACCGACGACCCGATCTCGCCGGACAGGGCCTCTCGGGGCACGAACCGCACCGGCTCCCCGAACTCCTCGGCGTGCTCGCGCGCCCGCTCCTGCAGGTACGGGACGAGGCGCGGGGTGTGGGCGAGGTACAGCTGCCCGGTCCGCTCGTAGTCGCAGTCGATGGACTCCTCCCCGATGAGCGCCTCGACGTGGTCGAACGCCTCGTTGACCTCGTGGTACATCCGCAGCCCCAGCGGGCCGTAGTTCGCCTGGAGGGAGGCAGGCCCTCCCTTCAGCTCGGGGATCACCATGCCGCCGTTGCGGCTGTGGGCGCCCCACCCGAGGGACCCTTTCTCGAAGACGGTGGCCTGGCGGCCATGGGCCCCGAGCACGCGAGCGGCCGCAAGCCCGGCAAAGCCCGCACCCACGATGGCCACGTCGACGCGTTCGTCGCGGTTCATCGTCGTCGGCGGCAGCTCGGGCAGGACCACCTGCTCCTGCCACAGCACCGCGTCGGCCGGAGTGGGGCTCGCAGCTGCCATGAGCGGATGATACGAGCGGGCAGGGTCGTGGGCATGCGGGACCGAATACGCTGCGCCGGTCTGTCGCCTGGGGAGGGTCACGATGTCGGTCGATGCAGTGGAGGTCCACGGGACCGTCGCGCCCGGGTTCGAGCGGGTGGCCGACGCGTTCGCGACCAACTTCGTGGAGAACGGGGAGGTGGGCGCGGCCTGTGCCGTACGGGTCGGCGGCGACGAGGTCGTCGATATCTGGGCCGGCGTTGCCGACCCGGCCACCGGCCGCCCGTACGAAGGCGACACGCTGCAGCTCGTCTTCTCCTCGACGAAGGGCGTGGTGGCGGCCGCCGCCCACGTGCTCATCGACCGGGGTCTGCTCGATCCCGACGCACCCGTGGCGGAGTACTGGCCGGAGTTCGCCGCCAACGGCAAGGCCCACATCCCCGTGCGGTGGATCCTGGGTCACCGCTCGGGGGTGATCGGCATCGACCGGGTGCTCTCCGTCGAGGAGTTCACCAGCTGGGATCCGTTCGTTGAGGCGCTCGCTGCCGCCGAGCCGCTGTGGGAGCCGGACGCAGCCCACGGCTACCACGCCCTGTCGTTCGGCTTCCTGGTCGGTGAGCTCGTCCGTCGGATCACGGGGAGCGACATCGGGACCTTCGTGCGCGAGCACGTTGCGGGCCCCGTCGGCGCCGAGTTCATCATCGGCGTCACCGAAGACGAACTGCCGCGGGTGGCACCGCTCATCGGTGCCGTCATGCGTCCCGACGAGGCGCCGAGCGAGGTGATGGTCGCCCTGCTGACCGGTGGGACGCCCACCAACCGCGCCTTCATGATCGCGCCGGTCCTGCCCACCTCGTTCAACGAGCCCGAGATCCTCCGGGCCCAGATCCCGTCGGGCAACGGCTGCACCTCGGCCCGCAGCCTGGCGCGCATCTACGGGGGCCTGGTGTCCGATGTGGACGGCGTCCGGCTGCTCAGCCCCGAGCGGGTGGAGGACCTCCGGCGCGTGCAGTCGGAGGGAGATGACCTCGTGCTGATCGGCGACCCCAACGCGATCGGATCCGGCTTCTTCCTGCCCGACCCCGAGAGCCGGATGCTCGGGCCGGGATCCTTCGGCCACTCCGGCATGGGCGGCTCCCTCGGAACGGCGCTGCCCGAGCGTGAGATCGGGTTCGGGTACGTGATGAACCAGATGTCCACCCGCATCAAGGGCGACCCGAGGACGCGGCGTCTCCAGGCGGCCGTATTGGCCTGCACCGACTGAACGAGCGGGGAAGCGTTCACCCGAGCAGGTACGATGCTCGGGAACGAACACGCCGGGGAGCTCGAGGAGTCGGGCTGAGAGGGTGGCCGTCGCCGCAAGGCGCCGTCATCGACCCGTGAACCTGACCTGGGTAATGCCAGCGGAGGGATGCGATGACCGACACCTCCGATGTGTCACAACCGATGATCCTGCTCGCCGTCGGCGGTGACGCCGCGGTTCCGCTGCGCCTCCCGTCGCACCTGCCTCGTGGCTCGGTCGTCGTCGCTGCCGATTCGGGACTTGATCGGCTCCCCGGCACCGTGCGGGTCGACCACGTCGTCGGTGACCTGGACTCGGTGTCGGCAGCGGCGTTGGTCCGCGCCGAGGACGGCGGCGCCCGGATCCACCGCCATCCGGCGGACAAGGATGCGACCGACATCGAGCTCGCCCTCCAGCTGGTCCTCGGAGAGCTGGTGTCGTCGACGGGCATCGCCGAGCTGCTCGTGGTGGGGGCGGGCGGTGGCCGCCTCGACCACCTGCTCGCCGATGTGCTGGTGCTGACCGCTCCGGCCCTTGCCCGCCTCGAGGTGACTGCCCACCTCGGTGCCGCCACCCTCACGGTGGTGCGACCCGGCGTGGCTCGCACCGTCACCGGACGGGCTCACGAGCAGGTGTCGCTGCTGCCCGTCCACGGCTCGGCGGAGGGGGTCACCACCACCGGGCTGCGCTGGCCGCTCGTCGATGCCCACCTCGCAGCCGGCTCCACCCGTGCCATGAGCAACGAGCTAGCGGCGAGCTCGGCCTCGATCGAGCTGGCGTGCGGGGTGCTGGCGGTCATCCAGCCCGGCACCCTCGCCGCCCCGATCGCGCCGCGCCGCACCCCCTACGACCCCACGCCTCGACCACTCGAAGGAACCTCCACATGATCGCCGAGCTCCAGGTCCTGCCTCGTCCCAGTGGCACCGACGACGACCCGCACGCCTTCGTCGAGGCGGCCATCGCCGCCATCGGCGCCGCCGGCGTCCACCACGAGGTGAGCGCCTTGGGCACGACCCTCGAAGGTTCGCCCGACGCGGTCTGGGCGGTGCTTCGCGCTGCGCACGAGGCCACCCTCACCGCGGGCGCCACGTTCACGATCAGCTTCATCAAGCTGGCCGAGGGCGTCGATGACGGTGGCCCCACCATGGACCGCCTCACCGCCAAGTTCCGCAGCTGACGATGCCAGCGGCTCCGCACGATCCTCGATGGCGACGGTGGCTGCCGCCGCTGGTCGGGTTCGGCGCGCTCCTCGTGCTGTGGCAGCTGTGGGTGACCCTCGGCGACGTCCCGTCCTACGAGGTGCCGGCGCCGGCGCAGGTCGCCCGCGCCGCGTGGGACCTCGCGCCGGAGCTGCCGGGTCGGGCGTGGCCCACCATCTGGGTGGCGTTGGTCGGCCTCGTCATCGGGGCCGTGGCCGGGGTCGCCCTCGCCCTGCTCGTCACCGAGGTCCGAGTCGCGCGCCAGGTGCTCTACCCCCTCATCGCCATGAGCCAGACGATCCCGCTCGTGGTGCTCGCTCCGGTGCTGGTCATCTGGTTCGGGTACGGGGCCGTGCCCAAGGTGCTGCTGGTCGTGCTGATCGTGCTGTTCCCGGTGCTCGTCGCGACCGTGGGCGGGATCGAAGGCGCCGATGCCGACCTCCTCGAACTGGTCCGCTCGATGGGCGGGTCGCGTCGCGCCGTGCTGCGGACCGTGCAGCTGCCGGCCGCCCGCCCCGCGTTCTTCAGCGGCCTGCGCATCGCGTCGGTCTACGCCGTCGGTGGCGCCGTGATCGCGGAGTACCTGGGAGGCGGCACCGCCGACCAGGGCCTCGGCAAGACCGTGATGCGCTCGCTCGACTCGTACCGGATGGACCGGGTGTTCGTCGCCGTGGTCCTCGTCGCCACCTCGAGCGGCATCCTCTTCGTCCTCGTGGACGCCCTCGGCCGCGCCGCCGTGCCCTGGGACCGGCCCCGCCGACGCGCCCGATCGAACCTTCGTCCCCCTCAGGAGCTCCCATGACCCGCCGTAGGACCACTGCCCTTGCCCTCGCCGGCATCCTCGCCCTCGCGTCGCTCGTCGCCTGCTCGAGCGACGCCTCCTCGGGCGAGGGTGGCGGCGGGTCGTCCCCTGACCTGCGCCCGTTCAAGGTGGTGCTCGATTGGACGCCGAACACCAACCACGCCGGCATGTACCTGGCCAAGGCCAACGGCTGGTACGAGGACGCCGGGTTGGACGTGTCGTTCATCGAGCCGGGTGAGGCCGGGAGCCTCCAGGCGCTCGCCGGGGGGAAGGCCGACGTCGCCGTGTCGGTGCAGGAGGAGCTGATCCCGGCGCGCGCCGCAGGGCTTCCCGTGCAGTCGATCGCGGCGATCATCCAGCACAACACCTCCAGCCTCGTGTCGCTCGCCGACGACGGCATCGAACGTCCGAAGGACCTCGAGGGCACGACCTACGGCGGCTACGGAGGCCAGCTCGAGCAGGCGCTGCTGGACAAGCTCGTGACCTGCGATGGCGGCGACCCGTCGAAGGTCCGGTCGGTCGACGTCGGCGACGCCGACTACCGGATCGGCCTGGACCGCGACCAGTACGACGCCGTGTGGATCTTCGCCGGCTGGGACGGCATCCGCCTCCAGCAGGCGGGGGTGGACACCACGTCCATCCCGTTCATCGACCACGAGGACTGCATCCCCGACTGGTACACCCCCCTGCTCGCCACCTCCGAGAAGGTCGAGGAGGACCGCAAGGCCGATCTCACGGCCTTCATGGCTGCCACGGTTCGGGGCTACCGGGAGGCGATGGCGGACCCCGCCGCGGCCTCCGGCGCGCTGCTCGACCAGACCGACGACCTCGATCCGAAGCTGGTGGAAGCGAGCGCCATGTACCTCAGCACCCGCTACGCCGACGATGCCGACGCCTGGGGCCGACAGGACGCTGCGGTCTGGGATGACTTCTCCGCCTTCTTGCTGGAAGCGGGTCTCATCGAGAAGCCCATCGACGTCGAGGGCGCGTGGACCAACGAGTATCTGCCGGCATCGTGACCGAGGGCGGGCGCGGTGCGATCGATGCGCGTGGCCTGGCGGTCGCGTGGCCGGGTGGAGACGGCTCGGTCGTGGCCATCGACGCCGTCGACCTGCGGATCGAGCCGGGCTCCTTCGTCGCCGTGGTCGGACCGAGCGGCTGCGGGAAGAGCACGGTACTGCGGATCCTCGCCGGGCTCCTCGAGCCCGATGCCGGCACGGCCGCGATCGACGGCGTCGACATCGTCGGACGGCCGGGCGCCACCGCCTGGCTCCCGCAGCGCGACGCCCTGCTCCCATGGCGCCGCGTGCTGGGCAACGCCGTGCTCGGCGCCGAGCTCCACGGGGTCGCCGCCGCCGACGCGGAGCAACAGGCGCGGCGCCTCCTCGGGGAGTTCGGCCTGGCAGGGACCGAGGACCTGTGGCCGTCGGAGCTCTCCGGGGGCATGCGCCAGCGCGTGGCGGTGCTTCGCACGTTCCTGACCCCGGCCCCGGTGCTGCTGCTCGACGAGCCCTTCGGCGCGCTCGACGCCCTGACCCGTCGGCAGATGCAGGGCTGGCTCCAAGACGTGCTCATCGGTGCTCGGACCACAGGCGATGCGCGCACCGTGGTGCTGGTCACGCACGACGTCGAGGAAGCCCTGCTGCTGTCGGACCGCATCCTCGTGATGTCGCCCAAGCCCGGCCGCATCGTGGCCGACGTCCCGGTCGACTTCGCCCGCCCGCGCCGGGGTGAGCTGATCGCCGAACCGGCCTTCGTCCGCCAACGGGCCGAGCTGCTCGCGGCCCTCGGCGTCTGAACGACCGGGCGCCAGTGGTCCGCATTGGTTTCGGAGCCCTCGGTCCAGGCTGCACACTGGCGGGGTGGACATCGAGGCCGAGCTCATCGCTCCGTGCACCCCGGAGGTGCTGTTCTGCTGGGTGCGCGACCTCGAGCGCTACCCCGAGTGGTTGGAGATCGTGACGCAGGCCAGCGGTGGGGACGACGGCTCGTGGGCGGTCGACCTCCGCGGGCGCCTCGGTCCGCTGGCTCGGACGAAGCGCCTGCGCATGGTGCGCACGGAACTGGTCGAGTCCCGTCGCGTGGTGTTCGAGCGCGACGAGGTCGACGGGCGCGAGCACAGCCCGTGGACCCTCACCGCCGACGTCACCCCCGACGGCGCCGGTGTCCGGCTGGCCATGTCGCTGCACTACGGCGGCGGCCTGTTCGAGCCCCTCATCGAGCGCGTGCTGCGCGACGAGATCGAGCGCTCCCGGCTCCGGCTCCTCGACCTCGTGACCGCGGACGCCGGGTAGCCGCCCGATGTCGGCAGTGCACGACACCGGCGGGGTCGACACGCGTCCCGATCCCCTCGGAGCGACGGTGGGGGATGGTGGGACTCGCTTCGTGGTCGCCTCGACGGTGGCCGACCGCATCGAGCTGTGCCTCTTCGACCCCGACGGCGCCGAGACGGATCGCATCGACCTCGACCACGAGGACGGCACGTGGTCGGCCCACCTCGCCGGGATCGTCGGCGGCCAGCGCTACGGGTACCGGGTGCATGGCCCGGGCAACCCGGCCGAGGGCCACGCGTGCGACCCCGCGAAGCTGCTCGTCGATCCGGCCGCTCGACGGGTCGCGGGAGAGCTCCGGTGGTCGAAGGAGCTGGTGACGCCCGGCGTGGATTCGGCGCCGCTCGTCCCCCGCTCGGTCGTGGTCACGCCGCCGACCGCACCGCCCCCGCCCGTCGCCGTCGCCCGGCCGTGGGGGGAGACGGTGGCGTACGAGGCGCACGTGGGGCACCTCACCGCCCGCCATCCGCTCGTCCCTGCCGAGCACCGCGGCCGCTACCCCGGACTCGCCGCACCGGCGGTGATCGATCACCTGCAGCGCTTGGGGGTCACCGCGGTCGAACTGCTCCCGGTGCAGCACTTCGTGAGCGAGAGCGGGCTGGTGGCGGGCGGCCTCCGCAACGTGTGGGGCTACAACCCGCTCGCCTGGGGCGCGCCGCACGCCGGCTACGCGTCGGCGGGGGCGAGCCCGGTCTCGGAACTGCGTGCCGCCGTTGCTGCGCTCCACGACGCAGGCATTGAGGTGTGGCTCGACGTCGTGTTCAACCACACGTGCGAGGGCAGCCTCGGATCGGGCCCGATCCTCTCGTGGCGAGGGTTCGACAACGCGGCCGCCTACCGCTTGGTCGACGGGCCGAACGGGCGGGTGGACGACGACGTGACCGGGTGCGGCAACGCCATCGACACGGCGTCGCCGGTGATGCGGCGCCTCATCCGAGAGCTGCTCGTGCGGTGGGTAGACGAGTGGGGGATCGACGGGTTCCGCTTCGACCTCGCAGCAACGCTCATCCGCGAGCACGATGGCCCGACGGCGTCGTCGGCCTTCCTCGCCGACCTCGCGGCAGACGTCCGCCTTGCCGGCACCCGACTGATCGCCGAGCCATGGGACACCGGCGTCGGCGGCTACGCCGTCGGCACCTTCCCGGCGCCGTGGCGGGAGTGGAACGACCGATTCCGCGACGACGTCCGCGACCTCTGGCGGGGGGAGCCGGGCCGGTGGCCGGCCCTGGCCTCTCGCCTTTCTGGCAGCGCCGACCTGTTCCGCCCCGGTACGGACGAGGCGACCCGAGACGCCACGGCCGGCATCAACGCCGTGGCCACCCACGATGGGTTCACGGTGGCCGACCTGGTCACCTACGCCGAACCCGTGGGCGGCGGCCACGGTCAGCGCTCGTCCAACTCGGGACTCGAAGGCCCCACCGCCGACGCCGAGGTCACCGCTCGCCGCCGCCGCCGCCAGCGCGCCCTGCTGGGCACGCTCGTGTGCGCGCAGGGCGTCCCGATGATCAACAGCGGCGACGAACTGGGCCGATCGCAGGGTGGCGTGGCCGACGGCTACACGCTCGAGCCCGTCGAGTGGGGCCTCCCCTGGCCGGAGGCCGACTGGGACCTCGCCGCCTGGGTGAGCGCCGTGGTGGCCCTGCGTCGGCGCCACGCCGCGCTGCGGCGGTCCGCCTGGGTCGGGCCCGAGGACCCGCAGATCGCGTGGCTCACCTCGTCGGGTGCGGGCTTCGAAGACGGAGCGTGGGCCTCCGACGCCGAGGCCGGGATGGCCGTGCTGCTCACCGGACCCGAGGCCGGCGACGCGTCGGTCCTCGTGCTGCTGGCTCCGACCGAGCCGGTCGAGTTCACCGTGCCGGAGGGCCGGTGGTGGGTGGCGCTCGACGCCGTGGACCCGCGCGGGGACTCGGCCGATCCGGAGCCGATCGAAGGGACGTTCCAGCTCGACGCCCCCGGTCTCGCGATCTTGGTCGACCGCCCGTAGCGCTCAGGCTGCGCCGGGGAGCAGGGCGAGCACCGCTGGATCGTCGGCGAGCTCGGCAGGCGTCAGCCCGTCGTCGGTGGCGACCGAAGGGTCCGCACCACGCTCGAGCAGGAGCCGCACCATGGCGACGTCGTCTCGGTTCGCCGCGGAGTGGATCGGCCGCACACCCCCGCGCTGCGCCGCCTCGATGTCCGCACCGCGGTCGAGCAGCAGGTGCACGATCACCGGGTGACCGCCGGCTGCGGCGCTGTGCAGCGGTCGTAGCGCCGTGCCGTTGGATGCGACCGACTCGACGTCGGCGCCCTTCGCGAGCAGGAGTTCCGCCGCGCCGACCTGGCCGAACCACGCAGCGAGGTGCAGGGCGCTGAACCCGTCGCCGGCGAGCGAGCTCACGGCGGCTGGGTCCTGGTCGAGCAGGTCCCGCAGGCGGGCGACGTCGCCGATCGTGGCGGCATCGAAGGCGTCGGGGTCGGCCCCGAGGGCGCGCAGGGGGTCGATCAGGTCCACATGGCCGGCGTACGCCGCAGCGCGAAGCGGGCTGATCCCGTCGAGCGGGGCGTTGGCCAGCTCCGGGGACGCCCTCAGGAGGTCGGTCGCGGAGGCAGCATCGCCGCGGGCGATCGCCTCGAATACCGCGTCGATGGTCGTCACGCTTGCTCCCCGATGCCGCGAGGCTACGCCAGCCACCGGCACGCCGCGGCGGCGGGGTTTGCCCGGTCGGCCGCGCGGCCTCATAGGGTGTCGCCCGTGAAGATCGGCATCCTCGGAGGAACCGGACCGGCTGGGAGCGCGCTTGCGGCCCGGCTGGCATCTGTCGGCTACGAGACCATCATCGGGTCCCGGTCGAAGTACAAGGCCATGGAGACGGTCGACGAGCTGCAGGCGAAGTGGGCGGGCCGTGACCTGCACATCGTTGCCGGCGACAACGCGCTCGCCGCCACCGCAAACGTCGTGGTCATCGCCACGCCGTGGGACGGCGCCTACGGCACCGCCACCTCGGTCGCCGACGCGCTGTCGGGCAAGGTCGTGATCTGCATGGCCAACGCCCTCACCCGCATCGGCAAGGAGTTCCAGCCGCTGGTTCCGCCGCGCGGATCGGTGGCCGCCAGCGTGCAGGCCGCCGTCCCGGCCTGCCACGTCGCCGCCGGGTTCCACCACGTTCCGGCCAAGGAACTGGGCGACCTCGACCACCCGATCGAGTCCGACGTCCTCATCTGCTCGGACTTCCCGAACGCGACGGAGGTCACCTCCGCGATCGTGTCGAGCATCCCCAACCTGCGGCCGCTCGACGCAGGCGGCCTCTCGCAGGCGACGCCCATCGAGTCGTTCACGGCGGTGCTGCTCCAGCTCAACATGCACTACAAGACCCGGGTCGCCGTGAAGTTCACCGGCATCCCCGAGGCCACGCCGGCCGCTGCGGAACCGGCTGCTTCCAACGGTGAGTGAGTCCGCCGTGTCCGACGCGGCGCCGATGCGCCTCTACGACACCGCTCGCCAAGCCATCGTCGCTTTCGAGCCCGGCCCGTTGGTCACGATGTACACGTGCGGCATCACGCCGTACGACGCCACCCACTTCGGCCACGCCGCCACGTACCTGACCTACGACGTCCTGCAGCGGCGCCTGCGCGATCGAGGTCACGAGACCCGCTGCGTGCGGAACATCACCGACGTCGACGACGACCTCCTCCGCAAGGCTCGAGAGGTCGGGGTGCACTACCTCGACCTCGCGGCCGGCGAGATCGCTCGGTTCGACGACGACATGGAGGCCCTCGAGCTGCTCCCGAGCTGGAGCGAACCGCGAGCCACCTCCGCCATCGCCGACATCCGCGGCTTCATCGGCATGGTGCTCGACCGCGGCCACGCCTACGAGTCCGGCGGGTCGGTGTACTTCGACGTCGGCAGTTGGGACAGCTTCGGCCAGATCAGCCACTACGACCGCGACGAGATGCTGCGCCTCGCCGCCATCCACGGCGGCAACCCCGACGATCCGAACAAGCGCGACCCGCTGGACTTCGTGCTGTGGCAGCCGTCGGCGCCCGACGAGCCGTTCTGGGAGTCCTTGTGGGGCCCGGGGCGCCCGGGTTGGCACATCGAGTGCTCGGCGCTCGCCATGCGCGAGCTCGGCACCACGATCGACCTCCACGGCGGCGGCAGCGACTTGGTGTTCCCGCACCACGAGTGCGAGGCGGCGCAATCCGAGGCCGCCACCGGGGAGCCGTTCGTCCGGCACTGGATGCACCAGGCGATGGTCCGCATGGACGGCGAGAAGATGTCGAAGTCGCTCGGCAACCTCGTGTTCGTCAGCGAACTGCGCAAGGAGTGGGACGCCCGTGCGATCCGCTTGGCGGCGGTGGCCAACCACTACCGCACGCCGTGGGAGTGGCACGACGCGATCATGCCGGAGGCGGCCGCACGCCTCGACGCCTGGATGGCCGCAGGACAGGGCGACGGTGCCCTCGACGAAGTCCGCACTGCGCTCGACGACGATCTCGACACACCGGCTGCGGTCGCCGCCATCGACCGTGTGGCCGCAGCCGGACGAGGCGTGAGCGCCGCCGCCGCACTGCTGGGCGTGGACCTCACCCGCTCCTGACGTCCATCTGACGCTCCCGTCAGCGGGAAGGCGGCGCGCAGGCGCTCCGCTGGTGGGGCATGATCAGGGGCGATGCCCGCAAACGAGGTCGGCAAGCTCTACCCGGTCGCCAAGGCCGTGTTGACCCCTCTGTTCCGCGCGGGCTGGAAGTTCGACCTGCAGGGCCTGGAGAACATCCCCGCCTCGGGTGGGGCGATCCTCTGCCCGAACCACACGTCGGTGCTGGACTCGTTCTTCGTGCCGGCTCTGCTGCCGCGTCGGGTCAGCTACGTCGGCAAGGCCGAGTACATGGACGACTGGAAGACCCGGAAGCTGTTCCCGGCGCTGGGCATGATCCCGATCGACCGAGAGGGCGGCGACGCAGGAGAGCGGGCGCTGGCCACCGCGCAGCGGCTGCTCGAACAGGGACAGCTCTTCGGCATCTACCCAGAGGGCACCCGCAGCCGCGACGGCCGGCTCTATCGCGGCCACACCGGTCCCGCTCGCCTGGCGCTGCGGACCGGTGCTCCGATCATCCCGATCGGCATCCAGGGCGCCCGAGAGGTCATGCCCCCCGACGCGAAGTTCCCGCACCTGCGCCTGCCCGTGACCATCCGGTTCGGGAAGCCCATTACCGTGGACCGCTACCAGGACCGGGCCAACGACCGGCTGGTCCTCCGGCAGATCATCGACGAGGTGATGTACGAAATCCGGGAGCTGTCGGGCCAGGAATACGTCGACGAGTACGCGAACAAGAAGAAGCGTCCGGAGTCGGCACCGGCGGCCGACCCGGTTGCGAGCAACGGCCAGACCTCGTCGGCCGCAGCCAGCAGCAACGGCTCGGTGAACGGCCACGGCCCGGACCCGACGCCCGTCGGCGCGCGGGCAGAGGACGTCGTCGACCGCGAGGCCAGTGCATTCGTGGAGAGCACGACGCCACGGTCCTCGGCCGATGCCCTCAAGCGGCCGAATCGCCGTTCTTCCGTCTGAGGGCGCTCGCCTACGCTCGCCCCCATGGCCGACATCACGATCAAGCTGCCCGACGGAAGTGCCCGGGAGGTACCCGTCGGCACCACCGTGGGCGGTCTGGCCGCGGCCATCGCCCGGGGCCTTGCCAAGAAGGCCGTCATCGGCTCGGTTAACGGCATCGAGCGCGATCTCGTCTGGGAGTTGGCCGACGGCGACGAGGTCGCCATCATCACGGCGGATTCCGAGCGCGGACTGTTCACGATCCGCCACTCCACGACCCATGTCATGGCCCAAGCGGTGCTCGACCTGTTCCCGGGTGCCACGTTCGCCATCGGCCCGCCCGTCGAGCACGGCTTCTACTACGACTTCGAGCTCCTGCCGGGTCCCGAGGGCAAGCCGGGCACGTTCGTTCCCGAGGACCTGGAGCGCATCGAAGCCCGCATGCGCGAGATCCTCGCCGAATCCCAGCCGTTCGTCCGCGACGAGCTCACCAGCGAGCGCGCTCGCGAGGTCTTCGCGGACCACCGCTTCAAGCTGGAGATCATCGACGGCGAGGCCGACGACCCCACGTCGGCCACGGAGTCCGGGCTCGTCCGCACCTACGAGAACCCGCCGGCGACGCCATCACCCACGCCGCCGTTCCACGGCTACCCGGGCTTCATCGACCTGTGCCGCGGTCCCCACGTCCCCAACACCAAGGCGTTCCTCGGCCACTTCAAGCTCATGCGCGTCGCCGGGGCCTACTGGCGCGGCGATGAGAAGAACCCGATGCTCCAGCGCATCTACGGCACCGCCTGGGCATCGAAGGCGGAGCTCGACGAGCACCTCCACCAGCTCGAGGAGGCAGCGAAGCGGGACCACCGCCGCCTGGCCACGGACCTCGACCTGCTGAGCTTCCCGGAGGAACTGGGCGGCGGGCTGGCCGTCTGGCACCCCAAGGGCGGCATCGTGCGCAAGCTCATGGAGGACTACTCCCGTGAGCGCCACGCCAAGGGCGGCTACGAGTTCGTCTACACGCCCAACATCGCCAACGGGAAGCTGTTCGAGGCCTCCGGCCACCTCGGCTTCTACAAGGACGGGATGTACCCGCCCATGGAGATGGACAACGGCGAGTACTACCCGAAGCCGATGAACTGCCCGGGCCACAACCTCATCTTCGGGTCCCGGCAGCGCTCGTACCGCGAGCTGCCCTTGCGGCTGTTCGAGCTCGGCACCGTGTACCGGTACGAGAAGTCCGGCACCCTGCACGGCCTCATGCGGATCCGGGGCTTCACCCAAGACGACAGCCACATCTACTGCACGCCCGAGCAGGCGCACGACGAGATCCGCAGCCTCCTCGGCTTCGTGCTGTCGGTCCTGCGGGCCTTCGGGTTCGAGCAGTTCGAGGCCAACCTGTCGACGCGCCCGGCGAAGGCCGAGACGGTCGGCACCGACGAGGGCTGGGCCACGGCGACGGAGAACCTGCGCGCCGCGCTCGAGGCCGAAGGGCTCGCCTACGAGGTCGACGAGGGAGGCGGAGCCTTCTACGGGCCGAAGATCGACGTGAAGATCAAAGACGCCATCGGCCGCACCTGGCAGCTGTCGACGATCCAGTACGACTTCAACATGGCGGATCGGATGGGCCTGGAGTACGTCGGCGAAGACGGCGCCCGGCACACCCCGGTGATGCTCCACCGCGCCCTGTTCGGGTCGATCGAGCGCTTCTTCGGCGTGCTGCTCGAGCACTACGCCGGAGCGTTCCCCACGTGGCTCGCTCCGGTCCAGGTCCGGGTGCTGCCCGTGCGCGACGATCACGACGACTACGCACGCGAAGTGGTGGACGAGCTGGCTGCCGTCGGGCTGCGGGTGGACTGGATCGACGCATCCGAGAAGCTCGGGAACCGGATCCGCAAGGCCAAGGGGGAGAAGATCCCCTACGTCTTGGTCGTGGGCGACGACGACGTGGCGGCGCGCACCGTGGGCGTCAACCCGCGTGGTGGCGAGGTGGAACGCGGCGTCTCGTTGGACACGTTCGCCCAGCACGTCGCCGACGAGGTCGACGACCAGCAGCACGTCTCGTGACGACGGCGGCCGAGGCCGGCGGCGGGCCTTCGCCGGCTCTTGCCCGTCTGTGGGCGGGGTGGCGGTCGCCGTACATCACCCGGATCACCACCGACGATGCCGAGGTCCGACCGGATCCGGACGGCCGGTCCCTGTTCGAGCGGATCCTGCACTCGGGTCTCGCCGATGACGAGACCTACATCGTCTGGCGGGGGAGCGGCTGCTTCGCCGTGCTGAACGCCTTCCCGTACGGATCGGGCCACCTCATGGTCCTCCCGAAGGTGGCAGCGCCCGACCTCGCCGACCTGCCTGCGGACGTGGCTGCGGAGCTGTGGGTCGGGGTCCAGGCGGCGGTGGCGGCGGTGCGGAGCGTGTACGAGCCAGACGGTGTCAACGTCGGGATCAACCTCGGAGCGGGCGCGGGGGCGGGTATCCCGGATCACCTCCACGTGCACGTCCTGCCCCGATGGACGGGCGACACGAACTTCATGACCACCGTGGCCGAGACCCGCGTCCTCAACGAGCCGCTCGCCGTGACGTGGGCCAAGATCACCGAAGCTTGGCCTCGCGTCTGACGGCGCCCTACCGTCGGATGCATGGCCGACGAGGATTCCACCATCGACGCCACCTCCGATGCGGAGGTCCGTGACGCGCTGCCGGAGGACCTCAACGTCTCGGAGTTCGTGGGACCCTACGTCTTCCCCAACAACAACCGTCGCCGCGTTCCCGGATACCTGTACCTGGCGATCGGGGTCGGGTGCATCGTCGCCTGGGTCGTGGGCGGGTCCGACGGGGTGCTGGTCAACGCCGGTTTCCTGGCTGTGGGCATCAGCCTCATCCTGATCGGTGCCTACCACCGGCTGGCCGGCTGGAACCTTGACGTCGACGAGCGCGATGCCCTGGTCGCCGCCACCGAGCGCGTCGCCTTCCCGGTCGGCCACGCGTCGGCCCAGCTCGGGTGGCGAGGCCTCACCAGCCGTCCCACGTGGCGGATCCTGCTCTACTCGGCCGAAGACCCGCCCACGCGCCGGGGCCTGGTGCTGGTCGACGGCGTCGACGCCGAGATCGTGGCCGCCTTCACCGAGGACAACCCCGAGGACTGGAGCGACCTCGACGGGAAGCTCGCCACCACCTGATCCGCCGGAACGTCCGTGTGGAAGGTGCCCGATCGGGGAAGGATCTTCCGCACGGCCCGTGCAACTGCTAACTTTAGCTAGCACACCTGGTCTCATCGAGGAGCCACCCATGTTTGACGGCCGCTTTCGCGCCGAAGCAGAACGCACGCTGAAGCCAGTGGGTGCGCAGATCAAGCGCACCGGCATCCGTGCCGACCACCTGACCCTTCTGGGCATCGCTATGGCGGCCGCCGCAGCCGTCGCGATCGGCGCCGGCGCCCTGCGGGCCGGTCTGGTGCTGCTCATCCTCACGGCGCTGCCCGACGTGCTCGACGGCGCCGTGGCCAAGGCCTCCGGCACGGCCTCGCCCCGCGGGGCCTTCTTCGACTCCGTGGCGGACCGCTTCACCGATGCGCTCCTGCTGCTGGGCGTCGCCTGGTACCTCGCCGACACGCAGCCTGGCCGCATCGCCCTGCTGCCGATGGCCGTCCTCGGTGCGTCGATGCTCATCTCCTACGAGCGGGCCAAGGCGGAGGCGCTGGGGTACAACGCCAAGGGCGGACTCATGGAGCGCGCCGAGCGCCTCATCGCCCTGGGCTTCGGCCTGCTGTTCAACCAATTCCTCGTTCCGATCCTGTGGGTCATGCTCATCCTCACGCTCGTGACCGCCGGCCAGCGCTTCCACAAGGTCTGGAAGCAGGCCAGCGCCGAGGTCCCGACCCGGCCCACGATGCGCGAACGGTCCCGGTCGCGCCGCCAGATCGACCGGCGGGTGGCTCGTTCCACCGAGCGCCAGGTCCGGCGCCGGTCGCAGCTGCGCCCTCCTCGCTGACGCACCTGTGCTGCCCGATCCCAGTTACGCGGCGTACCGCGCCGGCAGCGCCATCGCGCGCCTGCTACCGAAGCCGATCATCCCGCCCTTCACCGACCTCGCCGGGTTCGCCGCCGCTCGCGCCATGGACGGGCGTCGAGCGATGGTGGTCCGCCACCAGAAGCGGGTCCGCCCGGACCTGACCGACGACGAGGTGCAGCACGCCGTCGACGAGGTGTTCCGGTCCTACGCGCAGTACTGGATCGAGTCCTTCCGGCTTCCTGGCACCCCGGCGGAAGTCCTCGACGCTGGCATCGTCACCGAGGGTTTCGAGCACGTCCGAGCCGCGTACGACGACGGCAAAGGGGTGATCACGGCGATGCCGCACCTCGGTGCCTGGGAGTGGTCGGCCTTCTGGCTGACGGCTTGCGAGCAGATCGACGTGACGACCGTGGTCGAGCCGGTTCAGCCGCCCGAGCTGGCTGACTGGTTCGTCGATCTGCGCGAGCGGCTCGGCATGGAGATCGTCTCCCTCGGCCCGGACTCCGGAGCCCGGGTCGCTCGAGCGCTGAAGGCCGGACGGCTCCTCTCGCTCGTGTGCGATCGCGACATCTCCGGCGGTGGCGTCGAGGTCGAGTTCTTCGGCGAGCTCACCACGCTCCCGGCGGGCCCGGCGACGCTCGCGCTGCGCTCCGGTGCGCCCCTGATGGCGGCCACCTGCTTCTTCGAGGGCGACGGCCACCGAGGGGTGGTGCGCCCGCCGATCGACACCACCCGCCAGGGCAAGCTGCGCGAGGACGTCGCTCGCGTCACGCAGGTCCTGGCGTACGAGCTCGAGGAGCTGATCCGGCTCGCGCCCGAGCAGTGGCACCTGCTCCAGCCCAACTGGCCGAGCGATCGAGCCGCCGCTGAGACGAGCCCCTAGTCGTGCGCATCGGCATGGTCTGCCCGTACAGCATCAGCGTGCCGGGCGGCGTCCAAGAGCAGGTGCTCGGACTGTCGCGGTCCCTGCGCGCCAAGGGCCACCCCACCCGGATCCTGGCCCCGTCCGACGGCCCGCCGCCCGACGGGTTCGTGACACCCCTCGGCAACTCGATCCCCACCGCCGCCAACGGGTCGGTCGCCCCCATCGCTCCGGACCCCTCGGCACAGCTGCGCCTGATCCGGGCGGTGCGCGACGAAGGCTTCGACGTGCTCCACCTGCACGAGCCCATGGTGCCGGGCGCCTGCATGACCGCCGCGCTCCTCAAGCCCACCCCGCTGGTCGGCACGTTCCACGCTGCGGGCACCAGCGCGTCGTACGAGTACTTGGCGCCGGCGCTGCGGTGGCTGGCCGGCCGCCTCGATGTGCGCGTCGTGGTGTCGGCCGAGGCCGAGGCCCTCGCCGTCGAGCACATCGGCGGTACCTACGAGCACCTGTTCAACGGCATCGAGATCGACCGCTTCGCCGACGCGGAGCCCTGGCCGACGGAGGGCCGCACGATCTTCTTCCTGGGCCGCCACGAGCCGCGCAAGGGCCTTGACGTCTTGCTCGCCGCCCTGCCCATGCTCCCGGCGGACGTCACGGTGTGGATCGGCTCGGACGGGCCCGACACCGAGCGCCTCCGGCTGCGCCACGCCGGCGATCCCCGGATCCAGTGGCTCGGCCGCCTCTCCGACGAGGACAAGCGCCGTCGACTGAAGGCGGCGGACATCTTCTGTGCCCCCTCGCTGCGCGGCGAGTCGTTCGGCGTCGTCCTGCTCGAGGCCATGGCGGCGCGGGCGGCCATCGTTGCCTCCGACCTCAGCGGCTACCGCCTGGTCGCCCGACCGGGTAAAGACGGGCTCCTCGTCCCGCCGGGCGATGCCGAGGCGCTGGCCGCTGCGCTCAACCGCGTGTTGGAGGATCCGGCCCTGCGCGCCGCGCTCGTCGAGCAGGCAACGGTGCGAGCGCGGTCGTTCTCGATGGACCAGCTGGCCGACCACTACCTGCGGCTCTACGAGCGGGTGTGCACCCCAGCTCCCGAGCCACGAGGGTGGCGTCGCTCCCGGTCGGGGGCCTGGAAGCCGTAGAGTGGCGCCGTGGCCATCCTCCTCGTCCTCATCATCCTGATCGTTGTCGTCGGGCTCATCTTCGTCGTCCTCTACAACGGCCTCGTCGCCTTGCGGAACAAGGTCGAGGCGGCATGGGCGCAGATCGACGTCCAGCTCACCCGGCGTTCCGACCTCATCCCGAACCTGGTCGAGACGGTCAAGGGCTACGCCGCCCACGAGCGCGAGACGCTCGACGCGGTCATCCAGGCCCGCAACATGGCCCAGTCGGCCACGGGTCCGGCCGAGGCCGCCGCAGCCGACAACGTGCTCACCGGCGCGCTGAAGTCGGTCTTCGCCCTTTCCGAGGCCTATCCGGACCTCAAGGCGAACCAGAACTTCCTGGCGCTGCAGGAAGAACTCACCGGCACCGAGGACAAGATCGCCTACTCGCGGCAGTTCTACAACGACACCGTGAACAAGTACAACACCAAGATCCAGTCGATGCCGTCGAACATCATCGCCGGCATGTTCAACTTCACGATCCGCGAGTACTTCGAAGCAGCTGGCGAGGCCCGCGGGCCCGTCAACGTGCAGTTTTAGATCCTGCTGCCCACGTGTACGACCAAGTAGCGCAGAACAAGCGGCGGTCCGCCGTCATCGTCATCGGGTTCGTCCTGTTCACCACGCTGGTGCTGTCGGTCATCCTCTGGCTGCTCAAGCTGGGGTTCATCGGCGTCGGCATCGCGGCGGTCGTCGCCATCGCGTCGGCCTGGGGTGCGTACTGGAAGTCCGACCAGATCGCCCTCAAGATGAGCCGGGCGGTGCCGGCCGACGAGCACACGTACGCCCGGCTGCACAACCTGGTCGAGGGCCTCTGCATCGCCAGCGGTCTCCCCAAGCCAAGGATCTACATCGTCGACGATCCCGCGCCGAATGCCTTCGCCACCGGCCGCAACCCCAAGCATGCCGCCATCGCCGTCACCACCGGGCTGCTGGACATGATGACCCGCGTCGAGCTCGAGGGCGTGTTGGCCCACGAGCTCAGCCACATCAAGAACGACGACATCTTGGTGTCGACCCTCGCCGTGACGATGGTGGGCATGATCACCCTCGCTGCGGACATCAGCGTCCGGATGATGTGGTGGAACGGCGGCCGCAACGGTCGCAGCAGCGACCGCGAGGGCGGGGCCGCCCCCTTCCTGGCCATCTTCGGCTTGGCACTGCTGGTGTTGTCGCCGTTGCTCGCCAAGCTCATGCAGGCGTCGGTGAGCCGGTCCCGGGAATCGCTGGCCGATGTGTCGGCGATCGAGATGACCCGCTACCCGCCCGGTTTGATCTCGGCGCTCGAGAAGCTGCGCGACGACACGACGGTCGTGCACTCGGCGTCTCGGGCCACCGCCCACCTCTGGATCGAGCAGCCGGTGGCCATGACCGAGGAAGAGGGGAAGCTCTCGAAGTGGAACAAGCTCTTCGACACGCACCCGCCGCTCGAGGAGCGCATCGCCGCCCTGCAGGAGCTCTGACCTGCCCGGTCGCGGCGGCGGCCAACCATCCACCGCGTGTGGCGATGCAGGGGGGAGGCTCTTCCCATGTCGCGCATCGCTGAGCTCTGGTCGGGACTGACCCCGAACGCCCGTCGGGGCGTCGTCGGTGGTGCGGTCGGCGTGGCCGCGATCGGGTTGGTCGCCACCGTGGCCCTCAGCGGAGGCGGGGGGAGCGACGACACGGCCGCCAAGCCGAAGCCCACCACCACGATCACCACCACCACGACCACCGCGGCGCCCACCACCACCACCACGACCACCGCGGCGCCCACCGGTCCGGTCGCACCCCTCACGGGACTCCAGGTCCCGGACCAGGACGCGGTTCTGCTGTTCCGCACCGCCCTCGCCGTCAAGATCGACAACCTCGATGCGGCGGGCGAGACGGCGGTCCCGCAGACCGCGCTCCCCAAGGCCGACGTCGTCTACGAGGAGGTCGTGGAGGGCAACATCACGCGCCTCGTGGCGGTCTTCCACTCCCACCAGCCCGGCACCGTGGGCCCGGTCCGCTCGGCGCGCACCACCGACGTCGAGCTGCTGCCGCAGCTCGGCCACCCGCTGCTCGCCTGGTCCGGGGGCAACGCCGGGGTCGTCAACGCCGTGCAGTCCAGCCCGTTCATCATCAACGCCGGGGCCGACGCCATGCCCGGGCCGTACTTCCGCGACGGCCGCCGTCGGGCCCCGCACAACCTCTACGTCCGTGGCGACGAACTCTGGGCCAAGGCCCCTCCGGGGACCCCCGGCCCGCAGCCGCTGTTCCAGTACCGCAAGAAGGGCGAGAAGAACCCGGCGAGCGCCCGCAAGGCGCAGGGCGTGGATCTCACCTGGGGCGGGGGCGTGGCGTCATCGAACGTGAGCTGGCGCTGGGACCCCAAGGCGCGGGTCTACAAGCGAGAGCAGCGGGGCCGCCCCCACACCGACTCCGGCGGCACCCAGCTGACCGCCAAGAACATCGTCGCGATGGTCACGCAGTACGTGCCGAGCTACGCAGATTCGCGCTCGCCGCAGGCGAAGACGGTGGGGTCAGGGGAGCTGTTCGTGTTCACCAACGGCCGGGTCATCCACGGCCGCTGGGATCGGCCCGACATCGCCAAGCCGGCGACGCTCGTCGATGACAAGGGGGTACCGGTGCTGCTCAGCCCCGGCAACACCTGGATCGAGCTGCCCAAGGCGGGCGGCACCGCCGCCATCACCCGCTGACCCCGACGCAGGACGCGGACGGAAGGTTCGCAACGGGCTTCGGGATCGCGGAGATCCGTCTCTAGACTGACGCCATGTCCGAGTCGCCAGCCACCTCGTCCAGCACCACTCCCGCCACCGGCACCCAGCTGGTCAAGCGAGGCCTCGCCGAGATGCTCAAGGGCGGCGTGATCATGGACGTGGTCGACCCCGACCAGGCGAAGATCGCCGAGGACGCCGGAGCCGTCGCCGTCATGGCGCTCGAGCGCGTGCCCAGCGACATCCGGCGCGACGGCGGCGTCGCCCGCATGTCGGATCCCGAAATGATCGAGGGGATCCAGGCCGTGTGCACCATCCCGGTGATGGCGAAGGCCCGCATCGGCCACTTCGTCGAGGCGCAGATCCTCGAGGCGCTCGGCGTGGACTACATCGATGAGTCCGAGGTCCTCACCCCGGCGGACGAAGCCCACCACATCGACAAGTGGGCGTTCACCGTGCCGTTCGTCTGCGGGGCCACCAACCTCGGCGAAGCGCTTCGCCGCATCTCGGAGGGTGCGTGCATGATCCGCTCGAAGGGCGAGGCCGGTACCGGCAACGTGGTCGAGGCCGTGCGCCACCTTCGTTCGATCCTCGGCGACATCCGCAAGATCACCCAGGCCGACGCGCCCGAGCTGTTCGAGTGGGCCAAGCGGCTCCAGGCTCCCCTCCCGCTCGTGCAGGAGATCCACGACACCGGCAAGCTTCCCGTGCCGCTGTTCTGCGCCGGTGGGCTGGCCACCCCCGCCGACGCCGCCCTCGCCATGCAGCTCGGCGCGGAGTCGGTGTTCGTCGGCTCGGGCATCTTCAAGTCCGACAACCCGTCGCTGCGTGCCAAGGCCATCGTGGAGGCCACCACCCACTTCAACGACCCGGCTATCTTGGCCAAGGTCAGCCGTGGGCTCGGTGCCGCCATCCCCGGGCTCGAGATCGCCACGCTCGAGACCACCTACGCCGACCGCGGCTGGTAGCCGTGAAGGTCGGGCTCCTCGCCCTGCAGGGAGCGATCGGCCCGCACGGCCGCGCGCTCCGAGCGCTCGGAGCCACTCCGGTCGAAGTGCGCACGCCCGAGCAGCTCGCGGACGTCGATGCCCTGATCATCCCCGGTGGCGAGTCCACCACCATGTCCAAGCTGCTCGACACGTCGGGCCTCGCGGGTCCGCTGCGCGAGCGGCTCGCCGCCGGGATGCCTGCACTGGGGACCTGCGCCGGGATGATCGTGCTCGCCCGCACCGTCCTCGACGGCCGTGCGGACCAGAAGTCCTACGACGCCATCGACATCACCGTGCGCCGCAACGCCTTCGGGCGACAGGTGGATTCGTTCGAGGCGGACCTGGCGATCACCGGCCTCGATGCCCCGTTCCACGCCGTCTTCATCCGCGCGCCGTTCGTGGAGCAGGTGGGTGAGGGGGTCGAGGTGCTGGCGTCGGTCGACGGTCATCCGGTGCTGTGCCGCCAAGGCCCGGTCGTCGTCTCGGCCTTCCACCCGGAGCTGACCGGGGACCTCCGCCTCCACGAGCAGTTCCTGTCGATCGCTGAAATGGCGTAGAAACGTTGGTCCGGTGGCCTGACGGGCCGCCATCGAACGCACACGAACTCGACGAGGAGATCGCATGTCCGGCCATTCCAAGTGGGCGACGATCAAGCACAAGAAGGGCGCAACCGACGCCAAGCGGGCGAAGGTGTTCGCCAAGCTGATCCGCCAGGTCGAGGTGGCTGCTCGTGAGGGTGGTCCCGATCCGGACATGAACCCCTCGCTGCGGACCATGTTCCAGAAGGCTCGCGACGCGTCGGTTCCGCTCGACACCATCAAGCAGGCCATCAAGCGCGCCACGGGTGGGCTCGAGGGGGTCAACTACGAGCAGATCACCTACGAGGGCTATGCCGCCGGCGGCGTCGCGCTGCTGATCGAGGTCCTCACCGACAACCGCAACCGCTCCGGCTCCGACGTGCGCAGCACGTTCACCAAGCGGGGCGGCTCCATGGCGGAGCCCGGCGCGGTGGCCTGGCAGTTCGATCGCAAGGGCGTGATGACGCTCGACGGCTCGATCGACGAGGACGAGCTCATGGAGGCGGCCATCGAGGCCGGCGCCGAGGACATCGCGAAGGAGGGCGACCTCTGGCGGGTCACCACCGACCCGCACGACCTCCACGCCGTGCGCACGGCCCTCGAGGAGGGCGGCTACAAGGTCGAGTCCGGTGACCTGGCAATGATTGCCCAGAACCACATCGCCATCGAGGACGTCAGCTCGGCCAAGAAGGTCCTCGACCTCATCGACGCCCTCGACGACCTCGATGATGTTCAGGACGTCTACGGCAACTTCGACATCTCCGACGAGATCCTCGCTCAGCTCGACTGAGCTACGGCTGCGCTCGGTCAGACATCCTGGGCCGGGGTGTCCCGGTTGGTCCAGCCGGTGCTGGGGTCGTAGCGGGGAGCGTTCACGAGCTCGGCGGCAGCGTCGAGAGCGGTGAGGTCGGCGGGAGTCAGCTCCAGCGACGCGCCACCGGCGTTCTCCTCGAGGTAGGCGACGCGCTTGGTGCCCGGGATCGGGATGAGGTCGTCGCCCTGGGCGAGGATCCACGCCAGGGCGACCTGGCCGGGGGTCGCGCCGTAGCCGTCGGCCACCTGGCGCACCAGATCGGCGACCGCCTGGTTGGCGTCGAGCTGACCGTCGGCGAAGCGGGGGTTGCGGCGGCGGAAGTCGTTGTCGGCCAGCTGATCGAGCGAGGTGATGGTGCCGGTGAGGTAGCCGCGACCGAGCGGGCTGTAGGGGACGATGCCGACGCCGAGCTCGCGGCAGGTGTCGATGATCTCGCCCTCGATGTCGCGGCTCCACAGCGAGTACTCGGTCTGCAGCGCGGCGATGGGGTGCACGGCGACGGCGCGGCGGATGGTGTCGGCCGAGGCTTCGGACAAGCCGAGGTGGCGGACCTTCCCCGCCGTCACCAGCTCGGCCATGGCGCCGACCGTCTCCTCGATGGGGACGTCGCCGGACGGACGGTGCAGGTAGTACAGGTCCACGTGATCGGTGCCGAGCCGCTGCAGGCTGCCGTCGATCGACCGGTTGACGTGCTCGGGTGATCCGTCGACGGCGAGGAAGGTGGGGGAGTCGGCATCGAACACGAGGCCGAACTTGGTCGCGAGCACGACCTCGTCACGGCGCGTCGCGATGGCGCGGCCGACCACCTCCTCGCTGGTGTACGGGCCGTAGATGTCGGCCGTGTCGAGGAGGGTGACGCCGAGGTCGAGGGCCCGGCCGATCACCTCGTCGGGGTCGGTGCCGTCGAAGCCGCCGTAGATGGGACTGAAGCTCATGCAGCCGAGGCCGATCGCCCCCGCCGTGAGGCCGGAGGCGCCGAGGGTGCGCGTGGGGAGGGTCATGGCGGGGACGATACGGCGGTGGCGGGCACCCTGCGGCGCCGACGTAGGGTCGGGCCATGGTTGTGACCGCCGGCGACCCGGCACCCCCGTTCTCCGTGCCCGGCACCCAGGACGGCACGCGCCGGACCTACACGCTGGAGGAGTTCGCCGGTCGGCCCATCGTGTTGGCCTTCTACCCCGGGGACAACACGCCGGTGTGCACCCGCCAGCTGAACAGCTACACCGACGACATCGACCAGTTCATCGCCCTCGACGCCCAGCTGTTGGCCATCAGCCCCGAGGATCTCGACAGCCACGAAGGGTTCGCGGCCCACCAGGGAGGGTTCGCCTTCCCGCTCCTCGCCGACATCGACAAGGCGATGGCCAAGGCCTACGGCGTGCTCGGCCCCATCGGGTTCTACCGCCGCTGCGTGTTCGTCGTGGACGGCACGGGAACGCTCACCTACGTCCACCGAGGCTACGCCGGGTCGACCTTCCGGACCACCGATGAGCTCGTCGAGGCGATCCGGGCGGCCAGTTCGGCCGCGCTCGGGTAGCTTCCGGCTTCGTGTCGACGCGGCGGATCCAGCAACTACAGGTGTTCGCCCTCCTGCTGGCAACCATCGCCCTGACCGTCCCCCTTGCGGGAGCGGTGCTCTACGGCGGGACCGCTCCCTCGAAGGCCTTCCTCTTCATCGGCGCCGTGTCGCAGAGCGACTTCGTTCCGGTCCTGATGCTCGTGGGCGCGCTGGCTTTGCTGGTGACGTCCACGGACGCCTCTGGGGAGCGAACGCCGTGGGCGGTCTTCTTCGTCGCGGCGGTCCTGCTCGCGGCCGGCGCAACCCTTGCGGTCGCCTACCTCGGCAGCGCCTACCACCTGCGTTCAGGCGGGCCCTTCGGCCTCGACGAGCGGGGTCAGAGCACCGGTTGGTCGTCCGCCCGGATGGCCACGGTGGCATCGCTGGTGTTCACCGGATTGCTGTGCGGCGCGGTCACGGTGCATTCGGCCAGGTGGATCGGTGAACAGAAACGAAAGATGAGGGACGTGTCATGAGCCTCGGCTCCTCCAGCAACCTCCCCCCAGCCCCGCCGGGCCCCGCTGATCCTTTGCTCTCCCCACCGGGCGGGCATGCCGCACGCGAGGTGGAGCCCTGGCAGGCGCGGCTGGAGATCGTCGCCCTGTTGCTGCTCATCTCGGTGGCCCTCACCGTCGTTGCTCGGCTGGCGGTCGCCTACGACCAGTCGAGCGGTGCCCGGGCGTTCGACGATTCGGTCGACCTGGTCGGCGTGGTCCGCTCGGCCGGGGAGCAGTTCGGTCTCCTCGCGGCAGGCGGCGTCCTGATCGCCCTCCTCCTGGTCACCTTGGGGCCCGAGGGCCGCGTGCGGAGGCAGGGGGTGCTCGCCCTGCGCGCCACGACCGTCGTGGGCCTCGCCGTTGCCGGTCTCTGCGCCTTCGCCGGGGTCGCCGCACTGGCGACGGACCTCGACGCAACGCCCTTCGACGAGCCGGGAACCTCGGCCGCTCGGACCGTGGTCAACCGGCTGGGTGTCGGCGTCCCGCTCCTGCTCGCTGCTGCCATTGCCGGCTACGTCGCGTGGTGCGCGTTCTCGGCCCTGGGCGAATCGCCGCAGCCCGTGGTGCCCAGCCGTGCGGATGACCGCGGTGACCTGGGCGCGGCGTCCGAGGGCCGGTGGGAGATCCCGCCGAGCCCGCCGGTCGCCTGACGTCGGTCAGACGCCGTCGTTGACGCCGAGGAGGCGGGAGCGGCTGACCGCTCGCATGCCCCGGGAGAGCCCGAGGATCGCCAGGGCCCAGGCGATCAGGCCGATGATCAGGCCCGACGAGCTGGCCCCGAAGAGGGCCCCGGTGCTCTGGCTGTAGGCGATGGCGATCATGGGCAGCGTGACGAGGCCAGCCGCCTGCTGCGCCGCCGCCGTCGACTTCACGCGGGCCGAGAGGCGCAGAACGATCGACAGCGTCAGCGCGAGGAACGGCGGCACGACCCACAGCATCAGGGTCCACCACGAGGCGGTGGGGAAGAACCAGCCCCCCACCTCCGGACCGACGAGCAGGTTGACGATGAGCGAGTACACGCCGAAGCCCGCGAGCGTCGTGGCGTACCCGGGCACGAGGCTGGCGATCAACTTGCCCAGGTAGATCTCCTTCTCGTGCGCGGGGGAGTGGGCGAGGAACTCTCCCGTCCCCCGCTCGCGCTCGCCAACGATGGTCGACGCGCCGATGGCGGTCGAGATGGTCAGGGGTACGACGATGGCGATCGGCGCCAGGAGGAACACGGCCAAGGCGTAGGCGGTCTTGCCCTCCGGTGACTGGCCTTCGATCTGCTGCTGTGCGGCCTGGGGCAGGACCTCGAGCGTCTTGGACATCTGGCTGACGACCTCGACGTTGCCGATCTTGGTGATCGTCAGCAGCAGCACCGTCGGAATGATGAGGAAGAAGATGGCGCCGAGGAACACCATCGGCATCCAGAAGCCCTTGTCTTCGATGAGCTGGCGCATGTCGGAGCGGGCGACGATCTTGACCCGCCGCCAGCTCAGGTCGCGCCAGCCGTCGCGCGCCGCTCGGGGTACAGCGGCGTCGTCGAGGGGGAGGGTGGGGGCGGTCATCGGGGTCCTTCCGAGCCGGGCCAGCCGGTGAGGGCGGCGACCTGGCGGTTCCGATCGGTCACGTGGGTGGTCTCGTCGAGCTCGCCACCTGCGTCGTCGCCGCCGAGGCGCCGGCCCCCATCCTCGGCGATCTCGCCGGCGACGGGCCGCTTCGTCCGCACGGCGAAGTAGAGGTCCTCGAGGGTGGGGTGGACCGGCTCGATGCGCGTGAGGCGGATGCCGTTGGCGACGAGCGCCGTGATCACATCGGGCGTGCGGTGGTCGCCGTCGAGGTGCAGGCGGACCTGGTTCGGATCGGTGTCGGGCTCGACCTCACGAATGCCGGGGATCGCTCGCAGGACCGCGGGGTCGATCGCACCCTCGGCGCCCACGAGCACGACGGTCCCGGGCCAGAAGCGCCGGGTGAGCTCGGTCGGTGTCCCCGAGACGAGGTCGTCGCCGGCCTCCATCACGATCACCTTGTCCGCCAGGCCTTCGGCCTCGAGCAGCAGGTGAGTGCACATCACGACCGTGCGACCGTCGTCGGTCATCTCCCGGATCATGTCGAGCACGGCGTGGCTGGACTCCGGATCGAGGCCGGAGGTCGGCTCGTCGAAGAGGAGCAGGTCGGGCTCGTGGAGGATCGATCGGGCCAGCGCCAGGCGGGTCTTCATGCCCGTCGAGAACCCGCCAACGCGCTTGTCGAGGGCGTGCTCGATGCCAAAGCGGGCCGCAGCCTCGCGGATCCGGCGGTCGATGTGGTCACCCCGCCCGAGCCCGTAGAGCTCAGCCGAGTAGGCGAGGTTGGCGTGGCCGTCGAGGCGGTCGTAGAGGGCCGGCTTGGCTGACACGACGCCGCAGCGTCGGCGGACCTGCTCGCCGTGGACCGACGGGTCGAGGCCGAAGGTGCGGACCCGGCCCGCATGGGGGTCGAGCGCACCGGTGATCATGCGGATGGCTGTGGTCTTGCCGGCGCCGTTCGGGCCGAGCAGGACGGTGATGCGGTTCGCCGGGACCTCGAGGTCGAGCCCGGCCAGGGCGTCGACCTCCCCGAAGCGGCGGCGGACGCCGACCAGTTCGACGATCGGGGCCGCCGCCGCATCAGGGGTGTGGTTGGGGGTCACCAGTGTCCATCGGCTGGTCACGGCCATACTTGACCCGCTCGACCTCCCGCCCCGCCGGGTCCACCGCCGCCCGGCCCGGGATGGGTACGATCGAACCTGTGTTCGTCCTCGGGATCGATCCCGGCCTCTCGCGCTGTGGCTACGGCGCCGTCTCGCAGAGTCCTGCGGGCGTGGTCGCGCGTGCCATCGGCGTCATCCGCACGGCCCCGTCGGACCCGTTGCCCCAGCGCCTGGCGGAGCTCCAGGCCGAGCTGCGGTCGTTGATCGCCGAACTGCAGCCCGATGTCGTCGCCGTCGAGCGCATCTTCTTCCAGAACAACGTCCGCACGGCCATGTCCGTCGGCCAGGCCAGCGGGCTGGCCATGGCCGAGGCCGTGGCTGCCGGATGCGAGGTCGTCCAGTACTCGCCCAACGAGGTCAAGCTCGCGGTCACCGGCGACGGTGCCGCCGACAAGCAGCAGGTGCAGATGATGGTCCAACGACTGCTGGGGCTCGCCGCCCCGCCCCGCCCCGCCGACGCGGCCGATGCCGCCGCCCTGGCCCTGTGCCACCTGGCCCATGCGCCGGTGCGGGCACGCATCGCAGCGGCAGGAGCGCGGTCGTGATCGGCTCGCTGCGGGGCACGCTCCTCGACCGCTCGCTCGACGGGGAGATCCTGATCGAGGTCGAGGGTGTGGGCTACCGGGTCCAGGCCGGTCCCGCCACGTCCGCCCGCCTCGGCGACGTCGGCGGTGAGGTGTTCGCCTGGGTCCACCACCACGTCCGAGAGGATGCGGACACCCTGTACGGCTTCGCCTCGAAGGACGAGCGCGATGTGTTCGAGGCACTCATCGGTGCCCACGGCGTCGGACCGGCGCTGGCCATGGCCATCCTTTCCGTCCATCCACCGGTCAACCTGGTCCGGGTGCTGGCCGATGACGACGTGGCCGCCCTCTGCCTGGTCCCCGGGGTGGGAAAGAAGACTGCCCAGCGCCTGCTCATCGAGCTCAAGACCAAGCTGGACATTCCCTTGGGTGAGGACACCACTGGCTCGTCGATGGCCGACGCCGCACCGCCCGGCAGTGCCATGGCCGTGCGCGCGGATGTGCGTGGGGCGCTGGCCGAGCTCGGCTACCTCCCCGAGGAGATCGCCGAGGCCACCCGGGAACTGCCCGAGGGCGATGCCGGCGTGCTGCTCAAAGAGGCGCTGCGGCGCCTGGCCGGAGCCCGCTGATCGTGCGCGAGGAACTGCTGGTCCCGGAACCGCTCGAGCCCCAGGAGCTGTCCGACGAGGTCAGCCTCCGTCCGCGCACGCTCGAGGACTTCGTCGGCCAGGCGGAGCTCAAGGAGCACCTGGCCATCATCTTGGAGGCGGCCCGTCGCCGCGGGCAGGCTGCCGACCACCTGCTCTTCGCCGGTCCACCCGGCCTGGGCAAGACCACCCTCGCCAGCATCGTGGCCACCGAGATGGATGCCGACATCCACATCACCTCCGGTCCGGCGCTCGAGCGTGGGGGAGACCTGGCGTCGATCCTCTCGCAGCTGTCGGAGGGCGACGTCCTCTTCATCGACGAGATCCACCGCCTCTCGCGTGCCGTCGAGGAGGTGCTGTACCCCGCCATCGAGGACTTCCAGCTCGACATCGTCCTCGGCAAGGGCCCGGCCGCTCGCTCGATCCGCATGGACGTGCCCCGCTTCACGCTCGTCGGTGCCACCACCCGCACCGGCCTCATCACCGGCCCCCTGCGCGACCGGTTCGGCCTCGTGGCCCGGCTCGACTACTACGAGCCGGCGGACCTGGAGTCGATCGTCACCCGCGCCGCCGGAATCCTGGACGTGCCCGTCGATGAGGACGGCTGCCGGGAGATCGCCCGTCGGGCACGGGGCACGCCACGCATCGCCAACCGCCTCTTGCGCCGGGTCCGCGACTTCGCCGAGGTTCGCGGCACCGGTGTCGTCGACGCCGCCGCCGCCGAGGCCGGCCTGAAGGTGTTCGGCGTGGACCAGCGCGGCCTCGACAAGGTCGACCGCGCCCTGTTGAGCGCCCTGTGCGAGCGCTTCGGCGGCGGCCCGGTGGGTCTCTCTACCCTCGCCATCAGCGTGTCGGAGCCCACCGAGACCGTCGAAGACGTCTACGAGCCCTTCCTCATCCGCGAAGGCCTGCTCATGCGCACCCCCCGAGGCCGCGTCGCCATGCCCGCCGCCTGGGAGCACCTCGGCCTCGCCACACCCGCCGCCGCCCCGGATCAGGCGCCTCCACCCGGCCTCTTCGGCTGATCGGGAAGGACCGCACCAAGCTCGTGACCTCGACCCGTGTGGTCGGGCACTTGCTTGGCACCCGTGCAGTGGCGTCCTTCATGGCATCCGAGGACGCGGGACCTCAGTGGGATCGCCATGTGCCTTGGCAGACGCAGCAGGCCAAGATCGCCATTCGAGGCCTCACCCACTCGAGTCCGTTGGATGCGCCACCAGCGCCACGTCTTCCCGGTGGACTCGTCGCCTTGGCGGCACTGATCGTGTTGGCGATCGTCCTTGCTTCGGATGAGGGCGCGGACGGCGGTGATCAACCGGTGAAGTCTGGCTCGGCCGCAACTGGGTCGGCCGGTGCTGCACCGGCCTCGGTGGGCGGGGTCTGTGTCCCGGTTGCGCACAGGTGATCGAGGTTCCACACGATCTCACCATGGCCGCCTCCACGGTCGCTGGTCTCGCTGATCAGCAACCGACCGACCGATGTCTGCATGGCGCGGAAGTGTTCGTATGGCAGAAAACCGGCGCCGTCGAGCGAATCGAGCTCGAAGAGGCGGCCAGAGCGCCAGACCCAGAGGTGCTCAGTACCCGTGTTGAAGCTCCCCTCTGCCAGCACGAGCGCGGGTGCGGCGTCCCCGAGGTCCAACTGGCCCCTCGGCTCTCCGGGGAGTGCGATCGCAATCGGGAAGGTGGCGAGCGAGCCGCCCGGACCCGGCTCGAGCAGGGCACTCCCGTCCACCAGGCCTTCGCCGCCGGGCCCACGGACCACGAAGTCCGCAGCCGGACCACCGGAATAGCTGGTGACACTGGCGTGCAGTGCAGGCTGGCCGGCATCGGAGTACAGCCGGCTCACCGGCAGGCGCACGCCCACCTCGTCGATCGGGTGAGTCCCAGGGGCGACACTGCCCGAGACTGCGAACCACTGGCCCTCGTCGGTTCCGCTCCGCCAGAAGTAGACGAGGAAGTCCTCGCGGCCGTCTCCGTCGAGATCCCCGGGCGTGAAGCGGGCGTCGTAGAACGGGAGGGCTGTCAGCCCGGAGCTGACCAGGCGGACCAGCCCATCACCACGGACGATGTCGAGGTGATCGCCGGATTCGGCGATGCGGTCATCGTTGTCATCTCCATCGGTGTCCACGTACGGATACCGCCCGGGGCTGGCAACACCGAGGTCCTTCCCAGTCATTGGTGGTGGATCCACCGGGTGGTCGGGATCGCTCTGCTGCGGGGCACCCCCTGCACCCGAGGTGTACGCCGCGTAGATCGGAGCCGTGGGCGAGGCACAGGCGTTGATCGCGACAGCTGGGCTTTTCGCCGGCGAGCCAAGCGTCACGAGGGCGACTCCTGCCATCGCGGCCCCGATCGCACCGCGTCGCCCCACCTTGGCCGCCACCTGCGGAAACCTATCAACCGCGACGCCGTTGGGCCGTCGACGCGGTCGCCGATGCGTCGGTGTTCACGTGGTCCGTCGCCGCTGTCTCCGAGGTGCTGGTCGTGCGCAGCCCAGTGCCTTGCAGCCCCCGGCAATAGGGGGACCCATCGGCGCTCCAGTTGCCACCGAAATGCGACGACCTGTGACGGGACGTCGACGGTCGGTCAGGGGATCTCGGTGCCGTCGGGGCGGTAGATGTGCCAGCGGCCGCTGTCATCTTGGACGACTCGGAAGCCTCGTTCCTTCCAGCGGTTGTGCCTGGCGCAGAGGGGGCATCCGTTGGACGGGTGGGTGGGACCGCGTGTGGGTGCGGCCCAGCCGTCGATGTGGTCGCCTTGGCAGTGGGAGACCGGGACCTCGCAGCCGGGCCAGACGCAGGTGACGTTCGTCAACAAGATGGCGGTGCGGCGCGGGCCGGTGAAGAGGCGCTCACGCCGGCCCATGTCGAGCACCACGCCGGTGCGGCTCATCACGACGCGGCGGACGTGGTGCACCAGCGCCGCCGCCACGATCTCCGACGGGTGGATCGGGTATCCGTCGATGGTGCCGGAGCGGAAGGCGCGACCGGCGTCGGGTGGCCCACTGCGGTCACCCTGGTCGTCGTGCCCGAACTCGACGGGGTCGTCCGCCGATGAGCCGTTGCTGGCGTCGGGTGCGAACGGGTCGTCGCTCGGGGTGGTGGTGGCGATCAGGTCGGTGAAGAACGATGCCAGGCGGGCATCGGGCTCGGGGTCGTCGCCGCAGGCGCGGCGAAGGTGGCGCTCGAACGTCTCCTGGTCGATGACGAGTTCCGTGCAGATCTGGCTGCCTCCGGGCATCGTCGCCACATGGCCGGCGGCGTCGCAGAAGATGCGGTACAGCGCATCCATGCGGCGCTGCCCGTCGGTCCGGGGCAGATCGTCGACGGTGGCGTCGTCGCCCTTGTCTGCTCTCGCCTGCGCCCAGTCGGCCAGGACCTCGGCTTCGATGTAGTGGTCGAAGATGTCGTGCATCTCGGCGCCCTGCAGCCCGCCGCACGCCCCCTGGAGGCGCCAGGAGCCGTCGAACTCGTGGGTCATCGACGCCGTCCGGTTGTCGTGGTTGCGCTCGGTGCGGTCTGTGGCGCCGTCCTCGTCCGTGAGGCGCTCCCAGTCGGTGAGCCTGGCGTCGAACTCGGGGTAGGGGAGGCGGGCGCCGAGCACCGCGACGTCCTCATCTGCAGCCACCAACGCGGCCCGGACCCGGCGGTTGCCGAAGGTGCGGGCGATGCGATCGACCTGGCAGGCACCGATGCGGCCGAGGGCGAACCCGGCGGCGACCAAGGGCATCTCGCGCAGCATCCGGACCGCCTTGGCGCGCCGCTTGGCCTCCGGCTTGGAGAGGTTGGCGGCCCGGCGCACCAGGACCATCGGGCCCCGGTGGCCGTCCGCATGGTGCAGCCCCGATCGCTCGATCTGGTCAAGCACCTGGAGCTGCAAGGAGCGCACCTCCCGGGCACACCCCTCGATGGCACGAGTCAAGGCGTAGGCGTCGTCGACGGCGGAGGGGTGCACGCCGAACGAACGCAGCGCGGCAAGACCCGAGCGCGTGGCATCAACCGCCGCCGCCATCTCTGAGTCTGCCACCGATGCCATGCCAGCACCTTACGAACGGGGTGTGACAGCGAAGGTCTGTTCCCGCCCGTTTCGATGCATGTCCGATTCCAGCGTGGCCGCCGCTCGAACACGGGTGCGGCCGAGGCGGGAGGCGGTGGGTGCCCGGCCGATAGCCTCCTGACGTGCAGATCGACTTCAACAGCTCCGCAGGGCCGAGCCTGGGTATCGAGGTCGAGCTGGAACTGGTCGACGTGCGGACGGGGGAACTGGTCTCGGCGGCGTCGGAGATCCTCGCCGAGATCGGACAGGGCCACCCCGACGGGATCCATCCGAAGGCAAAGCACGAGCTGTTCGAGTGCTGCATCGAGGTCATCACCGGCGTCTGCACCACGGTGGCCGAGGCCAAGGCCGACCTGACGGCCACCATTGCCGAGGTGCGCGAGGCCGCAGCCAAGCGAGGCCTGACCCTCATCTGCTCGGGTAGCCACCCGTTCTCGCTGTGGTCCGAGCAGCAGATCACCTCGGACGACCGCTACCACCAGCTCATCGACGAGGTGCAGTGGATGGGCCGCCGGCTCCAGATCTTCGGGGTGCACGTGCACGTCGGGGTCCGGTCGCCCGAGAAGGCCGTCGTCATCGCCAACGCCGTGGCCGACTGCATCCCGCACTTCCTGGCGCTGTCCGCATCGAGCCCCTACTGGGAGGGCCACGACACCGGCTTGGCCTCCTCGCGCTCGAAGGTGTTCGAGGGACTCCCCACCGCCGGGCTGCCCCCGTGGCTGGAGAGCTGGGCGGACTTCGAGACGTACATGTCCACCCTCGTCGCCGCTGGGGCCATCGCCACCGTGCGTGAGGTGTGGTGGGACGTGCGGCCCCACCCCGACTTCGGGACCATCGAGCTGCGCATGTGCGACGGCATCCCGAGCCTCGGCGAGGTGGCGTCGGTCGCGGCGCTGGCCCAGAGCCTCGTCGCTCACCTCGACGCGCTCGACGACGAAGGCCAGGCACCTGTGCGCCAGCCGGGCTGGCTGCTCGCCCAGAACAAGTGGCGGGCGGGGCGCCACGGCCTCGATGCCTCGTTCATCGTCGACGAGACCGGCACCCTCCAGCCGGCACGCGACGCCATCGCCGAGCTGGTCCTACAGGTCCGTCCGCAGGCACTCGAGCTGGACTGCGCCGAGGAGCTCGACGCGATCGCCGTCATCACCGAGGTCGGCCCCAGTTACCTGCGGCAGCGGGCGGCGTCGGCTGGGGGCAAGAACCTGCTCGCCGTCGTCGACCACCTGGCGCGCGAGCTGGCATCCGACGAGCTGGCGCCATGAGCACGCCAACGCCCTCGGGGGCCGACGCCCGCATCGCCGAGACCATCGCGTCGATCGAAGACGACCTGATCGCCCTGCGGCGCGACCTGCACGCCCACCCCGAGGTGTCGTGGGAGGAGCACCGGACCACGGCCAAGCTCCTGGACGCGCTGCACGCCGAGGGGATCGCCGCCGAGGTGGCTCCCACCGGCACCGGCGTCATCGCCGACGTCGGGGCCGACGGACCGCTCGTGGCGCTGCGCGGCGACATCGACGCCCTCCGCATGCACGACACCAAGGAGGTGCCGTACCGCTCCACCGTGGACGGCGTGTGCCACGCCTGCGGTCACGACCTCCACGCCACCGCCGTGGTGGGCGCCGGCATCGCCCTGCACCGCGAGCTGTCCCGGCCGGGGGTTTCGGGCCGGGTGCGCCTCCTGCTCCAGCCCGCTGAGGAGAGCGTTCCGGGTGGTGCGAAGAGCCTCGTCGCCGCCGGCGTGGTCGACGACGTGGACACCGTGTTCGCCCTCCACTCGGACCCGTCCAGACCCGTCGGGTCGGTTGGAGTGAGCGCCGGACCGATCACGTCCGCCGCGGATCAGATCACGATCCGCCTGTTCGGGTCCGGCGGCCACACCGGCCGGCCGCACCAGACGGCGGACCTCGCCCACATCGCCGCCCGGGTGGTGGTCGACCTGCCGATGAGCCTCGGTCGGCTCTCGGATCCGCGCGACGGCCTCAACCTCACCTTCGGATCGATCCAGGTGGGCGATGCCCCCAACGTGATCGCCACCGAGGCCCGGCTGCTCGGCTCCCTGCGGGCCAGCGGACGCGGCGCCTGGGAGGCGGCTCCCCAGCACATCCACCGCCTGCTCGCCGCCATCGTGGAGCCCCTCGGTGCCACGTGGGAGCTCGATCACCAGACGGGCGCTCCACCCGTCGTGAACGACGCGCGGGCGGTCCGCCAGGTGCGCGATGCAGCGCTGGCCGTGCTGGGGGAGGGCCACGTCGGCTCCACCGAGCAGAGCGCCGGCGGCGAGGACTTCTCCTGGTATGGCGATCGGGCTCGGCTCGGCTACTTCCGCCTGGGCGTCTGGGACCCCTCCGGGCTCCAGGTCGACCTCCACGCGGGCGGCTTCGACCTGCACGAGCGCGCCATCGGAGTCGGTGCCCAGATCCTGGCCGGCGCCGCCCTCCGCGCCTTGGCCGACCTCGCGTCCGCCTGACCGGCACCGGTACGATCACCCGCCCCATGGACACCGCCGACCTCGACTACGAGCTGCCTGCCGAGCGCATCGCCCAGACGCCGATCGAGCCTCGCGATGCCGCTCGGCTCTTGGTCGCGGACGCGGATGGCCGCGTCTCCCACCGCACCGTCGCTGACCTTCCCGGCTTGCTCGCCGACGGCGACGTGCTGCTGGTGAACGACACGCGAGTGATCCCGGCCCGGCTCCACCTCCGCAAGCCCACCGGGGGAGCGGTCGAGGTGCTCCTGCTGGAACGCCGCCCCGAGGGCCACTGGGAGGCGCTGGTGCGCCCCAGCCGGCGGGTGGCCAACGGGGCGGTGCTCCACGCAGAGGACCCGGCCGCGACGGACCTGACCGTCGAGGTGGGTGCGGTGATCGATGAGGACGGCCGGCGGATGGTCACCGTCCACGGCGGGACGGACGACGACCTCGCCGTGCTCGCCCAGGTCGGCGAGGTGCCCCTGCCGCCGTACATCCACGAGCCCCTGGCCGATCCGGAGCGCTACCAGACCGTGTACGCCCAGCACCCCGGATCGGTGGCGGCCCCGACCGCTGGGCTCCACCTCACCGATGCCGTCCTCGATGCCTGCCGGGCCCGAGGGGTCGTCGTTGCTCCCATCGAGTTGACCGTCGGGCTCGGCACGTTCCGGCCCATCACCGCCGAGCGCGTCGAGGACCACCCCATGCACGCCGAGCGCTACCGCATCCCGGCCGAGACGCAAGCAATCCTCGGGGCGGCCTCCGGTCAGGTCGTGGCCGTGGGCACCACGGTCGTGCGGGCCGTCGAGTCCTGGGCGGCCACCGGCACGGCCGAGGGGGCGACCAGCCTGTTCATCCGCGGCGACTACCCCTTCGCCGTCGTCGACCGCCTCCTGACGAACTTCCACGTGCCGCGCTCGTCGCTGCTCGCCTTGGTCCAGTCCTTCGTCGGCCCGCAGTGGAAGGACCTCTACCGGACCGCGCTCGCCGAGGGGTACCGCTTCCTCTCGTTCGGCGATGCCATGCTCCTCGACCGCGAACCGCAAGGCGCCCGATGAAGCTCCAGATCCAGCTCGATGCCACCGACGGTGCCGCCCGCACCGGCTCGATCACCACGGCTCGGGGTGTGCTGCCCACGCCCCTGTTCATGCCGGTGGGCACGCGCGCGTCGGTGAAGGCGCTCGACGCCGCCGACCTCGAGGCCATGGACATCCCGCTGATCCTGGCGAACACCTACCACCTGATGATGCGGCCCGGTTCGGAGCTGATTGCGGACCTGGGCGGGCTGCACCGGTTCATGGACTGGCCCGGCCACGTCCTCACGGACTCCGGTGGCTACCAGATCTTCTCCCTCGAGCCGAAGGTCACCGACGAAGGGGCCACGTTCCGCTCGACGTACGACGGGACCACGGAGCACCTCACGCCCGAGCGCGCCGCCCAGATCCAGAGCGAGCTCGGGGCCGACATCCAGATGGTCCTCGACGTCTGCCCGCCGCTCCCGTCCGACGACCGGGTGGTGCGCGCCGCGGTGGAGCGGACCTCCGCCTGGGCCGTCCGAGGCCGGGCCGCCTTCGAAGCCGGTGCGGGGTGGCGACTCGACCGCGGGCTGGACCAGTCCCAGTTCGGCATCGCCCAGGGTGGCATCGACGTGGCCATGCGGGTCGAGAGCGCCCAGCGCACCGTGGAGGTCGGGTTCGACGGCTACGCGATCGGCGGTCTGTCGGTGGGGGAACCCCGCCACGAAATGCTGCCGGCGCTGGCCGCGGCGCTGGAGCACCTTCCCGTCGACCAGCCCCGTTACCTGATGGGCGTCGGCGATCCGGCCAGCATCGTGGAGGCGGTCGGGCTTGGGGTGGACCTCTTCGATTGCGTCCTGCCCACCCGGCACGCCCGCCACGGCACCGTGCTCACGTCCGAGGGCCGCTTGATGATCAAGAACCTGGCCTACGAGCGCGACGAGGGTCCCCTCGACTCGAGCTGCGCCTGTTCGGTGTGCGCCCGATACACCCGGGCGTACCTGCGACACCTCCACCGCCTGGGTGAGCCCACCGGTGCCCGCCTCCTGACGATTCATAACGTCGCATGGCTCTCCGACCTGGTCGTGGGACTGCGGACGGCGATCCGAGAAGGCCGTTTCGCCGCTGCCCGCCAGGCTGTGCTGGACGTCTGGGGATGAAGCCAGGTGGGTCGTGACCGCGCACTAGGGTTCCCGAGGCTTTTTCCCGTACCTGAACGGACCCTTCGTGCTGCTCGGCATCTTGATGTTGGTGATCTTCGTCCCGGTCTTCTGGGCGTTGGTGATCCGACCGCAGCAGAAGCAGGCACAGCAGCGTGAGGACGAGCACCTCGCGGTGGTCGACTCGCTCGAGGCCGGTGACCGGGTGGAGTCCTTCAGCGGGATCCAGGGCACGCTCGTGGCGGTCCGAGACACCACGGTGCGGATGGAGATTGCCGACGGCGTCGTGGTCACCATGGCCCGCTTGGCCGTGTCCACCAAGCTCGACGGTGACGATGACGATGGCGGAGACGATGACGATGACGATGACGGACAGGATGGCCCCGTGCAGCAAGTGAGCAACCCCGACCTCGCCGACGACGCGTCGGTGACCTCAGACGGAGAACTGTCATGAGCAAGCGTTCGCTGTGGGTGTCGCTGATCCTCACCGTGATGGCGTCGCTCGGCGCGGTGACCATTGCCCAGGTGACCGACACGACCCCGACCCTCGGCCTCGACCTCCAAGGCGGCTTCTCCGTCGTGCTGCAGGCGCGCGAGGTCAACGGGGAGCTCCCATCGGAGGAGAGCGTCGAGAAGGCGAAGGACATCATCCGCCAGCGCGTCGATGGCCTCGGCGTGGCCGAGCCGGAGATCGTCCGCCAGGGCCGGACCGTCATCGTCCAGCTACCCGGCGTCACCGACCGGACCAAGGCGGAGTCCGTCGTCGGCTGCACGGCCAAGCTCGAATTCCGCCCGGTCCTCGCCGTGGCGGCCAACCCCGACGCGCCGCAGGCCACGACCACGACCACCAAGTCGGACAAGAAGTCCACGACCACCACGACGAAGTCTGGCGGGAAGACCACCTCGACGACCACCACCACGAAGGCCGGCGGGTCCACCACGACCACGACCAAGGCCTCCGACGGCGCCGGCGAGACCGGATCGGGCACCGCCGGGCTGAGTGCCGGCGAGGGAGCCCTGCCCGCGCAGTTCGCCCCGTCCACCACGACGACCACGGCACCTCCGACCACCACGACGATGCCGCCGTCGACCACCACCACGATGCCGCCGTCGACCACCAGCACCACGGCCGCCGACGGCAAGACCGGTTCGTCGGGCTCCACCAACGGCTGCAACTCCGGTAGCGCCATCGACACGTCCACCGTCTCCACCACGGCGCCGCTGCCTCCCGGCGCCGAGATCGTGCCGTCCAAGGACAGTGCGCTCCTCTACACCCTCGGCCCGGTCGGCTTCACCGGCGATGCCCTGAGCAAGGCCGAGGCCGCGCTGCAAGAGACCTGGGCGGTCAACGTGTCGGTCAAGGGCTCGAAGAAGACGGAGGCCAACATCGCGTTCAACGCCTGCTTCAACGGCGAGCCCACCTGCCCGGCGCAGTCCGGTGATGGGAAGGGCGCCATCGCCATCGTCCTCGACGGTGAGGTGCTCTCGGCACCCGCGGTCAACGGTGCCGACCTGGCCAGCGACAACTTCACGATCAGCGGGGACTTCGACCAGGCCGAGGCCAAGGAACTGGCCCTGGTGCTGCGGTACGGCTCGCTTCCGGTCGAGTTCGACCAGGTCGCCCTCCAGCAGGTGTCGGCCACCCTCGGCACCGACTCGCTGCACGCCGGCCTCCTCGCCGGCGCGGTGGGCATCGCCCTCGTCGCCCTCTACATGCTCCTGTACTACCGGGGCCTCGGACTCGTCGTCATCGGCGGGCTAACGGTCTGGGGTGGCTTCATGTACGGGCTGGTCTGCTGGCTGTCGGCGAACCAGGGCCTGGCCCTCACCTTGTCGGGCATCATCGGCATCGTCGTGTCCGTCGGCACGACCGTGGACTCCTACGTCGTGTACTTCGAGCGCATGAAGGACGAGGTCAGATCGGGTCGCAGCGCGCGCAGTGCGACCGACCGCGGGTTCAACAGCGCCATCCGCACGATCATCACGGCTGACGTCGCCTCGTTCCTCGGCGCCTTCCTGCTGTGGTGGCTGACCGTCGGTCCCGTGCGCGGCTTCGCCTTCTTCCTGGGCATGTCCGTCGTCTTGGACCTCTTCGTCGCCTACTTCTTCACCCGGCCGGTGGTGGCGCTGCTCAGCTACAACAGGCGCCTCACCGACTCGAAGTTCCTCGGGCTCGACAGCTCCCGAGAACGAGCGACCGACCAGTCAGGAGCCCCGGCGTGAGCAACCCCAACGACCCCGTGGATCCCGACGAGCCCCAAGACGAATCGGTCCCAGACGCCCCGGTGGATTCCGAGGACGATCTGCTCGCCATCGCCCAGGCGCCGAAGCACCACAGCGGGTTCTCGCGGCTCTATCACGGCGAGACCAACATGGACTTCATCGGCCGGTGGAAGACGTGGTTCGCCATCTCCGGCGTGTTCATGCTGATCGGACTCGCGGCACTCGTCGGAAATGGGCTCAACCTCGGCATCGACTTCACGGGCGGCACCGTGTGGGAGGTGCCTGCGGGCAAGGCCGACGTCGCCGAGGTCGAATCCGCGATGAACGACCTGGGCTACAACGACGTCCAGGTGCAGCTGGTCACCCAGAACACCGGGTCGAGCGACCAGCGGATCCTTCGCGTCGAGGCCGAGGCCCAGGCTTCGCCCTCCGCGGCCACCACCAAGGCGCTCGATGCGGCCACGGCCGACCTCGACGCGATCCAGGCGAAGCTCAAGGGGACGTCGCAGGAGAAGATCGATGCGGTGCGGGCCAACCTCGACAGCGTCGACGGACCCTTCGCCGAGGCCGTGCCCGGTGACCTCAAGGCGCTCCAGGAGCAGATCGACACGCTGAGCAAGGACCTGCCCGACGCCAAGAGCAAGGCCAAGCTGGTGAGCTCCTCGGCGGCGGACATGCAGGTCAAGGTCAGCGTCCTCGATGCCCTCGAGCAGACCGAGCGCGAGCGCGTGGGCCAGGCGGTCTCGAACGAACTCGCCAAGCAGACCGGCTCCAAGGTCAAGGACGTCACCGTCGACACGGTCGGCCCGTCGTGGGGCAAGCAGGTCTCGGGGAAGGCCCGCACGGCCCTCATCGTGTTCCTGATCGCCATCAGCATCTACATCACGCTGCGGTTCGAGTTCCGCATGGCGGTGGCGACGCTTGCGGCCTTGGTCCACGACCTCCTGATCGTCGTGGGCATCTACGCCATCTTCGGGTTCCCCGTCACCCCGGCCACGGTGATCGCCCTCCTCACCATCTTGGGCTTCTCGATCTACGACGGCATCGTCGTGTTCGACCGCGTCGACGAGAACACGAAGCTGCTTGGGCGGAAGTCGAAGATGACCTACTCCGAGATGGCGAACATGTCGCTCAACCAGGTGCTCATGCGGTCGCTCAACACCTCGATCACCGCCCTCCTCCCGATCGCGACCGTGCTCGTGCTCGGATCGTTCGTCCTGGGCGCCACCACCCTCGAGGAGTTCGGCCTGGCCCTGTTCCTCGGGCTGCTCTCGGGCGCCTACTCGTCGATCTTCATCGCCACGCCGCTACTCGCCATCTTGAAGGAACGCGAGCCCCGCTACCGCGAACTGCGCGTGCGCATCCAACAGGGCAAGAAGGACTGATGGGGTCCCCGGTGGCCCTCGAGGCGTTCATCCGCGACATCGAGGACTTCCCCCAGCCGGGGATCACCTTCAAGGACATCACCCCGCTGCTCGCCGATCCGGGAGCGCTTGCGGCGGCGGTCGACGGCCTGAGCGGGCCCTTCGCCCACCTCGGGATCACCAAGGTGGTCGGGATGGAGGCGCGCGGCTTCATCTTCGGCGCGCCGGTGGCCGTGGCGCTCGGGGCCGGGTTCGTCCCGGTGCGCAAGGCCGGGAAGCTCCCGTGGGCGGTCAACCGCCAGGAGTACCAGCTGGAGTACGGCACCGATCTGCTGGAGATCCACCAGGACGCCGTGTCCGAGCGGGACCGGGTGCTCGTCATCGATGACGTCCTCGCCACCGGTGGCACGGCGGCCGCCACCGTGGAACTGCTCGGCCAGAGCGGCGCCGACGTCGCCGCCCTCGCGTTCGTCATCGAGCTGGGCTTCCTCGGCGGCCGGGCGCACCTCGGAGATGCCGCCATCACGTCGCTGCTGACGTACCCCTGACCCCACCCCGTGACAGGTTGCGGCACGGTCGTAGGCTGCATCCATGTCGACCGTGAGCCGAGTGCTTCCGTGGCGCCGTTCGAGTGCCCCTGCCTCGGTCGAGCTCGCGCCGTTGCTGGCCACGTTCCGCCAGCACCACCCGAAGACGTCCACCGTCCTCATCGCCCAGGCCTACGAGTTGGCGGCGGCGGCCCACGAGGGCCAGTCCCGCAAGAGCGGCGAGCCCTACATCCACCATCCGCTGTCGGTCGCGCGGATCGTGGCCGATCTCGGCCTCGACGACGTGACGGTGGCGGCTGCGCTGCTACACGACTCGGTCGAGGACACGGGCGTGACGCTCGAGCAGGTGGCCCGGCAGTTCGGTGACGAGGTGGCCGCCATCGTCGACGGCGTCACGAAGCTCGATCGGGTCCAGTTCGACTCGAAGGCGGCCCAGCAGGCCGCGTCGATGCGCAAGATGCTGGTGGCCATGGCCAAGGACCTGCGGGTCCTGATGATCAAGCTGGCCGACCGGCTCCACAACATGCGCACCCTCGGTGCCATGCCGCCGGACAAGCAGGCCCGCATCTCCCGCGAGACCATCGACGTCTACGCGCCCTTGGCCCACCGCCTCGGCATGCAGGATCTCAAGCAGCAGCTCGAGGACCTGAGCTTCGCCACCCTCCACCCCAAGCAGTACGCCGAGATCGACTACATGGTCGCCTCGCGGTCGCCCGAGCGCGAGCTGTACCTGGAGCAGGTCCTTGAGGAGGTGCGCCAGCGCCTGGCGGAGCTGGGGGTGGAGGCCGACGTGTCCGGCCGCCCGAAGCACCTCTGGAGCATCTACGAGAAGATGGTCGTCAAGGGACGCCAGTTCGACGACATCTACGACCTGGTGGGGATCCGCGTCCAAGTGGATTCGGTCCGTGACTGCTACGCCGCCCTCGGCTCCATCCACGCCACGTGGCGCCCGGTGCAGGGTCGCTTCAAGGACTACGTGGCGATGCCCAAGTTCAACCTCTACCAGTCGTTGCACACGACGGTGATCGGTCCGCAGGGCAAGCCCCTCGAGGTGCAGCTGCGCACGGTCGAGATGCACCAGCGCGCCGAGTTCGGCGTTGCCGCCCACTTCGCCTACAAGCGGGGCACGCCGGCCGATGAGCTGCAGTGGCTGAACCGCATCGTCGACTGGGAGCAGGAGACCTCGGACCCCGAGCAGTTCATGGAGACCCTCAAGGTCGACCTGGAGCAGGACGAGGTCTACGTCTTCACCCCCAAGGGCCGCGTGGTCACCATGGCCAAGGGCGCCACCCCCATCGACTTCGCCTACGCCGTGCACACCGAGGTCGGCCACGCCTGCGTGGGGGCACGCGTCAACGGGCGCCTCGTGTCGCTGAGCCACCAGATGACCTCGGGCGACACGTGCGAAATCTTCACGTCCAAGGTCGAGGGAAGCGGGCCCAGCCGCGACTGGCTGCAGATCGTCCAGACCCCCCGCGCCGCCAACAAGATCCGTCAGTGGTTCTCCCGGGAGCGACGCGAGGATGCACGCGAGACCGGACGAGAGGACTTCCAGAAGCAGCTCCGCAAGGAGGGCCTGCCGACCCAGAAGCTGCCTCCGGGCGTGCTCGAGGAAGCGGCGCTGGACCTCAACTACCTCGACGTGGACGCGCTCTACACCGCCATTGGCGAGCACCACGTGTCGCCCGAGGCCGTCGTCGCACGGGTCAGCCGGCTGCTGCACTCCGGGGATCCGGAGCGCGAAGAGCAGCTGCCCACGTCGGTCACCCGGCCATCCACCATGCGCCACGGCCGCAACGGTGCCGGGGTGCACGTCGAGGGGCTCGACGATGTCATGGTCCGGCTGTCTCGCTGCTGCACCCCGGTGCCGGGCGACGAGATCATCGGCTTCGTCACCCGAGGCCGGGGCGTGTCCGTGCACCGGGCGGACTGCGCCAACGCGGTGTCGCTCCAGGCCGGTCAGCGGGACCGGTTGATGGAGGTCGAGTGGGACAGCGACCTCTCCGGCGGGATGTTCGTAGCGTCCATCGAGGTGCGCTCGCTCGATCGACCGGGCCTGCTCGGCGACGTCTCGGCCGTCTTGGCCGAGCACAAGGTCAACATCATCGCCTGCAACATGAAGACCGATCGCGACCGCATGGCCTCGATGCGCTTCGAGTGCGAGTTGGGGGACCCGTCCCACCTCGACGCCGTACTCGGTCGCATCCGCTCGGTCGACGGGGTGTACCAGTCGTACCGGGTGCTGCCGGGAGCAAGCACCGGCGACTGACTGGTCTACCGTGCGACCGATGGTTGCCGACGTGGACTCCCTCATCGCCGACGACGCCCCGGGTTGGTTCCGTCGGGCGCTGCACACGCCGTTCTTCGACGAGCACGTGGTCGTCGATGGGGCCCGGATCCACTACTTGGCGTGGGGCGAGCCCGGTCGGCGCGGCCTGGTGTTCGTCCACGGCGGCGCTGCGCACGCCCACTGGTGGACCCACGTCGCCGCCACGTTCTCGCGCCAGTACCGCGTCGTCGCCATCGACCTGTCCGGTCACGGCGATTCGGAGCACCGCGACACGTACTCGCTCGAGCAGTGGTCGCGAGAGGTCATGGCGGTTGCGGACGACGCCGGGATCGGCGGTCCGCCGGTGATCGTCGGCCACAGCATGGGCGGGTTCGTCACCATCGCCACCGCCGCCCTGCACTCGGACCGCCTGGCCGGGGTGGTCGTGCTCGACTCGCCGGTCGCGGAGCCCGATGCCGAGATCGGCGCGGCCCAGGCCAAGCAGGCCTTCGGTGTGCCCAAGGTGTACCCGACGGCAAAGGAGGCACTCGCTCGCTTCCGTACCGTCCCCCGCCAGGACAACGACCTTCCCTACGTGATCCACCACGTCGCGCGGCGGTCGCTCCGGCAGGTCGATGGGGGATGGAGCTGGAAGTTCGACCACAACCTGTTCAACGCGTTCACCTCGAGCATCCGGGCCGTCGCGCTGCCGTACCTGCCCGAGGTCCGCTGCCGCTTCGCCCTGCTGCGCGCCGAACTGGGCCTCGTCACGCCCGACATCGGCGACTCCATGTACGAGAAGCTCGGCCGCGTCGCTCCGGTCGTCGAGCTTCCCGAGACCGGCCACCACGGCATGCTCGACCAGCCGCTCCTGGTCATCACCGCTGTCCGCACCCTCCTTGCCGACTGGGACCACTCGACCCCGCAACGCCGCTAGTTCGGATCAGGTTCGGGGGGGCGGGGGAGCGGGCGGTATCCTCGCTGCCTCATGGCACGAGCGAAGTTCCAGGCACCGAAGGGGACCCAAGACGTCCTGCCACCGGTGTCCGCACGGTGGGAACGCCTGCTCGCGGCCTTTGCGACGACGGTGGAACGGGCCGGGTACGGGCTGCTCCAGTCGCCGATGTTCGAGGAGATCGGCGTCTTCCAGCGCGAGTCGGAAGGGGCCGACGCCGTCCGCAAGGAGATGTACGACTTCGACGACAAGGGCGGTCGCCGCATCGCCCTGCGGCCGGAAGGGACGGCGTCGGTGGTGCGGGCCTTCGTCCAGCACCAGCCGGCCTCGCCCTGGAAGGTCTGGTATGCCACGCCGGCGTTCCGGTACGAGAACGTCCAGGCCGGCCGGTTCCGTCAGCACCACCAGGTGGGCCTCGAGGTGCTCGGCTCGGCGGATCCCGACGTCGATGTCGAGGTCATCACCATCGGGTGGGAGTTCCTCCAGGCACTGGGGCTGCGCAAGGTCGAGCTCCTCCTGAACACCATGGGCACCGCCGAAGACCGCGTCCGCTACGTCGAAGTCCTGCGCGCCTACCTGCAGGAGCGCATCGGGGAGCTGGCGGAGGAGGACCGCGAGAAGGTCGACCGCCACCCCATGCGGGTGCTGGACTCCAAGCGCACCGAGACGCGCCGTGCCACCGCCGACGCACCGGCCATTGCGGATCACCTGTCCGATGCGAGTGCCGAGCACTTCGACCGGGTCAAGGCCGGGCTCGGCATCGCCGGAATCCCCTTCGCCCTCGCTCCGCGGCTGGTTCGGGGCTTCGACTACTACACCCACACCACGTTCGAGCTGGTGCCCTCGCTGGTCGAGAGCGCCCAGGCCACGATCCTCGGCGGCGGCCGCTACGACGGCCTGGTCGAGGAGTTGAGCGGACCGCCGACCCCGGGCATCGGCTTCGGTTCGGGCATCGAGCGGTTGCTCATCGCCTGCGATGCCGAAGGCGCGTTCCCCGGCCCCACCGCCCGCGTCGACGTGTTCGTCGTCGACGTCACGGATGGCGGCCAAGCGGGCCCGCTGACCTCGGAACTGCGGGCCGCCGGGATCCGCTGCGACCGGGCGTTCGACCGCAAGGGCATGCGGGCCCAGATGAAGGCAGCGGACCGCTCGGGCGCCAGCCACGCCGTCATCGTCGGCGAGCAGGAACTCGCCGACGGCACCGCCACCGTCCGCCCGCTGCGCGCCGAGTTCGGCGAGCACCAAGACGCCATCGCCCGGGCCGACCTCATCACCCACCTCTCGTCACTCCTCCCCAAGGACCCCTCATGACTGCCGCCGCCGGACTGCGCACCCACTACAGCGGGGAGTTGCGCTCGGACCACATCGGCCAGACCGTCTCCGTGTGCGGGTGGGTCGCCAAGCGTCGTGAGCACGGCGAGCACCTTGCGTTCGTCGACCTCCGCGACCACACCGGCGTGATCCAGTGCGTGGTGCACGACGACACCGACGTCCGCAGCGAGTACGTCCTGCGCATCACCGGCACCGTCGCCCAGCGCCCCGAGGGCACGGTCAACGACAAGCTCCCGACCGGGCAGGTCGAGCTGCAGGACTGCACGGTCGAGGTGCTCTCGGCCGCCGAGCCGCCGCCGTTCCCGATGGACGACCGGGCCGACGACGTCGATGAGATGGTGCGCCTCCGCTACCGCTACCTGGACCTGCGGCGCGAACGGATGCAGAAGAACCTGCGGGTGCGGGCCAAGGTCAATTCCGCCATCCGCCGGGCCATGGAGGAGCAGGACTTCATCGAGGTCGAGACCCCGATGCTGATGCCCTCCACGCCCGAAGGAGCGCGCGAGTTCCTGGTGCCGAGCCGCCAGAAGCCCGGCGAGTTCTACGCGCTGCCGCAGAGCCCGCAGCTCTACAAGCAGCTGCTGATGGTGGGAGGCACCGACCGGTACTTCCAGATCGCCCGCTGCCTGCGCGACGAGGACCTACGGGCGGATCGCCAGTACGAGTTCATGCAGCTCGATGCCGAGGCGAGCTTCGTGACGCAAGACGAGGTCCTGGCGTTCATCTCGAACGCCGTGGTGGCCGCCGCCGAGGCAGCGACGGGGGAGACCCCGCCCGAAATCGAGCAGATCACGTGGCACGAAGCGATGGACCGCTTCGGCATCGACAAGCCCGACCTGCGCTTCGGCATGGAGCTCACGGAGCTGACGCCGATCTTCGCCGAGACCGGGTTCAACGCCTTCAAGGCACCGAGCATCAAGGGCATCAAGGTGCCCGGCGCCGCAGGGGACTACGGCCGCAACAAGCTCGACGGCCTCACGGACCGGGCCAAGTCGCTCGGTGCCAAGGGCCTGGTGTGGCTGAAGGTCGACGATGGTGGCGCCACCTTCACCTCGCCGGTCGCCAAGTTCCTCTCCGATGACGAGGTGGCCGGGCTGATCGTGGCCTTCTCCGCCGAGCCCGGTGACCTCCTGCTCATCGTGGCGGACGAGTGGCACCAGACCTGCGAGGTGCTCGGCACGCTCCGCAACGACCTCGGGCGCCCGCCCGTGCACGAGGGGCCGTACCGCTACGTCTGGGTCGTCGACTTCCCGATGTTCGTGGGCACCGACGACGTCGGCAACCCCAAGCCGGGGCACCACCCGTTCACCCACCCGCACCCCGACGACATGGACAAGCTGGAGTCGGACCCCATGTCGGTCCGCTCGCTGGCCTACGACCTGGTCCTCAACGGCTGGGAGCTGGGGTCCGGCTCGGTGCGGATCCACGAGCCGGAGCTCCAGGGACGCATCTTCCGGCTGCTCGGCATCTCCGAGGAAGAGGCCGACAAGCGATTCGGCTTCTTCCTGACCCCGTTCCGGTACGGCGCACCGCCCCACGCCGGCTTCGCGTTCGGCATCGACCGCCTCACCGCCATCCTCGCCGGCGAGGAGAACATCCGTGAGGTCATCGCCTTCCCGAAGCCGCAGTCGGGCATCGATCCCATGACCAGCGCTCCCACCCCGGTCGACGCGGCCCAGCTGGCCGACCTCGGCCTGCGCCTCCTGCCGCCGAAGGCCTGACGAACCGACCTCTGCATTGCGTCCAAGCGGTCACAGCGGGTTTGCCGGGCACATCGACGAGCTGATCGCTCCCGGCGTCGTCGCGTCGGTACCGAGCGGTCGAACGCATCCGCGGTGCTCGGGACCCAGGCGGTAGCTTCGACGCGTGCCATCGTCCACCCGCCGCCGCAGGTCCAAGCGCGACCTCTCGACGCCCCGCTACGGGGATCGGTTCGGGTCGTACTACGACCCGGAGGGGTTCGGGCGCTTCAGCGAGCGCATCGCCCACACGATGGGAACCGCACGGTTCCTGGTGATCCAGACGGTGTTCGTCATCGCCTGGGTCCTCTGGAACGTCGTGACGCCCGATGGGCTGTCGTTCGACATCTACCCGTTCATCTTGTTGAACCTGCTGTTCTCGACCCAGGCTGCCTACGCCGCGCCGCTGATCCTGTTGGCCGAGACGCGTCAGGCCGACCGAGACCGGGCGGAGTCGGCGGAGGACCGTCGGCGGGGAGCCGACGTGAAGGCCGACCTCGACTACCTGGCTCGCGAGTTGGCCAGCCTGCGCATGCGGGTGGTCGACTCCGACGACCTGGCCCGCCTCGAGGCCAAGCTCGACCGGCTGCTCGCCATCAAGGAAGCTGCGGATGCTCGAGAGGACGGCGCGCCGGCGTGACCCGTGGCTGACGACCTCTTCTCCTCCTCGGTCGAGGACCAGTTGGCGCGCCGGGCCCCGCTCGCCGATCGGCTCCGCCCCCGCACGCTCGACGACATCGTCGGCCAGGACCACCTGATCGGCCCGGGCCAGCCGCTGCGGGTGCTGATCGAAGCCGACCGACTGTCCTCGGTCATCCTCTGGGGACCGCCGGGCACGGGCAAGACCACGCTCGCCAAGGTCATCGCCGGCCACACCTCGAAGGCCTTCGAGACGCTGTCCGCCGTCACCGCCGGCGTGAAGGACGTGCGCGAGGTCACCGGTCGAGCCCAACAGCGTTTGGGCGAGCGGGGCCAGGGCACGATCTTGTTCCTGGACGAGGTCCACCGCTTCAACAAGGCGCAGCAGGATGCGCTCCTGCCGTCGGTCGAGAGCGGACTGCTCGTGCTCATCGGGGCCACCACGGAGAACCCGTACTTCGAGGTCAACCCGCCGCTGCTCAGCCGGTCGACGCTCTTCCGCCTGCACGCGCTCGACGACGCGGCGGCGCGCCGGCTCATCGCCAAGGCGCTGGAGGCCGAGGGCGCCACGGCCGACGACGACGCCGTCGACCACCTCGCCGCCCGTGCCAACGGCGACGGCCGCCACACCCTCACCAGCCTCGAGGTCGCCGCCGCGCTGGCCCAGCAGCGGGCCGGGTCCGAGCGCGGCGAGCCGGTGGTCAGCCTCGCCGACGCCGAGGCGGCACTCGGCACCAAAGCGCTGCGCTACGGCCGCGACGACCACTACGACGTCATCTCGGCCTTCATCAAGAGCATCCGGGGCTCGGATCCCGACGCCGGGCTGTACTGGTTGGCCACCATGCTCGAGGCCGGCGAGGATGCGCGCTTCATCGCCCGACGCCTCGTGATCCTGGCGTCCGAAGACGTCGGCCTGGCGGACCCGCTGTCGCTGCTGGTCGCCACCGCTGCGGCGCAGGCGGTCGAGTACGTGGGCCTGCCCGAAGCCCAGCTCAACCTCTCGCAGGCCGTGATCCACCTGGCGACGGCACCGAAGTCGAACCGAGCCACCACTGCGATCGGCGCGGCGCGAGCCGACGTGCGGGACCGACCCTCGTCGGGCGTGCCGGCGCACCTGCGCGACGCGCACTACCAGGGAGCGAAGGCGATCGGCCACGGCGACGGCTACGAGTACCCTCACGACGACCCGCGAGGGTGGGTCGACCAGCAGTACCTCCCCCCGGAGGTGGCCGGTCGGCGCTACTACCAGCCCACGCAGCACGGTCGGGAACGGGAGATCGCAGACCGCATGGCCCGCTTGCACCAGTCAGCCGAGACGACACCGGACGGGAGCGGATCGTGATCGCCATCGTCCTGGCCGAGATGTCCGCATCGGACCTTGCGATGGTCATCATCACCGGTTGCAGCGTCATGGCCGTCGTCGCCGTCCTGTTCGCGCTCCAGCGCATCGTGGTCGCCGTGCGGCGGGTCACCCGCACGCTCGACGAGCTCAACGCCCAGGCCCTGCCACTCATCGAGGACATGGCCGAGGCCCTCGCCGAGGCCAACGAGGAACTCGCCCGCGTCGATCGCCTCATGGGCAGCGCCGAGTCCATTTCGGCCACGGTCGACGCCACGTCCAAGCTGGCCTACCGGGCGTTGTCGGCACCGGTGATCAAGACGGTCGCGATCCGCACCGGCGCCTCCCGCGCCGCTCGGCGCATGCGGAAGGAGTAGGGCGTGTTCAAGCGGATCTTCTGGATGGGCACCGGAGTCGCCGTCGGCGCCAGCGGCGCGTTCTGGGCCAAGCGCAAGGTCGAGGAGACCATCGAGCAGTACCTGCCCGAGCAGGTCGCGGTGCGCGCTGCCACCACGGCGAAGGGCCTGGGGACCACCGTCCGCCAGGCGGCGGCCGAGGGGCGCGAGGTGATGCGCTCCACCGAAGCCGAGCTGCGCGCCCGCGTCGAGGCCCGCACGTTTGTCGGCGATGCGCCGGTCCCGCCCAAGGTCGAGGAACCGAGGTCGGTTGGACCGCGGCGCGCCGGTCGAGTCGCCACCCATACGAGAACCGGTTCCGCCGGCCGACGCCGCGCCCGCCGCTGAGGTGGACCCCGCTCGGCGGGGCCGCGCCGCTCCAGTCGTCGCAGCGCTCACCGCCCTTGCTCACCTCAGGTGACGGTGGCGCCACCCGAAGGGACTTCACGGAGCGCTCCGGCGCGCCGAACGGCGTCGTGGCGGGGGAGGGACGCCCAGTAGGGTGGTCCGACCATCGCAGGGGCTGCCGAGCGCAGCCAGACAACGTCCGCAAGGGGGCCGAGCAGCGTGAAGGCACAGGAGCTCCGGCAGGTCTGGACCGACTTCTGGGTGGCCAAGCAGCACACCGACGTGCCCGCCAGCGGGCTCATCCCCCTGCACCCCTCCGCCCCCATGTTCACCAACTCCGGGATGATGCCGTTCGTCCCGTACTCCCTCGGTGAGGAGCAGGCGCCGTTCCGACCGCCGCGCGCCACTTCGGTGCAGACCTGCGTCCGCGCCGGCGGCAAGCACAACGACCTCGATGCCATCGGCCGGTCGCTGCGCCACCTCAGCTTCTTCGAGATGCTGGGGAACTTCAGCTTCGGGGACTACTTCAAGGCCGACGCCATCCGGTGGGCCTGGGAGTTCTCCACCGAAACGCTCGGGCTCGACGGCGACCGCATCTGGGTCACCTGCCACGTCGACGACGACGAGGCAGTCGAACTCTGGGTCGACGAGGTCGGCTTCCCGATCGAGCGGATCCAGCGGCTGGACAAGGACAACTTCTGGGAGATGGGCGACACCGGTCCGTGTGGGCCGTCGTCGGAGCTGTTCTGGGACTTCGGCGGCGAGTGGGGGCCGGAGGGCGGTCCGGCCAACCCCGCCGCGGAGGACCGCTACGTGGAGTTCTGGAACCTGGTGTTCCAGCAGTACTTCCGTGGCGCAGACGGTGCCCTGAACCCCCTCGAGACCAAGAACATCGACACCGGTGCCGGTCTCGAGCGCATTCTCGGGGTGACCATCGGGTCCCCCGACGTGTTCGCCACCGACGAACTCCGGGCGCTCGTTGCTGCCGCCGAGTCGGCGACCGGCGTGGCGTTGGGCGTCAACCCGGAGTCGGACGTCGCGCTCAAGCTGCTTGCGGACCATGCTCGGACGATGACCTTCCTGGTCAACGACGGGGTCATCCCGTCCAACGAGGACCGCGGCTACGTCCTGCGGCGCATCATCCGCCGAGCCATTCGATTCGCCTACCTGCTCGGGGTCGAGAAGCCCATCACGCCGCTGATGGCCGAACGCACCATCGAGCTCATGTCCGAGGCCTACCCGGGCCTTCGCAGCAACGCCGACACGGTCCTCGCCATCCTGGGGCGCGAGGAGGACCAGTTCCGTCGGACGCTCCGCAGCGGCCTCGGCATCCTCGACGGCGCCCTCACCTCGGTGCCTGATGGCGGCGAGCTGCCGGGGACCGTGGCGTTCCAGCTACACGACACCTACGGCTTTCCGCTGGAGGTCACCACGGAGATCGCCGAGGGCCGCGGGTTCGAGGTGGACCGGGCCGGCTTCGACGAGGCGATGGCCGATCAGCGCGAGCGTGCTCGCAAGGGCGGCAAGAAGGGTGGTCTCGCCGTCGGCGACGAGATCGACGCGTTCCAGCAGGTGCTCGACCAGCACGGGACCTCGGAGTTCGTCGGACGCGAGCTCTTCGAGCTCGAAGCCACGGTCCTCGCCGTCGTCCCCGGTGCCGACGGCACGCAGAGCATCTTCTTGGATCGCACGCCGTTCTACGCCGAATCGGGCGGCCAGGTGGGCGACACGGGCACGCTTGCGGGTCCGTCGGGCGCCGTCGACGTGACCGACACCCTCCAGGCCCTGCCGGGCCTGCACCGCCACGTGGTGCGCCCGACCGACGGCGCCATCGAGGTCGGCGACGTCGTCGCCGCCGCCATCGACGTCGACCGGCGCGACGCCATCCGGCGCAACCACACGGCCACCCACCTCCTGCACTGGGCGCTGCGCACGGTGCTCGGCGACCACGTGAAGCAGCAGGGCTCGATGGTCGCGCCCGATCGACTGCGCTTCGACTTCAGTCACTTCGAAGCGGTCACGGCGGAGCAGATCGCCGAGATCGAGGACCTTGTGAACCACGACATCTTGGCCAACGAGCCCGTTCGCCACTTCGAGACCACCAAGGCTGCGGCCGCCGACCTCGGCGCCATTGCCTTCTTCGGCGAGAAGTACGGGGAGATCGTGCGCGTGCTGGAGGCGGGGCCACACTCGACCGAGCTCTGCGGCGGCACCCACGTGCGTCGCACGGGCGACATCGGGCCGACCAAGATCATCTCGGAGACGTCCATCGGTTCCAACCTCCGCCGCCTCGAAGCCGTCACCGGCACCGGGCCCATCGACCGGTTGCGACGCGAGGAAGCCAACCTGGCCGCTGCCGCGGAGCGCATCGGCGTCCCGCAACCCGAGCTGCTCGAGGGCATCGACAAGCGGCTCGCCGAGCTGCGCGACCTGCGGGCCGAGGTCAAATCACTGCGATCCAAGCTGGCCTCCGGCGGTGCGACCGACCTGGCGGCCGGCGCGGTCGACGGCGTCGTGGTCGCCCGCGTCGACGGGTTGGCCCGTGACGACCTCCGCAGCCTCGGCGTCGCCGTTCGTGATCAGGCTGGCGTCCGCGCGGTCGTGCTGATCGGCGCTCCCGAGGGTGGTGGCGTCGCCCTGGTCTCCGCCACCACGAAGGACGGCGGGTTCGACGCCGGCATGTTGATCGCCGATGCGGCGCGCACCGTCGGCGGTGGCGGCGGCAAGAACCCCGTGCTGGCGGTCGCCGGCGGCAAGGACCCGTCGCGCATCGACGATGCCCTCGATCAGGCCCGCGCTGCCGCCGGCATCGCCTAGGCGGCCATGCGCGTGCTCGCCCTCGACCTCGGAACGAAGCGCATCGGCCTCGCCATCTCCGACGACGCGCAGCGCGTGGCCACACCCATCGGCACCTTGGCGCGCCACGGCGACCGGCCTCGGCTGCACCGGGAGATCGCCGACCTCATCGCCGAGTGGGAGGCCGGCGTGCTGCTGCTCGGGCTTCCGATCGCGCTCGACGGAACCCTCGGCCCGGCGGCCACCGCCGTGCTGGCGGAGCGCGACGAACTGGCCGAGGTGGTGCCGGTGCCGGTGGTCGTGCACGATGAGCGGATGACGACGCGCATCGCTGACCGTTCTCTGCGGGAGCGTGGGGACCTCGACGCCAAGGCTCGCAAGGAGGTCATCGACCAGATGGCCGCCACCGTGATCCTCCAGGACTGGCTGGATCACGGCCCACACGATGCGGGGACCGAGGAGGCTGCTCGCTCGTGACACCCGATGGAACCGATCGCCCTGGAACCGGCGGCCCCGACGCGCCCCTCGATCCGGACATCTGGTCTGACGAGCCGGTGTCGACCGGACCCCGCCGGCCGCCCCGGCCGGCCGAGCAGCCGGGAGCTGCGCGGCCACGTGGTCGTCGCCGCGCGCCTCAGCGACCCGCAGAGCCGGCGGGCCGCAGCGGCCGCCCCGGCCCGACGTCGCCGCCATCGGCCCCACCTCGCCGCTCCCGGCGCCGGGAGGAGGACGAGGAGTACATCGAGCTGCCCCACGAGAGCCGCATCCCCCGCTGGATCATGGCGCTGATCGTCGTGGTGCTGGTCATCGTGGCCGTCGTCGGCGGCTCGATGTGGTGGTACCGCAACCAGATCGATCCTCCGGGCAGCCCCGGTGAGCAGGTGCAGGTGCAGATCCCCGAGGGGGCGACCACCAGCGACGTCGGCTCGATCCTCGACGACGACGGCGTGATCAGCAGCGCCACCATCTTCAGCTTCTGGGTCGGCGGCAAGGACCTGTCATCGGTCCAGGCCGGCACCTACGCATTCCGGGCGAACTCGAGCTTCGACGAGGCCGTGAAGGTCCTCAACGCCGGACCCGGCAAGCCGATCGCAGCGGCGACCACCAAGGTCAGCATCCCCGAGGGCTACACGGTGGCGCAGATCGTCGCTCGCATCCACGAGAAGGTGCCGCGCCTCACCGTCGAGGCACTCACCACCGCCCTCGACGGGGGCAAGGTGCCCACGAAGCTCAAGCCCGAGGGCTCGACGTCCTACGAGGGCCTGCTGTTCCCCGCGACGTACGAGGTGGGCAACGACGAGACCGCTGTCGAGGTGCTGACCGAGATGGCCCAGGAGATGGAGACCCGCGTCGGGGAGATGGGCATCGACGCCGCCGCCACGGCCATCTCGCAGAGGTGGGGCATCGAGGTCGACGCCTACGACCTCCTCACCACGGCGTCGCTCGTCCAGGAGGAGGCCGGTGGGCCCGATGAGGCGCCGAAGGTGGCCACGGTCATCGACAACCGGCTGCGCGAGGGCATGCCGCTCGGCATCGACGCGACCTCCAAGTACCTGGCGGAGACCGAGGGCGGGGAACCCGATTACACGAGCACCTCGCCGTACAACACCCGCACCCAGGTCGGGCTGCCGCCGACGCCCATCGCCTCGCCCGGTGAGTACGCCCTCGACGCCGCGCTGCACCCGGCCGAAGGACCGTGGCTGTACTACGTCCTCACCGATCCCGGTGTGCACACCTTCGCCGAGACCTACCAGGAGTTCCTCGACGCCAAGCAGGAGTGCATCGCCAAGGACCTCGGCTGTGGGTGACCCGGCCGCGCCGGTTGCGCTGCGCGGCTCCACCCGCATCGCCGCAGTCATCGGCTCGCCGGTCCGCCACTCCCGGTCCCCGGCGCTCGTCAACGCGGCGTTCGCCTCCGCGGGTCTCGACTGGGCCTTCGTGGCCCTCGAGGTGGCTCCTGGCGATGCGGCCGCCGCCATCGACGCGGCGCGCGTCCTGGGCCTCGGCGGTCTGTCCGTCACCATGCCCCACAAGCACGATGTCATCGCCGGTCTCGATCGGCTGACCCCGGCCGCGGCAGCGCTCGATGCCGTCAACTGCGTGGTCTGGGACGGCGACCAGCTCGTGGGCCACAACACGGACGGCTGGGGCCTGCTTGCATCGCTGGCTGTCGATCAAGACCTCGATCCGAGCGGCCTGCGCTGCGTCGTGTTCGGCGCCGGTGGTGCCGCCCGGTCGGTCGTGCACGCGCTCGCCGGGGGCGGAGCGGCCGAGGTCGTCGTCATCAACCGCACGCCGGAGCGGGCGGAGGTGGCGGCCTCGCTGGCCGGCGCGGTCGGACGGATCGGCACCCTCGAGGACGTGCGCGACGCCGACCTGATCGTCAACGCCACGTCGGTCGGCATGAACGCGCCGGCCGAGGACCAGACCTCGACGGTTGCCGGAGCCGAGCTGCTCCGCAACGGCCAGACGGTCGTCGACCTCGTCTACGTACCGGTCGAGACGCCGCTGCTGCGGCTCGCTGCCGCGGCGGGGGCTCGGCCCGTTGACGGGATCGGGATGCTCGTGCACCAGGCGGCCCGGGCGGTCGCCCTGTGGACCGGGACCGAGCCCGATGTCGCCGCCATGGCGACCGCAGCACGCTCCTGACGCCGATCCTTCAGTTTCGAGGGGTGTTGCCGATGGTACGAGGACCATCCGTGTCGACCATCCCTCAGGAGGATGCCGTGGCCCTACAGGGTGACCTCAAGACCTTTGCTCTTCCCGACGTGCTGCGGCTCCTCGCAGGGGCGTCCAAGTCCGGCCACCTCGAGGTGGCCGGCACGACGGCGACCGGCGAGGTGCTCCTCCGTCACGGCACGATCGCGGCGGCGTCGACGAGCGCTGCGCCGCGTGCCGAAGAGCCCGCGGACGTCGTGTTCGAGCTGCTCCGCCTGGAGGACGGGTCGTTCTCCTTCGAGGAGGGCGAAGTCTCCGACGAGGGCTGGGGCGCCGATGTCGACGACACGATCGCCGCCGCCGAAGCCCTGGTAGTGGAGTGGGCCGAGATCGAGGCCGTCGTGCCCAGCATGGAGGCGTGGGTGTCCCTCGCCGCCGAACTCGGCCTCGACGAGACGATCGTCTCCGCAGATCAGTGGCGCTCCGTCGTGGCCGTCGGTGGCGGCGGCAACGTGCACGACCTCGCCGCGGCCCTGGAGCTCTCCGACCTGGTCGCCTGCCGGCGGGTGCTCGAGCTGGTCGACGCCGGCCTGGCGGTCGTCCGGGCCACGCACAGCTACCAGCCTCCTCGCATCGAGCTCGATGACTTCGACCAGTTCGACGCGCCGGCGGTGGATCCGATCACCGACCTGCACGACCTGAGCTCGGAGGATCGCCCGGTGGTCATGGAGGACAGCGATGATGCGCTTCTGCCCGAACCCCTCCCAGGCGAAGGCGTCGCCTACGACGGCGAGGAGATCAGCGGCGTCGTCGACGGGCACACCTTCGAGCCGACCGATGGCTTGGAGTTGGCACCCGAGGCCTCGACGGTCGACGGCAGCAACGATGCGTTCGAGCAGTTCGAGACGCTGGCTTCCTTCGAGGAGGCTGCCGCGATGAGCGAGCGGATCGACGAGCCGGGGACGATCGAGGGGTTCGGTGGTGCCGACCCTTTCTCCCCGGCGGACCCGTACGGGTCCGGCGCCGGGACCTTCGCTGACGAAGCAGCACCGGAGGACGATCGCGACGCGGCCGAGCTCCCCACGCCGGTGCTGTCGCACGATGCGCCGGTCGACGAGGAGCGCGACTCGCTCCTGAAGTTCCTCTCCGCCGTCAAGCCCTGACCGCGGACGCACCGGTCCGCCCGGTGATGCCCGTCTCGCCGGCGGTCGGCCAGTAGCGTCCCGCCCATGTCGACCGGCCTGCTGCTCGTCCTCCTCGCCCTGTTCGGACTGGCGATCGGCTCCTTCCTGAACGTGGTGATCGTCCGGGTGCCGTCGGGCGAGTCCATCCTGCGGCCTCCGTCGAAGTGCCCGTTGTGCGAGCACGAGATCCTGGCTCGGGACAACATCCCGATCGTCTCGTGGCTGCTCCTCAAGGGGAAGTGCCGCAACTGTGGGGAGCCCATCCCGGCCGGCTACCCCTTGGTCGAGGCCACGAACATGGTGCTCTGGATCCTTGCGGGCGTCCGCTTCGGTGCGACGGAAGAGGTCGTTGCGTACGCCCTGTTGTTCTCGGTGCTGCTGGCCCTGTCGGTCATCGACCTCGAGCTGTACATCCTCCCGAACAAGATCACCTACCCGTCGATCCTCGTGTCGCTGGTGGCCATCGCGCTGCTGTCGGTGGTCGCCACCGACAATCCCGGGGCGGCGATGCTGGGCGCGGCCATCGGCGCCATCGGGTTTGCGGGGTTCCTCCTCGTGCTGCTGCTCGCATGGGAACTGATCCTGCACAAGGAGGGGATGGGCATGGGCGACGTGAAGCTCGCCATCTTGCTGGGCCTGTGGATCGGCTTCATCAACCCGCTCTTGTGCCTGTTCGCGCTCATCGCGTCCAGCGTGATCGGGCTGGTCGTGGGCGTGGCGATCCTGGCCGTCCGCAAGGAGAGCAAGCCGTTCCCGTTCGGACCCTGGCTGGCCCTGGGCAGCATCCTGGTCATCTTGTTCTCCGGTCCGATCCTGCGCATCTACGACATCGACACCGAGGACGCACAGGTGCTCCGCCCGCCGGCAAGCACTTCGTTCCCGCTGGTGGCAGGCCAGTAGGTTTGCCCGTGTGATCCGCTACCTGACCGCCGGAGAATCCCACGGCAAGGCCCTCATCGTCGTCATCGAAGGCGTGCCGGCCGGGCTGGAACTGGCGGTCGACGACATCGCCTCGGAGCTGAGCCGGCGGCGCCTGGGCTACGGGCGCGGCCCCCGCATGCGCTTCGAGCAGGACCAGGTCACGCTGGTCGGCGGTGTCCGCCACGGCCGGACCATCGGCTCGCCGATCGCCATCGAGATCGCCAACACCGAGTGGGAGCGCAACCCCGAGAAGTGGCAGACCGAGATGTCGCCGGCGGCGGAGGACGGTCCCACGGCGGCGCCGCTCACCCAGATCCGGCCCGGGCACGCCGACCTGGCCGGCATGCAGAAGTACGGCTTCACCGATGCGCGCGACGTCCTCGAGCGCGCGTCCGCCCGGGAGACCGCGGCGCGGGTCGCAGCGGGAACCGTTGCCAAGGCACTCCTCGCGCAGCTCGGGGTGCAGATCGTGTCCCATGTGATCCAGATGGGGCCGGCGCGCTCCTCGTCGGGTGAGCGCCCGGGACCGGCGGACCTGGCCCGCGTGGACGAGAACGAGGTCCGCTGCTTGGACCTCGATGCCGCCGCAGCGATGGTGGCCGAGATCAAAGAGGCATCCAAGGAGGGCGACTCGCTCGGCGGCATCGTCGAGGCCATCGCCTACGGGGTTCCCGTGGGGCTGGGCAGCCACGTCCAGTGGGACCGCAAGCTCGACAGCGCCCTGGCCCAGGCCGTGATGAGCATCCAGGCCGTCAAGGGCGTCGAGATCGGTGACGGCTTCGAAGTCGCCGGCCGTCGGGGGAGCGCCGCGCACGATCCGGTCGTGTGGACCGACGAGCACGGGTACGAACGGACCTCGAACCTGTCCGGCGGCGTCGAGGGCGGCATCTCCACTGGCGAGCCGGTCGTGGTGCGAGCCGCCATGAAGCCGCTCGCCACCTTGAACCGCCCGACCCTCGCCACCGTCGACACGGCCACCAAGGAGGCCGGCGTCTCGTTCAAGGAGCGCACCGACGTCACGGCGGTGCCGGCGCTGGGGGTCGTGGTGGAGCACATGGTCGCCCTGGTTCTGGCCAATGAAGCCACCCGGAAGTTCGGCGGCGACTCTGTCGACGAGTTCGTCCGCAACCACCGGACGTTCGTCGACGCGCTGGAACAGGGTCCGGTCGGTGCCTGAGGCCGGTCCGGAGGTCCGCTCCACTCACGTCGTGCTCGTCGGGCTCATGGGTTCGGGCAAGACCACCGTGGGCAAGAAGGTCGCCAAGCTCATCGGGCACCGCTTCGTCGATGCCGACGTGGAGCTCGAGGCCCGCACCGGTCGCTCGGTGGCCTCGTGGTTCGAAGACGGCGAGCCGGCGTTCCGGGCCGCCGAGGCGGCGCTGCTGGACGACCTGCTCTCGGACCCAGCCCCCCTGGTGCTGGGCGCCGGCGGCGGGGTCGTCGTCACCGCGTCCAACCGACGCCGGCTCCAGGAGCACGACGTCACGGTCGTGTACCTCCACGGCAGCCCGGAGTTCCTCGCTTCGCGGGTCCAGGCCAAGGCGCACCGTCCCCTGCTGAGCGACGACCCGTTCGCCGTCATGGGGCAGATGTACGAGCAACGCGACGGCTGGTACCGCGAGGTCGCCGACGCCGTCGTCGAGGTGCGTCCGCACCACGAAGCCGGGGAGAAGCCCAAGTGGCGGATCGCCGAGCAGGTCGTTGACGAACTGGTCGCGCGGCACGTGGTCGCCCAGGACCAGGTCTCCACGACGGTGGCCCCGTCGTGATCGAGCTCAGCGTCCCGCTCGGGGACCGCTCCTATCCCGTGCTCGTGGGCCACGGAGCCCGCCACCGCCTCCTCGAGCTGCTGCCCGTGGGCGTGAAGCGCGCCGCCATCGTCACCCAGGAGTCCATCCCGGTCACGGTCGACCCCGGGGTCGACCACCGGGTCTTCAAGATGGGTGAGGGCGAGCACGGCAAGGACCTCGGGACCGTCGAGGACCTCTGCCGCGACTGGGCGCAGTGGGGCCTCAACCGAGGTGACTGCGTCGTCGCCGTCGGTGGCGGGGTGGTCACCGACACCGCGGGCTTCGCCGCTGCCGTGTACCACCGAGGGATCCCCGTCGTGCACGTCGCCACCACGCTGCTCGGTCAGATCGACGCCGCCATCGGCGGCAAGACCGGGGTGAACCTCCCCGAGGGCAAGAACCTCGTCGGTGCCTTCTGGCAGCCGGCGGCCGTGCTGTGCGACACCGAGGTCCTCGGCACGCTGCCGCCCCGGGAGTACCGCAACGGCCTGGGCGAGATGGCGAAGTACGCCTTCCTCGGCGTCGACGACCTCCCCGACCTCTCGCTGGAGGACGCAGTCGCAGCCTGCGTGCGCTGCAAGGCGGACGTGGTTGGCAGCGACGAGCGGGAGTCCGGGCGTCGCGCCATCTTGAACTACGGCCACACGCTCGGCCACGCCCTCGAGACGGCGGGGGAGTACGACCTCCGCCACGGCGAGGGCGTCGCCATCGGCCTCATCTACGCCGCCGGGCTGGCCCACCGGCTCGGCCGCATCGACGCCGCCCGCGTGGACGAGCACCGCAAGGTGGTCGGCGGGTACGACCTCCCGATGGTCGTTCCCCCGGGTCTGGACCCGGAGCACCTCGTCGACCTGTTCAGCCGGGACAAGAAGGCCGTCGATGGCGTCACGTTCGTCCTTGACGGCCCGAACGGCGTCGAGCCCGTCCGCATCGACGACCGCACGCTCCTGCTGGCCGCCTTCGACGCCGTCACCTGAGTCACCGTCCCGGCACCGGAGGCTCCGCGGCGACCCCGTCGTCATCGGCAACGATGGTGCGGTGTCCGAGCGCCCGATCGTCCTGCTCCTGTCGGGACCGAACCTGAACTTGCTGGGGGAGCGCAATCCTGCGGTCTACGGCTCCGGCACGCTGGCAGACCACGTGGCGACGGCCTCGGCCGCAGCCGACCTCCACGGCTTGGCGCTGGAACACGTGCAGACGAACCACGAGGGCGGCCTCGTCGACGCCATCCACCTCGCTCGGGGGCGTTGCGCCGCCATCGTCATCAACCCCGGGGCGCTCACCCACTACGCCTGGTCGCTGCACGACGCCTTGGACGCGTTCGCCGGCCCGGTGATCGAGCTGCACCTGTCGGACCCCAAGGCGCGCGAGCCGTGGCGGCACCTCTCGGTGGTCGAGCCGGTCGCTGCAGCGACCATCGCCGGCAAGGGAGGGGACGGCTACCGGTTGGCGATCGAGGCCGTGGCGGAGATGCTGGAGGCATGACCACCGCAGACCTGACCCCGATGGACGTCGCCGGACGGGCCGATCGCCTCCTGGCCGCAATGGAAGCCTCGTCGGTGCCCGCACTGCTCGTCACGAACCTCACCAACATCCGGTACCTGACCGGGTTCACCGGGTCGGCGGCACTGCTGCTGGTGTCGTCGGACGGCCTGCTGTTCGTGACCGACGGTCGCTACGGCCAGCAGGCAACGGCCCAGCTGGGCGAAGCGGGCGTACCTGCGCAGATCGAGGTCGACAACCTGAAGCAGAAGGACATCGTCGCTGCGGGTCTTCGCCGCTCGGGTGCTGCCCGGCTCGGGCTCGAGGCCGACGCAGTCACCTGGTCCGCTCAGCGCACCTACGACCAGACGTGGTTCCCGTCCGCCGAGCTGGTCCCGACCACTGGTCTGGTTGGCGGCCTGCGGATCGTGAAGGACGACGGGGAGATCGATCGGCTCCGGTCGGCGGCGGAGATCGCCGACGCGGCATTGGCCGAGGTCAGGCCCCAACTCCTCGACGGACCCACCGAGGTCGAGTTCGGCCTGGCCCTGGACACGGCGATGCGCCGTCTGGGTGCCGATGACGTCAGCTTCGAGACCATCGTGGCGTCGGGACCCAACGGTGCCCTGCCGCACCACCGACCGAGCAGCCGCACCATCGAGGACGGCGACCTCGTGGTCATCGACTTCGGCGCCCTGGTCGAGGGCTACCACTCCGACATGACCCGCACCGTGGCGGTGGGGGACCTATCGCCGACCCAGCAGCGCATGTACGACGTCGTGCTCGAATCCCAGGCGGCGGGGGTCGCGGCGGTCGCCGGGGGCGTGGCCGCCAAGGACGTCGACGCGGCGTGCCGGGCCGTCATCGAGGCGGCCGGCTGGAGCGACGCGTTCCTGCACGGCACCGGTCACGGCGTCGGCCTTGACATCCACGAGGACCCTCGGGTGGGGCAGAGCTCCGCTGCTACGCTGGTCGACCGCAACGTGGTCACCGTCGAACCGGGCGTCTACCTCCCCGAGCACGGTGGAGTGCGCATCGAGGACACGGTGGTCGTCACGCCCGATGGCTGCCGGCCGATCACGCTCACTCCCAAGCTCGCCGCGGTCTGACGCGGACCACGCATTCGCACCTTGCACCTGAAGGAACCCACATGGCCATCACCACCAACGATCTGAAGAACGGCATGAGCCTCAACCTCTCCGAAGGGCTCTACCAGGTGGTCGAGTTCCAGCATGTGAAGCCCGGCAAGGGCGGTGCCTTCGTCCGAACCACGCTCCGCAACGTCCGCAACGGTTCCCAGCTCGAGAAGACCTTCCGCGCCGGTGAGAAGGTCGAGCAGGCCATGATCGACAAGCGCGAGATGCAGTACCTCTACAACGACGGCACCGACTACGTGTTCATGGACACCGAGTCCTACGAACAGCTCAACGTGGCGCCGGCCTCGCTCGGCGGCGCGGCGGACTACCTGCTCGAGTCCGCGAACGCGATCTTGCAGATGTACGGCGACGAGATCGTGGGCGTGGACCTGCCGGCCTCGGTGGAGCTCACCGTCACCGAGACCGAGCCGGGAGTCCAGGGCGATCGCGTCTCGGGCGCTCGCAAGCCCGCCACGCTGGAAACCGGCAAGGTGATCCAGGTCCCGCTGTTCGTGAACGTGGGCGACAAGCTCAAGGTGGACACCCGGTCCGGCGATTACCTCACGCGCGCCTAAGCCGTGGCCCCGGTGACCCACAACCCCGAGCTCCCCTTCCTCCCACCCGGCCTCGACCTCGGCGACGACGATGTGATCGAGGCCTTCGAGGAGGTCGAGGTCGCCATCGAGGACTCCATTGAGGACCCCATCGACGTCGATGACGACTTGGTCGGGGTGGACACTACCGAAGCCGAGGCGCCCGAGCGGGTGTCGGGCTTCGACGGCGTGGGGACGCGCCGGGAATCGCGCGAGCGGGCGCTTGCCCTGCTCTACGAAGCCGAGCAGAAGGGTCTCGTGCCGATGGCCGAGGTCATCGATCTGCTGCCCGTGGTCCCCGAGCCGTTCGCCGCCGAATTGGTCGTCGGGGTCAGCGACCACCTCGACGAGATCGACGAGTTGATCGGCCGCTTCTCGGTCGGCTGGACGGTGGCTCGGATGCCGGCGATCGACCGCACGCTCCTGCGGCTCGCCACCTACGAGTTGGCGCACACGGACGTGCCCGTCGGTGCCTGCATCTCCGAAGCGGTGGAGCTGGCCAAGCGCTACTCGACGGACGACTCGCACACCTTCGTCAACGGCCTGTTGTCTCGGCTCGCAACCGAGTTGCGAACGGAGCCGTGAACCATGAGCGATGGCTGGGCAGAAGCGTGGATCTTTCCGCTGCCGTGGCCGCCGCTCGCTGATCGATCGACCCGGATCGGCCTGCGTCCGTGGGGAGCAGGTGAGGACGATCCCGTGGTCCTCGCCGCGGCCTGGGCGGATCCGGAGGTGGCCCGCTGGACGCAGGTCCCACCCGACACCTCAGTCGACTCGGCCCGGACCTGGATACGCGGGGAGGAGGCCCGGCGCTCCCGGGGCCTCGCCATGGACTTGGTGATCAGCCAGCTCGACGAGCCCCGCGCGGTGCTCGGAGAGGTCGGGCTGGTGATGGCCGAGCCGGAGAAGGGATGGGCGGAACTCGGGTACTGGCTCACCCCCGAAGCCCGCGGCGCCGGCCGGGCGGCGGCCGCCGCGGCGACGTTCTCCGACTGGGTGCTCCGGGAGCTGCCGGTGGAGCGCCTCTTCGCCCGCACGAGCCCCGACAACCCCCGAGCCGGGGGCGTAGCCGAGGCGGCGGGCTTCACCCGGGTCGGTGAGCTGGACACCGGCACCGAGGTGTGGATCCGAGACCGTCCCTGAGCGTGCACCGGGACGGACCTCCGCCGGACTGGTACCGTGCCCTTCTGACCGTGAAGCGGGTCCCGTGAGGCCCAGACGGACAGGAAGCGAGCCAGCATGGCTGAACGAGAACGACGTCAAGCGCCCCCGTACGGGGGCGTCTTCGCGCCACGCACCCGGGTGATGGACAGCGACGACGTCCAGCGGGCGGTGTGGCGCATGGCCCACGAGATCATCGAGGCCAACCAGGGCATCGACGAGGTGCTCCTGATCGGCCTCCAGACCGGCGGCGTGTCGATGGCGGAGGCCCTCGCGGGGGCGCTCAACGCCATTGCCAGCGTCGAGGTCCCGGTCGGCACGCTCGACGTCGCCTTCTACCGCGACGACATCGGCCTGCGCCCGGTGCTCCCCGAGGCAGTGACCGACATCCCGTGGTCGCTCGACGGGCGCACGGTCGTGCTCTGCGACGACGTGCTCTTCACCGGCCGGACCATCCGGGCCGCGCTCAACGCGCTGTCCGACTACGGGCGGCCCCGCGCGGTCCAGCTCGCCGTCATGATCGACCGGGGGCACCGCGAGCTGCCGATCCGACCGGACTACGTCGGCAAGAACCTCCCGACTCGACGAGACGAGGTGGTCGACGTCCATCCCGACGGGGTCGACCTGGGGGAGATGATCCGATGAACGCCGGCGCCTCCGAGCAGGTGCGGCACCTCCTCGACATCGGTGACCTCGGCGGCCAGAGCGGCATCGACGAGGTCATGCGCCTCACCGACTCGTTCGTGGAGGTTTCCGAGCGGCCCATCCCGCGGGTGCCCGCGCTCCGCGGCAAGACGGTGGCCTGGCTCTTCTACGAGGACTCCACCCGCACCCGGCTGTCGTTCGAGACCGCCGCCAAGCGGCTCTCGGCCGACACCATGAACTTCTCGGTCAGCTCGTCGTCGGTCAAGAAGGGCGAGTCGCTGCGCGACACGGCCAAGACCATCGAGGCGATGGGCATCGACGCCATCGTCGTGCGCCATGCGTCAGCCGGTGCTCCGCACCGCATCGCTCGCTGGGTCGACGCCGCGGTCATCAACGCCGGCGACGGGTGGCATGCCCACCCGACCCAGGCCCTGCTCGACTGCTACACGATCCGCCAGAATCGCGGCGACCTGCGCGGCCAGCACATCGCCATCGTCGGCGACATCAAGCACAGCCGCGTCGCCCGCTCCGACGTCTTGGCGTTCACTGCCATGGGGGCGGAGGTGACGCTGGTGGCGCCGCCCACGCTGCTGCCGCCGAGCCTCGAGGGGTGGCCGGTCAAGGTCAGCCACGACCTCGATCAGGTCCTGCCCACCGTCGACGTCGTCTACCTGCTGCGGATGCAGCGCGAGCGCATGAGCGAGGCGCTGCTGCCGTCGCTTCGCGAGTACACGGCGACCTACGGCCTCACGAACCGCCGAGTCGAGCTGCTCTCGGACGAGGCGCTCGTGATGCACCCTGGGCCGATGAACCGCGGCGTCGAGATCGCCGCCGAAGTGGCCGACCTGCCCCGTTCGGTGATCCTCGACCAGGTCCGCAACGGCGTCGCCGTGCGGATGGCCGTGCTGTACCTGCTGCTCGGCTCTGGCACCGGCCTCGTGGCCGCGCCGGCCGACCTCCCCGAACCCGAACCCGCCGTCGCCGGCGCCAGCCAGGAAGACCCCGCCCGTGCCTGAGACCTCGTCCATCGTCATCAAGGGCGGGCGCGTCATCGACGCGACCGGGGATCGCACCGCTGACGTCGTCGTGGTCGACGGCCGCATCGCCGCCGTGGGCGCCGACCTCGATGCCGATCGCACGCTCGACGCCGCTGGCTGCATCGTGGCCCCCGGCCTCGTCGACATCCACACGCACCTCCGCGAGCCCGGCAAGGAGGAGGCAGAGACGGTCGAGACCGGGGCGCGGGGAGCGGCCCTTGGTGGCTACACCGCGATCTTGGCGATGCCCAACACCACGCCGACGATGGACAGCGCCGCCGTGGTCCAGCAGGTCCTCGAGCTCGGCCGCGCCGCGCCCTGCGACGTCTACGCCTCGGGAGCCATCACCGTGGACCGGGCGGGGGAGCAGCTGGCGCCCATGGCCGAGATGGCTGCCCTCGGCGTTCGGCTGTTCACCGACGACGGTGCCGGCGTGCAGGGCAATGCCATGATGCGTCGGGCGATGGAGTACGCCACCGGGCTGGGGGTCACGCTCGCCCAGCACTGCGAGGACGATGCCCTGTGCGGGGGCGGCCACATGCACGAAGGGGAGTGGTCGGCCCGCCTCGGCATCCCGGGCCAGCCCGCGGAGGCCGAGGAGCTGATGGTGATGCGCGACATCGCCCTCGCCCGCCTCACCGGATGCCGGGTGCACTTCCAGCACATGAGCACCGCCCGGTCGGTCGCCATGATCCGGGATGCCATCGCCGCAGGGCTGCCCGTCACGGCCGAGGCGACCACCCACCACTTCACCCTCACCCATGCCGAGTGCGCCTCCTACGACCCGCTCTACAAGGTCAACCCCCCGCTGCGGACGGCCGAGGACGTGGCCGCCGTGAAGGCGGGCCTCGCCGACGGGACGATCGCTGTCATCGCCACCGATCACGCCCCGCACGCCACGGAGACGAAGGAGCTTCCCTTCGACCAGGCGCCTCCCGGGATGCTGGGACTCGAAACGGCCCTGGCCCTCGCTCTCACCGAGCTGCACCTCCCGCTTCAGCAGGTGCTCGCGGCGCTGTCGTGGAACCCCGCCCAGGTCATCGGCGTCGGCGACACGCATGGCCTCCCTGTGGCCGAAGGCAACCCGGCGAACCTGTGCATCATCGATCCTGAGGTCACGTGGACCGTCGACGGGGCCACGATGGCCAGTCGCAGCCGCAACACCCCCTACCAAGGCCGCGAGCTCAAGGGCCGAGTCCGTCACACGATCCTGGCCGGCGAGCCGGTGGTCATCGCCGGCGAAGCCCAACGCTGAATCGGGCTTCGCCCTTCGGGCTACTTCAGCCCGGGATGCCTCGATGCGAGCAACGGGACGAGGAAGCGCTTGGGGGCGAGGTGGGCGAAGGCGGCGCCGACGCGATTGGCAGCGCCGGGGATGGCGACGGGGTGGTTGGCAGCGAGGGCGTCGAGCCCGGTCTTGGCCACCGCTTCGGCTGACTCCCACATGAAGCTCGGCAGCGATGCCTCGGCTTCCTCCTTGTCGAAGCCGGCCGCCTCGCCGAAGCCGGTGTCCACCGGACCGGGGCACAGGGCGGTGGCGTGGACGCCGGTGCCCTTGAGCTCACCGCCGAGGCTGCGGGTGTAGGAGAGGACGAACGCCTTGCATCCGCCGTAGCCGGCCTGCCCGGGCAGCGGCTGGAACGCAGCAGTGGACGCGACGTTCAAGATTCCGCCCCGCCCCCGCTCGACCATCCCGGGCAAGAAGCGCACCGTCAGGTCCACCACCGCCACGACGTCGAGCTCGATCATGGCCATCTCGGCTGCGGGATCGGCACCGGCCACCGGTCCCAGGGTCGACAACCCAGCGTTGTTGACCAGGATGTCCGGGACGAGGCCCAGCTCGAGGACCCGATCGAGCAGTCCGGCGCGCTCTGAGCGATCCGTGAGGTCGGTGGGGAGAACCTCGGCCCGCATGCCGGAGCCGCGCAGCTCGGCCGCGAGATCGGCGAGCTTGTCCGCGCTGCGGGCGACGAGCGTGACGCCGTGACCGCGGCTCGCCAGGTCACGGGCGATCGCCGCGCCGATTCCCGAGGAGGCTCCGGTGACGACTGCCGTTCGGTCAGGTGCTGGCGACGGAAGGCTCATGGGTCGAACCTAGCGAGCCGTCTCGACGACTGTCGGGTGCGCCTCACCCCGCTCGCCGGTCGGCGAGTTGACGTGGCCGTTCCTGCCAGCGAACGTCCGGGGCGTGAACGTGGCCTGCACGACCCTGGGGATGCGTACCCCGCTGGTGATCACCGCGGATGACTACGGCCTGACCGACGCGACGAGTCGATGCATCATCGAGGCCCACGTGTCCGGGGTGGTGACCTCGACCTCGGTGCTCGCAGTGGTCGATGGGATCGATCGCCGGCTCGGCTGGCTCGACGACGCCCCCGAGCTCGCGGTGGGGGTCCACCTCGCGGCGGTCGGGGAGGATCCGCCGCTGCTGGCCGCCGCCGAGATCCCGACGCTGGTCGACCGATCGGGTCGGTTCCCGGCGTCGTGGCGGGAGTTGCTCCCGCGCCTGGCGCTCGGACGGGTGGATCCGGATGATCTGCGGCGCGAGTTCCAGGCCCAGATCGATCGGGTGTCCAGCGGCCGGCGGCTGACCCACCTCGACGCCCACCAGCACCTGCACCTCTGGCCGTCGGTGGCGGGCGTGGTGGTCGACCTCGCGGACCGTCACGGCATCCGCACGGTCCGGGTGCCGAGGCCGTCGCACCGGGGCTTCCGCGCTGGTCCGCTCGCCCTGCTCGCAGCCAGGCTGGACCGGCGGATCTGCGCTGCCGGGAAGTCACGAACCGACCGCTTCCGGGGGGTTGACGAGGCTGGAGGCTGGGACCTCGCAGCACTTCGCCGGGTGCTCGGTGAGCTGGCCCGGAGCACGGGGTCCGTCGAGCTGAACTGCCATCCGGGTGCACCGGTCGACCCCGACCGGGACCGGTACCGGTGGGACTACCACTGGGGCGACGAGCTCGGCGCCCTGCTCGCCCCCGAGCTCCGGTCGGACATCGACCGCCTCGGCTTCCGCCTCTGCCGACCCGACGACCTGTGAGGCACGCCCCGAGTCCACCTGGAGTCGGGGCTCCCGGGGTGCGGCTGATACGTTGTCCTCCTGACCGTGAAGCGGGTCCTGTGAGGCCCGCACGGACAGGAGCGCAGATGTCCCAACTCGTCTCGATGCCCGAGCCCCCTTGCGGGGGCCTTCTTTTTGCCCCGGCGCAGATGGGCGGGTGGCCGATATGACAATCCGTGACGCACTGCTGGTGCTCAGCGACGGAACCGTGTTCGAGGGCGAGGCCATGGGTGCCGAGCCGGCATCGGGCATCGCGACCGGCGAGGTCGTGTTCAACACCGTCCTGTCCGGCTACCAGGAGGTCCTGTCGGATCCGTCCTATGCCGGGCAGATCATCACGTTCACGTACCCGCACATCGGGAACTACGGCGTCACCGCGGAGGACGATGAGTCCTGCCGGCCGTTCTGCGGCGGCGTGGTCGTGCGCGAGCTCGCTCGGCGCCGGTCCAACTGGCGCGCCACCGAGGACCTCGACGACTGGCTGTCCCGCCATGGCATCGCCGGCATCGGCGGGGTCGACACCCGGCGGCTGACCCGTCACATCCGCGACACCGGCGCCATGCCCGGCGCCTTCGGGGCACTCGGCACCGCGCCGGACGGCTCCCTGGTCGATGAGGACGTGCTCAAGGCCGCTGCGGTCGCCGAACCCGGCACCGACGGCATCGACCTCGTGTCTCGCGTCACCACCACCGAGCGCTACACGGTCGCTGGCGGCCCGTTCCGCGTCGTCGCCTACGACTTCGGGATCAAGACCACGATCTTGCGCCACCTCTCCGGGCTCGCCACCGTCGAGGTCGTGCCGGCGGGAACCACCGCGGACGAGGTGCTCGCGCTTGAGCCCGACGGAGTGTTCCTCTCCAACGGGCCCGGCGATCCGGCCACCGTCGGCTACGCGGTCGACGCCATCGGCTCGCTCCTCGGCGAGGTGCCGGTGTTCGGCATCTGCCTCGGGCACCAGCTGCTGGCCACTGCACTCGGCGGGACCACCACGAAGCTCCCGTTCGGGCACCACGGCGGCAACCACCCGGTCCGACGGGTGCGCGACGGTGCCGTCGAGATCACCAGCCAGAACCACAACTTCGCCGTCGAGGAGGGCTCGATCGCCCGAGCCGAGGTCACGCACGTGAACCTCAACGACGGGGTGATCGAAGGCATCCGGGCCCTCGACGTCCCGGCCTTCTCGGTCCAGCACCACCCCGAGGCCGGTCCCGGGCCCCACGACTCTGCGTACCTCTTCGACGAGTTTGCCGAGCTCATGTCCGCCACCAAGAGCTCCGGAGGCAAGGCCTGATGCCGAAGCGCACCGACATCTCCACGATCCTGCTGATCGGCTCGGGACCGATCGTCATCGGTCAGGCGTGCGAGTTCGACTACTCCGGGACCCAGGCCTGCCGCGTTCTGCGCGAGGAGGGCTACCGGGTCATCCTGGCCAACTCGAACCCGGCGACGATCATGACGGACCCCGACTTCGCAGACGCCACCTACGTGGAGCCGCTCGACATCGAGATCCTCACCAAGATCATCGAGAAGGAACGCCCCGACGCACTGCTGCCGACGCTCGGCGGCCAGACCGCGCTGAACCTGGCGATGGAGCTGGTCGAGGCCGGCGTGCTCGACCGCTACGAGGTCGAGCTGATCGGTGCCGACGCCGAGGCCATCGCCACCGCCGAGAACCGCGAACGCTTCAAGCAGGCGATGATCGGCATCGGCCTCGACGTGCCGTCCTCGGGCACGGCAGCGCCGCCGGTGGAGCTCAAGCACGCGCCGAAGGGCGAGCAGGTGGCCGCGGCCATGGACGTGGCCCGCACGGTCGTCGCCGACATCGGCCTGCCGGTCGTGATCCGTCCCGCCTACATCCTGGGCGGCAAGGGGACGGGCATCGCCGCCACGCTCGAGGAGTTCGAGCAGGTCGCAAGCCACGGGCTCGACGCCAGTCCCATCACCGAGATCCTCATCGAGAAGAGCATCGCGGGGTGGAAGGAGTACGAGCTCGAGGTCATGCGCGACCATGCGGACAACTGCGTGATCATCTGCTCGATCGAGAACGTCGACCCCATGGGCGTCCACACCGGAGACTCCATCACCGTCGCCCCGGCCCAGACGCTGTCCGACGTCGAGTACCAGAAGATGCGCGATGCAGCGTTCGCCTGCCTTCGTCGAGTCGGCGTCGAGACGGGCGGCTCGAACGTCCAGTTCGCCCTGAACCCCGAGAACGGCGACATGGTCGTCATCGAGATGAACCCTCGGGTCTCGCGGTCCTCGGCGTTGGCTTCGAAGGCCACGGGCTTCCCGATCGCCAAGATCGCCGCTCGCCTCGCAGTGGGTTACACCCTCGACGAGATCCCCAACGACATCACCAAGAAGACGCCGGCGAGCTTCGAGCCCGTCATCGACTACGTGGTGACCAAGGTGCCCCGCTGGGCGTTCGAGAAGTTCCCCGGCCAAGCAGCGGTGCTCGGTACGCAGATGCAGAGCGTCGGCGAGGCCATGGCCATCGGACGCACCTTTCCCGAGTCGCTGCAGAAGGCGCTGCGCTCGCTCGAGCACGGCCGGCTCGGCCTCAACGGCGATCCGGCCGAGGCGGCGTACGACGACCTGTCCGATGATGACCTGGTGGCTGCTGCGGCGATCGGTACCCCCGAGCGCCCCTTCCAGCTCGAGGCGGCCATCCGCCGGGGCATCCCGCTCGATCACATCTACGCCGAGACCCGGGTCGACCCGTGGTTCCTCGACCAGATGAGCCTCATCACCGAGGAGCGGGCGGAACTTGAGGCGACCGGCCTCGCGGCCATGACCCGCAGCGCATGGCGCCGGGCGAAGCGCCTTGGCTTCGGCGACGCCCAGCTCGCCCACCTGTGGGGCGCCACCGAAGACGAGGTCCGCGCCGCTCGCTTGGCCGAGGGCGTGCGCACCACGTTCAAGACGGTCGACACCTGCGGCGCTGAGTTCGAGGCCGAGACCCCGTACCACTACTCGACCTACGAGGACGAGGACGAGGTGCGCCCGAGCGACCGCAAGAAGGTGCTCATCCTCGGGTCCGGGCCCAACCGCATCGGGCAGGGCATCGAGTTCGACTACTGCTGCGTCCACGCCAGCTTCGCCCTGCGAGACGCCGGCTTCGAGACGATCATGCTCAACTGCAACCCCGAGACCGTCTCGACGGACTACGACACCTCGGACCGGCTGTACTTCGAGCCCCTCACCTACGAGGACGTCATGAACGTCATCGAAGGCGAGCAGGCCTCCGGCGAGCTGGTCGGCGTGATCGTCTCGCTCGGCGGCCAGACCCCCCTGAAGCTCTCGGGGTTGTTGCCCGAGGGACTCGTGCTGGGCACCTCGGCCGCGTCGATCGACCTGGCCGAGGACCGTGAGGGCTGGAATGCCCTGTGCGCCGGGCTCGGCATCGCCCAACCGCCCGGGGGGACGGCCGTCACCTACGAGGCCGCCAAGGCGATCGCAGACGAGATCTCGTATCCGGTTCTGGTCCGGCCGTCGTACGTCCTCGGCGGTCGCGCCATGGAGATCGTCTACGACGACGCCCAGCTCGAGGCCGCCATGGCCCAGTTGGCGGGGTTCGGCTCGCTCGGCAAGGAAGGCGGCCTATCCGCGTCCCGTCCGGTGCTCGTGGACCGCTTCCTCGAGGACGCCACTGAGGTCGACGTTGACGCCATCCGCGACCGCACCGGTGAGGTCATCATCGGCGGCGTCATGGAGCACGTCGAGGAGGCGGGGGTCCACTCCGGTGACTCGGCCTGCGCCATCCCGCCGTACTCGTTGAGCCCCGAGACGGTCACCACCATCGAGGACTTCACCCGGCGCATCGCCGAGGCGCTCGGCGTGATCGGTCTCATCAACGTGCAGTTCGCCGTGCGCGACGGCGAGGTCTTCGTCATCGAGGCCAACCCTCGCGCCAGCCGCACGGTCCCGTTCGTGGCCAAGGCCACTGGCGTCCCGCTCGTGAAGGTCGCCAGTCGGGTCATGGTCGGTGCGACACTCGACGAGCTCCGCGACGAGGGCCTCATGCGGGCGGGATCGACCGACGGCCACGTCGCGGTCAAAGAGGCGGTCCTCCCGTTCAACCGGTTCCCCGACGCCGACCGGGTTCTGGGGCCGGAGATGCGCTCGACCGGCGAGGTCATGGGCATCGACCGCTCGTTCGGCTTGGCCTTCGCCAAGAGCCAGATCGCCGCAGGGGAGCGGCTGCCCGAATCGGGCCGGATCTTCTTCTCGCTCGCCGATCGTGACAAACCCGGAGGTGTGAAGGCGGCGCAGATCTTTGCCAGGCTCGGCTTCGAGCTGGTCGCCACGGATGGCACCGCCGACGCGCTCGAGGCAGCAGGCATCTCCGTCGCCCGGCGCGTGGTGAAGCTGGGCAGCGGTGAGGAAGGGAAGACCGCGGTCGACTTGATCAAGGCCGGCGACATCCAACTGGTGATCAACAGTCCCCGAGGCCGAGGCCCCCGAGCCGATGGCGGCTACATCCGTGCCGCCGCGGGGGTGGCCGGGATCCCGTGCCTCACGACGGCAGCGGCAGCGCTTGCCGCAGCGGAGGGGATGGGCGACTGGTCCACCCACGACCTGCAGGTGAAGCCCCTCCAGGACTTCCACTGATCGTGAGCCGCTCGAGGATCTCGACGATCCCGGCCTTGCCGACCCGGGTCGGCAGCATCGAGCTCCGCAACCCGATCCTGACCGCATCGGGCACGGCCGGCCACGGGGCCGAGCTCAGCCCGTACCTCGACCTCGCCGGCCTCGGCGCGGTGGTGACCAAGTCGGTGTCCGCTGATCCGTGGCCCGGCAACCCGCCACCGCGGGTGCACGAGGCCGGGGCGGGGATGCTCAACGCGGTCGGCCTCCAAGGTCCGGGAGTCGCCGCGTGGCTGGCCGACGACCTCCCGGCGCTGCTCGCCACCGGCGCCACGGTCGTGGCCTCGATCTGGGGTCGGTCCATCGACGACTACCGCCGGGCGGCCGACTTGCTCGCCGGCGCTCCGGCCCAGGTGGTGGCGGTCGAGGTCAACCTCAGCTGCCCCAACGTGGAGGACCGGTTGGGCATGTTCGCCCACTCGCCCGAGGCCACGCTGGCTGCCATGGAGGTCACCGCCGGGTGCGGCCGGCCGCGCTGGGCCAAGCTGAGCCCCAACGTCGGCGACCTGCTCCCGATCGTCGACGCTGCGATCACCGGCGGCGCCGAAGCCGTCACCCTTATCAACACGGTGATGGGCATGGCCATCGACCCCACCACCCAGACGTACCGACTCGGCAACGGCGGGGGTGGTCTGTCGGGCCCGGCGATCCATCCGGTGGCCGTCCGGGCGATCCACGACGTGGCGGCCGCTCGGCCCGACGTGCCCATCGTGGGCGCCGGAGGTGTCACCGATGCCGAGTCGGCGGCCGAGCTGCTGGTCGCGGGAGCCGCTGCGGTGCAGGTCGGGACGGCCACGTTCGCCGATCCCCGTGCCCCGGGACAGGTTGCGATAGGACTGGTTGACTGGTGCCGACGCCGCGGGGTGCGCGACGTGGGCGAACTGATCGGAGCGATCCATGGACACGACCGCGAACGCTGAAGCGGAGGCGGAGGCACCGATGGTCGATGCCGACCACGATGTGAGGCGCCGCCTCGCCCTCGTGCTCGACAACGACGACCTCGTCGTCGCTCGACGGCTCGCCCAGACGCTCCGGCCCTGGTTCGGAGTGGTCAAGGTCGGGCTCGAGCTCTACAGCGCTGCCGGCCCCGACGCCATCGAGACCATGATCGAGCTGGGCTACGAGGTCTTCGTCGACCTCAAGCTCCACGACATTCCGACCACCGTGAACAAGGCGTCGAAGGTGCTCGGGTCGCTCGGCGCCTCGTACGCCACGATGCACGCCTTCGGTGGCGTCGACATGTTGCGCGCCGGGGTCGAGGGGCTCAAGGAAGGTGCCGAGAGCGCCGGGCTGCCGGAGCCGTGTGCGTTAGCGGTCACCGTGCTGACCAGTGACAACACCGCGCCACCCCACATCCTCTCCAAGCGGGTCGCCCTCGCCATCGAGGCCGGCTGCGGGGGCCTGGTGTGCGCCGTCGAGGACGCTCGCGATGCCCGCCACATGGGGCCGCGCCTCACCATCGTCACGCCGGGGATCCGGCCGGCCGGCACCCCCACCCACGATCAGGCCCGCGCCGCCACGCCGCAAGAAGCATTCGATGCCGGCGCCGACCTGCTGGTCATCGGCCGGGCGGTCACGCAGGCCCAGGACCCGGTGGTCGCCGCCTCCCAGCTCGTCGAGTCCATCACCCTCTAACGCCTTGGCCGGTCACGCCGAGCGGCGTCCAGCGAAGCGAGGCCTGCCGTCCGAAGAGGAGCAGGGTCGCCGCAGGCGCCGTGCCGGATGTGACGCCGGTCGCATCATCCCCGACCTGCGGAGCAAGGCAGGGGTAGGGTTTTCTCCATGGCACAACCCCCGCAATTGACCCCAGAGCAGCGCGCTGATGCACTCAAGAAGGCTGCGGCGGCGCGGAAGGAACGAGCGGAGCTGAAGGAACGGCTCAAGCTCGGCTCCATCTCGCTCGCCGAGGTGCTCCAGGAGTCCGATACGAGCGACCTGGTCGGCAAGACCAAGGTGCTCGCCGTGCTCGAATCCCTGCCCGGCGTGGGCAAGGTGAAGGCCCGTCGGACGATGGACGAGATCGGGATCGCCGACACCCGTCGGCTCCGTGGTCTCGGCAAGCAGCAGCGCGAAGCACTGCTCGCCGCCTTCTCCTGACGGCGTGCTGATCACCCTGTCGGGTCTGCCCGGCTCAGGGACCAGCACCGTCGCTCGCACCGTCGCGTCTCGCCTCGGGCTCGACCACCTCGACGGCGGCACCGTGTTCCGCACCATGGCGTCCGAGCGCGGAGTGTCGCTGGCTCAATTCGCCCAGATCGCCGAGGGCGACGACGCCATCGACCGCGCCCTCGACGACCGCCTGGTCGAGCGGGCTCGCGGAGGCGACGTCCTGCTCGAATCCCGCCTCGCCGGGTGGTTGGCCACCCGAGCTGCGCTCCGTGCCCTGCGCGTCTGGATCCACTGCGATGAGGTCGAGCGGGCCCGCCGGGTCGGTGCGCGCGACGGTCACGATGCCGACGAGGCGCTGGCCACCAACCAGGCCCGCGAGGCGTCGGAACGGACCCGCTACCTGGGGTTCTACGACATCGACCTGCAGGACCTGTCGATCTACGACCTGGTGGTCGACTCGACCGAGATCGGCCCCGACGTCATCATCGACCAGATCGTCGAAGCCGCCACCGCCGCGACCGCCTGAGCGGATCCCATCGGCCGGGCGGGCCCATCTCGCTCGATGGTCGTCCGGGTTGGTACGATCGACCGGCCTTCGGCGCATACGACGAAAGACACGGAACCCCATGACCTGGCAGCACGAGACGATGATGAACCCGCCGATCGAGGAGCTGCTCACGCGTGCCGACTCGAAGTTCCGGCTGGTGACGCTGGGCGCCAAGCGCGCCCGCCAGATCAACTCGTACTTCGGTCAGTTGGGCGACACCTCGGGTCACCTGGTCCCGCCCCAGGTCACCTCGGTTGCCCGCAAGCCGCTGTCGATCGCCTTCGAGGAGATCGCGGCGGACAAGATCGAGGCCGTCCAGGTCGATCCCGAGGCCGACGCCGCCGAGGCCCAGGCAGCCCTCGACGCCGCAGCGCTCGACGCCGGCGCCTGACCGTCACCCTTCTCTGATCGTTTCTGCCATGTTCGCCGGTCGGCGCATCGTCCTCGGCGTAACGGGGGGCATCGCCGCGTACAAGGCGGTCGAGGTGTGCCGGCGCCTCGTCGATGCCGGCGCCCACGTGGCCCCGATCATGACCAAGGGTGCGTCGCACTTCATCGGCGAGACCACGCTGTCTGCGCTGGCCTCCGAGCCGGTGCAGACCTCGCTGTGGGATGAGGAGAGCCCGATCCCGCACACCCGGCTCGGTCAGGAAGCGGACCTGATCATCGTGGCCCCTGCCACGGCCCGTCTGCTCTCGGACTATGCCGCCGGCCGCTCGTCCGACCTGCTCATGGCAACGCTTCTGGCCACCCGGGCGCCGGTGGTCGTGTGTCCGGCGATGCACACCGAGATGTGGGAGCACCCGGCTGTGCAGGAGAACCTGGCCACCCTGCGGCGCCGGGGCGTGCACATCGTGGACCCCGAGCCCGGTCGCCTGGCCGGCGGTGACATCGGCCACGGCCGCCTCGCCGAGCCAGCGTCCATCGTCGCAGCAGCCGCCGCGGCCCTCACGACGCCCGATCTCGCCGGCCTGCGTGTGCTGGTCACCGCAGGGGGCACGAGGGAGCCCATCGACCCCGTGCGCTTCATCGGCAACCGCTCGTCGGGCAAGCAGGGCACGGCCATCGCCGTCGCCGCGCTGCGTCGGGGTGCCGCGGTCACGCTGATCACCACCGCAGGGGCGCCGACGCTCCCGGGGCTCGCGGTCGTCGCGGTCGCCACCGCGGCCGAGCTGCGCGCGGCGGTGCACGACCGGGCACCGGAGTGTGACGTCATCGTGATGGCCGCCGCCGTCGCCGACTTCCGTCCGGCCAGCGTCGCCGTGGACAAGATCAAGAAGGCCGGAGGCATCCCGGAAATCCGCCTCGAGCCCACCGAGGACATCCTCGCCGAACTGGGCGCGGCCAAGCTTTCGGGCCAGACGCTGGTCGGCTTCGCCGCCGAGACCACCGACGTCGCCGCCAACGCCCGGGACAAGCTCACCCGCAAGGGGGCCGACCTGCTGGTGGCCAACGACGTGGGGGCTCCAGCCACCGGGTTCGAGCACGACACGAACGCCGTCACCATTCTGAGCACGGCTGGCGTGGTCGACACCGTCGAACTCGCCAGCAAGGACGCCGTGGCCGATCGGGTTCTCGATTCGGTGGTGTCCCACCGCCTAATGTCATCCAGTTCGCGAAATCCGCAATTCCCGACCAAGTAAGTCAACAAGGAGCACCCCGTGAGTCGTTGGACCTTCACCTCGGAATCGGTGACGGAGGGTCATCCGGACAAGATGGCCGACCAGATCTCTGATGCCGTCCTCGACGCGATCCTCGCCCAGGACCCGGCGGCTCGGGTGGCCTGCGAGACGTTGATCACCACCGGCCTCGTCGTCGTCGCCGGCGAGATCACCACCAGTGCCTACGTCGACTTTCCGGCCACCGTGCGTGCCACGGTCAACGGCATCGGCTTCGACAACGGGAACGTCGGCTTCGACGGCAACACCTGTGGCGTCATCACCTCGATCGACGGCCAGTCGCCCGACATCGCCCAGGGCGTCGACACCGCGTTCGAGACCCGCACCGGCACGGCCGGCGAGGACGAGCTCAACAGCCAGGGCGCGGGCGACCAGGGCATGATGTTCGGGTACGCCTGCAACGAGACCGACGACCTCATGCCCATGCCGATCTGGCTGGCGCACAAGCTGTCGGCCCGCCTCGCCGAGGTCCGCAAGGCCGGGATCCTGCCGTACCTGCGCCCCGACGGCAAGACCCAGGTCACCTTCGACTACGAGGGCAACACGCCCGTCGCCCTCAAGACGGTGCTCATCTCCACCCAGCACAACCCGGGCATCGATGCCGAAACCACCATCAAGCCCGACCTGATCGAGCACGTCATCCGCCCGTCGCTGCCGGCCCAGTTCGCCGACGACGACTTCCAGGTGTTCGTCAACCCCACGGGCACCTTCGTGCTGGGCGGTCCTCACGCCGACGTCGGCCTCACCGGCCGCAAGATCATCGTCGACACCTACGGCGGCATGGCCCGCCACGGCGGCGGCGCCTTCTCGGGCAAGGACCCGTCGAAGGTCGACCGCTCGGCCGCCTACGCCGGCCGCTGGGTCGCCAAGAACCTCGTCGCCTCCGGCGCTGCGGACCGTGCGGAGGTCCAGGTCGCCTACGCCATCGGCGTCGCCCACCCCGTGTCGCTGCTGGTCGAGACCTTCGGCACCGCCAAGGTCGAGGAGTCCAAGATCGTCGACGCCGTCAACCAGGTCTTCGACCTCCGCCCCGGCGCCATCGTGCGCGACCTGGACCTGCGCCGCCCGATCTACCAGAAGACGGCGGCGTACGGTCACTTCGGCCGCAACGACCCGGACTTCACCTGGGAGCACACCACCCGGGCCGACGACCTCAAGAGCGTCCTCGGCCTCTGATCGGTCCCCGATGTGAGCGAAGGGCGGGCCACCATGCCCGCCCTTCGCCGCGTCTTGGGTCGTGTGGGAGGGTGAGCGGGTGAGTGAGGTGGGTGCCGGGCAGCGGGTCGTGCGGGTGCTGCCCGATGTGGCGGCCATCGACAAGGAGTTCGACTATCTCGTGCCCGCCGACGTCGAGGTACAGGTCGGCGACGTGGTCCGCATCCAGCTCCACGGGCGACGGGTGGGGGCGTGGATCGTGGCCGTCGACGTGGCGCCCGCGCCGGGCGTGGCCCTCAAGCCCCTGGCCAAGGTGAGCGGGCGGGGTCCGGGCGCCGAGCTGATCGAGTTGGCGACCTGGGCGGCGGCGCGCTGGGTCGGGCGTCGCGCCGCGTTCCTGCGGACCGCCGCGCCGCCGGGGGTCGTGCGGGGGTCGATCCCGGCCGCTCCGCCGAGGGTGGACGGCGCGGCGGCGCCGAGTGATGGTTCCGGCGGGTCTCCGGCGGGTCCTGGTCCGATCGACGCTGCCTTGGGCTCGTCGCGGAGCGTCCTGCGGCTCGGACCCGGCGCAGACCGCTATCCGCTGGTGCTGCGGGCAGCTCAGCGTGCCGATGACGACGCAGGGCAGGTCCTCGTGCTGTGCCCGTCGGTCGGCGAGGCCCAGGTGCTGGGCCGCCGCCTGCGTCGTGACGGGGTGCCGACGGCCATCGTGGCCGCCGATGGGCCCGGTGCGGCCGCCACTGGCGAGTGGACGAGCGCGGCGAGCGGGCGGGCTCGGGTGGTGGTCGGTGCCCGGGCCGCGGCATGGGCGCCCGCACCGAACCTGGCCCGGGTGGTCGTCCTCGATGAGCACGACGAGGTGTACCAGCAGGAGCAGGCGCCGACCTGGCACGCCCGGGATGTCGCCATCGAGCGAGCTCGTCGGGCAGGGGTGCCGTGCCTGCTGGTCTCGCCGTGTCCTTCGCTCGAGGCGCTGGAGTGGGGTGGCCTGACCACCGAGGACCGTGGGGCGGAGCGGGCTGCGTGGCCCCGGATCGATGTGGTGGACCAACGGGAGCTCGACCCGGCGCTCGGTCCGCTGTTCTCGCCGCGACTGGTCGATGTCCTGCGCAGCGACCGCACCGTGGTGTGCATCCTCAACCGGACCGGGCGGGCCCGCTTGTTGGCGTGCACCTCGTGCTCCACGTTGGCTCGATGCGCCGTCTGCGACGCAGCGGTCCACCAGATCGACGACACCGACGACGGAGCGTCGGCGTTCGGGTGTGGGCGCTGCGGGACGGAGCGTCCGATGGTCTGCCTGCACTGCGGCGGGCACCGCTTCAAGAACCTGCGCCTCGGCGTGAGCCGTGCCCGAGAGGAGCTGGAGGCACTGGCTGGGTCGCCGGTCGGCGAGCTGACCGCATCGAGCTCGTCCGAGGGCGCCGCAGCGGGGGCGAGCCGGATCGTGGTCGGGACGGAGGCCGCATTGCACCGGGTGCCCCAGGCCGAGGTGGTTGCGTTCCTCGACTTCGACCAGGAACTGCTCTCGTTGCGCTACCGCGCCGCCGAGGAGGCGATGGCGCTGCTGGTGCGGGCGGGGCGGCTCGTGCAGCGAGCCGCCGCCCGCACCGATCGTCGGGGCCTGGTCCTGGTCCAGACCCGCACACCGGAGCACCCGGTGCTCGTGGCGGCCCACCTCGCCGATCCCGGTCGGCTGGTGGCGAGCGAGCTGCCGATGCGCGAGGTGCTGGGGTTGCCGCCCGCCACGGCCATGGCCGCCGTGTCCGGTGCTGCGGCTGCGGAGTTCATGGGTGCGTTCGGCGAGCCGTCCGGCATCCGGGTGCAGGGACCGCTCGACGACGCCTGGCGTGTCATCGCACCGGACCACGACCACCTCACCGCTGCGCTGCAGGCTGTGCCGCGGCCTCCGGGGCGCCTGCGGATCGCCGTCGACCCGCTCCGCCTCTGAACACGAGCGCAGGGATCTGCCCCCGTGGGTCGCCGGGGGCCTAGATGTCCGGGACTGGCTCCACGAGCAGGCTCCCGCGGCTCACGGTCACCGCTTGGCCGGTCAGGATGACCCGATCGGCGCGCACCGACATGCCGATGGTGCCGCCGCGCTGCGAGGCCTGGCGCCCGCGGAAGGTCGTGCGGCCGGTTCGATCGGCGAGCCACGGTGCGATGACGCAGTGGGCCGACCCGGTCACGGGGTCCTCGTCGATGCCCGCTGCAGGGACGAAGGTGCGGCACACGGAGTCCACGACGATGGCGTCGTCTCCGGTGGTGTCGGCCACCACGATGGCGTGGCCCCCGAGGGCGAGGAGGGCGTCGCGGACGAGGACGGCAGCCTCGACATCGGCAGCGGTCGCGACCTCCACCAGGTTCCAGCCACCGCCCTCGGAGGCGGCCGATACCTGGCCGGTCGGGAGCGAGAGGGCGGCGGCCCACGCAGCGAGGTCGGCTTCGATCGGCTCGACGACGGCGGCAGGGAGGTTCAGGGTTGTGGTCCCATCAGGCGCGACGTCGCAGATCAGCACGCCGGAACGGGTGTGGAAGCGGCGAGAGCCTCCCAGTACGTGGGCACTGGCGAGCGTGGCGTGGCCGCACAGGTCGACCTCGACGGTCGGCGTGAACCAGCGGAGGTCGTGGTCGCCGTCGTCTCGCGGCACGAGGAACGCCGTCTCGGCCAGGTTCACCTCAGCCGCAACGGCCTGCATCCAGGCGGTGGACGCCGGCTCGTCGAGCTGAACGATCGCAGCGGGGTTGCCCGAGAAGGGCTGATCGGTGAACGCATCGACGATGGTGATCGGGAGAGCCATGGTCGAACGGTAGGGGCCGCCTCCCGTACGGCGCGACGGGATTTCTCAGCGGGTCAGGAGGCCGGCCAGCCCTGGCGGCGGGCTTCGTACAGGGCGATGGAGGCGGCGGTGGCCACGTTGAGCGAGCCGATGCGGCCCAGTTGGGGGATGAAGGCCAGCTGATCGGCGCCTTGGAGGACCGGCGGCGTCAGGCCGCGATCCTCGTGGCCGAGGGCCAGGCAGACCGAACCGGTCAGGTCCGCCTCGTGGATCGGCACCGCCGACTCCGCCAGTTCGATGCCGACCACCCGGTAGCCGGCGGCCTTCGCCTCGGTGATGGCGGCGGCCGGTTGATCGAGCTGGTGGAAGGTCAGGTACCGCTCGGAACCGAGCGACGTCTTCTTGGTCCCGCCCAGCTCGGGCCCGGCCGTTTGGCCGCAGAGCCACACGTCGTCGACGCGCAGGGCCGCAGCGGTGCGGAGGATCGATCCCACGTTCGCCGGGGTGGCGACGGAGTCCAGGATCAGGCCGATTCGCCCGGGCGCCTGGCGCCGCCACTCCCGGTGGAGGCGCTTGAGGTCGGTGCTGCCGAGGTTGCGGCTCATGGCTTGGCCGCCACGTGGAGGATCCGGTAGCCGGCCCGAGAGGCCGTGCGCTCCGTGGCCCAGCCGTGCTCCCCCAGCCAGCGGGCCAGCGAGTCGGCGCCCAGGTGCTTCTGGACGACGAGCTCGGCCGTCCCGGTGCCCGGTGCCAGGCGGACGAGCCACGAGGCGAGCAGGTCGTGGAGCGCGGCCTTGCCGATGCGGATGGGCGGGTTCGACCAGATCTGGTCCACGACGAGGTCGGCAGGCACCTCCTCGGGGGCCGCCACGCGCACCTGGGCGCCGACGCCGTTGGCCTCGGCGTTGGCGCGGCACAGGTCACGCGCCCGTTCGTTCACCTCGATCGCCCAGACGGCGACGTTCGGCCCGCCCCGGAGGGCGAGGGCCACGGCGATCGGCCCGTACCCGCAGCCGACGTCGGCCAGGACCCCCAAGGTGGGGACCGGTGGTCCCTCGACCAACAGCGCCCGGGTGCCGTCGTCCACCCGGTCGGGGGAGAACGTGCCGCGGTCGGTGGTGAGGCGGATCAGGCGGCCTTCCGGGAGCACCAGCTCGATCTCCTGCGGTGCGGAAGGCGTGCCCGGGTCGGCGGTGAAGTAGTGGTCGGCCCGCTCGGGCTGGGGGGAGGGCACGTCGGCGACGGTAGCCTGGTCCCCATGGCGTCCTACGAGATCCGCGTGATCGGAGACCCCGTCCTCAAGCAGCGAGCCGCCGATGTTGCCGACATCGACGGCAAGCTCGTGCGCCTCGTCGACGACATGGTCGAGACGATGTACGCCGCTCCCGGCCTCGGCCTGGCCGCACCGCAAGTGGGGGTCCAGAAGCGCCTCTTCGTGTGGGATCTGCAGGATGGCACCGGGTCACACACCCTCGTGAACCCCGAGATCGTCGAATCCGACGGCGAGTGGATGTACGAGGAGGGCTGCTTGTCCGTCCCGGGCCTGTCGTGGGAGATCGTGCGGCCCAACCGGGTGCACATCGTGGGCCGCGACCTCGACGGCAACGAGGTCTCGATCGAGGCGTCGGAGCTCGAAGGCCGCATGTTCCAACACGAGCTGGACCACCTCGACGGCGTGCTGCTGATCGAGCGGCTCGACGAGGACCAGGCTCGGTCGGCCAAGCGCCAGGTCCGGGATCTGATGCTCGGGTTCGGCGCGGAGCCGGCCCCCAAGCGCGGTCTGTCGCTGCGCTGAGCGGCTCCGTGGATCCGGCCGACGCCGCGCGCTCGGCCCTGCCGCACCCGCCTGCGCACCCGCGCCGGTTGGTGTACCTCGGTACCCCGGAGCTGTCCGTGCCGCCGATGCGCGCGCTGCACGATGCCGGCTTCGAGATCGTCCTCGTGATCACCAACGCCGACAAGCGCCGCGGTCGCGGGAGCGCCACGACGCCCTCACCGGTGAAGCTGGCGGCGCTGGACCTCGGGCTGGAGGTGTCCCACGAGGTCGCGGACGGGGCGGCCGTCGGTGCCGACCTGGGTGTCGTCGTGGCCTTCGGCCAGATCCTGCGGCGCCCGGTCCTCGAGGCGCTCCCGATGGTGAACCTCCACTTCTCGCTCCTCCCGCGCTGGCGTGGTGCCGCACCGGTGGAGCGAGCAATCCTGGCCGGCGACGATCGCACGGGTGTGTGCGTCATGGCGGTGGAGGAAGGGCTCGACACCGGCGGGGTGTACGCACGTGCCGAGCTGGCGATCCGCCGCACCAGTACCTCGGCCGAGCTGGGTGACCAGCTCACCGACATGGGCAGCCGCCTGCTGGTCGAGACCCTCCGATCGGGTCTCGGTGAGCCGGTCCCGCAGGTGGGGGAGCCGACCTACGCCCACAAGCTCACCGCCGACGATCGGGAGCTTCGTTGGGAGCGGACCGTTCACGAGGTGCACCGGGTCGTCCGCGTCGGTGGGGCCTGGACGACCTTCCGAGGTCGCCGCCTCAAGGTCCTCGAGGCCGTGGTCGACGCAACCGACGAACCGGTCCCCGACGGTGTCCCGGGCACGCTGGACGGCGGACGGGTGGCGACCGGCTCGGGCTGGCTGCGCCTGCTCACGGTGCAGCCCGAGGGCAAGGGCACGATCGGTGCATCGGACTGGCTGCGGGGCGTCCGACCCGAGCCTGGCGAGGGCCTCGGCGCCGTGGGTGCGGCCACGTGAGCGCCACCGGACCGCGGCGCCCTCGCGGCCCGAAACCGACCGCAGCCGATTCGGTGCCTGCCGTGCCTGACCCGCGACGTCTGGCGGTCGATGCGCTGGTGCGCATCGAGCGAGACGGTGCCTACGCCAACATCCTCCTGCCCAAGCTCCTGACCAAGAGCGCGCTCACGGAGCGAGACCGGGCCTTCGCCACGCAGCTGGTCTACGGAACGGTTCGCATGCAGCGATCGTGCGACTGGTTCGTGAGCCGCTACGCCCTGGGCGACCTCGATGACACGGTCCGGGCGGCGCTGCGGGTGGGCACGTTCCAGCTGCGGTTCCTGGGCACGCCGCCCCACGCCGCCGTCTCGGCCACGGTCGAGGTGGTGCCCCGCAAGGCCCGGGGTCTGGTGAACGCCGTGCTCCGCAAGATCGCCGATGCCGACGATGCCTGGCCGTCCGACGCCGTGCGCCTCAGCTACCCGGATTGGGTGGTCGAGCAGCTGACCACCGACCTCGGTGCGGAAGCGGCGCTCGGTGCCCTGATCTCCATGAACGGAGCGGCCACGACGACCGAGCGCTCCGACGGCTACACGCAGGACCCAGCGTCGCGTTGGGTGGCCGATGCCGTCGGCGCTGCCGAGGGCGAGCGGGTGCTGGACCTCTGCGCAGCGCCGGGCGGCAAGGCCACGGCGTTGGCCGGCGACGGTGCTCGGGTCATCGCCGCCGATGTGCGGGTCAAGCGGGTGGGTCTCATCGCCGGCAACGCCCGGCGCGTGGGCCTGGAGCCAGATCAGCTCCAGGCCGTCGCCGCCGACGGTCTGCGCCCGCCGTTCGCCGACGGTTCGTTCGACCGGGTGCTCGTCGATGCTCCGTGTTCGGGCCTCGGCTCGCTGCGCCGCCGGCCCGATGCCCGCTGGCGCATTGATGCTGCCGCTCCCGATCGGCTCGCCCAGCTCCAGGTCGGCCTGCTCCATGCCGCCGCGCCGCTGGTGGCGCCCGGCGGCTCGCTCACGTACTCCGTGTGCACGCTGACCGTGCCGGAGACCACCGTCGTCGCTGAGGCGTTCGCCGCGGCGCACCCCGACTGGCCCCCCGGTGCGCCACCGGGCGAGCCGTGGGTCCCATGGGGGAGCGGCGCCCTGCTGCTGCCCCAAGCTGCGGAGACCGACGGGATGGCCGTGTTCACCTGGCACCGCCCGGCCTGACGAGGAGCGAACCCATGCACCCACCCGAGATCCCTGGCGAGCCCGCCCCCACGTCCTGGCGGGCGCGGGTCGTGGTCGTGTCCGACGGCGTCGCCGACGGCAGTCGAGAAGACCGTGGCGGGCCGGCCCTGCGTGCGGCACTGGAAGCGGTGGGGGCCACGGTGGAGGCCGTGGTCGCCACGCCCGACGGCGTCGAAGCGGTGGTGGACGCGTTGCGCGACCAGTGCGCCGGCTTCGACGGCCTGGTCATCACCACCGGTGGCACCGGCTTCGGGCCCCGGGACCTGACGCCCGAGGGCACGCGCCGGGTGATCGAGCGCGAGGCGCCCGGACTGGCCGAGGCGATGCGCCTGGTCAACCCGTTGGGCCGGCTGTCTCGCGGAATCGCCGGGACGCTCGGTGGTTCGCTCGTCATCAACGTCCCTGGTTCCCCCAAGGGCGCGGTCGAGTGCCTCGGTGCCGTGATCGACGTGGTGCCCCACGCCCTCTCGCTGCTGCAGGGCGACCGCCCCCACTGACCCGCCCGATCCGACGGCTCGCCCGTGTCCAGGTTGGTCGCCACCTGGGCACCTCCGTACACTGGCCGCACAATCGACAGCAATACAGACGCCTCCTCGCGGGGCAGGGTGCAAGTCCCGACCGGCGGTACAGCCCGCGAACCCGAGCCTCGCGGCCCGGGCCGATCCGGTGAGATCCCGGAGCCGACGGTGAAAGTCCGGATGAGAGCGAGGGCGCGCCGACGCTCGCGCGTCGCGTGCCCGTGACAGACCGGAACCCACGTGGACGACGCAGAGCGCATGCGGCAGGCGATCGAGCTGGCAGCAGATGTGCGCGCGGCGACGTCGCCGAACCCGTGGGTCGGGTGCGTGATCGAGTCCGTCGACGGCGAGGTGTTCACGGGCGCTACCGAGCCGCCCGGAGGTCGACACGCCGAGGTGGTGGCCCTCGAGGCCGCTGGCGAAGCGGCTCGGGGCGGCACCGCCTGGGTCACCTTGGAGCCGTGCGCCCACACCGGTCGCACCGGGCCGTGCGCTGACGCCATGGTCGACGCCGGTCTCGCTCGGGTCGTGGTCGCACTGGAAGATCCCGACTCCCGGGTGTCCGGGGCTGGGATCGACCGCCTCCGGGCGGCGGGGATCACGGTCGAGGTCGGCGTGGTGGCCGACGCGGTCCGCTCCCAGCTCGCGGCCTACCTCAAGCACCGAACGACCGGGAGGCCGTGGGTCGTGCTGAAGGCCGGCGCCAGCATGGACGGCCGTACCGCCGCACCCGACGGATCCAGCCAGTGGATCACCGGCGGAGCCGCCCGGGCGGACTCCCACCAGCTGCGCGCCGAGAGCGATGCCATCGTCGTCGGCGCCGGCACGGTCCGCACCGATGACCCGTCGCTCACGGTCCGCAACGTCGAGGGCAAGGATCCGATCCGCGTCGTGCTCGGGACCGCTCCGGTCGGGGCTCGCGTCCTGCCGGCGCTCGAGTTCTCCGGGGAGCTCACCGACCTCCTCGACACGCTCGGCAAGCGGGGCGTGCTCCAGGTGCTCGTCGAGGGGGGCGCGACCGTGGCCGGCGCGTTCCATCGTGCCGGTCTGGTCGACCACTACGTGGTGTACCTCGCACCGGTCCTCTTCGGTGGTGACGACGCCCGTCCGCTCTTCGCGGGGCCCGGTGCCGAGACGATCGCCGACGTCTGGCGTGGCGCCATCACCGGGGTGACCCCGCTCGGTGGCGACGTGCGCATCGACCTCTCGCCCGTGGGCCCCTCGCCCGTCACCGGTCCGGTTCCCATCGTGCGGATCGGCACTGTGCCACCCGTCAGCAACCCGGCCTCCGGGGGCGCCTGATGTTCACCGGCATCGTTGAGGAACTCGGCACCGTCATCTCACGGGAGGGCCCGAAGCTGCGCATCGGCGCGACGCTCGTGCTCGAGGACGTGGAGCTGGGTGCCTCCATCTCGGTCAGCGGAACCTGCCTCACCGTCGTCGCGTGGGGCGAGGACTGGTGGGAGGCCGACGTGGTCGAGGAGACCTATGCCCGCACCTGCCTCGGCGCCCTGAAGCCGGGTGACCCGGTCAACCTCGAGCGCCCGGTCCGCTTGGCCGACCGCTTGGGGGGCCACCTGGTCCAGGGCCACGTGGATGCGGTGGGAACCATCGTCACGCCGGCCCCCGACCTGCGCATCTCGATGGATCCGGAGCAGTTGCGCTACGTGGTCCACAAGGGCTCCATCACCATCGACGGCACCAGCCTCACCGTGGCCGCCGTCCACGACGACGGCTTCTCCGTCGCCATCATCCCCCACACCGCCGCCGTCACCTCCTTGGGTTCCAAGGGTCCTGGTGACCTGGTCAACCTGGAACTCGACGTCATCGCCAAGTACGTCGAGTCCCTTCTGGAAGGACACCGCCCATGAGCGACAACCCTGCTGAGATGCCGGCCCAGGTCGGTGGCTTCGAAGTCGCCAACCGCGGCCCGGCCGACGACGGCCCGCTGTCGGACATCGGCGAGGCCCTCAAGGCGTTCGCCCAAGGCGAGATCCTGGTGGTCGTCGACGACGAGGACCGCGAGAACGAGGGCGACCTCATCATGGCGGCCGAGCACGTGACGCCCGAGAAGATCGCCTTCTTCCTGCACCACACCTCGGGGTTCATCTGCGCACCCATCACCTCGGAGCGAGCCGCGGAGTTGGACCTGCGCCCGATGGTCGAGCACAACACCGAGAGCATGCGCACTGCGTTCCTGGTGAGCATCGACGTCCGCCACGGAACCAGCACCGGCATCTCCTCGTTCGACCGTGCCGCCACGGTCAAGGCCCTGGTTGATCCCGACACCCGCCCCGGCGACTTCGCCCGCCCCGGCCACATCCTCCCGCTGGAGGCCCGCGAGGGCGGCGTGCTCAAGCGTGCGGGCCACACCGAGGCCACCGTCGACCTGGCTCGCATGGCCGGCCTCTACCCCGCCGGGATCCTCTGCGAGATCGTCGACGAGAAGAAGATGGGGATGGCCCGCCAGCCCGAGCTGCGCGCCTTCGCCCGCGAGCACAACCTCTACATGATCTCGATCGCCGACATGATCCGGTACCGGCGGCGCACCGAGAAGCTCGTACGCCAGGTGTCCGAAGCCCGCATCCCGACCATGTGGGGCGACTTCACCTGCAAGGTCTACGAGTCCACCCTCGACGGCGAACAGCACCTGGCCATGGTCAAGGGCGACATCACCGATCGCCCCGACGTCCTGGTCCGGGTGCACAGCGAGTGCCTCACCGGCGACGTCTTCGGCTCCATGCGGTGCGACTGCGGCGTCCAGCTCGACGCCGCCATGAAGACGATCAACGACGAAGGCGCCGGCGTCATCATCTACCTGCGGGGCCACGAGGGTCGCGGCATCGGCATCGGCCACAAGATCCGCGCCTACGAGCTCCAAGACGATGGCGCCGACACCGTCGAGGCCAACGAGATGCAGGGCCTGCCGATCGACTCCCGCGAGTACGGCATCGGTGCCCAGATCCTGGTCGACCTGGGCATCACCACGATGCGCCTCATCACCAACAACCCCGCCAAGTACGGCGGGCTCGACGGGTTCGGCCTCGACATCACCGACCGGGTGCCGTCCATCACCGCCCCGAACCCGGAGAACATCCGCTACCTCAAGACCAAGGCGGAGAAGATGGGCCACCTGCTCGAAGGGATGGAAGGCCTGAACGAGACGGCGGCACCCGACTCCGGCGGAGACGCGTAGCCGTGGCTGGCGATCACCAGGCTGAGGGCGCGCCGCCGGCGGAGCTCGACGGGAGCGACATGACCATCGCGGTCGTGAGCGCCCGCTGGAACTCCCACGTCACCCTCCGGCTGCTCGAGGGGGTGCACCGGGGCCTGGCCGCTGCGGGCGTGCCCGAGGCCAACATCATCGAGGACTGGGTGCCCGGCGCCTTCGAGCTGCCGTTGGCCGCCAAGACCTGGGCGCTTTCGGGCCGGGTGGATGCGGTCGTTTGCCTCGGCTGCGTGATCCGGGGCGAGACCACCCACTACGAGTCGGTGGCGGGGGAGTGCGCCTCGGGCATCCAGCAGGCCCAGCTCGAGACCGGGGTGCCCATCGCCTTCGGCGCCCTGACGGTGGAGAACCTCGACCAGGCCCTCGCCCGATCCGAGGGTGCCGGTGGCCACAACGTCGGCGAGGACGGCGCCAACGTCGCCGTGGAAATGGCCGCCCTCGTCCGCCGCATCCGCTTCAACAGCTGATCGTCGGAGGTTCGGTGGCCCGGATCGCCCGATAGGGTCGCTCGCCATGAGCGAGAAGCCCGAGATCTCCATCCCGAACGAAGCACCGCCCACCGAGCTGGTGCTCGAAGACCTCGTCGTCGGCGACGGCCCCGAGGCCGGTCCCGGGCCCGTCGAAGTCCACTACGTGGGCGTGGCGTGGTCCACCGGTCAGCAGTTCGACGCGTCCTGGGACCGGGGCGACACCTTCGGATTCCGCCTGGGGGCCGGTCAGGTCATCTCCGGCTGGGATCAGGGCGTCGCCGGCATGAAGCTGGGCGGCCGCCGCAAGATCACGATCCCACCGCACCTCGGCTACGGCGAGCGTGGCGCCGGCGGCGTCATCAAGGGCGGCGAGACCCTCGTCTTCGTCGTCGACCTCCTCGGCGTCGGCTGACCGTTCGGCCTCTCCGGGCCTTCAAGCCCCCGCCTTCGGCGCTCGCATCGCGTCGAAGGTAGGAGTCCGTTGCGATTGACTCCACGGAACGCTTTGGCCTGGCGGCTGATCTTCCCGGTACCGTCGCCCCGTGCTCAAGCTCGTCTTGCCCAAGGGTTCGTTGGAAAAAGCCACGCTGGAGCTGTTCTCCGCGGCGGACCTGCAGGTGAACCGTTCGTCGACGGTCGACTACAAGGCCTCCATCGACGACCCTCGAATCGAGTCGGTGCGCATCCTGCGGCCGCAGGAGATCGGGATGTACGTGTCGGAGGGCATGTTCGACCTGGGCATCACCGGCCGCGACTGGATCGAGGAGACTGCCAGCGACGTCATCTCCCTGGGGGAGCTCCAGTACTCGAAGGCCACGTCTCGTCCCATCCGCATGGTCGTGGCCGTCGCCGGCGATTCGCCCATCGAACGGGTCGAGGACCTGCCCGATGGCGTCCGGGTGTCCACCGAGTACCCCGTCGTGACCCGGAAGTTCTTCGAGACGAAGGGCATCGACGCCGACATCCGGCTGAGCTACGGCGCCACCGAGGCGAAGATCCCCGACATCGTGGACTGCATCGTCGAGATCACCGAGACGGGGCGGGCCCTGCGTGCCGCCGGGCTCAAGGTCATCGACCAGATCCTGCAGAGCTACACCGAGCTGGTGGCCAATCCGACCGCCTACGAGGATCCCGAGAAGTCCCACGCCATGGGCCAGATCCGCACCCTGCTCCAAGGCGTGCTCGAGGCCCGCGGGAAGGTCTTGGTCAAGCTCAACGTCGGTGATGCCGATCTCGACGCCGTGATCGAGCTGCTCCCGTCCATGAAGTCGCCCACCGTGTCCAAGTTGCACGGCGACGGCGGCTACGCGGTGGAGACCGTGGTCGAGCGGCGGGGGATCAACGTGTTGATCCCCGCGCTGAAGGATGCCGGTGCGTCCGACATCATCGAGCTCCCCCTGGCCAAGATCATCCACTGATGGATGGCGGCGGTGGGCTCGCGGCGGCCTTCGGCACTCGGACTGGGCGGGTCACCACGTTCGACGACCACGTCGGCACCGGCACCGTGACCGCCGACGACGTCGACGAGTCGTGGTTCTTCCACTGCACGCGGATCGCCGATGGCTCTCGCACCATTGCGGTGGGGACCTGGGTGATGTTCGAGGTCGTGCCGGGACCGACCGGCCTGGAGGCCGTGTCCGTGCGCCGGCGCGTCTGAACTCAGCCCTCGGAGGGGGTTTCGGCAGAGCTGGGGGCGCCGTCCTCGGTGCCGAAGCTGGCCTTCATCTGCACGAACGCCAGGCGCAGCTGGGCCAGGGCATCGGCAAGCGTGGCTTCGTCCTCACCCAAGCGGCCCTTGAGCACCTCGGTGAGGGCACCGAACGCATCGATGGCGATCTGGGCCTCCTCGAACTGGGGAGGCTGGGCCGACAGGTGGATGGCGGCGAGCTCCCAGCAGCCCATGGCGTGGTTGGCCACGACCTGGGCGGCGGGGACCTGGCCGAGCTGGGCGCGCACCTCGGCCATCTCGGCGGCGATCTCGGCCGCCTCGGCCTCCTGATCGGCGCTGAGGGGCGGTTGGCCCGGTGCGCCCGCCGCACCGGGGGCGCCGGTCGGGGCGGTGGGCCCGCCGTCGTCCTTCGGCACGTGGTGCTCGCCACCTGGGGTCCACAAGCTCATCTGGGGTTCCTCGTTCGTTCGGGGCCGCGCTCGGGCGGCGTTCCCTCCCCCGGACTTGCCGGGGAGGGCGGGATGGCTGGTACCCTAGGACACGCAAGAACCAGGGAAAGCGGGGCCTCGCCCCCACCCGGCCACTCGCTCCTCGGAGCACCGTGCGTCCGGGTCGATGCCAGAAGCGCTCCGGCGCTCGCGGATGTCGGCTTTTCCGACATCCGCTTTCGTGCTTTTCGGAGCCGGTCGCGGGTGCGCCACATCCATGAAGCGCAACCTGCGTCAGGGAGGACCTACGCACTTGATGAAGAGCCACCGGCCATAGCACCGCCACCCAGCACCAACGAGCCGCGGATCAACGATCGCATCCGAGCCCGAGAGGTCCGACTCGTCGGACCCGAAGGGGAACAGATCGGGATCAAGCCGCTGCCCGAGGCACTCAACTACGCCAGGGCGCTCGACCTCGATCTCGTCGAAGTCGCCGACAAGGCCAACCCGCCCGTCTGCCGAGTCATGGACTACGGCAAGTTCAAGTACGAGGCGGCCCAGAAGGCCAAGGAGTCCCGGCGCAAGAGCACCAACGTGGTGATCAAGGAGATGAAGTACCGCCCCAAGATCGGTGGCGGCGACTTCGGAACCAAGACCCGCAAGGTGGAGCAGTTCCTCGACGAGGGCCACAAGGTGAAGATCACGATCATGTTCCGAGGGCGAGAGGTCGCCCACCCGGAGCTCGGTCGCAAGATCCTCGACCAGGTGGCCGACGCGGTGGAACACACCGGCAAGGTCGAGGTGTACCCCAAGCTCGACGGCCCCAGGAACATGATCATGGTCCTGGCTCCGGACAAGAAGGCCCAGGCCGAGGCCAAGAAGAAGGCGCAGACCGACGCAGCTGAGGCGGCGGAGGCCGCGTCAGCCGCCGACGGCACCGCCCCGGCACCCGCAGCAGACCCGGCACCCGCCGAGGCTGCCGCACCCGCCGAGGTCGCAGCACCCGCTGAGGCGCCCGAAGCTCCCATCGAGACCACCGATGCTCCGGCACCCGAACCGGTCGAAGCAGAGACCGAAGCCTGAGCCCCAGATCGCAGCCACCCCGGTGGCGCAGGAGGAATCCCACAGATGCCGAAGATGAAGACCCACCGCGGCGCGGCCAAGCGCTTCAAGACCACCGGCAGCGGCAAGCTCCGCCGTCGTCGTGCGTTCCGCAACCACATCCTCGAGAAGAAGCCGTCGACCGTGAAGCGTCGGCTCAAGGACGAGGTCGTGGTCGCTCCCGGCGACGCCGCTCGCATCAACCGGATGCTCGGCAAGTAGCACCCAAGAACTGAAACGAGGATCCGAAGATGGCAAGAGTCAAGCGCGCCGTTCACTCCAAGAAGCACCGTCGGGCAACGCTCGAGCGGGCCAAGGGGTACTACGGCAACAAGAGCCGGTCGTACCGGGCCGCCAACGAGCAGGTCATGCACTCCCTGCAGTACGCGTTCCGTGACCGCCGGGCCCGCAAGGGCGAGTTCCGCAAGCTGTGGATCGCCCGCATCAACGCTGCGTGCCGCATCAACGGCATCAGCTACAGCCGGTTCATCAACGGCCTGAAGCTCGCCGAGGTCGAGGTGGACCGCAAGGTCCTCGCCGATCTCGCCGTGACCGACCCGGCGGCCTTCGCCGCCCTGGTGAAGGTGGCCGTCGAGGCCAGCGACGCCAAGGTCGCCGCTTCCTGAACCTGCTCCGGGTGCTCACGCACCCGGCCAGCAGCACCAACTGACCATGCGCCCGCTGTCGGCCCGCAACCCTCGCATCGCCCGCCTGACCCGATTGGTCAAGCGCCGAGACGAGCGAGCGGAGCAGCGGGCGCTGGTCGTCGAGGGCCCGGTCTTGGTCCTCGGAGCACTCGATGCCGGGCTCGACGTGATGGACCTGTACGTCGACGAGTCCGCCATCGGCCGACCGGCGGTGGCGGCGCTGCTCGATCGACTCCCAGCGGAGACCGACGTGTGGTCCCTGCCCAAGGGCGTCCTCGACCGCATCGGCGATGTGGCGACCTCCCAGGGCGTCCTGGCGGTCGTCTCCGCCCGTGAGACGGAATGGCCGGTGCCTGCCGAGGCACCGTTCGTCCTGGTGCTGGCCGACCTGCAGATCCCCGGGAACGTCGGAACCCTCCTCCGTGCCGCCGCGGCAGCGGGTGCCGGGGCGGTGATCATCGCAGGCGGGGTCGATCCCACGAACCCCAAGGTGGTGCGGTCATCGGCGGGGGCGCTGTTCGGCGTCGATGTCGTGACTGCTGCGGATCCGGCCGAGGCGATCGATCGACTGCGCCGCGACGGCTACCGCATCGCCACCACGGTGGTGGAGGGCGGCGTCCCCTACGACACGGCCGACCTCCGTGCGCCGATCGCCGTGGTGCTCGGGAGCGAGGCCCACGGCGCTGGACGCGCTGAGGTGGACGGTGCCGACCTGCTCGTGAGCATCCCCATGGCCGGCCCGACCGAATCGCTGAACGTGGCCATGGCCGGGACCATCATCTGCTTCGAGCTGCTGCGCCAGGCGAGGCGAGCGACGCCTCCCGTGGATGGGTAGGGAGACGGCTCCCGGACCCGGGCAACCAAGTGGACGGGAGGCCCCTGCAACGGGCAAGGTTCCGCCACCATGATCGACGAGATCCGCCGCATCCAGGCCGAGGCCGAGACCCAGATCGCCCAGGCCAGCAGCCTCGAGGCGCTGGCCGAGGCGGAGCGCTCGCTCACCGGCAAGAGCTCGGCGCTGCTGGATCTGAAGAAGGGACTGGGCACGCTCGATCCTGATGCCCGTCGCGAGGCCGGCCTGGTGATGAACGAGGTTTCCGAGGAGATCCGTTCCCTGGTCGCCGTGCGCCGGACCGAGCTCGACACCATTGCCCAAGCGGAGCTGGCCCAGGCCGAGCGGCTGGACCTCACCGAGGTCCGCGCCGACCGCGACGCCGGCCACCTCCACCTCATCACCCAGACGATCGAGGAGCTCGAGGACGTCTTCGTCGGCCTCGGGTTCACGGTCGCAGAGGGCCCCGAGGTCGAAGACGACTGGCACAACTTCACCGCCTTGAACTTCGGGCAGTACCACCCCGCACGAGACATGCAGGACACGTTCTTCGTGGGGCTGGGCGGTGACCGCGAGGTGGTGATGCGCACCCACACGTCGCCGGTGCAGATCCGGGTGATGGAGGGTCAGGCGCCCCCGATCTACTCCGTCATGCCGGGTCGGGTGTACCGCAACGAGGCGACCGACGCGACCCACCTGGCGGTGTTCCACCAGCTGGAGTGCCTGGTGGTCGACCGAGGTATCACCTTCGCCCACATGGCGGGCACCATCGACATGTTCACCAAGGCCTACTTCGGACCCGGTTGGAACATGCGCCTGCGCCCGGCCTACTTCCCGTTCACGGAGCCCTCGGCGGAGTTCGACCTCCAGCGACCCGATGGCACCTGGCTGGAGCTCGGGGGCTGCGGGATGGTGCACCCCAACGTGCTGGCGAACTGCGGCATCGATCCCGAGGAGTACTCCGGGTTCGCGTTCGGCTTCGGCCTGGACCGACTCGCCTCCACCCGTCAGGGCGTCACCGACCTGCGCGAGCTGGCCAGCACCGACATCCGATTCCTGGAGCAGTTCTGATGAAGGTCCTGTCGTCCTGGCTCCACGACTTCCTCGACGCGCCGGTGCCGCCGGAAGCCATCGCCGCGGCATTCGACGACCTCGGCACGCCGGTCGAGGAGGAGACGCGCCTCGGAGAGGGCCTCGACGGCATCGAGGTCGTCCGCGTCCTCATGCTCAGCCCCCACCCGAACGCCGACAAGATCCAACTGGTCGAGGTCGACCGCGGGGACGGCGAGGCCCTCCAGATCTGCTGCGGCGCCTTCAACATGGCCGTCGGAGACCTGGTCCCGCTCGCCACCCTGGGGACCGTGATGCCCGGCGGCATGAAGATCGAGCGGCGCAAGCTGCGCGGCGAGTGGTCCAACGGCATGCTCTGCTCCGGCAAGGAGCTCGGCTTGGGCGATGACCACAGCGGGATCATGATCCTGCCGTCGGACCTCACCGTGGGGACGCCCATCACCGATGCGCTGGGCATCGAGCCCGACGTGCTCTGGGAGCTGGAGATCAACCCGAACCGCCCCGACGCCATGTCGGTGGCCGGGCTCGCCCGGGACGTCGCCGCCAAGGTGGGCGTGGGCTTCACCCTGCCGACGCCGCCGGCAGCTGCTCCGCCCGGTCAGCCCGTCACGTGGCAGTCGCAAGGAGAGGGTGGCCGCACCGCGGCGAACAGCAGCGACGCGTCTTTCGCCGTCGACGTATCCGACCCGACGTGTTGCGGGCGCTTCGTCGCCCGAGTGCTCCGAGGCGTGGACCCCAACGTGCCATCGCCGGCGTGGATGCAGCAGCGCCTGGCTCACCTGGGCATGCGCTCGATCTCGGCCATGGTCGACATCTCGAACTACGTGATGCTCGAGCTGGGCCAGCCCAACCACCCGTACGACCTGGCCAAGGTCGTCGGCGCCACCCTCGGGGTGCGGCGCGCCACGGCAGGGGAGACCCTCACCACGCTCGACGGCGTCGAGCGCACCCTCAGCACCAATGACCTCCTCATCGTCGACGGCGACGACCGGGGCGTGGGCATCGCCGGGATCATGGGCGGCGCCGATTGCGAGATCAGCGACACCACCACCGATGTCCTGTTGGAGATGGCCTGGTTCGATCCCACCGCCATCAGCCGCAGCTCTCGCCGCCTCGGATTGCGCTCGGAGGCCTCGGCCCGGTTCGAGAAGGGCTGCGATCCGGCGGTCATCGCCCTCGCTGCTGACCGTTTCTGCGAGCTCGCCGCGGACATCTGCGGTGCGACGACGGTGCCGGCCCAGATCGACGTGCTCGGCACCTTGCCGGAGCGCCCGGTCGTCCGGGTCCGCACCGAACGGGTCAACGCCATCTTGGGCACCGACCTGTCGTCGGAGCGGATCGCCGAGCTGCTCGAGCCGATCGGGTTCACGGCGGTCCCGGTCGGCAGCGACCACGACATCACCATCCCCACTTGGCGGTACGACTCGGCCACCGAGATCGACGTGATCGAGGAGGTCGGGCGCCACCACGGCTACCGCAACATCGCGAACCAGGAGCTGACCGAGCCGCGTTCTGGCCGGCTGACGCCCCGCCAGCAGGAGCGCCGCGCCGTGCGCCGCCTCCTGTGCGGCCTGGGCCTGGCCGAGACGCTCCCGCTGCCGTTCCTCGCTCCGGGCCAGCTGGCCGCCGCCGGTCTGGATCCGACGGGCATCGAGCTGCTCAACCCGCTCGTCGCCGAAGAGTCGGTCCTGCGCACCGCGCTGCTGCCCGGCCTCGTCGGCGCCGTCGCCCACAACCACGCCCGACGCCAGCTCGGCATCGGGGTGTGGGAGATCGGCCACGTCTTCCTGCCGCCACCCGAGGGCCAGACCCTGCCCGACGAGCGCGAGCACCTCGCCGTGGTCCTAGCCGGACGGGAAGCGCCGGCTGCCGTCGAGGTCTGGCAGATCCTGGCCGAGCAGCTCCGCCTGGACCAGCCGTCGGTCCGCAACGCCGACCTGCCCGGCCTGCACCCGACCCGGGGCGCCGAGGTCCTCGTCGATGGCCAGCTGTTCGGCATCGTCGGCGAGATCGATCCGGCGGTCCTCGCCCGCCACGACATCGGCGAACGCGTCGCCTACCTCGAGGTCGATCTCGGAGCGCTGTACGGCGCACCCCGTCGCAGCGACGCCTACCGCCAGATCAGCCGCTTCCCGTCTAGCGACATCGACCTGGCCTTCGTGGTCCCCGGCGACGTCTCGGCGATCGACGTCGAGCGCACCCTCGCCGCCGATCCGCTCGTGTGGTCGGTGCGCCTCTTCGACGTGTACCGGGGCACGGGTATCGAGCACAACAGCCGCAGCCTGGCCTTCGCCATCCGCCTCCAGTCGGTCGAGCGCACGCTCACCGACGCCGAGGTTGCCGAGGTCCGCACCACCCTCATTGCGGCCGTCGAATCGGCCCACCGTGCGACCCTGCGCGGCTGATCCCTCGGACCCCCGGGGGCCACGCCGTAACCTGGCCCAGATGGACGTCGACCAGTACCGGTTCACCGACGGCGACGTCTCCTCGACGGTGGCGGCAGGCTGGGCCTTGTTCGACCAGTTGGAGCTGCACCAACCCGCGGCGATGGTCCGGTTCGTCGAGCCGCACCGCCATGCGGCCGAGTCGATCCTCGACGAGGTGCTGGCGGGCACGGTGACCGAGACCGAGGCGCTGCCGCTGGTGTGGGCCGAGTGGCGCGCCGGAATGCACGCCCTGCGGCGGGCTGGTGCGTTTGGTGCACCGCAGTCGGGCACCGTCGCCAGCTTGTTCACCTCGCACGGTGGCGTCCCCAAGCACGCTCGACCCACCATCGCCGTCGGCTTCGCCGGGATCGAGGACGACGTGCAGAACGACCGTGCCAACCACGGTCGGCCGTGGCAGGCCGTGTGCCTCTGGTCCACGGAGGTGATCGACGCATTCCGGGCCGGCGGACACCCCCTCGCACCCGGCCTCGCCGGCGAGAACATCACCACCACCGGTATCGACTGGGAGCGGATCGTGCCGGGCGTGCACCTCCAGGTGGGTGACGCGCTGCTCGAGGTCTCGGCCTACGCCGTGCCCTGCCGCAAGAACGCCGCGTGGTTCACCGACGGCCACTTCGGCCTCATGCACCACCGCCACGGCTTCGTGAGCCGCGCCTACGCGACCGTCCTGCGCCCGGGCCGCATTGCCACGGGTGATCCCGTGGTGCTCGAGCCTGACGCCTGAACCCACCCGGTTTCGGGTCGCCGGTGCCCCGTAGCGGTGCACGCGTGACCTGATTCGGCGGTTGGGTCAGGTGTGGAGGGCGTGGGCGAGCGCGGCGATGGCCTGGCGCTCGTAGGCCTTGGCCGACGGGATGAGACGGGTGAAGGCGAACGAGGGATGGACGTGGCCGGCGAGCACCTGAGATTCCACGGCGACACCGGCCTCTTTCAGGGCAGCGGCGTAGGCGACGCCGTCGTCGCGTAGCTTGTCGAACTCGCAGCTCATGATCCATGCCGGCGGCAGGCCGCTCAGATCGGCGTCGAAGAGGGGCGAGGCGTAGGGCTCGGTCATGCGGTCGAGGTCGCCGAGGTAGCTCTCGCGGAACTCGAGGATCGTGTCGAGGTTCAGCAGGTGGCCGTCCGGAACCGAGTGGACCGATGGCTGGGACATGGTGAGGTCGACGGCTGGGACGTCGAGCCACTGGTGGCGGATCTGCGGGCCGGAACGGTCCCGGGCCATCAGGCACACGACCGCCGCCAGGTTGGCACCGGCGGACTCGCCGCTGATGCCGATGCGGGTGCCATCGAAGCCGAGCTCGTCTGCGTGCTCGACCAGCCAGAGCAAGGTGGCGTAGCAGTCTTCGGGAGCGGTTGGGTAGGCGTTCTCGGGTGCGAGGCGGTAGTCGACCGAGGCGACGGCGCAGTTGGCTCCCGACGAGATCATCCGGCAGCGCGGGTCGCGCTCGTCGAGGGTGCCCAGGCACCAGCCGCCGCCGTGCAGGAACACGTGGAGCGGCGCCGGCCGCCCGCCGTGGGGGAGGTAGAGGCGGACGGTGATCCGGCCGCCGTCGACCGGGATGACGAGATCGCGTTGCTGGGCGGGCTCCGGGCCCTTGGCCATGACGAGGAACGCCCCGCGGCGCGCGATGGCCGCAGAGGCCTCGCGGCGCTGCGCCATGGTCGCGTCACCGGACCGCCGATCGAGGGTGTTCATCAACGCCACGATCTTGGCGACGCGTGGTTCCAGGGGCATGGGGTCGGGCTCCGGTTCGAGGGCGGTGGAAGGCGTTCGGGGCAGAAGCCTCTCACGGATGTCCGTCCTGGCCCAGACCCGCCCGCACGCCCGGAGCGTTCCGGTCAGGTACGGCGGGCGAAGTGGAAGTCCACGCCGGTGGAGAACTCCGTGAGCGTCACTTCATCGGGCTGGCGGGTGGGCTCGCCGTCGGCATCGATCCAGATGCGCCACGTGGCTCGGGCTCCGTCCGTCGCGGCGATCCGCTCGGTCCGGGCCAGCGGGGCCACGCACTGGGCGGCGGCGGCAAGTCCGGCGTCGTCCTCGTCGATCAGGATCGCCGGCCAGGTGAGGCCGTCGTCCTCGGTGGTCGCCGGACATGAGCCGATCGAGACGAGGAGCTCACCGGCGTCGGCGGACGGGACCAACCGGAGGTCGACGTAGGTGCGGGGCAGGAACATCGGGTGCACGGCGAGGACGGCAGCGACCCCGGCCAGGTCGGGTGCGACGCCGAGCAGCGCGCCCAGCCGCTTGGCCGTGACGCCGGCGATGCCGGTGAGCTGCTTGGCTCCCATCTCGGCGGCGTCGGCGCCGCTCGAGCGTTCGGCGACTTGGACCAGGTACGCGCGCGAGAGCAGGTGGCCCTGAAGGCACACCTCGTCGGCGATGGTGCCCAGCGCGGCCGACGAGAAGCGCTCCATCACCAGGTTCGGGTCCAACGGCCCGGCGTAGTCGACCCAGCCATCGTCGGTAGCCAGCCCGGGGTCCGGCGCGGCGAGGGCGAGTGCCGCCGCGCGCGACCGACCCAGCTGCTCGGCTTGCGGCGGATAGGGGAGCGGATCGGCGTCGGTGACGATGTCGACGGTCCAGGCACAGTGCGGTGCGCGGTCGACCGGCACCCGCGGCGGTCGGTGGATCGGGCGGACCTGGGCGCGGGGGTTGGTGGCGGTGGCCGTCGCGTCGAACGTCGGATCCTCGATGTCGTGGCACATCGCCTGCACGTAGTCGTCACCCATGGGCTCGACGTCCATGAGGGCGCCGCAGTGGTCGAGGTGGAACTCGCCGTGGTGGTCGTCGTGGACCGTGTAGCGGAAGTCCATGAACTCCGGCGGGGCGCCGACATCGAGCTGCATTCCTTTGAAGATGACCTCGACGGTGTCGCCCTCGAAGCCAAGCAGGCGCTGCATCCGCTTCGTGTAGATCGGGCTGGCGGCCATCCATTCGTCGATCGCGATCTGGGCCATCCCGTCCCGACCGAACCGTGAAATGAGGTGAGGCATGCCCGACCGGTCGATGAGGTGGCCGGCCAAAAGGAGCTCTCGTACCAGGTCGGCGAGCACGTCGTGGGTGCGACGGGACCAGGGGCGGGCCACGTCGATTCCGGCCAGCAGCAGGGTCGGCTCGGTCACGGGAGGTCGGGGTCGTCGCTCGCGGCGGCGGGGATGCGGGCGATGATCTTCTCGACCTCGGTGTTGAGCTTGGCGGCTCGTGGCCACCCGGCGTAATGGGCGAGGAACACGACGATCGTGCGGAGGTCGTCGGCGTCGAGTTCGCCGAGGCGCACCGCGGCGTCGAGCTGGAGGGCGGCTACGTCTTCGAGGCCGGTGCCCGCCGCCATGCCGATGAGCATCAGGCGTCGTTCCTTGACGGTGAGCGACCCCTCGTTCCACACCTCGGCGAAGAGGTGGTCGACCGTGTACTCGACGAAGGAGCCCTCGACGTGGTCGATGTCCCACCCGTACACCTGCTTCATCTGCGCCTTGCCGCGCGCTCGCTGCTCGCTGTCTGCGTCGCTCATGGTCGGGTCCTCCGGGATCAGGTCGGGTGGGTGGGATCGGGATGGGGGACGCCGAGGGCGTCGCCGAGGCGCTCGAGGGCGAGGTGGGCGAAGGGCAGGTCGACGCCGAGGTCGTGCCCGAGTGCAAGGGCGAGCTGGAGGTCCTTCTCGCCCAGGCCCCGGGTGTGGGTGAAGATCGGGTGGAGCCCGTCGGACGGATCGAGCGGTGCGGTGATGCGGCGCAGCATCGTGGAGCCGGCTCCACCCGTGACCTTGTCGGAGTGGCGGACGACATCTCCCAGCTTGGCCAGGTCGACGCCGGCGGCTTCCGCGAGTCGAGACGCTTCGCCGACCGCCGCCATCGAGGCGAAGGTGATGAGGTTGCGTGCCAGCTTGGCGCGGGTGCCGGCCCCGATCGGCCCAAGGTGGGCTACGAGGGTGCCGAGCAGGGCGAACGGCTCTGCGACCCGGTCGAAGGCCTCCGCGGACCCGCCGACCATGAGGGCGAGCGTCCCGGCGTGCGCGCCCATGAAGCCGCCGCTGACCGGCGCATCCACCAGGTCGACCCCGTGCGCAGCGGCGAGGTCCGCCAGTCGGCCAGGGGTATCGGCTTCGACGGTGGAGTGCACGGCGACGACGGTGCCGGGAGCGGCACCCGACAAGATGCCGTCGGGGCCGGTGAGCACCTCGGTCACCTGGGCGTCGTCGCGCACCATGATCGAGATGACCGCCGACCGGGACGCCACCTCGGCGGGGGAGGCGGCCACGTGGGCGCCCTCGGCCGCGAACGGCTCGGTGGCGGGTGCATGCACGTCGAACACCGTGAGCCCTCCCGGCCACGCCAGCAGCCGCGTGGCCATGGGTGCCCCGATCTGCCCCAACCCGATGAACCCCACGCCGTTCACGAAGCGCCCGCAGAAGGTGAGGCAGCGCGCGCGAGGAGATGGGTGTCGAGAGAGGTGAGCCCGGGGGGTTTGGGGGGCAGAGCTTGCGGAGCCCCCCAAGCCAGGGACGATCCGGCTTGCCGGTCGTCTCTGCGAAGGCGGTCGGGCGTCAGCCCGTCGATCGAAGCTCGAGGAACGGAGTGAGCGCAGCGAACGAGTGACGAGACGTTCATCGGAAGATCTGTCCGCCGTCGACGGCGAGGATCTGGCCGGTGACCCAGGCGGCGTCGTCGGAGAGGAGGAAGAGGCAGGTGCCGGCCATGTCCTCGACGGTCCCCTTGCGCTTGAGGGCCAGGTTCTTCACCAGCTCGTCGACGTAGGCGCCCGCCTGCTTCTCGGTGGCTGCGGTGTCGGTCGGGCCGGGGGCGATGGCGTTGACGCGGATGTTGCGGCCGCCGAGCTCGTGGGCCAGCTGCTGGGTGAGGCCGTTGATGCCGACCTTGGCGAGGCCGTAGAAGCCGGAGTACAGCCAGGCTGCGGTGGAGGACTGGTTGACGATGGCGCCTCCGCCCCGGTGGCTCATGTGCTTGTAGACGGCTCGGGTGCACAGGAGCGCACCGTGCATGTTCACCGCCATCACCTTCTGGAAGTAGTCCCAGTCCACGGTGAGGAGCAGGTCGAACTCCATGTCGCCGTAGATCGCGGCGTTGTTGACGAGGAGGTCGATGCCGCCGAAGCGCTCGGCCGTGGCCTCGGCCAGCGCCAGGGTCGAGGCCTGGTCGCTGATGTCGACCCGGACGAAGTGCGCATCGCCACCCTCGGCCGCGGTGATGTCCGCTGCCACCTTCTCGCCTTGCTCCTCGGCGAGGTCGGCGACGACGACATCGGCCCCCTCGGCCGCCAGTCGCCGGGCGTACGCCTCCCCGATGCCGCCTGCTGCTCCGGTGACGATCGCCACCTTCCCGTCGAACCTGCTCATGTCGTATTCCTTCGTTCGGTGATCGGTGATCGGTGATCGGTGATCGGTGATCGGTGATCGGGCGGGAGCGGGGGAGGAGGGCTAGATGCCTTGGGCGATGGACTTGGTCTCGAGGTACTCCTCGAAGCCGGCGACGCCCATCTCGCGTCCGATGCCGGAGGCCTTGTAGCCGCCGAACGGGACGTCGGCGGAGTACCAGACCCCACCGTTGATGCTGAGGGTGCCGGTACGGATCCGTCGCGCGACGTTCCAGGCCCGGTCGACGTCGCCGGACCAGACGGACCCGGAGAGGCCATAGGCCGAGTCGTTGGCGAGACGGATCGCGTCGTCGTCGCCGTCGTGGGGGATGGCGACGAGGACGGGGCCGAAGATCTCCTCCTGGGCCACGCGCGCCGAGTTGTCGAGGCCGGTGATCAGCGTTGGCTCGATGAAGAACCCTCGCTCCTGATCGGACGGACGCCCGCCGCCCGTGGTGAAGGATCCGCCCTCGTCGACGGCCAGTCGGAGGTAGCCCTCGATCCGGTCCCGTTGGCGGGCCGAGATCACCGGTCCGCAGATCGTGCCCGGATCCTGGGGGTCGCCGGCGGCGAGCGACCGCATGGTCGCCGCCGCCAGTTCGACCACCTCGTCGTAGCGGGCACGGGGAATCAACAAGCGGGTGGTGATGGCGCAGCCCTGACCGGCATGGGTGCAGGCGGCGAACGCAGCCATCGCGGCCGCGGCACCGAGGTCGGCGTCGTCGAGGATCACGAAGGCGCTTTTGCCGCCGAGCTCGAGGAACACCCGCTTGAGCGACTCGGCGGCGCCGGCCATGACCTTGCGCCCGATCGCGGTGGATCCGGTGAACGAGACCACGTCGACCCGCGGGTCGGTGCCGAGCAGGGCACCGAGGGCGTGGTCGGAGGAGTTGACGACGTTGAGCACGCCCGCAGGCAGATCGGTCTCGGTGGCAGCGATGGCGGCGACCGATGCCGCAGCCCAGGGGGTGTCGGGCGCGGGCTTCAGCACGACGGTGCAGCCCGCCGCGAGGGCGGGGCCCACCTTCGCCAGGTTGATCTGGTGCGGGAAGTTCCACGGTGTGATGGCGCCGACGACCCCTGCCGGCTCCCGCAGGATGTACCGGTGGCTCTTGATCCCGACGGGGGTCGCCTCGCCCAAGTCCTTCGTCCACTCGTAGGACTCAGCGAGGTCGGCGGCGAACCCGAGGTCATTGACGGGCGAGTCGAGCTGGGCGATCGAGGTGAGGAACCGCGGCGCTCCGACCTCGGAGATGGTCAGTTCCCGGAGCTCCTCGCCGCGGGCCTGGAGGGCGTCGCGCAGCTGGCGGATGCAGCGAGCGCGGAAGGCCGGGTCGGCCCACTCCGGTGCTCCACCGTCGAACGCCCGGCGAGCTGCGCCGATGGCGGCGTCGAGATCGGCGGCCGTCCCGTCGGCGGCGACCCCGAGGACTTCCTCGGTGGCCGGGTTGATCGTCTCGAACGTGCCGCCGCCATCCGCAGACACGAGCTTCCCGTCGATCAGGTTCCGGTCGAGCCCCTCCATCAGGAACGACCCTCCCACAGGTTCACGGGCGCCTTGCCCTGGGGGTAGTAGCCGGGGAGGTCGGGCTTCATCGACCGGGTCATGCGGGCGACCATGCCGTCGGACAGCTTGTCCGCCGTCATCATCTCCATGAACAGGGATGCGGCGTTGCCGAAGTCGAACCAGTCCCGCTGCCAGCGCCACTGGAAGTCGCCGCCGTAGATGAACCAGCTGCCACCGATGCCAGCGATCTCGTAGCGGGACCCGTCGTCGCGCGTGGCATCGGCGATTTGGCGCCAGAACCCGATCACCATGCCCTTCTGCTCGTCGATGACGATCTCCTCGTACGGGTACTCCCACCCGTCGAGCCCCTCCATCTCGAGGCCGAGGGCGATGGTGCGGATCTCCTCGCGGCCGACCGCCATGAAGTCCGTGCGGTCCCCGTAGTTCCAGCCGTAGGTGGCGTCCTCGGTGTACAGGTCCGACATTGGGCCCCAGTCGCCGGCGGCTTCGGCCTCGCGGTTGGCCTGGAGCCACCGCTCGACCATCTCCTCGAGCTCTTCGCGTGGGTAGGCAGGCATCGTTCGTTCCCCTCGTGGTTGGTGCGTCGTTGGTTGCGCCGATCCGGAGATCAGGCGTCTTCGATCGACAAGGCGTGCGTCGGGCAGTAGCGGACGGCCGCTTCGACGGCCGTGCGGCCGTCGTCGCCAGGGCGTTCGTCGAGGATCGTCAGCTCGCCCTTCTTCGACACCTGGAAGACGGAGTGGGCCTCGCTCTCGCACACCGCGTGGCCCTGGCAGAGGTCGCGGTCGACGACGACGCGCCACCCCTCGGTCCGGCTGCCAGGTCGGTCTGCGGACGCACCCTCGTCGTCGAGCGCTTGGCCGGCGGCTGGGTCTGTGGCGTTGCGGCTGCGGAACGTCGCCCGGCACGGCTGGGCCAGCTGGATGACCATCTTCGTCAGGTCGTTTCGATAGCTGTCGAGCGGCTGGGCGGCCTCGAACGTCCAGTCCTTCAGGAGTACCGAGAAGATGGCCTTGAGCTGCATCATGGCGAAGGCGGCGCCGACGCAGCGGTGGCGGCCCGCGCCGAAGGGGATCCAGTTCCACGGGTTGGCCGCATCGGCCGCGGGGTCGTCGAGGTAGCGGCCGGGGCGGAAGGCATCGCCGTCGCCGAACGCTTCCGGCAGGCGGTTCGACACCCAGGGGCTGGCACCGACCATCTTCCCGGCCGGGATGTGCACGCCAGCGACGTCGAGGTCCACGTTGGCGACCCGCAGCAACAAGATCAGCGGCGGGTGCAGGCGCAGGGCCTCCTTGATCGCCCCTTCGAGTCGCGGCATCGAGCGCAGGGCCTGGTAGCTGACCTCGGCGCCGTCGGCATAGAGCTCGTCGAGCTCGGCCACCACGGCTGCCATCTCCTCGGGGTGGCGCAGGAGCTCGATCAGGGTCCACGCCGCGGTGCCGGACGTCGTGTGGTGGCCGGCGAACATCATCGAGATGAACATGCCGGTGATGGTGTCGGCGTTGAAGCGGAGGGCGCCCTGCTCGTCCTTGATGGAGATGAGCACGTCGAGGAGGTCGCGGGCATCGGGGTCCGCCGGCGGACCGGCGGCGGTGCGGCCGTCGATGATCTCCTGCACCAGGGCAACCATCTCGACCCGGGCGGCGTCGCGGCGGTGGAAGCTCTCGATGTCGGCGTACGCGTCGACGAAGGCGAGGGCGTCGGTGCCCCGCTCGAGGTCGTGGTAGAGCTCGGCGAAGCGGTGGTCGAGGTCCAGGCGGAACTTGCGGCCGATGAGGCAGGACGAGGATGTGTAGATCGTCAGCTCGGCGAACCAGTCGAGTAGGTCGACCTCCCCGGCGTCGCCCCACCGGGCGACCATCTCGTCGACCTCGCGCTGGATCGTCTCGGCGTGGCCGCGCATCTGCTTGTCGCGCAGAGCCATGTTGTGGAGCTGCTCGCGCCGGCGCTCAGGTGACGCGTCGAACACCACCCCTTCGCCGAAGATCGGGGTCATGAACGGATAGGCCGCCGCTTGGTCGAGGTCCTCGTCCGTGGCCCGGAAGAACACCTCGTTCGCCTCGGCACCGGTCAGCAGCACCACGTCCTTGTCCGCGAGCCGGAACTCGCCGGCGTCGCCGCACTCGGCGCGCGTGCGCTCGAGCAGGCCGATCGGATCGGTGCGCAGCTCTTCGAGGTGCCCGGCCGGATGGTTGCCGCCCGACACCTTGGGCGGTTCGGGCAGCTGGGTGGGGGAGAGGACGTCGGTCACTGGTGGCTCCGATCGGGGAGGACGGGCGCTTCCGGCTGGACCTCGATGAGCGTGAGGTGGGTGCCCTTGGGTGTGGAGACCATGGCGACGATCGCATCGGCCACGTTCCGCGGCAGGAGGGCGCCGCTGTGGCGCAGGTGTCCCCATCGTTCCCACGACGGCATGATGTGGAGGACGGTCTCCTCGTCCCAGTCGGTGCCCTGCTCGGTGCTCGAGGGACCCGGCCGGACCATGCCGACCCGCACGCCGGTGCCCTCGAGCTCCATCTGCATGGCCCGGGCGAGGCCTTCGAGGCCGGCCTTGGCGGCGACGTACGAAGCCATGTGGGTCCGGGGCCGGGCCACCACGTCGGAGGTGACGAACACGAGGTCCCCGTGTCCGCGGGCGACCATCGCCGGCCCGAGGCGTGCCGCCAGGCGCTGGGTCCCGAGCAGGTTGACCTGCACGTTGCGGGCGAAGTCGTCGGGATCGGTCGACAGCGCGGTCGATGAACTGATCTGTCCGGCGTTGGCGACGACCACGTCGATCGGTCCCAGGACGTCGGCGGCCGCCTTGGCGCACGCGTCGATGGACGCGGGATCGGCGAGGTCGATGGGCAGGGCGACGGCCTCGGCTCCATCGGCGACGAGCTTGGCGGCGAGCTCGTCGAGGCGCTCGACGCGCCGGGCGGTGAGGATCACCGGGTGGCCCGCCGCGACCAGGGCCTGCGCCGTCGCGGCACCGATGCCGGAGGATGCGCCGGTGATGAGGGCCGGACGGCGATCGGGGTGGGGCTCGAAGCGGGGCATCAGCGGACCTTCACGGAGGTGGGCAGCGACTCGAAGCCGCGCACGTTGACGGAGTGGACCCGGCGGGTGCCGGCGGGGTCGATCTCGTAGGACTCGACCCGCTTGATGAGTTCCTCGAGCACGATGTGGGCTTCGAGCCGCGCGAGCGAGGCGCCCATGCAGAAGTGGCGGCCGACGCCGAAGCTGGCGATGCCGACGGACTCGCGTTCCCGGTCGAGGTCGTAGCGGTCCGGGTCGGCGAACGCCCGCTCGTCGCGGTTGGCCGAGCCGGCCAGCAAAAGGACCCGGTCGCCCTTCGGGATGGTTTGCCCGTAGTACTCGAGGTCGGTCGTGGTGACCCGGGCCAGCATCTGGCTGGAGGTGTCGTACCGGAGCGTCTCCTCGACCCAGTCGGGGATGCGGCCGGCGTCGGTGAACGCCTTGGCCCGCTGGTCGGGGTTGCGGTCGCCCCAGTACCAGGCGTGGGCGAGCAGCTTGGTGGTGGTCTCGTTGCCGGCCACGACCATGAGGAACAAGAAGCTGGTGATCTCGTCGTCGGTGAGGCGGTCGCCATCGATCTCGGCGGCGCAGAGGGCCGACACCAGATCGTCGCCCGGGTTGGTCCGCCGGTCAGCGATGAGCTCGGCGTAGTAGATGACCAGGGCGAAGGCGGCCTCGACTCCGGCGGGAGGAACGTCGGTGACGCCCTCCTCACGGTGGATCAGCAGGTCCGACTGCCGCCGGAGCGTCGCCCGGTCAGCCTCGGGCACGCCCAGCATCTCCGAGATGACGTCCATGGGGACCTTGCCGGCGAGGTCGGCGACGAAGTCGAAGTCGCCCTTGGCCAGGCAGTCGTCGAGGTGGTGCACCGTCAGGGACCGGATCCCGTCCTCCATCGCGGCGACACGACGGGGTGTGAAGCCTCGGGAGACCAAGCCGCGCATGCGACCGTGCTGGGGCGGGTCCATGGCGAGGAACGACATCGTCCGGTGGGCGTGGGGCCCCGATGCGGCCGGGTCGATGGAGACGCCCTCCGCGTTGGAGAACCGCTCCGAGTCCCGGAACGCGGCCATCACGTCGGCGTGGCGGGACAGCGCCCAGAACCCGCGCTCCTCGTTGCGATACAGGGGTGCCTCCGCTCGCATCCGGGCGTAGGTGGGGTACGGATCCTCGTGGATCTCGTAGGCGTAGGGGTCGTACACCAGGGGCTCGCCGGTCACGGTCATCGGGCGGCGCCTCCCAGCACCAGGGCGGCCGCCTCGGCCAGCAGGTCGGGAATGGCGTCGTAGGCGAGGTGGCCGGTGCCGACCTGGAGCAGGGCGCCGGTGGTGGCCAGCTCGAGCGTCTGCACGGCGGCCGGGGCGGCGTCGTCACCGATGGCCTCGACGAGGCGCCGGTGCATCTCCAGTCCGATGCGCAACCGCAGCTCACGCACGTCCGGGTCATCGGCCAGCAGCGCCACGGTGCACGCCGCAGCCAGTTCGGTCTCGTCGGCCACCACGAGCGCGAAGTCCAAGAGCACGTCGGTGGCGCGGTTTGCAGGGGAGCGGCGCCGGTCGAGCGGTCGAGGCTCCTGGCCGTCGAAGCGGCGCCAGAACACCTCAGCCACCAGGTGCTCCTTCGATGCGAAGTAGGTGTAGGCCGTGGCCGGCGCCACCCCCGCCCGCTTGGCCACGTTGCGCACGGTGAGCGCCGGGTAGCCCGCAGCGATCAACTCGACGACCGCAGCCTCCGTGAGGCGGTGCACCGTCTTCGCCTGGCGGTCGCTCAGATGGCGTCGGGGTGCTGCCGTTGGCAACTGGACAGCACTGCTGGACACGAGTCCAGGTTTTACGCACGACCGGTCGATGTGTCAAGGACCACTCCAGTCCCAGCAGCGTGCTCCGGTTGCGGTCGCCTGCCGTTGGCAGCGAGGGTAGGGGCATGGCCGAACGACGAGGTGGGGGAGGCGGCCGTCCGAAGGGCCCCAAGGTCGGGTCGATCCTCACCGGGATGATCGTCGGGCAGGCGAAGAAGGGCGTCATGGTCGAGCTCGGTTCCACCGAGCTGCTGCTGCCTCGAGCGAAGTACGGCGCTGCCGCTGATCGCATCGAGGAGTCGATGTACGGCGACGCCCTCACGGTCGAGGTCGTCGCCGACCAGCAGTCGGGCGGCGTGGGCCTCACGCGAGTCGGCATCGAGCGCTCCCTCCGCCAGCCGCGCCCGATCACCGGCCGGATCCGTCGGGAGGGTGCCGGGTTCGTTCTGGTGCCTGACGACCGTTCGGGCCCGATGGACATCGTGGTGCTCGACCGCACCGATGCCGACGACCTGATCGGCGAGGTCCGGCCGTGGTTGGTCGGCGCCACGTACCGTGGCCGGCGCTTCGCCGTTCCCGCCGCAGGTGAGGACACTGGCGGCAATGTTGCATAGTCATGCAATGATGCGCATAAGATGCGGCGCATGACGGTTCGGGTCGGCATCATCGGAGCATCGGGGTACACCGGGGCCGAGTTGCTGCGCCTGCTGACCGGGCACCCCGACCTGGAGTTGGTGGTCGCCACGGGCGACAGTCAGGCCGGTACGGCGGTTGCCGACCTCTACCCGAGCCTGTCGGCCGCCTACCCGGGCCTCGTCTTCGCCGAGAACCGGCCGGACCTTGCCGACGAGCACGGCCTTGACCTGGTGTTCTGCGGGCTCCCGCACGGCACCTCACAAGCCATCGTCCCCTCCCTGCTCGACGGGAAGCGGACCGTCGTGGACCTGGCCGCCGACTTCCGGCTGAAGGACGCCGCGCTCTACCCGCAGTGGTACGGGGAGGAGCACACCGTCCCCGAGCTGCTGCCCGATGCCGTCTACGGACTGCCCGAGCTGTTCCGCACGGAGCTCGTCGGCGCCAAGCTCATCGCCACCCCCGGCTGCTACGTCACCACCGCCACCCTCGCCCTGGCCCCGCTCTTGGCCGCTGGCCTGGTCGAGCCGACGGGGATCGTGGTCGATGCGGCCAGCGGCGTGTCGGGAGCCGGCCGGCCGCCCAAGCCCACCACCACGTTCTGCAGCGTCGACGAGGACTTCACCGCCTACGGAGTGTTGGACCACCGGCACACGCCCGAGATCGAGCAGAACCTGACGTACGCGGCGGGCCGGCCGGCGCAGGTCCTCTTCACGCCGCACCTGGCTCCGATGAACCGGGGCATCTTGGCCACCTGTTACGCCCGCCCCACCCAGCCGGTCACCACCGAGTCGCTGAGGGCCACCCTCCACGAGGCCTACGACGCCGAGCCCTTCGTCGTGGTGCGGGGCGCCCCGCCGTCGACCAAGGCCACCCTCGGGTCCCAGCAGGTGCACGTCACCGCCTACGCCGACGAGCGCACGGGCTGGGTCGTCGCCATCGCCGCCCTCGACAACCTCACCAAGGGTGCGTCCGGCGGCGCCATCCAGGCCGCCAACGTCGCCCTCGGCCTCGATGAGACCGCCGGCCTCCCCCTCGTCGGCATGTATCCATGAAGGAAGCACACCTATGAGCGTCACGGCTGCCAAGGGGTTCGTCGCCTCCGGGGTGCACTGCGGGGTGAAGCCCTCGGGTGACCTCGACCTGTCGCTGGTGGCCACCGCCGACGGGCGCCCCGTCCCGGCGGCCGCAGTGTTCACGGACAACAAGATGACGGCCGCACCGGTGCTGACCTCCGACGCGCACCTCGCGCACACCGGGGGACGGGCGGCGGCCGTGATCCTCAACTCGGGGAACGCCAACGCGGCGACCGGTGCGCCTGGCAAGGCCGATGCGCAGGCGATGTGCCAGGCCACGGCGGCCGAGCTGGGGTGCGACCCGCACGAGGTGCTGGTGTGCAGCACCGGCCTCATCGGGATTCCCCTGCCGATCGAGACGATCCTCGCCGGCGTGCCCGAACTGGTGGCAGGTCGTCGGGCCAACGGCGACGTGGACGCCGCCGAGGCGATCCGCACGACGGACACGGCTCGCAAGGTCGCGACGGCGCCGGTCGGGGAGACCGGCGCCGTCGTCGGCGGCATGGCCAAGGGCGCCGCGATGCTCAGCCCCAACATGGCGACGATGCTCGCCGTGCTCACCACCGATGCCGAGGCCACGGGCGACGAGCTGCGCGAGGTCCTGCGGGGAGCGGTGTCGACGAGCTTCAACATCTTGATGACGGACGCCTGCCGCTCCACCAACGACACGGTGATCCTGCTGGCCAGCGGCCAGGCGGGCCCAGTCGACCGCGACGAGCTCGCGGCAGCGGTCGGCGCGGTGTGCGCGGACCTGGCCACTCAGATGGCCGGCGACGCCGAGGGTGCGACGAAGGTCGTCAAGCTCACCGTCACCGGTGCCGCCACCCCGGCCGATGCGGAAGCCGGCGCTCGCAAGATCGCCGCCAGTGCCCTGTGCAAGTGCAGCTGGTTCGGGCAAGACCCCTACTGGGGCCGCCTCGCCAGCGAACTCGGCGTCGCCGGCATTGCCATGGACCAGGAAAAGGTCGCGGTCGCTTACGGAGGTGTGACGGTCGCCGCGGGTGGGGTGACCATCGCCCACGACGAGGCCGCGGTGGTCGAGCACATGGCCCAGCGCCACCTCGAGATCACCTGCGACCTCGGCCTTGGCGAGGGCTCGTTCACGGTCCTCACCAACGACCTCACCCACGAGTACATCGACGAGAACACCGGCGGCAGCTGACCCGGACATCCCTTTCTTGCATGAACATGCAAGGATCTGCATAGACTGTCGGGATGGCTGACGAGAGGTACGTCGATCCGCAGGCCCTTGCGGAGATCGATGCGGCCACGCGTGCCGCGATCCTGGTGGAGGCGCTGCCGTACATCCAGGCGTTCTCGGGCAAGACCGTCGTCATCAAGTTCGGCGGCAACGCCATGGTCGACGAGGCCCTGGCCCACTCGTTCGCGGCGGACATCGTGCTCCTGCGGGCCATCGGCCTCAAGCCCGTGGTCGTGCACGGTGGGGGGCCACAGATCGGCGACCTGCTGGCGAGGCTCGGCATCGAGACCGAGTTCAAGGACGGCCTGCGGGTCACCGACGCCGACACCCTCGACGTGGCCCGCATGGTGCTCACCGGCAGCGTCAACGCCGACATCGTGTCCGCCATCAACCAGCGCGACCGGGTCGCGGTCGGCCTGTCTGGCGAGGACGCCGGTCTCATCACCGCCGAACAGCGCCACGTCGACCTCGGGTATGTGGGCGACGTCGTCGAGGTGGACGGGCGGATCCTCGACACGCTGCTCGCCGCCGACTTCATCCCGGTCATCTCCACCATCGGGTCGGACCTCGGCGGCCAGTCGTACAACATCAACGCCGATTCGGCCGCCATCGCCATCGCCGCCAACCTGGAGGCGGAGAAGCTCATCTACCTGACCGATGTCCCGGGCGTGCTCACCGACGTGAGCGACCCGTCCACCCTGGTCAGTCGGCTGTCGACCGCTCGGGCGAAGGGGCTCATCGCCGACGGTGTCATCGCCGGCGGGATGATCCCCAAGATCGAGGCCTGCCTCGACGCCGTGGCCGACGGAGTGGGCTCCGCCCACATCCTCGACGGCCGCATCCCGCACGTCGTCCTGCTGGAGCTGCTGACCGATGCGGGGGTCGGCACCATGATCACCCGGGCCGACGGAGCGATCGGATGACCGCCACCCACACATCGCACGGTGCCGCGATGCACGCGCCGGACGGATTGGCGGCCTGTCCGCTGATGCCCACATACGGGCCTCCGCAGGTCCAGTTCGTCCGCGGTCAGGGCATCCGGCTCTGGGACGGCGACGGCAGGGAGTACCTGGACCTGCTGTCGGGCTTGGCGGTCACGGGACTCGGCCACAGCCACCCGGCGGTCGCCGAGGCCATCCACGCCCAGGCCCAGACCCTGCTCCACGTCTCCAACCTGTTTGGCACCGAGCCGGGCTGGCAGGTCGCCGTCACGCTCGACCGCCTCCTCGGTGGTGGTGGACAGGTCTTCTTCGCCAACTCCGGTGCCGAGGCCAACGAGTGCGCCCTCAAGTTGGCGCGGAAGTGGGGCGGCCGGGGGAAGCACGTCGTGGTCAGCGCCCTCGGGTCGTTCCACGGTCGGACGCTCGCCACGCTGCACGCCACCGGTCAGCCTCAGAAGTGGGAGGCCTTCCAGCCCCTGCCCGAAGGGTTCCGGCACGTGGCCTGGAACGACCTGGCGGCGCTCGAGGCAGCCCTCGACCCGACGGTCGCCGCGATCCTCCTCGAGCCCGTGCAAGGCGAAGGCGGCGTCAACCCTGCGACCGCCGAGTACTTCCAGGGCGTGCGGAAGCTCTGCGACGAGCGTGGTCTGCTGTTCATGGTCGACGAGGTCCAGACCGGCCTGGGCCGAACGGGGGAGTGGTTCGGCCACCAGCACTTCGGGGTCGTCCCCGACGTGGTGACCATGGCCAAGGCCCTCGGCAACGGGGTCCCGATCGGTGCGTGCTGGGCGAAGATCGGGGTGGCCCGAGCCTTCGAGCCGGGCGACCACGCCACGACCTACGGCGGCCAGCCGCTCGCGGCGGCCGCGGCCCGCGCCGTGCTCGAAGTGATGGAGGAGGTCGACGCCCCGGCGAAGGCGACGGCGGCCGGTGCACACCTGACCGAGCTGCTCCTCGCCGATCCGCACGTCTGCGAGGTCCGGGGCCTCGGGCTCCTGCTCGCCGCCCAACTGGTCGATGGACTCGACGCACGGGAGGTGGCGGCAGCCGCCCTCGCTCGGGGCCTGGTGGTCAACGCCGTGACCCCGACGGCGCTGCGGCTGGCTCCGTCCCTGCTGATCACCGAGGCCGAGCTGGACGAGGCCGTGGCCCTGCTCGCCCAGGTGTTCGCCGACGTGGAGGCCGCATCGTGACCCGCCACCTCCTCGAGATCGACGACCTCACGGCCGAGGAGCTGCTCGAGGTCTTGGACCGGTGCACCTCCGCCCACCCGATCCGGGTGCTGGAGGACCGCGGCGCCGCGCTCATCTTCGAGAAGCCGTCGAACCGGACCCGGAACTCGACCGAGATGGCGGTCGTCGAGCTCGGCGGCCACCCCATCTACCTCACGCCGGACCAGGTCGACATCGACGGCCGGGAGTCTGCGGAGGACGTGGCCCGGACGTTGGCCTGCTACCACTCGGTCATCGCCGCCCGCGTGTTCGACCACCGCGTCCTCGAGCGCATGGCGGGTGCGGTCAGCGTCCCGATCGTCAACCTGCTGTCGGATCTGAGCCACCCGCTCCAGGCCATCGCCGACCTCCTCACCATCCGCACCGAGTTCGGCCCCGACCTCGCCGGACGGACGATGACCTGGGTGGGCGACTACTCCAACGTGGCCCGGTCGCTGGGCCTCGCCTGCGCCATGCAGGGCATGGCCGTGCGGTTCTGCTGCCCCGACGGCTACGACCCGCCCGCAGCGGACCGGGACCGAATGGCCGCCCTCGGCGCGCCGAGCACCTCTGCCTTCGCGGAGCCTGCCGAGGCCGGTGCCGGCACCCACGTGTTGGTGACCGACGCCTGGTACTCGATGGGCCAAGAGGCCGAAGCCGTCATCCGCAAGCCCATCTTCGAGCCGTACCGCGTCGACCAGGCGATGCTCGACCGGGCGGAGCCCGACGCCATCTTCCTGCACTGCCTGCCGGCGCACCGGGGGGAGGAGGTCACCGACGAGGTCCTCGACGGACCCCGGAGCCGGGTGTGGCCCGAGGCGCAGAACCGCCTCGCCGCCGCCCGCGGTGCGCTCGAGTGGCTGGTCATCGCATCGGAGGCGGGCCGGTGAGCACCAAGGCCGAGCCGGTGCGGCTCACCAAGAACCAGCGCCAGCACCTGGTGGCCAAGCTGCTCTCGCAGCACGCGGTGGCCAGCCAGGAGCAGCTGGTCGTCCTCCTCGGCGACGAGGGCGTGACGGCCACCCAGGCGACCGTGAGCCGCGACCTCGACGACCTGGGGGCCATCAAGGTCCGGGCGGCGGCGGGCGACACCGTCTACGCCATCCCGGAGCTGCCCAAGGACCAGCGAGCACCGGAGGACCACCTCCGCCGCGCCCTCGGCGACTGGGTGGTGGAGGTGGCCTCGTCGGGAAACCTCGTGGTGCTGCGCACCCCGCCTGGCACCGCCAACGTCGTGGGATCCGCACTCGATCGCTCGGGCCTGCCCGAGGTCATCGGCACGGTCGCCGGTGACGACACCCTCTTCGTCGTGGTGGCCGAAGGCCTCACCGGCGCCCAGGTGGCCGACCAGCTCCGTGAGCTGGCGGGCCTGACTTGAACCGACCCAAGATCTCCCAACTCGCAAGAACGAAAGAGGAACCAACGTGGCGAAGCGCGTAGTACTGGCCTACTCAGGGGGCCTCGACACCTCCGTGGCCGTGCGCTGGATGATCGAGGAACTCGGCGTCGAGGTGATCTGCCTCGCAGTCGACGTCGGTCAGGCGTCCGATGACTGGGATGTGGTGCGCGAGCGCGCCAAGGCGGCCGGTGCCCTCGATGCAATCGTGGTCGACGCCCGCAAGGAGTTCGCCGAGGAGTTCGTGGCGCCCGCCCTCAAGGCCAACGCCATGTACGAGGGCCGCTACCCGCTGGTGTCGGCGCTGAGCCGGCCGGTGATCGTGAAGCACCTCGTCGAGACGGCCCGCTACCACGGCGCCCAAGCCGTTGCCCACGGCTGCACCGGCAAGGGCAACGACCAGGTTCGATTCGAGGTGTCGACGCGGGCGCTTGCGCCCGACCTCGAGGTCATCGCCCCGGTGCGCGGGTGGGGCATGACCCGCGAGGACAGCATCCACTACGCCTACGACCACGGGATCCCGATCCAGGCGACGAAGGAGAAGGTGTACTCCATCGACGACAACCTCTGGGGCCGGGCGATCGAGTGCGGCGAGATGGAAGACCCGTGGGCCGTGCCGCCGCGGGGCGTCTGGCTGCTCACCCAGCAGACCGAGTCCGAGCCGCGAGACATCGTCATCGGCTTCGAGCAGGGCATGCCGGTCTCCGTCGACGGCGAGATGCTCGGGATGCTCGAGATCATCGAGAAGCTCAACACCATCGTCGGGTCGTACGGCTGGGGCCGCATCGACATGGTCGAGAACCGGCGGGTGGGCATCAAGAGCCGGGAGACCTACGAGTGTCCGGCAGCGCTGGCGCTGATCCTCGCCCACAAGGACCTCGAGTCCATCTGCCTCGAGCGCGACCTCGACCGAGAGAAGGCCCGCATCGAGCCCCGCTACGCCGAGCTCATCTACGACGGCCTCTGGTTCAGCCCGCTCAAGGAGGCGTTCGACTCGTTCGTCGACAAGAGCCAGGAGTTCGTGACCGGCGAGGTCCGGCTGCGCCTGTCGCCCGACTCCTGCACCGTCACGGGCCGTCGGTCCGAGCACTCGCTCTACGACTACGAGCTGGCCACCTACGACGCCGGCGACACGTTCCGCCACGAGGACTCCGCCGGGTTCGTTCGGCTCTGGGGCCTCGGCATCGAGACCTGGTCCGCTCGGCAGGCATCCAAGCGGCCCTCGAACGGATGAGCAGATGAGCGACCTCACCGAGGGCGACGGCAAGACCCTGTGGCACGGGCGGTTCGCCGACGGCCCGGCCGAGCAGTTGCTCGCGTACACGGTCTCGCTGCCCTACGACCAGCGCCTCGCGCCCGATGACATCGCCGGCTCGCGCGCCCACGTGCGCGGCCTGGTTCGGGGCGGCCTTCTCGATGGTGAGGAGGCATCGGCGATCTTCGCTGCCCTCGACCAGGTCGAGGCGGAGCTGGCATCGGGGACCTTCGAGTTCGGCCCCGCCGACGAGGACATCCACACCGCCGTCGAGCGCCGCGTCACGGAGATAGCGGGCGTGGCCGGCGGGAAGATCCACACCGGGCGCAGCCGCAACGACCAGGTCGCCACCGACCTCCGCCTCTACACCAAGCGTGCCCTCAGCCAGGTGGCTGAGGCCGTCCTCGGGCTCCAGCAGGTGCTCCTCACGCGCGCCGATGCGGCCGGCGATGCCTACCTGCCCGGCTACACCCACCTGCAGCGCGCCCAGCCGGTGCAGCTCCGCCACCACCTGCTCGCCCATGGCTGGGCGCTGGCCCGCGACGTGGACCGGCTGCTCGACACGCGCAAGCGCGCCGACGTCTCACCGCTCGGCGCCGGAGCCCTGGCCGGGTCGTCGCTCCCGCTCGACCCGTCGGGCACGGCAGCGGACCTCGGCTTCGAGAACGTGTTCGAGAACTCGCTCGACGCCGTCAGCGACCGTGACTTCGTCGCCGAGACCCTCTTCGACCTGGCCCTGCTCGGCATCCACCTCTCACGCATCGGTGAAGAGGTCTGCCTGTGGGCATCGGACGAGTTCGGATTCTTGAAGCTCGACGACGCCTACTCCACGGGCAGCTCGATGATGCCGCAAAAGAAGAATCCCGACATCGCCGAGCTGGCTCGCGGCAAGAGCGGCCGGCTGATCGGGCACCTGACCGGCCTGCTGACGACCCTCAAGGGTCTCCCGATGACCTACAACCGAGATCTCCAGGAGGACAAGGAGCCGCTGTTCGACGCGGTCGACCAGATCGTCTTGGCGCTCGCCGCCATGGGCGGGCTGCTGGCCACCTCGACCTTCGTCACCGAGCGGATGGCCGAGGCGGCCGACTCGCCCTACGCCGCGGCAACGGACCTCGCCGAGTTGCTCGTCGAGGGCGGAATGCCGTTTCGCGAAGCCCATGCCGTGGTGGGCGAGATCGTCCGCCGGGCGCTCGATGGTGAAGCCTCGATGGCCGAGCTGGTCACCGCGGACCCCCGACTGGGCGAGGCGGGAGCGGCGATCCTCCAGCCCGGCGTGTCCGTGACGCGCCGCACCACCCGCGGCGGCGCCGGTCCGGCCCCCGTGGCCGCCCAGCTTGAGCGCTTCCGCGCCCGCGTCGCCGACGATGCCGCCCGGGTGGCCCGTGCCTGACGGCGCCTGGCCGTTCCGGGAGCGGATCAAGGTCCGCTACCAGGAGGTCGACCTCCAGAATGTGGTGTTCAACGCCCACTACCTGGGCTTTTGCGACATCGCCAGCGCCGCCTGGATGGGGGAGGCCATTGGCTGGACCGGCGTCGGCGACGACATCGACTGGATGCTCGTGAAGGCGACCTTGGAGTGGCAGGGCTCGGCGACCTACGGGGATGCGGTCGACATCGATTGCGGCATCGCCCGATGGGGCACCACCTCGTTCGACATCGCGTACCGCGGCACGGTCAACGGCAGCCCGGTCTTCACCGCGCTCATCACCTACGTGAGCGTCGTCCCCGGCACCAAGGACACCACCCCGGTTCCCGACCGCATGCGCGACGCCCTCGGGATCGTCCCCGGCGCCTGATCCCCGGCCTCGGAGGAACCCGATCCCTAGGATCGGCCGGTCATGCTGCTGCTCGAGAACACGATCCGCGACTATGCCTGGGGCGAGATCGACGGGATCTCCGCCGTCGTCGGATCCCACCCCTCGGGCGGTCCCGAGGCCGAACTGTGGGTCGGGACCCACCCCGGAGCTCCCTCCGTCGTGGTCGGCGATCCCGAGGGCCGGACGCTCGCAGAGGTGATCGCGGCAGACCCGGAGCGCTGGCTCGGCCCCGAGCTGGCCGCGGCCGGAGCGACGGCACTGCCGTTCCTGCTGAAGGTGCTGGCCATCGGCGCGCCGCTGTCGCTCCAGGCCCACCCGTCGGCGGAGCAGGCGCAGGCCGGATTCGCCCGCGAGGAGGCCGCCGGCATTCCGGTGGGCGCCACCGAGCGCAACTACCGCGACGCCGGCTCGAAGCCCGAAGCACTGGTCGCGCTCGACATCACATGGGCGTTGTGCGGGTTCCGCAAGCCGCTCGAGGCCGCCAATCTCCTCGCCGGTCTCGCCATCGAGGCCTTCGATCCCCTGGTCGCCGTGCTCGCCGAGGTCCGCGAGGACTCGGTGCGCACGGTGGTCGAGTGGCTGCTCCGCCTTGATGAGCAATCTCGAACCAGCGTGGCCGAGGCGGTGGCGTCGGCGGTCGCCCGGGTCCGGGGCGACGACCTCGACGATCCGCGGGTGTGGGTCCGCCGTTTGACGGAGGTCTACCCGGGTGACCCCACCGCGATCGCTCCGCTCCTGCTGAAGGTGGTGCGCCTCGACCCAGGCGATGCCATCCACCTGCCGGCAGGGAACCTCCACGCCTACCTTCAAGGCACCGGCGTCGAGATCATGGCCGCCTCCGACAACGTGCTCCGAGGAGGCCTGACCCCCAAGCACGTGGACGTCGACGAGCTCCTGTCCGTCGTGGACTTCGGCTCCGGAGTCACCCCCAAGCCCAACAACACCGATCGGTCCGACGGCATCTCCACCTACGACGCCGACGAGGAGGCGTTCGCCCTTGCGGTCACCTATCCCGCCGGCGCGACGGTGCAGGTCACCCCGACCGGGCCATCGCTCCTGCTCGCCACGCACGGCGCGGTCACCGTGTCCGGGCCGTCCGGGGCGGTCGTGCTCGAAGGGGGGCGAGCTGCCTTCGTCGCCCCGCACTCGGGCGCCTACGGCGTGTCCGGCCCCGGTCGCCTGTGGTGGGCGACCACCGGAGCCGGCCTGCCCCGATGACCCGCGGCCGCCGCCTGCGTCGGTCGTTCTACGCGCGGGACCCGCTGGTCGTGGCGCCCGATCTCTTGAACAAGGTCCTCGTGCACGGAGACCGGGCCGGGCGCATCGTCGAGGTGGAGGCGTACCGGGGGACCGATGACCCGGCCAGCCACGCCTTCCGGGGGCCCACGCCGCGCACCGAGGTCATGTTCGGCCCGCCCGGTTTCCTGTACGTGTACTTCACCTACGGCATGCACTGGTGTGCCAACGCCGTCACGTCGAGCGACGGCGAAGCTGGAGCGGTGCTCATCCGGGCCCTAGCCCCGATCCGGGGCATCGAGGAGATGCAAGCCGCCCGACCCGCGGCCCGCCGCCTCGTCGATGTCGCCAACGGGCCGGCCAAGGCGTGCCAGGCGATGGGGATCGACGGCACCCACGACGGGGCCGACCTCGTGGGCAACGACCGCAAGGTCACCATCGTCGACGACGGCATGGTGCCGCCGGACGCTCCGGTCACCGGGCCGCGGATCGGCATCTCGGTGGCGATCGAGCACCCGTGGCGCTTCCGCGTCGCCGGCGATCCGCACGTGTCGAGGCCCTGGTGACTCATCGCCGCATCCCGCCCTGCATCCGCTAGGCAGGGGCCATGACGACGTTCGAGCGGATCGACGCGGGCGACCTCCGGCTCACCCCATCTGAGGACCTCGCCGTCGCTGCCCGCCACCTGGCCGAAGCGGCCATCGCCTCGCCGGAGTCGGGTGCCCACCGCGACGAGATCGCCGCCTTCGTCGCGGACAACGCGGACGCCGCCCACCGCACCAACACCACGGCCCACCTGACCGGCTCGGCCCTCGTGGTCGACGCCGCAGGGGAGCGGACCCTGCTCATGTTGCACCGCAAGCTGGGCCGGTGGTTCCAGCCCGGAGGTCACGCCGACGGCGACACCAACCTGCCTGCCGTGGCCCTGCGCGAGGCGCAGGAGGAGACGGGCATCGAGGATCTCACCGTCGTGGTGCCGGCCATCGACATCGATGTGCACCGCGTGGAGCCGCCCAAGGAGGGTCCTCACCTGCACCTCGACTCCCGCTACCTCGTCCTGGCGCCGCCCGGCGCGCTCGAGCACGCCAACGAGGAATCCCTCGCACTGCGCTGGATCAGCGAGGACGAGCTCGACGACCTGGTCCCCGCCGTGGACGCCAGCACCCGGCGCCTCGTGCACCGGGGGCTCGACGTGGCGCGGTCGCTCCGCGACCGCTGAGCGCCGGCCGTCGGGTCAGCCGACGTCGCCGGGCGTCTCGCACGCCGGGATCTCGTTGACCTGGGTGAAGATCTGGATCGCCTTGTCGACCGAGTCAGCCCCGATCGTGCTGCGATCGAGCAGGAGCTGCGCACCAGGATCGGTCCGCAGCCGGTCGGCGTAGTCCTCGCGGTTCGCCAGGTACGTCTTCCAGTCGGCGATCCAGCCCTTCATGGTGGTGGCAGCACCGCCCGACTTCGGCGCCCCGGCCTCCAGCTCGTCGACGAAGTTCCCGACCATCACGTTGGCGTCGTCGAGCACGTCGGCCCGTTGCGCCGCCGTCTTGAGGTCGGCGGCGTTCGGGAGCTCGTCGAGGTCGTCGCGCAGTCCCTGGCACTGGTCCTCCAACCGGGCGACGTAGGCCTTGTCCTTGAGCTTGTCCGGGTTGTCCTTGGCCGGAGCTCCGGAGAAGATCCACACCCAGAAGATGATCATGACGACCACGGCGCCGATCGCGAGCCCGCGACCCCAGGTGAGCCCCATGCGGTACGGGCCGTCCTGCTCGCTCGGCGAAGACGGCTTCCTGGGAGCCCGGACGTCGACCATGGGGACAGCCTCGCCGCTGTGCGCGCCGCTGGTCCAACCTGGGACCGCCGATCCATGTCGCGAGCGGGCGTGCCGCCATGCGACGATGGCCCCATGACCGACGCCTCCCTCCTGCAGGACCTCACGGACCGGGGCCTGGTGCAGGAGTGCACCGATGAAGCGGGCCTCGCAGCCCGGATGGCCGAGGGACCAATCACCGTCTACAACGGCTGCGACCCGACCGCCGACAGCCTGCACGTCGGCAACCTGCTCGGGCTGTTGGTCCTCCGTCGCTTCCAGGAGGCCGGTCACCGACCGCTGGCGCTGGTGGGCGGGGCCACCGGGATGATCGGGGATCCGAGCGGACGTTCGGAGGAGCGGAACCTGCTGGACGAGGAGACACTGGCGTCCAACGTGGCGGCCATCGAGGCGCAGATCTCCAAGGTGATCGACCTCTCCGGTCCTGATGGGGGAGCGCTGGTCAACAACCGTGACTGGACCCAGGGGGTTTCGTACCTGGACTTCCTCCGAGACGTGGGCAAGCACGTCACCATCGGCACGATGATCAACCGGGAGTCCGTGAAGAACCGGATGAGCTCGGAGCAGGGCATCTCGTACACGGAGTTCAGCTACATGCTCATCCAGGCCAACGACTTCCTCCACCTGGAAGCAGACCACGGGTGCCAGCTGCAGGTGGGTGGCTCGGACCAGCTCGGCAACATGTTCAGCGGCATCGACCTGATCCGCCGCGTCAACCACCGGCCGGCATGGGCGCTGGCCTGGCCGCTGCTCACCGCGGCCGACGGCACCAAGCTGGGCAAGACCACCGGTGCCCGCATCTGGCTGGACCCGGACAAGACGAGTCCGTATCAGTTCTTCCAGTACTGGATGGGCACCGACGACCGCCAGGTCGACCAGTTCCTCAAGCAGTTCACCCTCCTACCCCTCTCCGAGATCGCTGAACTGGTCAAGGACCACGGCACCGAGCCCGGACGCCGCCTGGCGCAGCGCCGCCTGGCCCACGAGGCCACGGCGCTGGTCCACGGCGCGGAGGAGGCGGACACCGCCGTGAAGGTCTCCGAGCTGCTCTTCGGCGCGGATCCCACGCAGGCCACGGCGGTGCAGCTGGCGGCGGTGGGCCGGGAGGTGCCCACCTTGTCCCTCCCGATGTCGGACGTCGACGGAGGCATCGACCTCGCAGAGGTGCTCGCCCGCGACGAGTTCCTGGTCGCGTCCAAGGGCGAAGCTCGTCGGGCGATCTCGCAAGGCGGTGTGTACGTAAACGGCGCGAGAGCCGTCGATGGACACCAGCTGACGGGGGCCGATCTGTTGCACGGCCAGTACGCGGTGATCCGCAAGGGCAAGAAGGCCTACGGCTTGGTAGCAGCCGGCTGACCCCATGTTTCTGGCGTGTTGCGGATGGCACACCAAGTCGATTTGGTCCGCAGGTCACGACCTGTCTAAGTTCTCTCTCGTCGCCCCAAGGACACACCGGAGCAGCTCAGCCGCAAGGTTGACAGCTCCGAGCGAAAAGCCTAGGGTGACAGCTCGCCCCGAGCGGCCGCTAGCAGCGGCAGCACGGAGCACCGGCAGCAACAGCCTCACGAGGCTGACTGCCAAGCGGCCAGCTCACGAGCTGGTGAGCGCACCTTGAGAACGGAATAGAGGACGAAAAAGCAAATGCGGGCGACCGCAGTGCTGCTCTCGAGCAATGCTGCGGCGTTTGAAATACAAAATAATTACGCATCAAGGACAACAAATCACGCAAGTGAGTTGGACTGATGCCAGTCACCAAGAGGTTCAGGCCTCGCGGTGGCTCTCCGATTTGACGACGGTCCATCAGCTTGCTGGTGGGCCTTCTGACGATCTCGATGGAGAGTTTGATCCTGGCTCAGGACGAACGCTGGCGGCGTGCCTAACACATGCAAGTCGAACGAGGTCCATCCTTCGGGAGAAGACCTAGTGGCGAACGGGTGAGTAACACGTGAAGAACCTGCCCCGAAGACCGGGATAACCCTCCGAAAGGAGAGCTAATACCGGATACCCCCACCGAACCGCATGGTTTGGTGAGGAAATGGATTCCGCTTCGGGAGGGCTTCGCGGCCTATCAGCTAGTTGGTGGGGTAACGGCCCACCAAGGCATCGACGGGTAGCTGGTCTGAGAGGACGATCAGCCACACTGGGACTGAGACACGGCCCAGACTCCTACGGGAGGCAGCAGTGGGGAATCTTGC